>NKIK01000067.1 GCA_002256115.1 Burkholderiales bacterium PBB3
ATGTCAGTGCTCCTGTGTGAACGAGGCCAATTGCCTCAATTCACTACATCGACACGCGCCACCTGTCTGCGAAAACTACATACGCTGGAGTACGGCTACCGCGAAGCGGTTTCGTCCTTCGCCCGCACTGGAGACATTCATTCCATACAACGCGCCTTTGACGAAACGGTGCAGCTAAAGTGCGGAAGAATCGGTGGCCTAGTTTGGACTGGAACGGCTGGCTGGTTTCAATTGGAATCTGTGGCTGTTTTGGAGTGGAATCACTGGCAAAGTTTCACTGGAATACGCAATAAAAGACAGACCATGAACTTTGTTAACTCTGTGTCAACGATTCAGCTACCCAGCAGAGCGTTGAACACCAAGGACTGTAATTGCCCTTCGAAGCGCTGCTGTATTCTTCGGCTCCCGTTCACGGATTGTTAGGCGAACTATACCTATGCGACCTGAAGTTGCTAAGTGTTGGTAGTAGTGGTTAAAAGAGGTGAAGCTGTCCGTCCTCTTTTTTGAACCCTTGACACGGATCCATCTGCCTGCAAAATCTGCCGTCTATTCAAAACAATTCGTACTGAGAAAGCTGTGGGTAACGACTTTTCCAATTTGATCGTCCGCCCTGCCGGAGCAGAACATAGATCAGGGAGAGCGCAAGACTACGATCAGCAGCGTCAGAGTTCGCTTTTGCCGTTTCAGCCAACAACTTGACGACTACAGAAAGATTGGACTGACGGAATTCAACATGTTGAAAATCCATGAGCTTGCTCACCATTGCATTGGCCTGAAGCAAAATTTCACTCGCTGACACGATCGACGATTTTTTGCGATGAGAAACGCGTAATTCAGACACATCAGATCGTTGCGCTGTGCCCAGTGCATAAATTAATTGCATCCCTCCCCCCAGTGTCAAAGGTTTGATCAGGCGCGTTAGCGCCGATTCCATGTCCAAGTGCATTGTCTTGCGCGCCGATTCAATGCAATTGACGTCATCCTGTGGATGGAGCTTCATGGCCAGCCATCGAGAAATGGCGTTTTCAAACGCAGATGAGTCACGCAGATTTTGCATCGAGGCCAAATTTCCGCCGCACTTGCACGTCATCAAACTCGGCCTGTTCCAGGACAAATCGCTCCCACACCATGGGCAACTGTCTATAAGCGCCACGCAGTGCAGGTGACAAGTTGTAGCCAGCGACAGCTCCCATTGACTTTTACAGTAGGGTTCGTCGGCCGAGCATAGGGCGCATACCCTCGGATACATGCGATTCACAAAATAGCTGCGTCCAATGGAATGGCCACAGAACTCAAATCCACCTTCAGCCTTGCCTATTCCCGTAGAGCCAAGCGCACGACTAAGCCGTGCAAGATTGGCACCAAACCAGCCGGCAATTCGATGGGCGTCCGTGTCCTCCAGCACGGCGTATCGCGTCTTTCCAAGCATTTTCTTGACCGCGGGCAACCCACCCAAGCAGTTAACAACGGCCATACGCAGAACATATCCGTGTCCGGACTCACCCGTACCAATATCGTCGCGTATCGGAAACTCACCCAAATAAGTTCCCTGCTCAACCTGCGGCAATGTGCCTACGCACCAGCGCAAACCTTTATTCAGTTCAATCATGTTGACTCGTCTTTACCGCCAACTGACGACCAACTCATGCGATCAATAGACTTCAACTCTTTCCGAAAGAGTCCCAATGCGTAGGCAAGCTTGCGGCGGTCAGGTACCCTCCATTTCACGATGCCGGACGACCAGTTTTTGGATACAGGTTTGTCGTCGGCCATCCTCTCAGGATTCAATACGCTAGCCTTGATCAACAACACTGGTCGCTTCTTTGTTTCGCTCGACATAACAAACTGTCCGAAGTCATCTACTAGGAACCTATCGTTTCCCCACCGGACTTTCTCAGCTCTTTTCAGACCGTCTTTGATTTTCTGCAAAGGGTCAATATCATCCTCACAATTGCGATCCGCTGCAGTTGACGCTGATGAGTGTCCAGGTGCCGGAGGGGAAAAAACAGATTCATCCGCTTGAGTAAACCAACGTGGAAGACCGCAGCTTTGACAGTGCCCCAAGTCTGGAATCGGGCAGCGCCTTCCGGCATTGACCATCAATGCATAGGACAAAACCAATTCACTTTTGCAGTTGCCACATTGCGATGCCAATCGACTTTGGTGTTTGGGGCAATACGTACTTCCAGGAAATCTCCACCACCATCGGATGTAGGGCCGATCATCATCTTCGAGACAGGCTGAACACCAACGGTATTTTGGAGGACCGCTGTGCAACAGCGATGAAGCCTTACCCATTGAGGTAAGCGAGGAATATTCCTGGGATAAAAATGCAGCCGCAAATGAACGGTGATCGCTATCGGCCCGCTTCAGAACTTCCAGCCAGTCTAATCGACTCACGCGCAAGTCCCAGTCGTGAAATCTAGGCTTCACACCAAGAATGTCTTCAAGGCGCGTTATAGAGTACTGGTGTCCAGCACACACGTATTGGATCCACGACGCAGGAGATTCGTCCAGATATGCTGCGGGCGCGGCGAGCAACTTTCCAGCAAATGTCTGGTTCGTGCACTCAAAATTGGCAATCATGAGCGCTTGGACCGAAACGGGTTGGCAAGTCCGCTGGCGAGACCGAACGCCCGATCAAAACCAGACTCCATATCTTCCTTGGTAAGCATCGCTTGCGGCCTATCAGCCGCACTGATACATGCATAGACTAGTAACTTCTTGAGGCGTCGAAGATTGCCACCCGTCGCCAAGTGAGTTGCCTTCAGCATCGAATCAGATTTGAGTGCTTTCAAATCAACTTTCGTAACCACGCTCGCGAAAGCTTGAATCAGTTGGCTCCACGCATCCCCTATCTGAAAAGGGCCAATCGTGTACTTGGCAGACGATCTGGAAGTGAATTGAGGATTGATTTCGCTGATCCTCTCGAATGTAGTCGTGCCAGCACCAGCAAACGGAAGATTGTGTTTGTCCATCCGAACCTTCAACCAATCAGTCAGCGCACGCGCTGTGATATCCCGATTCCCCTCGCACATATGTTGACACTCATCGACAAGCAAAACCTTGGGTTTCAGCCTGTCAATTCCCATGTCGATCATGTGAGTCATGCTCTCAAGATTGGGCCGGGACGGTAGCATGGGATATCCCAACGCAAACATCAACTTGGATGCCAATTTGTGGGTATCGACGGCGCTGTCAAGACTGATGCTCAGTACCGGTCGGGCCTTATCAAGGAAGTGATCCATCTGAGTGAGGGAACGCCGAATCACTTCCAAGAGAAGCGTTTTTCCCATCCCAGGGTCCGCCAACACCATGAGCCCGAACGGCATCCTGATTTCACTCATCAAGTTGATGTCTGCGACGGCAGCCTGTTGAATGTGTTCAAACACCGGATACTGGACCACAGCATCCAAGACTTGTCTTGCCACTGCAACACCAGCAATAGAAGTGTTAAGTGGAATTGCTTCATTGCTCATGCTAGCTCCTCGCTCAATGAGAATGCCTTGAAAGGCATCACGTTGGATAGCAACTTCATGTAAGTTGAGCTGACTTCAGGAACCGGTTCCGCTGGCGACGAGACGCTACTCTTGGGTTTTCTGTCATTAATGACTTTTGCCGACGTGTACCCCTGGAATCTGACAAGACTACCGTCTCTTCTTACTTGCACGCCACGAGAAATTGCATCACCCCACCTGTCGTTCAGGCGAGCCTGGGCGGAGTTCAGTTCCTCTTCAGCGTTTGCACGTGTGAGTTTTTTCCCCGCCTCGGCGCGCGTGATTTCGTGCTGGATTAAGGACAGCCCCCGACCATATTCAATCGCCGGTCTTTGCAGTTCGACTGGCATCCAGTCCTTTTCCTTTGGCAAAAGGACGTGAATCTTCTCCAGGTTGTCCGGATTGAATCGGATTTCGGTTGTGAATTTGAAACCGTGTGAGCGACGGTAGTTTTGCAATTCGTATGAGTTGTAGCGCAGGTATTTGAAAAAGACACCGTCACCGTCCACCGTGCGGGTCGTTGATACGCCCGCTGTGATGTCAAAGCGTTCAAACCCAAGTGGAAACATGGGCAATGGACATGATTGGCGTCCTTCCTCCCACAAGTCCAATGGACGGACTAGATTCTTGGGATGCACCCGCCTGGGAAACACCTCGGCAGCCCACATGAAAAGTCCAACACAAAGATCATCGAACAATATTGCTGCCGACTCTTTGGGGTCCTGGGGCAACATGTTTTTCTGCGGCGCATAAACCTTTCCACGCAGTGGCAAGGATCTGTTGAACTCCATCATGGACCGTTCAATGGAGGCCTTTAGCCAGGGTTGGTGAACCGGGTTGTACAACAGGTCTGCGCGTAGATCCCAGGCCATTCTTCGAAACGCATTCGAGTGAAACTCTAGCCCGTTGTCCACGACGTACATCTCAGCTACGCCCATTGCGGTCCAGGGGGTCAGAATCTCTGGAATTCCGGCGATCAAATCATCTTTAGGAAAGATTGAATTCTTGATGGCGTGCGCTACAGATGCCACAGATGGGCCATAAAAGGAAATGTAGATTCCTAAGATGTATCCAGAATAGCGATCCAAGACCACAGTAATCCACGGCCGCCCAATCGGAACGCCGGTCTTTGGATCCAGCACCCAAATGTCAAGCCATGTGTGGTCGATCTCGACTCGTTGCAAGACTCTTGTCGACTGATCGCCTCGGAGGCTGAATCTCCACTGATTTCGAGCGTAGGCCGCCCCTTCGCGTTTGAAGTCGCGGATGTACGGATCTATCTCGTTGATTCGGCGATGGCAGGTCCGTACTGACGGAACCGGAATCTTTTCGCCCTCCAGTCGCTCTTTTGCGCGAACTTCACCCCGGAACATTTCAAACGTGGCCTTCGCAGACAGCCCTTTGTACTGCATGTAGTGCTTTGCAATGCACTCTTCGAGCATGACCTCAACAAGCTTTTTCAAGCGTTTGGGCCTGCGCACCAGTGGACGACGGTCCATCAAGGCATACGGATTGGATCGTGACTCCTGATATCGCTTAAGCCATGTCCTCAGCGTATCTGCGCTGGGTGGAGAGGAATCGTTGTCACGCGCGGCCACGCTTTCAATCACCTTTGCGCACTTGGTTCGACTTCCAGGGGTGGTGCGCATGCTGACCGCTGCGCGCACATAAGTCATTCGGTATGCGATGAGGTCTTCTTGCCGCTTGGAAAGCTCTTGGCTATAGACATGCTCGCCGCCTGTATTCGGTTGATCAGCGAGGGCAACCTTGTAGCCATTCTGGTGGACGACCTGGATGGTTTTTGCTAGTATCTTGCAGTACAGATCGCTCAACGCAAAGGTGCGAATTTCGAAGTTATCCTGGTACTTGAATTGGATTTTTCCAAACTCAAGTTGCCTCTCAAACTCCATGCCTCTATCGCCCTCACGCAATACCAAACCACGCGCAAAAGTAATCATGGCAGCCTCCTTCCTGAGTGTTGAGTTCCACGGTCTCTTGCGGATTGATGTTGAGACCGACAGGCACCCTGAGCTGGTGGGCCGCAACCATTTGCCAGATGAGTGACTCCGACACTCCCTTTGAAACCAACTCGTGTACGTGAGCACTGCCACGGAACTCTTCTTCAAGCAACTGTTTGCATTCGAGCGCTGCGCCCGCATCAAACGTGAGCCTTGCGTAACGCATTAGCAGAATTGCCCTCGCACTAAGCCCATTGGCATTGATATGCTTTTCGGTGACGACCAGAAATGGGGTGCCTTCAGCAGCTAATAGGCGCTGTGCCAAATCGAGTTTTAGCTTGTTCTCAGCGAGAAATACTTCCGCCTTGACCTCAACAATGAGCTGAGTCCCATCATTGAATCGAATTCGGAAGTCGGGGGTGTACTTATGGATTGACCCGTCGGGAAAGATCAGCGTGAGTTCGATTGGCTGGTGAAAGATGTCTTTGACCACGTGGCATGCCAGTGCCATCATGATGAAGTTTTTTTCGAGATTTGTCTCGTGCTCTACCGGGTGATCAAGCAACCATCCCGGGTTCAAAACCCCAACTTCCCGATGCGGGTTACGGGTTACAACTTTTCTGGGCATAGAAATGTTCTCCATTTGTTGAATTTCGTCTGAGGTCCGGACAGGACCAACAGACGTGACTTGACATCGCCATCAACAAGCGAGAGAATTTGCCTAAGGGTCCAACCTAGACATCTCTGTGTGTTGACAGCGCCAGTCAAATGAAATTTTGATTGGCGTTTTGTTTTGTGCTTCTGTTTCTTAATTGATTTCCTATCTGCCTCGTTTGATGGGTTGTCAGCACTTACCGACAATTTCGCGAAACTCGCTCATTTGTCGGTCGCGTGAAAAGGCTGGCATGCAAGTGGCAACAACTTTGCTGAGTGACTGTCTGCTTTCAATCCCAGCGCTACTGCAATTCGATGCGCTTCGCCCCGCTTAGCGCGTAAACGGCCCGCCAACAACGAGTAAGTCAACTGATGACTGAAGCCATTGCTGCGCGCCCAGTCGGCCACACTGAGCCCCTCTAAATAGAACCACTGTTTTACGTCGTCGAGCTCTTTGGAAGAAATTTCAGTCATGTTGAAGATTTTCGAGTAAGCTTTGGAATAGTGTAAACTTATATTCAACATAATAGCTTTTTTTCGCAAAAAGCATTCAATTACATTCATTTTTCTGTTTTTTGTATATTTTTAGTACAAGTGAATAGCACATTGAAAGTAAGTTCAGAGGAAATCACCAGGATGGCACTCCGTGAAGCTATCGGCACGCGAATGCGATCTGAACGCGAGCGACTTCATATGACCCAGAGTGATTTGGCTGTCGCGCTTGGGGTCATTCGTCTCACCATTCAGAAATATGAGTCGGGGGCCACTTGTCCTGGCATAGATCAGTTGCAGACCCTCAAGGCAATCGGTTTTGATACAGACTATGTTGTCGATGGGTACTTTTCACTTTGGAGTGAAACTGGACGAAATCAGTTCGCTGACGTTTTGCGATGGGTGCGCCGAGAGGCAGCGATTGCTGGGATGGAACTGACTACGTCAGAGCAAGTTGATGCAGCGTGGGCTGCTTTCGATCAACTCAAACGAAGAAGCGGGGGATTGGATCTCGATTCAGCTGTAATCCGGTCGGCTTTGACGGTTACAACTGATACAAAGTAAGCGAGCCATGACCAAAGACTATGCCGAGTTTTGCGCCGCAATGTCTATTGCAATTGCGGACGCTCAGTCAACTACAGGCCCAATTACGGATGCGAACGATTCAATTGAAACGGCACTTGCTCGGGTCTCTGCCTGCATGGCTAAAAGCTATTGGCAAATAGCTGCGGCGGAGCGTATGCAGATCAGCCCAAAAATGTGGCTCTACGGCACATGGCATTGCTGGCAATTGAGAAGACTTGCCGCTGAACTTCTAAATTCGACAGGTGATGAGGCGGAAACACAAATCAAGTTTGCCAAGTTCGCGCGATACTTCGTTTTTGTTGAGTTCGGTGTAAACGTTAGTCCTTCATGGCATAGACGTTTTCGTGAAGCTATCGCGGACGGTCGAACCACGCGCTCCGAGTTGCGATCGCTTCTAGGGAAACCCACCGTGTGGTGGGGCACGAAGCACACACACGGTCAAGGATTCCTCGGGCAGCTCTATAAGTTGTGTGCCGTTGGCCGTCCGAATGACGGCGACTTGCTGGTCCAACATTTCCATCCTGTAACCCGGGTCGGACTCACTCTAGTTTTCATAGGTTCATGCATCGGGGTCGCTTACGGTCTGAGCCTCTTGTTGCAAATGGCTTCGCCGACGGGACGTGCTACACAAGATTTGTTTGTCGTTTTGGATTGCACTACCGCCATGATCGTGGCCGCCGTTTCCAGCTGGTGGGCTGGTCCGTCAAGCAGCCAAGCGGTAGATCGGCTACGGGAAATTTTAAACGACCAAAACGTCTTGCGCCTTTAACTCCGGTAGAGGACGGGTGAGACCTTGTGTAGAGGGCGAAGCTCTGACCCTCCTTGTTGCTTTGACTACGTCAGTTTGGCCTCTACCTGATCTAACAAGTAGCCCGAGGAGCACCCCAGTGCGCGTGCAATTCTCAAAATCATTACAAGATTTGGCAGATGCTCCCCGCGCTCAATCTTGCCCATGTGGGACCGCTCAACTAGCGCCCGGCTGGCCAAATCCTCTTGCGACAAACCCGCACCCAAACGCAGTTCTCGTACCGTGGACCCGAATGCAATGGCCGGTGCTGACTCAAAAGTCTTAGCGCCCCGCGGGCGTCCCGGTTTTACTTCGCGAATCTGCATTTGACGCAGCTTCGCGGCAAGTATTCATTTAAACCACGTTATATTTAACTCATAATGTCACCGCGCTGTTTGGTTGGTCGGCACCTGAACGGACACAAACCCACCGCCCCATACAAAGGAGATTCATGAAATACACCGCGCGACTCGTCGGGATTTTTCTGTGCTTTTCCCTGGGACCAGCGATTGCTGGCACACAAGCGTTAGGGTTTGAACTGGGTGTATCCACCATTGATCAGGTGCGAGTGGCGTTGCGCAAGCAAACCAATTTGACTGAACTGGGCACCAATAGGTATTCCAAAGGGCTCCAATTTAAGACTGATGGTGCCTCGTACGACATTGAGGGACTCATTGAAGTTAAGTATGTTTTCGACGAGCAAAAGAAGCTTGCTGGGATCCTGCTCAAAATGAAAAAGGCACGGTTTGACTCTGTAATGTCGATGCTGGCGGGTAAGTACAAAATTGCGAGGCAGGATCGCCCTTTTGTTGGGGATCAAAGTGTGCGTTTCAGCGCGCCAGACGCTGTCATCGAGCTGGACTCTCCACATATGAGCTTCGAAATGGACGTTAGTTATATCCACAATGACTTGTTGAAAGCATTTTCGGGGCAGTCTGCAGCTGAGGCGGAGGCCAAACGCAAGCGGGAAGCAGCGAAATTCTAGTCTCTGAGGGGTCTATACATGTTTGTTACTTTTGACCATTACGCATGGCCGTTCTTGAACCCAATCTCGGAAGCCGGTGAGCGGACTTGGAAGTGCGCCGACATTCAATTTTTTGATCTCTGGTTCCTGCTTAGCTTTTATCAAACCCAAGATCATCGCGGAAAGTCACTTGAGATAGTTAGAACCATGTTCGTTTCGGACTGGAGAGATGTCCTTCCGATGCTGCAGCAGTCCGGCTCGTCGGTGTTTAGATTCAAATGCGTTCAGATCGTGACGCCCTCCAAAATGAACAGCTCGGGCGACTGGGAAATGGAACCGATTTCGAAGGTCTGGTCTGGGCGGGAGCCAACCGAAAAAGTAGGAGACATCTCGATATTCGAAACACGGTCGGGAAAGAAGTACGCTAGCAACCCTGGAAACACGCCAGTCGATAGACTGGTCATTCAGTCGCTAGCATTCGATTTGTTGCCCGGCGGGGAATGAATGGCAGTGCCACTCTGATGTTGAAGTAGCCAGAGAAGGAGACAAGTGCCGTGCAAAACTCCGAACGCGATAGTGGCCCGTGGATGAATCGATAGCTGTCAGGCCTTTGGGCCGACGTTGCAAGGCACTTGCCCAAGGGTAAATTGATGTCAAAAGCCTCACTATTCCCCCAAAGTTCAATGATGCTCGAACATGACTTCGTTGAACTTTTGGCCAACAAAAATAGGGACCAATCCGTCGCAGCCGGCTCGCGCGGAGTGGTGGTCCACCTTCATAAGGGTGGCCAAGCCTGTGAGGTCGAGTTCTTGCGCGCCGATGGATCGACGATTTGTGTTCAAACGGTCACCGTCGATCAATTGAGGGTTATCAAAAGGAACAATTGATATGCATCCAGACGACTTGAGCAGAAGCCAGCGTAGACACCATGAATCCCGACTGAAGAATGTTCGCAGCAGGTATTGGTCCCGATCAAAACCAATGACGGACCGAGACCTTGGAGTTGTCAGCCGAACACCTCAGCGCTGTAGCTGTTGGATGTGTGGAAACCCGCGAAAGAATTTGAAAGAAAAGACTCTGCAAGTGCGAAGCGCCGACTCAATGTTCAAACGGACATCACAGTTTTAGTGATCTCTCAAAAAAGTGCGGCGAACTTTGCCGGTACGCCCGATAGCAAACGACTTGTTGGACGAAGTCGAATTTCGTTGTCGTAACGGTCATGAACCAAGGGCGCAGCATTGCTATTGGGTGTGCGTTCTCAAGTTTCAATGGTGTGCAATTTGCCTGCCATGAGTTTTCAATGTTAACTATGGCTGGGCAATTGTCTAAATGAACTGGCCGACGTTCAGGAAGTTAACCGCGATGATCAATCTCCACATATTGGAATGGATAGTCACCCATGCAATTGTTTGAACTGACCCTCTCCAAAGGCCCAAAGCTGGTCTACCAGCATTCCGATCGCGGCGGCGACCCCCTAGATGTCACCGACCGGTCCGCCGAATACCTGTTCCGCTCCATCTACCTGGAAGACAACGTGACTTTGGGGGATGTCCTGCAGCTCTTGGACAACCCGGTCATGCGAACGGTATTCCGGCACGAGTATGCCAATGAACTCTTGGAAGAGGCCAGCCTGGGGCCTGTGGAGAAAGATGAGCCGGCACCAGTAGTGTCCCAACGTTGTCACGTCGAAACGTCGTAAGTTAATGATTTACTTGCTGAATTTGGTGTTTCAGTCTGGTCTCGATTTGAACGTCGAAAGTCAGACTTTGGGGATTTGGGCGGAAATCCGCAAAAATCCCCATGCACCAAGGCAAGCTCGTATTTGCACAACTCATGCTGCATCTGCCGCTGAGCACGTTTCGCCGCTGTGTGGCCGATCACCGAGGGGAACACAAGGTCAAAGACTTCTCGTGCCTGGACCAGTTCTTCGCCATGGCGTTCGCCCAGTTGACCAATCGAGAGTCTTTGCGCGACATCGAAGTCAACTTGCGCGCCCAAGCCAGACGGCTCTACCACATGGGGTTTCTTTGCTCCACGATTTCGCGCAACACGCTGGCCAATGCGAATGCCACACGTCCGTGGCAGATCTACGCCGACTTCGCCCAGCACCTGATTGGCATTGCTCGACCGCTGTATGCCAAGGAGCCGTTTGGTGTGGAACTCGACGCAGCGGTTTACGCCTTCGACGCCAGCACCATCGATCTGTGCCTGTCGGTGTTTGCCTGGGCACCGTTTCGCTCGACCAAGGCGGCCATCAAGCTGCATACCTTGCTCGATTTGAGAGGGAATATCCCCAGCTTCATTCACATCACCGATGGCAAGACCCACGAGGTCAACGTCATGGACGATTTGGTGCTGGAGCCGGGAGCCTTCTACCTGATGGATCGGGGCTATCTGGACTTTGCCCGGCTGTTCGTCATTCACGAAGCCAAGGCTTTCTTTGTGACCCGCTCCAAGAGCAACACCAAGTTCAAGCGGCGCTACTCGCATCCGGTGGATCGGGTTGGTACTGCGGTACTGTGCGACCAGACTGGCATCCTGTCGGGGCACCTTGCGGGCAAGGACTACCCCACGACACTGCGCCGGGTGGTGGTCAAGGACGATGCCGGAAAACGTGTGATCTTTCTGACCAACAACTTCACGCTCAAGCCGGAGTTGATTGCAGGCTTGTACCGACAGCGCTGGCAGGTGGAGTTGTTCTTCAAATGGATCAAGCAGCACTTGCGCATCAAGGTGTTCTTCGGCACCAGCGAGAACGCGGTGAAGACGCAGATCTGGATTGCCATATCGACCTACCTGCTGATCGCCATTGCGAAGAAACGTTTGCATCTGGATCATCACAGTCTGTATGAAATCCTACAAATCCTGAGTCTGTCCATGTTTGAAACAATCCCTATAAATCAACTACTTACGCCAGCCTCAAAAAATTCAGACGCGGATTTCGATTCAAATCAGCTCGCTCTCCTCTGAAGAACGTTGGGACACTACTGAGCCGGCACATGAAAAGCTGGAGTACATCGAACTGAATCAAATTTGGAACTTGGATAGCGCCACCAAGGAGTTCACTTCCGTCGGTGACTTTGATGTCACCGGAAAAGGCCACTTGTTGACCGAGGACGTCGAAGATGGTGGGTCGGTGTTGTACAAGGCGGGAGAGCGCATCACCTGGGGTATCTCCATGACCTCGGTGCGAGAATTGCTCAAGGTTCCTGTCCGCGTGCAAAGTGAGGTTCAGATCTTTGAGGAAGATCCGTTTGCCAAGCGCTTTGGCCACGCTATTCAATGTGGCGTTAACCATCAGATTACGCTCGGCACTTTGATTCAATCGCTGCTGTGGGAATTGTCCTGGCACGGAACTCGTGTAGAACGTGATGCCCGCAAGGCAAAACTTCTGCAAAGCCTAGCTGATTTTCATGAGGGTAGGGAAGGGACTGTCCCTTACACCTGGGGTACATTCGGTCGCCTGCCAACGTCCGAGGCCTATCCAAGGTTCTTTGAAGATGTTTCCAATCTCGATATCGAGGCCATTGAACGTGCAATTGACGAGCTCGACGATGGTGAAGGCGCCCAAGCTGGCTTGGATCAGATATTTGCCGGCACACTTCAATTGAAGGCGGAATATGCCGCGCTGACCGGGCGTGGGCTGCGGGTAGCCATAGACGAAGCTCGAAATCCAAAGGATGAGCCATCCCAACTTCTGGATCAGTACGACGCCAGCTCGGCCTATGCTGAAGAGGACAAAGTCTGGGACAACATGGCACCGGTCGGTCGGGAATTCGGTAGTCCAGACTATGAGCGCTTGATGGAAGAGGACGCCAAGGCATTTAAGGCCAACCTTGCTTATCTGATCGACGAGTGCAAACGTCAAGCATCCGCTAAGGAGGTAGCAGTTTCGGACGATGAACTCACCGCGACCCTCAATGTACAGGCTGCACTCATGGAACTCGGACAGGATGTCACTGCGGGCGTCGCAGCGACTGTTCGGAGGCACTATTCAAGCTCATTGGCTGCGTCCTGGATGTCGGGTGCTGAAACGGTCCATTTCGCAAGAAAAGCCCTGTTTATGTACTGCAGTGGCGAGCCCAAGGAATGGGGTAGTTTCTTGGAATCAAGGGCTCGCTCAAACCAGCCAGGCGTTTAGGCAGGCAGCGCAAGAGAGGGACTTTCGAATGAATCGGCAAGATCAACATCGGGATAGGACACACAAGTGAGCGATCGTCCTGCGAAAGGACCTGAGCAAGTGTAAAGGCAAGATGATCGCCCAGGGGGGGACCCACGCGCGCATGGTGCTGTCATCGGTACCCCCTGCCGGCTGCTGTCGTGCAAACCACTGGGTGTCACTTGCACGCGAAAAGCGTATGGCAAATGGTGACTTGGTCTAGACGTGCAGATGGCCGGAAAGGAAAGGCTTACGTTACTTTTCCTGCAAGTCCCTTTGAGAGAGGGGACGTCTTTGAAAGCAAAGAGGCAGACTGCTAGTGGTAGGGCAGCTGGCACCCTGGCAATCGGTGTAGTCTGGACTAAATTGGTCCATGCTTGCCCGGTTGAGTGATACCAAAAACTGCAGCTGCGTGATGAAGGAAGAGCACAGATTTGCTATCCACTGCGCCTGACTTCCCGGCAAGCGCAGGTTTGGGTCATCTGACGGCGATTGGTTGGAGCGAGTAATCGACTCGATCAGATATCTCGCCAACGTGAGAATAAATTTGCAACTCCGGACGGACCAACCCCAAGGTGATGGGTTTTGACTCAAATGTCCCGGGTTTGCGGCGCGAGATGGGGCCGAGAATACTTGTCTTTGCGCTTGTTGGCGCGGTTTTCCGCGCGCAGCTTTTGGGTGCCTTTACCGATCTTGAATGCGGCGAACAAAGCCAACGCAATACCGACGATAAGAACAACATTCACGACTGTCAAAAGTGGATCTGAAAACATGCGCTTCTCTCCTACAACTATTTGGCAAAGTCTCGGTCAAGGGATGTCTCGGCAACCGCAACTCGCGATGAAAACTTTCTGATCGTGGCATCTCCCCATGATGTCTTGTTTCCAGCGGTTTGCAAGCTCTTTTATGCGGTCAACAAGTGGGCTACCAACCGGTGCGTCGAAAGACGCCTTGGACCCTGTACACCATCTAAATGGAATAGTGGCACCCGGTGGTGGTACCAGTTCTTGAAGTGTGAGCTCACGTGGATAGCGCGAATCGCCACAGCTGCTCTCTCTGGACAATCAAGTAATAGGTGCGGTTTGGAAACGGGCTACTGGCCAGTTTAGAGCACGGCGTTACCAAGTTCTTTTCAAGCCAGAGTTGTTGGTGCCAATTGAAGCTTGACAATGCCGATTGAATTTTGACCACGAACAGTTTTGCGTCGCCCCCCCAAAGACCAGCATGAAAGTTGTGTCAACACCGTCGTCATTCCGCCATTGCTTCTGCGCGATTCACTGCACATATCAATTCACTTGGCGTCCAGACCAGCGACAGCCTCGGTTCTCCGACCGCCATTTCAGCCAGTTCATCCAATGTCTGAACGTCACGCGGAGAATGTGGCCCCCCCATTGGATGGCTGTGCCAAGTTCCGAGGTACCCAAGGTAGCCGACTGAATCCACGTTTGATTCGCGGCACGCTCTACGTAATCCCTCAATTCCAAGCACAAATCGAGCCGATTCTCTGACGCTATCAGGTGGTGCTGGGACGAGATCCGCAATCACAATGGTCTTATTGAACGCGTTGACCTTGCCAAGCAACACTCCGCCTGTCTCCTTCTCTCCCCAATGCACCGATTCAGCCGAAATGGTACGCGCGACTGTTGCTGCGACGCGAATTTTCCATCCAAGCTCGCCGGTGGAGTCAAGAACCGTTGGAGCATCGAGCTCCATCACGTCCCATTGGGAAGAAATCGAATCCTTTTCGCTATATCCAACCGCGAGACAACCTGAAGAGGGCAAGTCATGGGCAAGCCATTGTTCTACCTGCATTGCGATCTGAGCAGCATTGCGAGAAACCACAGAGTCCGGCATGACCATCGTCAACGAGCGGCAGTTGTCGCCGACGAATACCTCTCTGCCCGCCCTATCTCCAGCAGCAATTGCTTCTCTAAGCGTTTTGTTGGCGCGACACATCGCAAATAGAGCAGCCTCCAGATCATCTATCCGGGGCTTACGAGTGGGCCCCTCCAGCATCAAGACAGATGCTCGCCCTTTGCCGTACAACATTCCCCTAGCGAGCCGGGGTCCATTCGTATCAAAGGCCGACGATAAAACTGCCGCCTGCGCCACACTCATGGATGCAGTCGTATCGAGCACCAGCGCGGAATCCTTGGCCAACTCCGTAAACACTGCCGCCCCTTCGGGGGTCGAAAGAAGCGTGACTATGTCGTCGCTACTTGCATTTGTTGTATGAAGATGCCCCATGGCCTCAAAGGATTCCTTCATGCGACCAGCCTTTTCAGCATGTGTTGTGTTTTGGGGCAGAAGCAAGGCATGGCGTGCCGTGTTGTGTGGCGAAAAGAGCTGGTTGTCGACGAAGTTGCAATAGCCAAACCCTGCCCTCCCAAGGTGAAAGGCCACTTTAGACCCCAGGCTGCCGCATCCCAGGAAGGTGACGCGTTGTTCAATGGCCTCAAGCGGGGTACCCGAAGTCTTCGCCAAAAGCTTTGCAGACAGTTGATGCACATGGTAGGCCGAACCTACAGCGGCGTCGGAAATATTCCCCGCATTGCTCTTGTCGACCTTCAGATGCAACAAGTACGGCATGAATTCAACCTTCCGCCCCATCGCGCCGATCAGTGGCACTGGGCGGTGCACCGCGAGGATCACGGCAAGACGAAAATCGCCCCAATCTGCTTGGGTCACAAACCGTGACTGGTTGAACGCAGATTCAATCTTGTCGCGCAGTAAATTCGCGTTGATGCCTAGTTTTGCGGCCTGCGTCAGCAAAGTCGCGAAATCGACGACTGTGTCAGGGTGGTATTGGTCATTAACTACGGACTGATCGCCATTCCAAGGTGCTTGCACAAATAGAGCCGATGTCAGACCCGACTGGATTCGCTGACCGACTGTGCTCTCAAAATATGCAATTGCCGAACTGGCTTGCGCCACGTCCGCGTTAAAAAATCTGTCCGCCTTGGATGAAGCGAATCGCGTGGATGCAAACAAGATGCTACCGTCTGTAGGCAGTTTGTCCACCGCAAGCTCAGCATCAAATTGAACGACACCGACGCAGTCATCGTGCCGCATTGGCTCCCAGCCTTGGGAAAGATCGAGGAGCTGGCCAGAGGCTGCTTTTGCAAGCCAATCGCAGGTCTGTTCGATGACTCCTGTCAGCCCATCCTGATGGAATAGCTCATCAATCGTGCCCTCGGAAATACATGGAGATACGTGCTGACCCGGCCGGTGGACATTGATGTGCGCCATGTTCAGCGGGAAGTCCACCCTTAGGCGCGGTTGCGGCGAAGACAGTGGAAAGTCCGGCCTGAACACCAAGATCAGTGGCTCTACAGCCTTCACCCGAGTGGCAGAAATGCCCTGGACGGCCGCGCGACTGGGCAGCTGAACCGGCACGTCAACGCTGATCAAGTAACTGCCGTTGTCCAGCCGAATAGGATCCTGCACAGCCCGCAAAGCGGGGTGACGCCTGAGTTGTGCAAGGGCCTCGACAAGGGCTATTGGCAGTGACGTGGCCAAAGTGCTCATCCGTGTGGTTTGACCGCACTGGTACTAGAACCAAGGCCCGCAGCAAGGAGGGGGCCTAATTTTTTTCCAGGAGGCTGCAGGCCCCATGCGGTCACTGTAAACGTCAACGGCTCCGGGCTCGACTCGTTAGGGAATTCACCGGTGCAATAGAACCTCCCGTCAACATCGTCCACGATTGCAACGTATTCAGTCTTTGCCCGAATGCACGGCGGATCTTTGTCATCGTCTTTGATAGGCTTGCTGCTGGCCACAATAGATGCACCAGCCCGGGCCACAGACAGCGCTTTGCGGGCATCCGCGCTAACCTTCACCTTCTCGCGCAGGCTAGACCAGCTGTCATGGGACAAAGAGTGCCAAGAACAATGGTGCGGCGCCTGCAGCAAGTCGTATTGCAGGTTAGCTGTGTTGTTTTTGTAGCGCGACCACAGGCGCTCCCAAATCACCACCTCTGCGTCGCCAGCTGTCAGGAATTTGCAGCCATCAGGCTGCCACTGGTCAGCGGCAACCTTGATGTTCAGGATGACGCTTGAGTGATTCTTACCAAGCAATTCATCTTCTTCTTCGCCGTCGGTGGCCAGCAGTGGGGCCAGCAGTGTCGCGGAAAAGAACTTGCTGTCAGTGCCATTGATTCGGTTGAAGGTGGCGTCAACTTTCACCAGGATAGGGCCGAGCTTGTCAGTTTTCCCGTTCTGATCCTCTCCCATGACCTGAATGCGATCACCCTCTGCCACTCCCAAAAAATTCTTGTCTATGTTGACCTGAACACGGCGCTTAGCTTCCTTGTTGAAGGCCTTGGCGTCGGAGCCGAGTACGTGATTTTTGGATGCACGGCGGTATACCAAGGGCGACGACCAAATCTCACAGATCACGATCTTTTTCTCGGCGTCGGGCTTCTTGTCATCGGCGTAGTCCGACAACGGCCCCAAGTGAAAGTGCTTTTCCAGACCGCGGATGTGGTCACAATCGGGATGGCTCAAAAGGAAGGCATCGACATAGGGACGACCCCTGACATCCCGCTTCAGCCGAGACCTCAGGTCTTTGGCCACATCACGGGTGGTCGTATTAGGATCATCCGCATCGGCGCGAATGTTGATGTCGATTATCAACGTGGTGCCTGCGGTATCGGCCAGTTGGACCAAGGTCATGTCACCGCAGTCCACCGGAAAGAAGGTTATCGTCGCTGCTGCCATTTTTCACCCATTGTTGTTATGTTTAGTATAACCATAAAGCTACTACGCGTATAGTAGATAAACCTGTATTTTTGGAAAACTGTATGAATGAGCATGTAGATTCGGTGTTCCCCGATGATGACGACACACCGCGCCCGAGCTCCTGGAGCCAGGACAGGCGTCTCAAGTTCATTGATTTCCGTTTGCGGTGGGAGGGCCGGATCAACCGATCCGACTTGGTGGACTTTTTTGACATTTCCATGCCGCAGGCTTCAACGGACGTCTCGAAGTATTCGGAAGCGGCACCCCAAAACCTCAGCTATGACGCCCGTATCAAGTCCTACGTGCGCACCCCAAACTTCAAGCCGCTGTTTGCCCGTAGCGGTACCCGCACCTATTTGAATGAGCTTCAGGCGCTAGAAACCAAGATCATGGAGCCCAAGTCCAGCTTCGTAGGCTGGAAGCCCGATCTAGGAATAGTCCCGCTACCCAATCGCAATGTGGAGGGCAAAGTGCTTTCAACATTGCTGCAGGCCGTGCGGGAAGGACGTAAGGTCTTTACGTTGTACCAGGGCATGGTGCGGCCTGAACCGGTTGAGCGCACCATTTCGCCACATGCATTCGCTTTCGACGGAATGCGCTGGCACGTAAGGGCGTATTGCCACTTACGCGAAGACTTTAGAGATTTCGTTATTGCTCGTCTAACCATCATGCAAGTGGGAGACGCAACCAACATCTCCAAAGACGATGACACGCAGTGGCACACGATGCTCCAGCTTGTCATTTCAGCGCATCCCAGCCTGCCGCAACAAGCACGCAAGGCGATTCAGTTGGATTACGGCATGCATGAAGGCACCACAAAATTCGAATGCCGCCACGCGCTGCTTTTTTACGCCCTGCGTAGACTCCGTCTAGAAACGCCGGAAGACGCTGCCAGCGGGGCACAGCAACAAATCGTGCTGCTCAATCGCGCGGAACTCCAGCCCTTCATTGATCAGCTTCAAACCAAAAAGACTGCATGAGTATCGAAGGCTATCTGAAGACTTTCGGCGCCGCAGATTGAATATTTGGTTGGAAACAAATTTTGGAATACGACCACGTTACCGCAACTCAAGTCTTGGGAGTCAATAAAAACTGTACTCAAAATAAAGTGGATTCACCACTAACCCAGTCAAAAACTTTTTCCGTGCATCAGGAGGCAATTCTGCCAAACTGGCATCGCTCGGCGGTTCTGAGTCAGATACAAGTAGTCTTCCCCCCGTCTTTTGGGTCAGTCGCTTAACCAGCGGGCCAAACGGCATGCTCATCCAACGGCTCTTTACTGCTTCCTCTTTGAATACCGGGATAAAGGCTACCAAATCCTCACTAGTCATTTGCTCAAGTCCTAACTTGTTCAGAGTGGCGTTGTGGCTACCATGATGTCCTACTTTATAGAACACAGTTCTGGAGAGTAGCTCCGGTCCAGTCACCTCAGTCGCAATACCTTCCGACTTCACACGCCACTTAACATCCTGCCAAGAGAGCCAGTTGCCCACCTGGGCATCGGCAGGAAACAGAAATACTTCGCCGGTGTCAGAAAATTCAAATGCAAGGACAACACACGTGTTGTTTGTATGGGTGTCTAGGTTGAGCGCAAGCGTTTCCGCAGACTGAGTCCAGTCTTCTTCGATTTGCCTCCACTCCAAGCCCGTGGCATTCCAAGTTTCCTCAATGAGCTCCTTTGCGGCAGCTGTATGTCGGTGTTGGCGAAAGTTGGAGTCAAAAGGGCAATCAGAGAATGCATCGCCAGTGTTATCAGACACTACCCGCCGGAAAGCTGCTTCCAGACTTCTGGTTAGGCTAGCCTCTGCGGCGAGCTCGTAGACCTCGGAGTCACGCTTACTCGGAGAACTCTTCTTGATGAGCGATTCATCTTGTGGAGGCCCCAACACGAACACTCTTGCGTCGTTAACTCCAGTAAGTGATAGTGGTGCCTTATCGGGGTACAAATAGCGCGTCTTTACGCCTCTGCGATTCTTGAGGTACTCAAAGGCAGAGCGGGTCTTTTGGATTGGTTTTGGGGCTGATAGTCCCTCAGTCTTATTGTCTATTCCAAAAAAACCTAATATCGAGTTAAGCCCCCGAGTACGGACGGACATGGCTGGAAATCTTTCCATGGCCAGCGATGCCATTGCAAGCGCTTGCACTTTCTCAGCACGCTCTTTGCGCAACCGAACACCCAGATCGTTTTGGGGATCCTCAGTCCACCCATACCAAACCTCTCCAATCGCAATGTCATCAAATAGGTCTTGGGCGTGTTGGGTCGAAAATCCAGAAGCATGATCCCAGTGTTCATGGGTCATAACCACCACATCCAAACGACCACCACAGGCTTTCGCGATGTCTTTGACCACCTTTCCCATCCGCTTCTTTGCGTCGGTCGCGACCATGATGATTCCGCAGTCGATCAGAACGTTAAAGGTCCCGCCTGACTCTCTTGTGAATCGCAACAATAGGCAGTCACCCAATCCATGGCGGTACATGCGTATCGACAAACGGGCACTTTTGGCGGTACTTGGACTCATCACCTTGGCAGCTTTGGGAGGTGTTTTCTTTGCGGTTGCCATGAAGACTCCTAATGTTGGCCATGCAACAAGCAAAAGGGCTCATCAGCACCAAGCTTGGAGTCTGCACCGAAGTAGACTTCACGCAAGGACAACCCCTGCTCGCTACGTTGACGTTTGTACTGTTGGATACGTTCGAGCCGTGCGGAATCACCAATGGGTCTGGTAATTGCATAGCGCAATGTCGGCTGTGCCCCCTCCATATCAAATATCAATGTACTGCCTCCTCGGAAGTCAAAGTTGCCCAGTTGCGGTTCGTCAGGGCTCACGGGCATGTTCTGTAGTCGCTGGGTTACTGAGATGATCAACTGCTTCATGATCTGACCATCCGGAGTGACTCTTAGTGTTGGGACGACTGAATGCACTTCGAATGTTGGCAATCCGGAGGGCTTGAAGCGAAGTCCCTGCATTTCCGAATTGATGTTCATATTCAATCCGGTAACAGTCATAAAGTTTGAGCGCTGGTTCGTTGAGTCAGACATCAGGATTGTTTGCAAAAATCCATGTGCTTTAGCACGCGCCTCCCGAAGATTGTCGAAGACTTCCTCACGATCATGCAAGTACAAAGCCTTGCTCACCAAGTCTTTGAGCTCTACTGCAAGTGATGCAAGTGCGTTCCATTGTTCTCCGCCAGCATTCTCATATTCCAACCGTGCATAGGGCCATCGAAGTTGCTCCTCCGAGAGCGTCTTGAGCCCCTCCGGAACAATTCCCCAACGCCTAAAAGACTCTATTAGTGCAACACGATAGCCATGCTTATCGTTCGGGACCATGTCGTAGTCTGCCGTCACGAGGGCACGCAAGTAGTCTCCGTAGGTAATATCGAACGGTGGGCAGTAGTCCAATGCGCGAATACACATACCAAGAAAGTGCTTCGCTGCCTTGGTCGCCTCACCTGCTATTGCATCTACCAAATCCGGATGCAGAGCTCCCTCCGGCAAAATGCCAGAGCCAGCACTCGCAAGTGCAACGATTCCCTTGGTGCGCACTTTGTAGATCGCCATAAACGCAGAAAACATCGCTGCTACAAGAATTGCCCCACGCTCATGAGGTTCCGTTGCTTCCTGCAGGCGCTTTGGATTTGGTTGTATCAGCCGCCAATTTCCATCCTCACCCGTTTCACCGATTGCATTGCGCAGCGCGCCATAGCGACCTGTAGCCTCACCGAACTGCTGCGCCAATTCCCCGAGCAATGACTGGGTCTCCAAGTTACCCCGAGTACGAGCTATCTGGTGCTTGAGAATTTCTGGGAATGTGAAGTGTTGAAAGAGCGCAACCAAGTCAGCGAACGCCTCGTGAAACGCCAAAGAGTCAGGATGATTGTCTTCCACATATCGGCGATGCATGCCATCAAGCAACGCGTGAGTGGTTTCGTGCGCAATGATGTCTTGGGAAAGGCAGCTAAACACCGTCCCAGTGGGGCCCTGGAAGTATCCAAAAAGCAATGCTTTCTTTTGCGGACTGTAATACGCATTCGCAGCGCGTAACCCGTGTGGGTAAATTCTCAGAGTGCGGACAAATGAATCTCTGAAGCCAGCGGACTTTGTCATATCAGTCTTTGGTGACCAGAGAACTTGGCGTCCCAGCGCTTTTTCGAAATTGGTAATCGTGTTCATCGCTACGGCGTAAACCATCTGTTGATGAAACTGCGGGTTTCCCTCCGATGGAGCCATCCCATCCTGCGCCAGAATATTGATCGAGTTCAGATCCACCGGCTCGTACCAACAACCACTTGCTGGGTCATAGTCGACAACTTCGACGTACTCTCCACGGGGACCGGGCTTCAGATTCCGTTCCCATGGGACCTCAAAGACTGTGTGGTTAATTGCAGCTGTCTCCAGCCGAAGAGATAGGCTCGGATCAAAAGCATAGCCTCTGATACGCCGGAAGGGCGGGCGGTTGGCCAGCTGTTCGGGTGGATCTTCTCTGTACTCAGCACTAGATATTGACGTCATGCTAGAACTCCTTCACAGGTTTCCCATTTACGGCGCCAGTAACTCCGGAGCGTACTTGCGAATACGAGCCTCGACCAAGGCCCCTCCATGTCGACCTAGAACTTCAATCTGAATCGCAGTGAGCGCAGCAAGGTTGGTTCCGACGGAAGACGAGAACTGCGCGTCTCCACGCTGCACCTCCCCCTCTTGGCTATCGATAGAAAACCAGAGTGGGCACGGCCCCTTGCCGGCAAGGTGCCGATGCTCCAAACGATCAAATTCCAACCCACGGACTTGCTCCATCATGATGTCAAGAGCAGCTTTCAGCACGATAGCGCCTGACTCGGTCGGGGTCTGGGCATTCACAAATGGTTTTCCACCGTCGCTTACTATCAGGTAGTCGATTTTGTTTCGCTCACGCAGGGCAGGGTTTACACCCATGTTGTCGTAGATACCTCCGTCTGTCAGCGTTACATATTCGACCTGGTTCGCGGGCTGATAGTCATCTTTGTCCAACCGAAGTGGCGGGAATACTGGTGGGAACGCCGACGACGCAGCAACGGCCTTTGCTATGCTGAAGTCAGCTCCATTGACGACGCCCAACTCGTGCTCACCCATTTCAGAGAGTCCTTGACCACCTGCTACGAAGAAAAACATGTTCCCCGTGGAAAGATTGGTACTGTTGATATATAGCCTGGGGCCATTTGTCAAGTCGACCAATTTGGCTTTGTGAAATAGATCCCGATCGTAGCTATGTGCCAGCTTATCGAGACGACTCTCAAAGGGGTCAAACAAGCCTCCGATGACCGAGCCCACCGCTATGGACTTTGTCTGAAGATATGTTTGTAGTTCATCAAGAACGGTTGGACTTTGCCAATTCAATGCCAAGAATGCACCTGCGATGCTCCCTCCACTGACACAAGAAAGCAAATCAATCTTATGGAGAAGCTCTAAGTCTTGCAGCTTTCGCATGACACCCAGATGAAATGCTGCTGCACGAAAACCTCCCCCTGAAAGAGCGAGCGCAATGCGCTTGGGAGAACCCTCAATCGCCTTTACCATGTTTAACCTCCGTTCTGTATCTACGACACTTATCTAGACCTCAAATTCCATTTCTGAGTTGAATCCGTTCGAAGCAGAGATATGCCCCTCGATTAATCTCGTTGTGGTTGCACTCAGATACTTTACGGGTTGTTGCGATTGCAGGCTATCCCCCAAATGGGTGATACTGAAGAATATTCGACTCAATTTGGCAGGGACCTAGTTTGATTTGTTGGCCAACTGGATAAAGGCAATCTCCCCGGAAGGAGAACGCTGGTCAAATGTGACCATAGAAGCGAATCGACCATTGGACGCCAAGGCTCTGCACAACAGAGCTTCCTGGATGCCGCCAATTGCTGTAACGGTCCGCCGTAGCTAAACAGAAGCGAGCTGGAATCTTGTTGATGAGCTCTCCTATGCCTACGTCGGTTGGGGTTCGGATTGACCGCGTTGAAATGATGGCACGGGCCAATATGCACCACGCATGGTAAGCGTCTAGTCATCCCTTCTTGACCGCGCGACCTGAGTCAGTAGTCACTTACTTCGTCTACGATTTCATCATCGATGTAGAACTTCCCAATTGCTTTGTCCAGCCTTTTGAGTAGCGCATTCAGCGATTCGTTGTCTCGGCGAACCAACATCGCAACGGTGTTATGACTGCAGGCGGCAGTCGCTGAGCATCTGATCGGGTAGACCGCGCCAATCGTAATGTCGCCGCCGTCAGCGATTAGTGCTTCAATGTTTTTCATGCATCAGTATTGTGTGGGCATCAACTTGGTTGCCACTGATGCGGCAGCAATTCTTCAATGCGACGGTTCGAGTGATTGGGCAAGCGAAGACCAAACGGTCAAGGTGGGTTGCCTAGACGCTTACTAAGTAAGTGATCGTCCTGCGCAAGGACCTGAGCATACGTAAAGGCAAGATGATTGCCCAGGGATGTTGAGCAATGCCGAAAAACTGCAGCTGCGTGATGTCGGCAGTGCACGGATTTGCTGTCCACTCCGCCTGGCTTCGCGGCAAGTACGGGTGCGGGTCATCTGGCGGCGACTGGCTGGGGCGAGTAATCGGCTCGATCAGATACTTTGCTAACGTGAGAGTAAATTTGCAAACCGTGGCAGGCCAACCCCAATGTGATGGGTTGTGACTCAAATGTCCGGGGTTTGTTGCGCGAGATGGGGCCGTAAATACTTGTCTTTGCGCTTGTCAGCGCGGTTTTCCACGCCCAGCTTTTGGGTGCCTTTATCGATCTTGAATGCGGCAAACAAAGGCAACGCAATGCCGACGATAAGGACACGAGTGGGCTCAGTTGGTCTAGGTGACTGTGCCTGCGGACTCGATTTTAGAAACCGCCGACCCAATACCTACCTCGAAGGCAGGATGCCGGCTAGATGACTTTCACAATCGGCCTATGTCGAGTCTCCCAGTGATCGAATCTCCACTGCTTTCTTCCCATCCACCCCCACCACCCTCTGCGCCCCTGCAATCGTCTCGGTCCGGTGGGCCACGATGATGCGGGTGATGGGCATGGCGGCCAGCGCATCCGTCACCCGGCGCTCGTTGGCAATGTCTAGGTGGCTGGTGGCTTCGTCCAGCGCCAGCACCTTGGGGGCTTTGTAGAGAGCGCGGGCCAGCAACACGCGCTGCTTTTGTCCGCCACTCAGGGCCGAGCCCATATCACCCACCAGCGTTTGGTAGCCCATGGGCATCTTGGCAATGTCGTCATGCACAGCCGCCATAGTGGCGCAGGCGTGTATGCGGTCTAGCTCAGGCCGCAGATCAAAGAAGCTGATGTTGTCAGCAATGCTGCCAGCCAGCAGCACGTCTTCTTGCATCACCGTGCCAATGACTTTGCGGTAGTTTTGCAAGCCCAGGTGTTTGACCGGTACGCCGCCGTACAGCACCTCGCCCTCTTGCGGGTGCAGTAGGCCCAAGATGACCTTGAGCAACGTAGTCTTACCGCAGCCGCTGGGCCCCACCAGCGCCACGCTTTGGCCTGCGGGCAGTTGCAGGTTCAGGTCTTTCAATACCCAAGGCTCGCCCTCGCCATATCGGAAGCTCACATTGCGCAGCTCTATGCTGGGCTGCAAATGGGCCAGGTCGTTGGGCGGCGCAGTATCAGTTTCTGGCTCCGCCAGCGCAATATCGGCCAGCCGCTCCGAGTGCAGGCTCAGCATTTTGATCTCTACCGCGTAGTTGATAAGGGCTGACACCCGACCAGTGAACTGTCCCTTGTAGGCGATGTAAGCGAACAACATGCCGATGGTGAAGGGCGACACGGTGGCCGCCCCTGCCCCACCCACGCCCGACTGCATCACTAGCCCCGCACCCAGCCAAAACACCACCAGGTTCTCGACACCGAACACAAAGGTGTTGGCCACACTGAAACCAATGTTCATCTTGGCGGTGCGTACATCCCGGTTTTGTACTTCCACCAGCAGGTTTTGCCAACGCGCGCGGCGCTCCTGCTCGCGGCCGAAGAGCTTGAGCGGGGTGATGGCGCGCAGGGTTTCTAGGAAGTGGGTGTTTTCGCGAGCCGAGACGATCAAGCGCTCTGCTGCTGCCTCACGAAAGGGGCTGTAGGCCGCCCAGCGCAGCAGGCCATAAACAACAACTGAAGCCACGGTAACTGCCGCCAGCTTGGGGGAGTACAGCAGCATCATGCCCAGCGCGGCCATGCCCATGATGCCGTCTAGCACCGCCTCCACTACGCTGGTGGTTAGCGTGCGCTGAATCGCCCCCACCGCCCCAAAACGGCTGACGACATCGCCCAAGTGTCGCTTCTCAAAAAACTCGACCGGCAGCTTGATCAAGTGTGCAAACACATTGCCCGCCCACTGAAGGCTAAGCGACTGGCCCAACACCATCACCATCCAACTGCGGGCCAGGCCAATGGCGGTTTGAATGACCAGCAGCAAACCAAAACCGACGATGAGGACTTGGAGTAAGTCCATGTCGTGGGTGGCAATTGCATCGTCCACTACAAGTTGGTTCAGCAGTGGCGAGGCTATGGCAAAAAGTTCCAGCACCACGGCTACGGCAAAGATTTGAAATAACGATCGCTTCAGACCTAGCACCTTGCCCGTAAGTGCCGATAGGGCCACCCGCTTACGTTCGTCTAACGGTTTAAAGTCAGTATTGGGCATTAGCTCCAAGGCTACGCCAGTGAAATGCTCTGATACCTCGGCCATGGCCAGCTTGCGCTCACCCACTGCCGGGTCAAGGATGGTGATGTGGCCCCGTCCCACCTTCTTAAGAACTACAAAGTGATTCAAGTCCCAATGTAGGATGCAGGGGAGCTGCAACTGCCCCAACTCTTCCAACTCTAGACGCAGAGGGCGGCTATTGAAATTGAGCTGGCTTGCGTGGGTAATGAGCTGCTGAAGCGTTGCGCCCTTGAGCGAAACAGGGAAACGACGGCGGACTTCGGAGAGGTCGAGCTGCAGGCGGTGCGCATTGGCGACCATGACGATGCAGGCTAGGCCGCATTCGCTGGCTTCGGATTGAAGTATTGGTCGCGTCATACATGTATATGAATGCAAGAACTTAAATTCCCGCTACATAAATCCCAAACGCGATTACTGCAAACACCATCAGCCCTGCGCTTAACAGGTTCAACATACCTGCCCAACCGCTTGAAGTTGGCAGTCCCAATCCCTTGGAACCCAACTTGATGTTTTCAAAGAGTTTCTTTGGCTGAAGAGCAATGGCAAACGAAGAAAGCGCACATCCTACGTCCCAAAAAACTGCGTGGTGCAGGTTCCTCTCCGGTGATGTTTGCGCAGAGTAAACAAAATAAACGCCGATGAAAAAAAACACCGCTGAGCTTATGGTGTCTAACAAGGATGACTTTTGTGACATGTTGATTGCAGTGTGTTAAGTATCAAGATTCGCGAGAATTTGTACCAAGGCTTAGACAAATCCGCAGCTCCGGAATAGTTGAATTGGGGGGAGGTGAGAGGTTCGCCCTCACCCCATTCTTAGCTAATTCTTACAAACTTTATGCACGAATCAAAGAATTGTGTTTAGGTTACATCCAGTTGAATGCTAGATCGTTCTTGCTTGCACCTGGTGTTTGTGAGTTGTTTGATAACCACGATCCGTACTTGGTACCAAGAGTTCCAGCTGTGCCCAAAGCAGACCAAAAACTAACGTCAGCAAGCATCGCCACTGCAACCGGCGCGAGAAATGCAATTCCCCCAGTAACTGTTTGTGTTTCTTCTTTAGTGATTTCTTTCATTTCAATCTCTTCAATGTAATTGACCGAAAAAGCGCTCGGCCCGTACGCTTCCAACACCGCCCAGTACTTCAACCGCCTTCGCGCTTGCCTCCCAGATCAGCATTTAGAACCTTCACTTGCTGCCTAGCCGCCAATACCGGCTCCAGCACCCACTCCCAAACCTTCCTGCGCGCCTGCAGCACATCGGCTTCTAACGTCATACCGGGGTTGAGGGCCATGTCTCCAGCATGGGCTTTGATACTTTGGTCCGCCAATTGCGCGTTCACGAGGTATATGGCTTGCGATCTGCACTGATGATGGCAACGTAAATGACCTTCTGCATGAAGAAGGGGGCTACCCGCGCAAACACTTCTGATGCCGCTGCCAGCAACAATATTTGCCCCAATGAGCTTTTGAGGCCAGTCACCATCTTTCGCTTTTCAATCAACAAGCTCATCAAGGTTCTACTTCCGAAAATACACTTTGTATGCAACATTGAACATATATGTTCTTTTGTTTCTTAGTACGATCATACATTCGTTTAGTGGTATTTATCTACTTTATTGATCATAGATGAATTTTGTTTCTTTAAAAGATACTTCAATCCCAAAGCACACAAATCTTTTGGTGGGTTCTTGTTGGATTTAAGCGACAATACGGAAATAAAAGTACGTTTAATGCAACACCCCAACGAACACACATCAGACGCAACAACGACCGATTCAGGCCGAAGTGACATGCAATTGGCCTTTGCGGCCGCCTTGAACGGTGAGCTGGATTCGCTTGGCTTTGAGAAAGGGCCGGGCCGCACTTCGGCGCTGGCGAAAGTGCTGGGGATGACGCGGACTCAGCCTTATCGCATCCTCAAAGGACTTAGCGCATTGAGTACAGAGTCGATGGCGGAGCTTAGAAAACTTGGGGTGTCGTTTGACCGGATCATGGATCGGATTAACCGTATCAGCCCGACGAGCATGACCGTGATGGTCAATGGTGAATTGATCTCGGTGATCGTGCAGCGCGCAGTACCAGGCGGAGACTGTGCAGCTGCATTAAGGCGCCTGGAAGACGGAAGTCACAGTTTGGTGTCACTTGATCCCGGAGACACACTAGCCGAAGACGAAATTGGCGTGCAATCGCTCCAATTTCTCGCTCGCAACACACTTGCGATTGTTGAAGACATCAAGACAGAACGTGACCTTTTGCAGCGCGCGATGTCGAATAGCTTCAAAGTCGTTGCGTTTGCAAACGCTAAAAGTCTTTTGAGCCATTCAGCAGGTCTAACGCGCTTCAAGGCGTTTGTGATCGACTGGGGTTTGCCTGACATGGATTGCGCTGAACTGATCACTACTATCAGAGGCGCTACGGAAGCTCCGATCTTCATTCTGACGGGCAACACAGAAGTTTCCGAGCAGATCGCTGGCCTGATGGATTACAGCCAGGTACACCATGCCACCAAGCCTGCGGATACATTGATTCTGTCAAAGCGCATCAGCTCTGCGATCCGCTTGATGGCTTAGTTGTGGGTAGCCAAGGACATCCACCATTTGCAATTGCCGCAGATTGAAGTAAGCAGTGCATCGCAAACCCTTACAGGATGAGCCAAGGTGCATCGGATGCAACTTTGATGACCTGCACGCTAATTTGGTTAAAGCAAGTTTGCAAGCTCACTTTAGACCCAACACCTACCTCGAAGGCAGGATGCCGACTAGATGACTTTCACAATCGGCCTATGTCGAGTCTCCCAGTGATCGAATCTCCACTGCTTTCTTCCCATCCACCCCCACCACCCGCTGCGCCCCTGCAATCGTCTCGGTCCGGTGGGCCACGATGATGCGGGTGATGGGCATGGCGGCCAGCGCATCCGTCACCCGGCGCTCGTTGGCAATGTCCAGACCCGCATCAAACGGGTCGATGTGTAACTACTTTTGTTCCCTTTCTGAGACTTTATCGAAGTCCTGAGTATCGAGCCTCAAACAATGGATGGGTGACGTAGTTTCATGGTTCATCGTCCACGTCTTGCAATAGTTTGGCGATGCGTAGTCGGGAGGTGCATCAATATTGACCAATCCAAACTTCGCCATGTCCTCTTTAGACAATGCCCACAACGGCACTGGATTTGATACTTCCTGTCCGATACGGGCCACTCTTCCGTCTATACCGACCAGTGTGTAAAACGCGTCTTGCATTTCTAACGTTTTCTTGAAATAGTCTAAGGAGCCTCTCTCGGTGGGAGTTAGACCTTCTCGACCTGACAGTTTTTCTCTAGCAATCAGTCTGTTATATCGATCAACAAGGTTCGATTGGCGAGCATCGCCGTGCCAGAGAACAAATGCACCAGTTTCAATTTTTCGCCTACTCCCAGCAGGAAAAATATAGTTGGCGCAAGACGAGTTGCACGCATGAGTAACGACTACAACAAGACCATGCGAGTGGATTGCTTTTGCGAGCTCCATGGAAGCTTCCAACTCCCCACCACGACTATCAATACGAAGCGTATCAAACTGATCGCTATTCACAAGTTCAATCACTTGATTTGTCCAAGGTTTGAATAGTGGTCCTTTTAGGCTTATTGTTCTTCCCTCAGTTTGAACTTCAAGTTTATGGTTGATCGGATTGTTTGTCTCGGCTGCAACAGCGTAACCACCTATGAGCAGTGCTGGTGTTGCAAAATACATCCCCAAAAAACATTTGAGTCCGTAGAAGCTTTGCCGTGGTTGACTGGGATTGAATACATCTTTCGAACATCTCAACCAATTCGTGACTTTCAAAATCAGAAGACGCATCTGAAGTAAGCAATGAGCGGATGTTGGGAGGAAAGCAGGGGCTAAAGGCACTGTGCGTCCCATCGGAGTAACCCTTTGAGCTTCATCTTGTCGCAAAACACTTGGCTTGCGTAATCGTCTGGTAGCGCAACATTTGAGACGCCGAAGTCGGACATTCGCTTCGCGGTCATCACCCAGTGACTAACTGACTTTCCGGGGACGTAGCCCAAACTCGTAATGCGCATATCGACTCCAATTTTTTGGAAATATTCTTTTTCAGGCCCCACCCATTTTTCGCCAATAGCGAGCTGCCCTTTTTCGCTTTCGCTAAGAATAGCAATCCCATTTGATAGTTTTTTCTCAGCTAGCTGATTGATGGTTTTGACATAGTCATAGTAGTTTTTATATTCGCTAAACATCACAAACGCTTCAGGCTTTATCTGTTTTGTTTTCGCACCTGTGAATATGTATCTCGCGCAAGAAGATGAACACTGCCCGCTGACTACGACCGTAATTTTTTGATCGAATACAGCAACACCAATTTTTCGCGCGGCCTCTACATCACCGCCCTTGCTATGAATCAGCAGAGTGTCAAATTTCTGTTGTTCAATCAAATCTACAATTGACTTTGCCACCACCGTATCGATATCCCCGGCATAGTGAATCTCAGAACCGCTGATTGTTACTTCTCCTCGCACTGTTGGTTCGGACCAGAGAACGATCTCTGTCGGCATACCTGCACTTGCCGACAAATGCAAGCTTAGCGCTATCGTTGCGAACAAGGGTTTCATGGATTACCTCAAGCATTAGAAATGTGGCACCGTGAAGATGCCACATGGTCCCTTAGGCTAGACAGACGGTCCTCTCACCGTACGAAAAAGGGACTGGCTCGTCCCAGCACCCGGCTGGTGGATCAGGATTGATATCAGGATGAAAAAATGAGCTTGGGCAGGGTGCCTTTTCCATGGTGTCGTCTGGATATACCCACCAACAACCTCCATCAGACCCAGGAACCATATATCTACTATCATCAGACCGAGTTCCACCGGACACAAGCATCGTCTCAAATTCAGTGAGAATTTTCAAGTTAACCTCCAAAGTTTTCTACTAATGTTCGTCACGCCCGACAGTCGGCAGCAGTGACCTCTTGATGCAAGACCACTTTGCAAAAGTCCAAGACGTTGACAAAGTACTCAAGCAACTCCTCCCAGTCCCCTGTCGCTACGGTGTAGCGCAAGCGGACTTCGTGACCACCATGGGCCAAATAATTTATCTCCTTAATGGGGATGTATTGACCTTTCGGCATACCCGCACGCCGAAGAATTGCGTTAAAGACGATTCGACTAGTTCGACCGTTCCCATCACCGAAAGGGTGCATCCAGTTCAGAATGCCATAAGCTATTGTGGCTTCCACAATTCCGTTTTCGAATCTCGTTTGAAAGAGCGCTTCGTGAAGCGCGGTCAAACAACTGGTGATGCCTTGCGAGTCTGGAAATTGCCAACACCAGCCTCCTTTGTCACCGGCCAGTCGTACCCCACTCGTGCGAAATGTGGTCGACGGCATGCCTTTCACTAGAGCGGAAATTGCCAATATCTCTCTGATGAACGCATCTGCATTGGGTTGCACAAGCGAATGCAGGAGCGATTCGCAGGTCTGATCCAACACGCGCCGCTCAAGGTCCCAGCGCCAAGGAATTCCTTGCTCATCGGCATAACAGCGTGAAATTGAGTTTTTTCCTAGACTGTGCCTTAGAGCCGCGACCCTCACATGCAGGCCCTGCTGTTCAGGGCTTAAGCTGGCGAGGTGCGCAATCATCCTCTTCACCTGCGATGCTTCCGTCACTGCCAAATCTGTTAAGGACTGCTCTGCCACCTGCAACCCCTGGAGAAGCTGGGCGGATATGTCCAATGCCTGCGGGACACAAGGTTGCGCCAGCACATAGCTTTTTGGGGGCTTGTGGATAGCCACGTTCAGATTCGCCGGGGGCATTTTCATAGCGATTGGGAAGATTGCAAGCGCATTGGCAATTCATGAGCTGCATTTGCCGCACCCAGAACCTTCACCTGCTGCCTAGCCGCCAACACCGGCTCCAGTACCCACTCCCAAACCTTCCTGCGCTCTTGCAGCACATCAGCTTCCAGCGTTAGGCCGGGTTTGAGGGCAATGTCTTCTCCATACGCTTTGATACTTTGGTCTGCCAATTGCACGTTCACGCGGTACATGGCTTCGTTGCTGCCAGCTTGGCTGAGTAGCTGTTGCGCCAAGTTGGGCGGCAGCTCGCTGGGGGCAAACGGGGTGGCCGAGACGCTGGTGATCTTTCCGGCATAGAGGCCAAACTTTTGATACGGGTAGGCGGCGTATCGCAGATACACGGTTTGGCCGGGGCGCACAAAACCGGCGGTGCGGCTGGGGGCGTAAAGGTGGGCCTGCAAGTTGGATGCTTTGTCTTGCCCGATATTGCCTGGCGTTGCCTGCGGCAATAAGGTAAGCAGACTTTGCCCGGCCTGCACCGATTGCCCGGCTTGCAGGCCGAGCGCAGTGACTGTGCCTGCAAAGGGTGCGGTGATGACCATGCTTTTGCGCGCAGTGTTCTCAGTGGCTTCTTGGTCTAGGCTGGCTTGGCTGCGGTTAAGTTGGTTCACATCAGCCTGTAGTTGGGCGGCCAGAGCATCACGCTCGGCTTTTACGGCTTGCAGGTCGCGCTGCAGGCTGGTGGTGTTGCGCTGGCTGCTTTGCAGCCGGGCTTCAGCGTCCAGGCGTTCTTCTTGGCGGCTTTGCACTTGGGCTGCGGATACAAAGCCGTCTTTGGCCAAGTGCTGGTGGCGCTCCAGCGTGGTTTGGGCTAGTTGCATGCGGCGCTCTAGCAGGCTGTTTTGTTCTTCTACCTGGCGCAGCTCGGCTTGCACGGTGCGCAGGCGGTCGTTTAGCACTTGCTCGCGCTGGCGCACTTGCAGTTCGCGCAGGGTACGTTCGGTTTGCAGGGTTTGGGTGCGGGTGGCTATTTGCTGGGCGATGCGGGCGCTGGTGTCATCCGCCACGCCGTTGCGCAGCGTGCTGCGTTCGGCGTTTAGCACCAGCAGCACGTCACCCGCCTGCACGGTTTGGCCCTCGGCCACCGGTAGCTGCACCACGGTGCCAGCCTGCGGGGTGGTGATATTGAGGGTGCCCAGCGCGGGCACCAGCAAGCCAGACAGATGGGCTTTGCGGTTGACTTCGCCCCAAGTAGCAAACGCAATTAGGGCCAGTGCTATGGCCAAGGCACTGCCGGTGACCAAGCTAAATGACAAGGGGTGGTGCAAACGCACGCCGCCCATCCAATGCGCGGTCTGGGCCACTGCTACCTCTGGCCGAAACAAGCTCATACGCCCACTGACTCCCGTGGGGCCTGCATACCGCGCACAGACTCCAAGAACAGCGTTTGCTCCTTGGCATGCAACAGTATTAGCCCCAATGAGCGTTTGAGGCCGGTCGGCATCTCTCGCTTTTCAATCAACAAGCTCATCAAGGCTCTACTTCCGAAGATAGACTTTATATGCAACATTAAACACTTTGTTTCTTTGTTTCTTTGTTTCTTGTTGTGATCATACATTGTATTTGGTGTTTTATCGTGCTTTGTAGAGCAAATATGCTTTTTGTTGTATATAAAGATCATTCAATCTCAATGTACACAATTTTTATTTGGGGCTTCTGTGAAATTTAAGCAACAATAAGAACGAAAAAGCGCGTTTTATGCAGTATCCGAACGAACACAACTCAAACGCAACAACGACCGATTCAGGCCGAAGTGACTTGCAATTGGCCTTTAAGGCCGCCTTGAACGGTGAGCTGGATTCGCGCGGATTTGAGAAAAGGCCGGGCCGCACTTCAGCGCTGGCGAGTGCTGGGGATGACACGGAGTCAGCCTTATCGCAGCCTTAAAGGACTTAACACGGTGAGTACAGAGTCGATGGCGGAGCTAAGAAAACTCGGGGTGTCGTTTGACCGGATCATGGATCCTCTCAACCTTATCAGCCCGACGAGTATGACGGCTGTCATCAATCGTGAATTAGTCTCGGTGATCGAGCAACGGGGTCCCCCTTGATCTTGGTGCGATTTAGGACGTTTCGCCCCTATTCACGAGAGTTCCCAGAGGTCGGTTTTTTTTAGCCGACATGGATACTGTGTTCTGTGACCCCCTCGCACTGGAACGCTGCATAAAATCTACCTTCCGGCAGTTAGGTTGTTGCAACAGACCAACGGGATGGACGCCTCACCTAAGCGGCCTTGCGATGTGCCGACGTGGAGGTGTATCCCACTAAAGCTACAAAATCGAGTTTGCGCCCGAATGGCATAAAATGCCTTTTTCAATCTGCGGGATTCAGCTAGTCTTGCCTTCAGACCATTTCAAGCACGCCATTTTTTCGTTGTGCGCTTAAGAAACGCCAATGCATAAATTCCGACCTCTCTACATCGCCGCTGGAGCATTGATAGCCTTGCTCCTTTTAGTCTTGGTGCTAGCTTTCACATTTCCTAGAGACACTTTGTCGATAGGTCTCTTTGTGTTGTCGCTTGCTCTATGTGCAGCGGCGTTGGGATTGGTGCTCTATGCGATCAAAAAGCTAATCGCCGCTGAACAGCCGCAGATAGAAAGGTTTGAGAATTTGGTGTCAACGCTTGGCCATGATCTTCGAGGACCTTTGCAGTCGATGCATAGCGCCGCATCTTTGCTAGCAGGTGATTTGACAGTGCAAGACAAGGCCATGTTCAGCGATAGTGCTAAGGCAGCGATCGCGGAGATGTCGCGTCACATTGAGGACTTGGTACGTGTCACCAGGGGTCAACCGCTGTCATGGCAGTCAGCCTCTGTTGACATGGACAAGTGGTTTCTAAAACTCGCTGCCGACTATCAACCAAAAGCGAAAGCAAAGAATTTGAATTGGAAGGCAATCTGCCAAACGGAGGTTCCAGAGTTGCAGATCGATGCGGATCGCCTCACACAAGCCATTGGGCACTTGGTAGACAACGCGATTCGGTACAGCAAAGCAGGTGAAATCACCGTTGAACTTTCATATCAGGCCGGTCCCCAGCAAGCGGTTCTCACAGTCATGGACACCGGGCCAGGCATTCCCGAGCAAGAAAAAGCACGCATCTTCAAGCCGTTTGAAAGAGCTGCAAGTGGTGCGTCCAAGCGACTGGGGATTGGCCTTACCGTAGCCGCCAAGATCGCTCAAGCAGCCGGGGGCACACTCTCTGTCGATTCGCAAGTCGGAAAGGGCAGTACCTTCACAATAGTGGTGCCGGCAAAAGTCGGCATGCTTGCGCCCACACCCATAGTTGATGACGCCCCTGCAGCTGCTGTTGCGCGAGAGTCAGCGGCTGGTGCTGAGGTCCTGCTGGTAGATACGCACAGGAGGCTTCTCGAACCTTTTTCGAACTTGCTTGTGGATGCAGGATTCGCCGTAGAGTACGTTGTGGGGGAAGCAGAAGGGCTTGCACGGCTTGCAAGCGCCCCTTTCGGTGTAGTGGTGTCGTACATTGAAACGCAAATCGTGAATGGATTTACTTTTGCTCAGAAGTCAAAGAAAGCAAAAGACAAACCCTACTTCATCGCATGGGACACACAAACCAATGCTTTTCCGGGAGCCGCCCAACATTCTCTTTTTGATGCTGTCCTAGAAAGTTCGATCTCTCACGAGGGGTTTTTGGATGCGGTGGAAAAAGGGTTGAAGCGAGCGTAAAGAACCGAGCTACTCTACTGAAGTATTGACTGGTTTTAGTAACGAAGTTGAGACGTCATAGAGCACGTGCAGCTACATGCTTTTGGATCTCCCGCAACAGGGTCTCCGTGGATAAAGGCTTGTAGAGGGTTGCTACATTCAGAGCCGCCAACTTTCCAACCAATTCAGGTGACGTATCGCCCGTGATGATGAAGCAGGGCAGAGATTCTGAGAGGTGCTTTCTGGCTGCAATCACCACGTCATACCCGGAAGTATCGAATTCCAGCTGGTAGTCAGTTATCAATAAGTCTGGTGTGACTTCGTGAAGCATCGGCATAAGCTCTCCCCAGCTTCCCGCGTCAATGGTTCGCAACCCACGCGCATTCAAGATTCGACATATCGAATTGCGCACCGACACTACATCGTCAATCACAGCAACTACCAATCCGGTCAATGGCAGGTTTTCGCCGGGACGTTGCATTTCGAGTGAGGGACTTGGTGCTAGCACCACCTTGGATCGCGGCACGTGGGTTGGCAACTGTACATAAAAAGTTGAACCCACACCGACTTTGGATTCAGTCCGTACTCTCATGCCCAACAGGTGGACAGTACGCTTAACGATTGACAGACCAAGACCACTGCCAGCGGACTTGCGAGAGACATCGTTCAGCATAATGAACTCTTCGAAGATCTTGTCAAATGAGTCTTCTGGTATTCCAACGCCTGAGTCCATTACAAAGATCGCATGGCCACCAAATCGTCGCCTGACCCCAATAATGATGCCTCCAGACTCGGTGTACTTCACAGCGTTGTCGACCAGGTTGTTCACAGCACGGAAAAGCATATCCGGGTCGGTTTCACAAACCACGTCTGTCGAACGAAGGCGCAACTGAAGGTGCTTCTGCTTCGCTGCTGCCGAATTGGCGGCGTAGCATCGCTGCAGGATGCTGTTGATAGAAACGCTAGAAATTACAGGCGTAACTACTCTTGCCTGTAGCTTGCTAACCGTCAATACGCTATCGAGCATCTTGTTTAAGGTTTCAATCGATGCTGCAATGTCGGTGATTGCTTCCTCGCGCTTGGCTTCGGGATGGGCCAGTATGTAGGCTTCAAAATTCAAATTTAGGGCACTGACGGGCTGCCGCAGGTCATGACTCGCCGCAGCCATGAAGCGGGTTTTTTCCCTATTGGCTTTATCAGCCTCGTTACGGGCTTCATGCTGCTGTTTCGAGATCACCTTCTCCCTTGCCAGGCTATCAAAAAGCTGCGAAAAAATGTGAGTGCGCGACAACCAACAAAAGACAAATATCGTCACGAGAGCTTCTATAAGAAACTCGAAGGTGTATTCGGCTCTAGGATGTCCGTCAGGCAGCCAAGCTTCTAAGGGAGTGAGAAATTTGTTATTGGAAGCCCAAAAAAGGAACCAGAACATGCCCCCAAAGCTCACTGTCATCAAAAAGCCAACCAAAGGGCCAATCAAAATGGTTGCGACCGCAACGATAAGCAAGGTGTTTGTAGCCTGCATGTGCTCATAGAAACCATAGCTCATGGTAGACACAAAGTAGTAAACACACTCCTCGAAAGCGTAGAGGACAACGGACAGCGTAACGCTACCCGAGTACGCTGCGTACCGAATTAGAAGTAGTATTACCAGGTTGCTGACAATACTTGCATGGCCCCAGTCTGCCCAGTCAAAAAAACCATAGAGGTAGACTGTCAGTGAGTAGAGAAAGAAAACGGCAAACAAATCAGCCATGACTTTGGCTGATCTATTCAAGTCCGGATCGGCTAGCGTTGGCCTGGGAAATACCTTAACGAACACCCTCATGATCAGCGCCCAGGACTTTGCACCCACCGAGCGCAACCATTGGGTCATGCGTTTTGACGAATCAGAAAGTTGCGTTGCAGTGTTCATCTCTACAACTTGGTGTCATAAGTCAACGTGATCCCCGTTCGCCCAGATCGGTTTTGAATGCTCTGGGCAGCTGTAGTGAAAGAGCTATAACGATTTGTGGACGGGAACATATTGTTGACGCCAAGCCGCAACGTACTTTTCGTATCTAACTTGTACTGAGCGAACGCATTAACCCAATCAAGGTTGGACTGCTCAAAGACTTCACGATCACTCACTTGACGCCTAAACTCAGGAGAGACAAACGCACTCGCTCCAAGTGTCAAATTGCTCGTTGGCTTGCAGTCCACACCTAGAGTAGCCGTCCACGGATATTGCGATGGCAGTCTGTTGTTTGGCCCTGGCAGGGCATCAATTTGGCTGCCGTAAAAATTGAGGTTCAGCCTGAAATTCAAGGGATTCGCAGGGGTATAGGCCGCGGGCAACAAGTCGGCTGCACCGGCTCGCCACTCTATCTCCATCCCATAGGAAGTGCCATGCGAAAAGTTACGGGCTTGGCTAACCCACCGTGGTGCTGTAGCCCAGTAAACTTTTCTAAGCGTTGTGACCTCTGCTGTTATGTCCGTGATGTCGCGATAAAAACCCCCGACACTTAAGGACGACGTTTGGTTGAAGTACATCTCATACGAGAGGTCAAAATTTACCGCCAGCTCAGGCTTTAATGCGGGATTCCCTGTCCAGTCAGACAGCAACTCGTTGTTCGTTTTCGAAGTGTCCGGCGCATTTCTGTTGATTATCGGAATGAGATCCATATCCGAGACATCTGGCGATTTGTAGGCTCTACTGAAGCCCGCCCTTAACGTATTCTTCTTAGATGCGTCAGGCTTGTAGCTCACGAAAAGTGAAGGACTCCAGATTGAAAACTGGTTCGACGCACTTGATGCATTAAATGGGTCCAGTTGAGCTGCAAATGCAAAGGGAACCTCAGAGGTCAAAGTAATTGTCTCGGCTCTTATCCCCAGGTTTAGCGCCAGCTGGTTGTCAACTTCCCACTCGTCTTGCACGTACACCGACTTGGTATCGGAAGTAGCAAAAAATGGACGCTCACTGGCCAATGGGTTTAAACCCTGAGTGAGATACAAACTTAAAGACGAAGTCTCCTTTCGTTTGTTGAGAATATCGAATCCCGTAGCAATTACGTGCTGGCTATTTGCTACATGCGTGAACGCAATGTTATATGTCTGAGTCGTATCAGAGACTTTAGTTTCTCGTCGGAAGTCTGGGACAGCGTACCGACTGGTTTGCAGATTGTCTGCTTCAACTATCCTATTAAAAGCTGCAGTAGCCTCAATACGATTTGCTTCGCTCAGATTTTTAGTCCATTTCAGATTGGTGCGAAACAATTTATATTCAGTGTCTCTGTCCATATCAGATTCAGAGGCTGGAACGCCAGACAGGACAGACCTATCGAATCTATGCCGAAGAAACCGTGTAATGTTCTGAAAGAAGCTTTGCGATGTTAGTTTTTCATCGTCGTTAATGGTGTACTCAAACTTGGGAGAAAAGGATGGGCTAATGTAGTTGTAGCGCCAATACATCTCCTCATATCCGGTTGAAAAATTGTTGTTTGAATCTAAAGATGAACGAAGTGAATTTACCCGGTATGTTTGAAGCAATTCATTAAACGAAAATGGAAGGCTATAAGACAAGTCTCCGGCCTTACCTGAGGTCGTGAATGTGCCGGTTGGACCAGGGCGTTCGTTTTGATAACTTGCGCCGACTCTGAGTGTTTGCTCCGCCTTTCGAGGCACAGATTTAAAGACGATATTGATGGTGCCCCCAATTGCCTGCGAACTCTTGTTAGCAGTTTGAGATCGCATTACTTCAATTCGCTCAACTAGAGCTGCATCTATTTGCTCCGCCGTCCAGCCCGCCGGCGCAGGGTCGCCATTGATAAGTATCTTCGTGTATTTAGGGTCTAGACCGCTCAGTGCCGGTGCTCCGTTGATGATTACAACTCCTGGCAAGTTGCTTAAAACATCTGCCATGTTGATGTTGCCAAATCGATCGATATCTTCCCGCCCGTAAATCCGCTTGGCTACCAGAGATCTTTGTCGCATTTCGTTGTCTGTTGGCGACTTTGCGTTGATCTCAACTTTGTCAAATTTGTTTTTGCCAGGAAGAGATCCATCTGAGGCGATCTGAGCCAGCGAAGTTGCACTGTAAAAAATGGCTAACCAAACAGGGGTGGGTTTAAGATTCAACGCTTGTTTCATGCAAATGTTTCAACAGATAAATTGATAAACCCAAGAATGGAAGAATAGACCATGAGATTAATGCTGGTTGCCTTAATTATAAGTTTAGGGAGCGCTGCAAATAGTCAAATTGCATACCCTCCAAGTGCTGCCGGTAACCAGTCAACAACACTTCATGAAGTGAGTGTGCCCGACCCATACCAGTGGATGGAGAAATTAGATTCTTCGCTAGTCCGCGACTGGAGAGATAGCCAGCATGCTCTAACGATGAAGTATTTGGAAAAGTCTGAAGGTCGCAGAGCAAGTATTCGTGCCATCGCGTCCAGACTCACCTTGAGCCTGCCTATGAGAGTTCCCGATGTTCACAACGGGACGGAGGTTTGGCTCGCTGCAGCGCCTGGCGAAGGTCAAGCGTCTCTCAGATCGCGACGGGCCGGAGAGCTCAAAGAAAACATCATCTATGACCCGAATAAGGAAGCTCCGGACGGCAGTTTGTCCGTGGCCAATTTTTGGGTGTCCAAAGATGGTGAGATGACGACATTTCAGGTACGAGTGAAGGGCACCCAACAGTTTTTGATGTACGTTAAATCAACAACGAATGACAAGACGTTTTATGAAATGCCCAAACCACCCAAAACGCCGCTTGTTAGCAGGGTGGGCTGGTTGAATGGACACGAAAGTTTCTACTATGTCCGCGAAGTCGACGCCGAGACCCTCGCAGCATCCAAAACCCCCAAAAGTCCATTCTTGATTTATCACCACGTGGTGGGGACAGATCCTAAGAGCGACAGCCTTGTTTATTCCGATGATTCCACGCCTGCGCGGCGCTATTCGTGTATGACGTCGGATGATGGGAAATGGCTTATCTTGAACGTTTGGGAAAAAAGGGGCGTGCAGAACGGCCTGATGTTTATGCCGTTGAAAAATGGCATCGCAGACACAAGCAAAAAAATTCTTATAGGTGAAGACTTTGCCGCAACCAACCGGCTACTCGATGTCAAGGATGGACATGCATTGATCTTGACCAATAAGGGCGCACCAAACTTCAAGGTGGTCTCACTTGATCTGACCAGCACGGGCAGTCCATCTTCAAAAGATGTGCTTAGTGAAAGGGCGTCCGCAATCGAACACATCGTCGCAGTGAACGGGAAGTTGGCAGTTTCATACATCACTGATGGATCGCACGAGGCTTACATTTTTAGCAATGAGGGCGCAGTTTTGAGTAAGGTCCAGTTGCCCGGCGTGGGATCTGTTGGGGCGTGGGCTGGCGACGCAAATGGATCTCGCGTTTTATTCACGTTCTCTAGCATGGTGAGTCCTGTCGCCCTATATGCGTTGGATATTGATTCTGGAAAAGTGGCAATCTATAAAAGTGCCCTAATTCCATTTGACTCCAGCAAGTACGAGGTCGTCAAAGAGTTTGTTCAAGCTCGTGATGGCACTAAATTGGCCGTGCTAATAGCCCGCAAAAAGAACACGATAAATGACGGGAAAAGTCATTTGCTTCTTGAGGGGTACGGAGGTTTCGGCGTCTCACTCAACTCCTACTTTTCGGCCGCCACTGCTGCATGGTTAGATATGGGCGGGGTTTATGCCAATGCATTAATTAGAGGCGGCGGCGAGTATGGTGCGAATTGGCGCAAAGGCGGAACTATGCTGAATAAAAAGAATAGTTTTCATGACTTCGTGGACATAGCCCAATACTTAGTCGACAAGAAATTTACAAGCTCTGACCGCCTTGGCATTATTGGCGAATCAAATGGTGGTCTGTTGGTGGCAGCGGCCGTCAATGAAAGACCCAAGCTATTTGCCGCAGCCGCGAGCATGGTTGGAATTACGGACATGATTCGACTGGAAACATCCAAGATTCCATTCGATTGGACCGACGAATACGGTACTGTAAAAAACGTCGATGATTTTCGAAACTTGTTGTCTTATTCGCCAATTCACAACATAGCTAGAGATGTTGAATACCCTGCAGTTTTGGTTATTTCATCGGAGCTGGATGACCGCGTTTTGCCATGGCACCAATTCAAATACACAGCGGCTCTGCAAAATAGCAATTTAGGGGCAAAGCCTAAGTTGTTGCGTATCTCTTATGGAGCTGGCCACGCATACGGTAAGACATTGCAGATGCAAATTGAAGAAACTACTGATACGCTGACTTTTATCGCTAATGCAACTGGATTGTTTGATTAGTCCAGCACCAATTAAAAAGGAGGCCACTGTGGGCCTCCCTTTTGTTTCGCTCCCACCACCCTTGGGCTGTGGGGGTCCCAACACCTTTACTTGGTCTTTGGAGCGACATTGCCTGTTTCTTCATCGCCAGCGAAAGAAGATACAGGGGCCAGAGAAAACGTGAGAGTCAACAGGACCGCGATGAGGGAAAGAGCTTTTTTCATGATGAAGTTTGGAGTGTTTGCTTGCACAATAAGGGAATGGAGTCATAACCCACGTTTATTGTACGGAAAGCGCAGGTTCATTTAAGAGTGGTTGCACTATTGCAACCCTGATAAATGTGATGTAAGCGAATGTAAGGAAACTGCAAGGTAAGCTCTTGGGCCGTATCTTTTTACCGTTCAAGCAGCTGTTACGCGCTAGACCATTGTTGGCACCTTAGTTGGGTGACTGCCAGAACGCCATTTCGTTGAGGATTGTTTATGAAGTTTTGTGTGAAGTTGAAAACCGGGGGGAGGCACCTAGCTGCCTGCTTGGCTTTGGTTTGTTCCATGTCTCAGGGAGCGAATGCAGAACCGCAACCACCTGGAGTGCCTGACGTCACAAAAGCATCCAGTGCAGTTGTTTCTGCTAGACAGCAATTTCTCGATGCTGCAAAAAATGGAACATTTATTGGAATTTATAAGGCATCCCCAGCTGATCAATCTCAATTTGCCAGGTCAATTCTAGAAATCCTCAATTCCGAGCCAGTGAACCAGAGATTGTCTAAGCAATGTGGTGAGCCGCCGAGCGTGTTTACCAATGATGTAATTGAAGTGTTTTCTCAGGTCACCCTAGCCAACACGATCACACTGAGCGACGAAGGGCCGAACTTTGAAAGTCCTTCTCAAAATTGGCTGCTCAATTCGTCCAAACGTAGGTTGAATGAAATTAAGTCTAGCTCTGGCCCAAGTGACGCATGTTTCGCAGCCCTTGGTGGAAAAGCCTCTCAACGTCGGTACATGGTTGAGTTAACAAAATTGGCTGACGAATATTCGCAAGCAACCCAGTCCTATGTTGTTACTGAACGGGGACGCCGCATGGCCGCCTACCAAGTTCGTCTGCAACAACGAAATGATGCTGAATCAGCGCGTATTGCGGAAGCAGAGGATCGTCGTCAGGTCAAAGAGCGTATTCGCACAGGCAATTACTAGCGCTCAGTTCAACCGGAGTAGTGGTTTGGCGAGTGCTCAAAGCCGTAAACATGGCCGATCCCTACCAATACCCTTACGAAAAGAAGACTCGATGCCGCTTTCTAAGCCCTTTGGCCAATAGTTAGCCCTGCGCTCGAATTGCGGACGTTATCCGCTTGCTCAAGATCACCGAATCGGCAGGTTTAGTGGCGTGGTGGACCTGGTTGTAATCCAGCAGCAACGCGATCTCCTTGGACACTTCGGTATTGCCCGTCAGAATGAAGATCGGTGCCTCAGTAGTGTCTCTGATGGTGGTGATCAGTTCAGCGCAATCCATGTCAGGCAAACCCCAGTCGACAACGAATGCCTTGAAGCGTGACAGTCCTGTTGGATGGCCCAAAAGACTCTTCGCATTTTCAAATGCCACAACCTTAAAACTGTTGGACATATCGCGGTAGAGAAGGTCACGTTCCGACTTCATGTCTTCCACAATCGCAAGGGTGCTGCGAGAGAGAAATTCAAGAGATTGCACGCCAATTTCGTCCTCGGCCAATGTCTCTCCAGGATCGAGTGACACCAAGCTGTAACTACCGTCATCCAGACGCTTCAATGCGGCTGCACACTCAGCACCTGGAGCTGCGCGCTGAACAACGACAGAGACCAACTCACCGTTGACCATCACCGTCATGCTCGTCGGGCTTATACGGTTAATGCGATCCATGATCCGGTCAAACGACACTCCGATTTTTCTCAGATCGGCCATCGACTCAGTACTGACTGAGCTTAGTCCTTTGAGGATGCGATAGGGCTGTGTCCGTGTCATACCCAACACTTTCGCCAGCGCCGCCGTGCGGCCGGGCCCTTTCTCGAACCCTAGCGAATCCAGCTCTGTGTTCAAGGCTGCCGCAAAGGCCAATTGCAAGTCATTTCGACCAGAATCAGTCGTTGTTGCTGCATATGTTCGGTCGTTCGTGCTAGGCATAAGAATCAAAAGTTGTTTCCATATTGTCGCTCAGAACCAACGAATGCCCTACTAACGAACTTTGTGTAAGTCGATTTGAGATTCACTATAAGCAACAGCCTGCAATACACGATCTAAAATTACTATTTCTCCAGTACTATCACGATGTGCGTGTGATAGAACATTTGAGCAGACGTGTGAGCCCGCTTGATGTACTAACTGGGCCATGATTTTGAACGACCGGGTTCGCGGCAGACTTGAAGTCTACGACTGACTCACCGGCATCTCGATGAACGTTCCGCAAGCAGTCATTCGTGAAAGACAGGTTTCGCCCGCACTGCGGGTCTACACTCTGCACGAACGGCAGTTATTCCATCAAGAAAAACGGCGATGTGCCCAGACCAATCCAGTTTTGCGGAATCACTAGCGGCTTGCCAGCTTTGACTAGCCAAACAAACCAAGAATGAAGGCCTATTGGGTCGTCATCTTTAAAGGTGTAACAACTGACTTCTTGTTTGACTTGGCTTCTTTACCAACCTCTTCCACTCTGAAGGGTCTAGTTGTGAAGGCGTTGGCCTCTCCTTTTGCGTTGAAAGAACGATATGGCATTTATCAACGAGCCCATTCCAGTGGACAAACTGCAAAATTTCGATTTCAGCGTTTTCAGTGATTACTTTGGCCGACCGTTTAAGTTTCCGAACTATGGGCAACACCAGTGGACGATTGACCACGAAGAAAACGTGTTCCTGATCTTCACGAGTGCGGGTGGGGGCAAGCACGTTGGTAGTGCAGAAAATGAACGATATGGATTGTGGTGCAAAGGAAATGTCGTGCACGTTGAAGCCGATCTGGTGCTTTCGGGAGACGCTGAGGGGCAATTGCTGACCTGGGACAACGCAAAACTCTTCGTACCGCCTCAGCTGATACATCGACGCGATGAATTCCGTGAGTGGATCCAACAAGCACTGAACGCTCTTGGATTGCATGACAACCGTAGCTGTGTTTATTCGGTCGTCATTAATTTCCAATAACGCCATCACACCATGACAACACCTCAAGACGTACAAGTGGAATTTGAGGTCAGTTGCGGGTCCGTGTCGAGAGGCACGTTGGCTCATCGATATTCTGGCAGACCCGGCGTGGCTCACGTCTGCCAGTTCTTAGAAATGGCTCGAACTTGATACAAATTGGGCGAACGCGCCCCATGGCCGCTTTCGACCGCACAGCAGGTCTGGTCATTCCTCGCTACCCGACCTTCACTTTTGAATACGCGCTTCGAAGAGAAGTGGCTGGCGCTACATGACGCCATTGGGAAGTTGATCCGATCGAACTGGCCGGTTGCCTCAGACCATCCCATCATCGAGATACGGTTAGAAACCGGCTGTTATAGTTTTTCCGATTGAAGTTCAAGTTGGGAGATCGGCCATGCGTTGGGCACTTTACGGAGCGGTCGCTCTCTTTCTGATGGCCTCGGTCGCAATCCAGGTCACACAACCAACCGACGTCACCACCCAGGCCCAGCTGGATCAGATGCTGCGCCAACGCTACCTGGGCGACAACAGCGGCGTGTGCGTGCTAGCGGCGGTAGTGCAGCCCGCTGGCGTGGTTCGCAGCCGCATGTGCGCCAAGCCGCGCCCGGAAGGCGAGCCGCCGTGGGATGCCGCCTTCGAAATCGGCTCCATTACAAAGACAATGACCGCATTCCTCGTGGCCGACTTGATTGAAAGCGGCAAATGGTCGCTTGACGATCCACTGGCCATGCACTTGCCCCCCGGTACACAAGTGCCACGCCAAGGCGAGCGACAGATTCTGCTGCGCGACGTTGTCACCCATCGCTCTGGCTTGCCTAGGACGCCAAGCCTTCCCGCCACAGACCCGGAAAAGCCCTTCGCCAGCCTCACGGAGGCAGATCTGCTGGCTTGGCTGAGCGACATGCGCTTGAGGGAGCCTATTGGCACGAGGTTTGAATACTCCAACTTCGCAATGATGCTGTTGTCGCTGGCCGTGGCCCATGCCTACGGAACAGATTTTGAAACGGCGCTGCGCTCGCATCTGTTTGCGCCGCTGAACATGCGGGGCGCCTCCATCAACCAGCCGCCGCCCGGCCAGCCGCAAGCCACCGGCCACCATCGTTACGGTGACACAGTTCCGGCCACGATATTTCCCACTAACCTTGCCGGCGTGGGCGGCGTGCGTGCCACGCTGGACGACATGGTGAAGTACGTGCAAGCCGAGATCCGCCTAGACAACACGCCGGTGGGGGTGCGCATGCGCCGCACCCAGCAGAAGTTGACCAGCGACTTCGCGATGAACTGGATGGTGTATCAAGACGAGGGGCGTCAGCTGGTACTGCATGACGGTGGCACCGTTGGCTTCACAAGCATGGTGGTAGTTGACCCAGTGAAGCAGCGAGGGGTCGTCATCCTGTCAGACGTGGGGGCGCACGAGATTCACGAGACGCTAGAGGAATTCGCCCTGGCCTTAGTAGGTGCCAGAGGCATCGTCCTCCCGCTGCCCGAGGACCAGCGGGACGTGCCGCCGGAACTATCCGCCGCGCTGGTGGGCGACTACGACCTGGCTGGCCTGCCCGTGCATGTTTGGGATGCCAAGGGTCGATTGATGGTCCAGGCCCGGGGCCAGCCCGCCCACGAATACCGTCTGGAGAGCCGTGGCGACTCCAATCTCTACAACGTGGACAACGGTATGAAGCTTACCGTGCTCTACAACGAACCCTTCACAAATCTCCGCCGCAAAGCCGCTGGCTTTAGGGTGCATCAGTGGAACGGGAGGGTGGAGGCGGTTCGCAAGGGCAGTGAACCACAATTGAGCGCCAGGAACCCACAGTGGCAACCCTGGGCAGGCGAGTACTGGTTCGACCCCGATTTTGGTTTACGCGTGTTCGAACACTATGTACTCCTAAAAGCCCAGGTAACGGCTCAACCAGCCTACGACGTGGAGGTGACCGGGTCGGACCAAATAGAGATCAAACGGCTTGGTGCTGTAGTGCGATTTAACCGCGACGACAAAGGCCAAGTGGTCAGCGCCACACTAACGCAAAACGGGCGAGTGTTGCAGGGGCTCAAGAGGTAGGCGTCGATCAATTTTGACAGCCATCCTCAGACGCAATTGACGGTGACTTCAGGCCCAAAGTGGTCTTTTTGGCCGCCCTTAAGCGGCCATTCAAATGCACTATTCAAGTAAGAATAAACCCGAGTGCTGAGCAATTAAGTCGAACGACTTGAACCGACTCCTCACTCCACGAAGCCAAGCTGGACCATCTTTTTCATGCCACTGAACCACCACTTCATCATGAACGCCTTCCCATTGATGAAGTACACATCCACATGGTCTCCAGATGCTGACTCATCCTTTGGGTCAACGAGCCAAGTCGATCGGTGGATCGTCCCACGCCAGCTTTGGATGCTTCCTTCACTTGATGGACTGCGTCTAACAGTTTGTCGACCAAAGAACTTAGCGCATGCAGCTTCAGACGCACCGGAGGGGATACCTTTCAACAGGGATTGAAAGAAGGCATCCTCGGCTTCGGTGAGCTCAAGTTCCAGGTCCTCACCACAGAGTACGAACTTCTCACAAACTTTCATGACGTGGGGCTCGGTACCCCACTTCTGCGCATTGCTTGAAAGGGCGCATAACAGTATCGTCAAAAAAAGAAATGCTCGGCGCACCTGGCTAGCCCCTACGCTGCAGACGAACGAAGCCACGGCCATCCGACTCGGAAAACCCGTGAAAAATGGTATTCAAATGCTGCCGCATAGTTCTAGAAAGCGTCCTAGTGCTGGTGTCACACATGCCAGACTGCTACAACGCTGGCCATTAATTGACTTCTTTGGGGAGAGGTGAACCCAGTTTCAATTTAGACGCTACTTCCTTCGCTCTGAGCAACTGACTTGGGGTCATCCTTGACTCAACAATTCCTCTGTGTCCCGCACTTGCGGAGTCATTTGGCGAGGCCACGCTGAAGACTACGTACGACATCATTAAATCTTTCGGCACGCCAGGTGCTCCGCTGGCGTAAATCACTCCTAAGTTGAACACAGAGGCCCAAAGACCTGCTTCTATAGCCTTGCGATAGTAGGCAACCGACTGCCTGTAGTCCTGTGGGACGCCGGTTCCATAGGAGTACATAAGAGCAATGTTGTGACTTGCTCGCGGAACGCCCTGATCGGAAGCCTTCTTCCACCAATTGACCGCTTGGACGACGTCCTTTGTTACACCATTGCCCGAGTAATACAGAGTACCAAGTTCCAACTGGGCGTCTGCATACCCTTGCAATGCAGAGCTTTCGGTGTTTGAGAACGCGAGCTTGGGATTCTTTTCGGCACCTTTACCCCACTGGTACATCAGACCAACAGCGTTTTGGGCGGCAGCATTTCCAGCCTCTGCCAAAGGAGATAGCTCAATGAATGCAGTGCTGTAGTTCTCGGCCTTGAAGGCTGCTAAGCCTTCCTCAAGTCCGGCATGAGCGGAAAAGCAAATGCAAAGATGTAAAGCTAGTAGCCAGCTTCGATTTTTCATTAGACAGCCTTCGAGAACGAAATGTCGGCGAATTATCTGTTCAAACCTTCATACCCAAAGTTGAATGAACTTTTATGGAAAAAGTTGTCACAAGCCTCCAATACTTAAAGCGGTGGACTTCACCCGCTCACGTAGACCTGTTTCTAATGCCGGCAAGCGAACAATCGTGGATGACTGTTGCTGGCCCTGTCCTGCTAAAAACTAACGGGATTTGTATGATAGGTTTCGCCCGCATTGGGGTCCGCCTAGTCAAAAAACCGATGGCCAAGCCCCAGATAGCAGCCAAATCGCAGAAGCCAAAACTAACGCCCCAGCGACTTGAACCACGGATGCTGTAATCCCGCTTGCAGAGTCCTGCTCGCTGAGGCGCTCTCCAGGATACCAACCAAGCGTCAAGATTCGGAGTGAGAACCAGCCAACGGACTAGAAGACCATCTCTACAGTGAAATCCCAGCCTAGCCACCAATGTCATCATCCTCGCCACCAGTGCAACGTTCGACAGCCGCACGCTGGAGTTGTTCTACCACCGCTGGGTGCCCCTTTTCCACAAGAGAGGCCTCAAGCTCCGCTGATAGTTTTGGGGCAATTGATCGAAGCGTCGCCATGTGCTTTAACTATTGGTATATCTCGCAATTTTGCGGGACAAGGGAGCCAGTCGGATAACGCGGCAATGAATAATTGAAACTCATCATGTGAATCAATTGCTTGCGAGCAACGACCAGATAGATGTACAGGTATATTGAAAACGGCAAAGTCGTTGAGTAGCTTAGCCCAACTTTGCTTAGTTACCTTCAAACTGTGAGAGCTTTAGGAGCGCCCGATTTCGCGGCAGCGTGAAGTCTACGACTGACCCACCAACAGCACCTCGATGAACATGCTGCAAGCGGTCATTTATGAAAAACTGGTTTCGCCCGCCTTGCGGGTCCACAACTTGCTCCGAACCTGACACCCAATTTTGAACGACCGCATCGGAGAAACGTGGCTGGCTCTACAAGGCCGAGGCTGTGTGAAAACCCCCTTGAATCTGACGCCGTGTTTGCTATGAATTAGCAAGCGTTGCGGAGGATTGAGGATGTCCAGATTCATTGAAGGTCAATACAGAAGCCAAGTCACATTGCTGCCAGAGTGCTTGGATGATTACATCGCTGATGACAACACCGTGCGGGTAGTCGATGCCTTCATCAATGAACTCGACATGGTCGCCCTAGGCTTTGAAGGAGCTACACCCGCAGTAACAGGGCGTCCTTCGTACCATCCAGCCGCCATGCTCAAGATCTATCTGTATGGCTACCTCAACCGGATTGCATCGAGCCGACGCTTGGAGCGCGAATGCCAGCGCAATGTCGAACTCATGTGGCTCACCGGCAGGCTATCTCCTGACTTCAAGACCATTGCAGACTTCCGCCGCAGCAACAGCGCAGGCATTCGCAACGTGTGTCGCCGCTTCGTCGTGCTGTGCCGTGATCTCAAACTCTTTAGCCAGGCCTTGGTGGCGATCGACGGCAGCAAGTTCAAGGCAGTGAACTCACGGGACTGCAACTTCACCCAGGGCAAGATCGACAAGCGTCAGGAGCAGATCGAAGAGAGTATCCAGCGCTACCTCAGTGCCCTGGAAACCGCAGACCGCACACAGCCTATTGAAATTGAAGCGAAGACCGTTCGGCTCAAGGACAAGATTGCACGCTTGCGTCAGCGCATGAGTGAGCTCGACGCCATCAAAGAGCAACTCAAAACACAGCCCGACGGACAAATATCCACGACTGACCCCGATGCACGCTCCATGGCAACCAGCGCCAAAGGCTCAGGCATGGTGGCTTACAACGTACAAGTGGCCGTGGATGCCAAACACCACTTGATCGTTGCGCATGAAGTCACTAACGCAGTTAGTGATCGAGCACAACTGAGCCCCATGGCGCAAGCCGCGCGTGAAGCCATGGGCAAGAAAAAGCTACTTGCTCTGGCTGATCGCGGCTACTTTAGTGGCCCGCAGATCAAAGCCTGTGCCGATGTCGGCATAGCGGTTGTGCTGCCCAAGCCCACAACCTCCAATGCCAAGGCACAGGGGCGGTTCGACAAAGCGGACTTCACCTATATCAAGAAAGACGATGAATACCAGTGCCCAGCTGGGCAGAGGGCCATCTTTCGTATGGTCACGGAAGAAAAAGGAATGATGCTTCGCCGCTACTGGAGCAGCGCCTGTCCCAAGTGTCCACTGAGGGCGCAGTGCACGCCCAGCGCATACAGACGCATAACGCGCTGGGAACACGAAGAGGTGTTGGAAGCTGTACAGCGCCGCCTCGAGAGCTCACCGGAATCCATGACCATCAGACGCAGCACTGTTGAGCATGTGTTCGGAACGCTCAAGGGCTGGATGGGCTACACGCACTTCCTGACACGCCGGTTGCCGCACGTAGGGGCCGAGATGAGCCTCAACGTACTGGCCTATAACTTCAAGCGGGTGTTGAGTATCTTGGGGTTTGAGAAAATGATGAAGGCAATGAGATTGGTAGGGGCATGAGCCCTTTGCCTTCATTAGAGGCGTTCAAATGGGGGCTATTCGGGCGCACAGAGCCTCTTGAGCAACTCGGAGACCGCGTCAATCAAAAAATCAACTTATGTTGGCCGGGCTAACTTTGCAGACAGGTATTTTTGGACGTTTCCACACAGCCTCGGCCCAAAGCCGACTTTCAAGTTTTCGCCACGACGGGCAGTTCCCGACTAAAAGCCGAAATTTGTCTATTCGGATTCATTACCCAATAGCTGTCCTTCAGACTTGATGCAATACAGGAACATTGGCCTACGTCAATTTGGCGGGCGCAGTCAATCTTGTGGCCACGCCAATCGACTGCTACAGACCTTTTCTGACTGCGGATGCGCAGATATCTGCCCTCTACGCCTACAGACACGATCCCGGACGCACATAGCCCGGTAAACAACAGCGACCAGCTATAGTGACGCAATCGGTCTACTGCGCACTTTGAAAAGTGGCTCTAACTCGGCTTCGGTAGGGAGCAAGTGCCGTGACGGTCAGAATTAAATTGGTGCAGTCCACAGTCGCTAGGCGACTCGGAGATTTGCCACCTCAATCGGGAAGGCGAGGTTGAATGTGGTCGTCGATGTCATCGCATTTGGCAAGGCCCTAGGCGGTAGGCTGCTATTTTCCGCTGGCGCGCTTATCAAAGGTGGACTTGCCAAGAGGAGCGCTCGCAACAGGGCGATGAAAGGCGAAGACCTGTCCAGCCAGGTCAGCCTTGAATACATCGTCAAAGCCGAATTGGTCAAGCTCGCTGCGAGCTCGGCTTTACCTCAAGAGCTGCAGAGCGACTACTTTCGTGCGTGGCTGCTTAGCGAGGAATGCATCGAGCGATTTGTTGAGGTCCTGATTGCACAGGCTGGAGGCGACTCTGCTCTTGCACAGCGCGCCCGCGACGACCTTGCAAAGCGATACGAGCAAACGACTGGTGAAACGCAGAAGCTGGCAATAGGCCCGCTCAACTTGGTCGTATCTCACGTCTATGGGCAGCTCAGGGCGACAGAATCCGCGAGGCAGCTTCTCAATAGCGCGCTCGCCCTCCGAAGTGCTGCTCAACTCCATGGCTTACGGCATCCCGACCTACGTCCGTTTCCGACCGATGCGGACCTAGAACGTTTGCGGACCGTCTCGGCCCGGTTGCTTGAGGCCGGCCGTGCCACTTGGAAGATGCCGGCTTTCGTGGCGCCACTGACGTTGGAAGCCAACGAAGACAACGACGACAAGGAAGCACGCCCGGTCACCACGGTGCAGCTTCTTGACTCCATCGATGCAGGCGGCAACCTCATCCTGTTCGGTGACGGCGGCATTGGGAAGACCACGTTCTTGCTCGAGCTGGCATCACTGTTTTCTCGGAAGGCGGGGCGACGTGCTTCGCTCTATGTCGATGCAGCCATTTGGGCCCGCTCGGGCGTTGGTGTCCTTGACTACCTCGCTAGCACGCCACCCGCGCAGGCGCTCGGTGTGTCATCCGGAGAACTCGCGAAGTTCGCAGAGAGCGGTTGTCTGGTGCTATTGGTCAACGGCTGGAACGAAATTCCTGCGGAGCGAAAGTCATTCTGCCGCGAGACCTTCAACATCCTCACGACAACAACACCCACCCTCGCGGTGGCGGTTACATCTCGAACAGCACACGACGCCGCGAGTCTGCGGTCGCCGCGACGAATCGTCGTGCGCGGGCTTACTTGGCAGGGGCAGTCAGCGGTAATTCGCTCTGAGCTAAAAGAAGGGTCAGCCGATGCGTTGCTTGAAGTCTTGGCCAAGGACACGCGGTTGCGCCACGCGGCAAGGAGCCCACTCATCCTTCGTGGTCTTATTGCGCAAGCTCAAGCGGGAGCCAAGGCCTCCTCCAATGTGTACGACATTCTCGGTGCTGTCCTCGCAACCTTCGAAGGGGACGACAAGCGCAGGCTTACGCTGGAGGACGCACCGGTCTTTGGCATGCAGACCCGCTATCTTGAAGAGCTCGCTTGCGACCTGAATGCTCGCGGGACTACAAACCTGTTTCGAGACGAGGCAATGTCCGCAATAGGTACTGCAGCAACTTACATGGTTGAAGAACGACTTCTGGGAGTGGTCCCTCAACCAAGGTCGGTATTGGACGTTCTTGCCAGTCATCACGTCCTACATGTTCAGGACGGATTGGTGAGATTCGCCCACCAGCGGTTTCAGGAGTACTTCGCCGCCGCTCGTCTTCTGCGCGCCGGTGGTCAAGCAGACGAATCGACAAGACTTCTCAGCAATGCTGTCAATGAACCGGCCTGGGCGGACTCGCTAAAGCTTGTCGCAGGAAAGCTCGGAGCTCCGGGGGGCTCGGGTGCCGCCCGAGCGCGGCTCGTGCGAACCGCAGAGGCGGTTGACTTCGCGTACGCGTGCGACTTAGCGGGCCTTTGTGCGTTCACGGAATCGGACGACGCCGCGCTTCACGCTCGAATTGTCGCGGGCGTCAATAAGTTGGGCGCGTCGCAACTCGGGCAAGTAAAGGACCTTGGCGTTGCTTGCCAGATTGCCTCGCGCCTACCTGTGTTCGCTGAGAATCTGTGGGCTCTGTTTGAGAGTGACGAGCAGCAGACGAGGCTGCATTCACATCGCCTTAACGGTTCCCGGATATCACTCACGCAACTCGGCCCACAAGCAGAAGCGCGCATCAATGCATGGCCTTCCGCCCTTCGCTCGGAGTTCCTGCACGAAACTGCCAGCAATTCAGACAACTACGACTTCATTGTTCGTACCGCTGTTGCAGACCCTGATCCGGACGTCCGCGCGGCAGCAATCTCCGCTCTGTTTTGGAGCTACCCAGCATCGACGGCTGGCTTGAATGCTTGGCTCAACGCGCCGCTTGAGGTGCAGACAAAGCACAATTTGGTTGGCTACATCGACTATGGAATTGAGCAGGGTGTCGCCGGCGACCAGATTCGAGAGCGGTTGTGTGTGATTGGGGCAAGCGAAATCTCCGACGTCGCTCGGCTGCAATTGGCGCTTGCCTTTCCAACTGAAGTGGGGCCGACCGCGGTGGACGCTGTCCTCGCTCGATTGAGAAACGTAGAACAGCGAGGCGGCCCCGAGCAGCTCGTCGCCATCGCTGAAGCGCACGCGCCTGAACGTCTACTTGCCCTCGCCCTCGAGCTTGTAGCCGGCGAACAGGGAACACCTCAGTGGGCAGGTGAGCTGCTTCTGGGCGAAAAGCCGGAGATGCGTGAAATTGCGTTTGAGACGGCTTGGGAGACGTTGATGGCGGGCGAAGGCCGCCGACTGAACTCAGAGAGTGTCGGGCCACTGTCGAGCATGGCTCAAACGAGACGGAGCGTTGCAACGTGGTTGCGGCATTGCGTCGAACGGCGCAGCAAACTCTCCGACGTAGAGCATGAGCGTGGGCGCCAAGTTGGGTATCTGCTCGCCCATGCACCGGGAGAGGATCTTCTTGGGGTCGTCATGGAGCGCGGGGTACAGGCGTCATATGAAGAGTCAGTTGAATTGGCCGAGATGCTCTTGACTCGAGTTTCGCGAGGCGAGGGGTCTGTTTCGGGCGCAAATCCGTGGCTACCGAAGCCGGAGCAGTTCACGCGGCTCTTTGACCTCTTCAGCGGGAAGCGCGAAGTGGCTCAAAACCCGCAGGACAGACTGTTCACGCTGTTGGCTTGCATTGCAAGCCATGTGGCACCAGCCGATTTTGGACCACTGCTTCTCGAAGCGCTTCGCCGTCATCTCGACGCGTGGACGGCATATCGAGCACTCTTGGATGAATTGCTGAAAAGGCCAAGCTCACCGCGGCCAAACAATCCATCGCTGGGAAACTACGTCATCTCATCGCTCACGAGATGGGGGATGGATGCTTTGCCTGGTGTTCTGCAGCTACTGTCGCATCCGAATGCGTCCGACCTGGTGCCGCAGGCCATAGGACGCGTCGCAAGCCTCCCATGGAGCAGCACGAAGAAACTGGTGTTCAGCAGCGTCAACACCGATATTCAGGATGGCCGTCAGCGACACGACACTGGGTGCGTGCTGCAACAACCCTCCCCGGCATACCAGCCTGTGACCGACGATGCGGCCAGAGCGCTTGCCAGCCTCCTGAATGTAGAGGTCGACCGACAGCTGGCCGAGCGGAAGGCGAACCCCAAGTGGAACGCCAGGCAAGGCGAGTATCAGCTTGGTAACCTCGTGGGCATCCTCGCCAATCTGCCTAGCGTTGAAATCGTCGCTCCGGTCACGCGTGCGCTTAGCAGCGGCCTAATGGGACTGTATGGTTTCATAGGGGCAGTGAGGGCCCTCACTCGGCAAGGATGGGTCTTCTCGGACGTCGGTGTGGTCAGCGAGTTTGAGGCTCTGTATGAGCGAGAGACAAGCGCTGCTTGGGTTCAAGAGTCAACAAGGTACACGCTCGCTGAGTTCAGTCAACTGATGTTCCTGGTGGAACCGCCTACGCGTCTGAAATTGCCGTTGAGTCACTACCTCAGCGAATGGCAGCGGTTTGCCCATCCCTCCGAAGTGATACGAGTCTTGGGCGATATGAGGACCGAAAGAGCATGGCCATTGCTCTTGGAACTGGGAACGGAGCTCTCGATCAAGGGCAACACCGCTGAGGAACTTCCTCACGCCCTCGCCTCAGCACTGTCGTCGAATCACTTCGCGGCGTTCGCTCGTCTCGTTTCCGATGGGACGCTGTTTTCTTGGAGCCGTAGTGCGTGGACGGTCGAGCGCATCGCGCCGGCCGTGGCCGAGGTTGTCAAGACCACTCCGGAGCACTTGAACGTGTTGATTGATTCCTGGCGAAAGAACGCGTCACCTCTTGGCGACGCCTTGCTCGCGGAAGTTCTAGCCAGGGTGGACGTTGTAGACGAGAAGCGATGGGAGCTTGGTCTCGAAGCCTTGGACGCGGGGCGTGCAAATGACCCGAACATGCCCGCGTATCGAATGCTCAAGCGCATGTTCAAACTCCAAGTCCCACTTGGCGAGAACCAATTCGAGGTCTATCCCAAGGCCTGCAATCCTCTTAGACTGGCGCTTTATCGCCGAGCCAAGGTCGGTGGAGACGTGGGCCTCGCCGCGCGGCGGATTCTTGCATCGCTAGAGTGTGGTCGCCGAGAAGGTGAACGTCCGACCGATGAACCACGCCATCCTGACCCGGGCGACGGATTGCCATGGACAAGTGTGTTAAGTCTGCCCGGCAATGGTCAAGTTAGTGCTTAGGCGGCGATCACAATTGCCAAATTGGCGGACAAATCCCGGTCTCTCACATACCTCAGCATCTGGCCCGCTAGAGGTGCAATCGATTCAACCTGCGCAGGAAAAAAGTATTCTGGTCAACAGGGGCATCTTTGGGAAATAAACCATCACCCAGAGAGACGGAAGTTTCATGATTACGCGTAGATTTTCGCTGTTCTTAACTTCTCGAAACCGGCCACTCGTGAAAGTCGGCTCCTGGCCTGACCTGGTCAAGACTAACGGGATTTGAATGACAGGTTTCGCTTAGGTTTATAGGACGCCCTCCCGCAGTGGCGCGCCAACGGTAGCGCGAACGCACTGAAGGGAGGGCGTCGTATAAACCTCGAGGGAGGAAGCCGCGGGGCCAGAAGACGGCCCGAGTT
>NKIK01000076.1 GCA_002256115.1 Burkholderiales bacterium PBB3
GCCGGCTGACGCCCAAGCTGCGCGCCGAGGCGCTGACCGCCCGCGGCGAGCAGCTCGACCACCTGGGCCGCGCGGCCGCGGCGCAGGCCGATTTTCAGCAGGCGCTGGCGTTGAGCCCCGGCGCGCCCGAGGTGCTGGGCGCGCTGGCCGTCAACGCGCTGCTGCGCGGCGCCAATGACGAGGCCGTGGGCCATGCCAGCGCCGCGCTGGCTGCTGCGCCCTCTGACATGGGCCCGCGCTACACCCGGGCCTATGCGCACTACTTCCGCCAGGCCTGGGGCCCGGCGCAGGACGACCTGGGCCAGATCCTGGCCAGCCGCGGCGAGGTGGAGCGCAGCTACGCCCAGATCTGGCTGTACCTGGCCAACCGCCGCGCCGGCGGCGACGGCCTGACCGCCATCGCGCCGCATGGGGCCACGGCCAGCCAGCCCGGCTGGCCGCACCCGGTGCTGCAGTACCTGAAGGGCGCCGCCAACCTGGACAGCGCGCTGGCCGCCGCCCGTGACGACGGCAAGCCCGACCCCGGCAAGCTGTGCGAGCTGTACTTCTACGCCGGCCAGAAGGCCGTGCTGGACGGCGACCTGCGCCTGGCCCGCCAGTACCTGCAAAAAAGCGTGGACACCGGCGTGATCGAGTTCAACGAGTACCCGATGGCCCAACGCGAACTGGAGGCCCTGCGTGGCCGCTGACCGCCCCCCGCGCCGCAGCGCCCCCACCGAGCTGGCCGGCGCCACCATCAGCGAGTTTGACGGCGTGCGCTACCTGCACCTGGGCACCGAGTGGGTGCAGGGCGCGATGCGCATCCGCAAGCCCCGCCAGCTGGAGCTGGCGTACATCCAGCGCATGATGGCCTGGCTGCTGTGGCGGCCCACCGAGGCGCTGGAGCCCGACGCCGGCCGCGCCGTGCAGCTGGGCCTGGGCGCCGGCGCCATCACCCGCTTCACCCACCAGGTGATGCGCTGGCCCACCACCGTGGTGGAGATCAACGACAGCGTCATCATGGCCAACCGGCTGTGGTTTCAACTGCCCGCCGACGACGCCCGGCTGAGCGTGGTGCAGGCCGACGCCGGCCACTGGGTGCAGCAGGCCGAGCAGCTGCAGACCGTGGACGCGCTGTGCGTGGACCTGTACGACCACGACGCCGCCGCCCCCGTGCTGGACGACGAGGCCTTTTACGCCGCCTGCCGCGGCCTGCTGGCCGACGGCGGCCTGATGACCGTCAACCTGTTTGGCCGCGACGCCAGCTTTGCCGTCAGCAGCGCCCGCATCGCCGCCGCCTTTGGCGCCGACCAGGTGTGGCAACTGGCCCCCACCAAGGAAGGCAACACCGTGGTGGTGGCTGGCCGCGGCGTGCAGGTGCCCGACCGCGACACCCTGACCGCCCGCGCCGCCGCCATCGAGGCCCGCTTTGGCCTGCCCGCGCGCAAATGGCTGCGGCTGGTGCGGCCGTGGGTGGCGGTGGGGCAAGGCTGAGGGCGGGCTGGCTGGCTGGCGGGCTGATCGGCTGCTTGACGGCCCTGGGTGGGTGGCCGCCCGGTGGACCGCTGCGGCTGCGGCGGTGGTGTCCCCCCGATTGCGGATGGCTGGGCGGCATGCTGCTGCGGGCCGGGTATCGCCCAGCCGGGTTCTGCACCGGCCGCTGGCATCATCGACTGGATGAGCCAACAGCCCCCCGAATACGCCGTCATGGCGTACTGTGTATCCGGATACGCCCGCAAGCGTGATGGCGTATCCGGATACGCAGGCGGTTTTGCTGGCTAGAACTTGTTGGGCCTCAGACACGCGCGCCGCAGCTTCTCGAAAAATGACGCCCGATCCACAAACCTCACGCGAGATCGTCGCATTGGCGAAGGGCCTGCTCGACAGAACAGAACCCTACATTCCCTCAGTGCGCAAGTTGTCTTCGCTCCGGCACTCAGTTTCCAAAGATGGACGAGACCCTGACTTCATGATCTTCCTTGCCATCGACTCCGAAACCGATCATTTGCCACCCGAACAGGCTCGTGAGACTTGCACAAAAGCTTGGTTAGCGAAGTGTGACCAAGAAGTCAATGAAGTCGAAGCCTTTTATCAAGATCATGTTCGAAGCGCTTGCGAAAATATCTTGCATCGTTTCTCGGTATCACCACCTTGTGAGCCTCCGCCAATTGTTGAGTAACTAAGACCTCACTACGCAATCCAGGCTTACATGCACTGCACCTCCGAACTGAGGCTAACCCCTCGTTCAACCGGACCCGGACCTTGTTTTACTTTCGTGGACACATCGACCTAACCAAGGGAGTTTCATGGGTATGCCCGGTCCACAAAAGGTGAGCCGCTACGGAATTGAGTTCAAGCTGCGAGCGGTGAAGATGAGCGAGGCGGCGGGCGTGCTGGTCAAGGATGTGGCCGAATCGCTGTGCATTCACCCGTTCATGCTGTCGAAGTGGCGCAAACAGGTGCGCGACGGCGTGCTCACTGGCGCTGTGGCGGTGATTGATCCGGTGTCGGTGGCCGAGTTGGTTCGCCTGCGCGAGCTGGAGATTCGATACCAGCGCCTGGTGATGGAGCATGACCTGCTAAAAAAAGCCATCCGGTTTGCTTCCGCTCGAAAGCCGACGTCTTCGCTTTCGTCCAAGCAAACCAGAAAGTCTGGCCGGTCAGGCTGATGTGCAGCCACCTGCAGGTCAGCCCAGCCGGGTTTTACGCCTGGTGCAAACGCGAGCCTTCTGCCCGGGCCCAGCGGGACGCAGGCCTGCTGGTGCGGGTGCAGCAGATCCACCTGGCCAGCCGTGGCTACTACGGCAGCCCGCGCGTGAGAGCGGCGCTGCTGGCCCAGGGCCTGAAGATCAGCCGAGGCACAGTGATGCGGCTGATGCGCCAGGCCCGGCTGCAGGGGCGCAGTGCCCGGCTGTACATGCGCTCCAAGGTCGGGCAGCGGGCCTTCTTCACCAGCATCGCCAACAACGAGCGCGGGGTGCGGATCGAGCGGCGCAACCAGGTGTGGGTGGGCGACGTGACCTACCTGCGCGTGTTGGGCCAGTGGCGCTACCTGGCCGTGGTGCTGGACAAGTACAGCCGCTGCCTGATTGGCTGGAGCATCAGCCGCCAGCGCGATGCCAATCTCACCACCCAGGCCCTGAGCTGCGCCCTGCGCTCGCGCAAACCCGAGGCCGGCCTCATCTTTCACAGTGACCGGGGCATCGAATACGCCGCCTGGCAGTATCGACAGAAGCTCACCCGCCACGGTATCGTGCAGAGCATGAACAGGCCGGGCAAGATGAACGACAACGCCCACATGGAGTCGTTCTTCCATTCGATGAAGACCGAAGAGCTGTACGGCCTGACATTTGCCACCGACGAAGCGCTGCAAGACCGCGTGCTGAGTTACATCCAGTTCTACAACCGCCAGCGCCTGCATTCATCGATCGGCTACCAAACCCCGGTGGCCTTCGACCGGGCCCAGGCTGCTGTTAGTGGTGTCCACTTTTGAGAAACAAGATCCACTTCGTAGTAGGCAACGGCGCCGTCTTCGAGCACCTGCTCTACATGAAGCCATCCGCCTCGCATCATGTACTTGAACTTTGTGTTCGCACCTGTTCTTGTCTCATAAAACCGCCCGACTTCAGGCCTCCAACTATCTTGTAATTCTGGGCCAATAATCGCGTATGTTTCTGCTTTGGTTTCAGCGGACGATCCAGCGAGCAAACTGCGAATGGCACTTTGTTCGGCAAGCACTTCTTCGAGCCGCTGCAGCAACAACTCTGAATTGAAAACCACTTCTGGGAGCGCTTCGTGAGCGCGCTTCAGTTCAGCTAGTCTCGCAGGTGTGAATAGTTCTTCGTTGTCAGTCTCTTTGTGATGGGCATGACACAGGAATAGAAGATTCTCTCGCGAGCGTCGCTCTTCATCTGTTTGAGCTGCGTCATATCGCTGACCGCCAGGTTCGGCCGCGTTTATGTGGCATAGCTCGCCTATGTAGTCACCCTCCAAATTTAGTATTGGATGATCGCATCCGGGATAGGCGCACTTGTTCTTGGACAGGATTGCCAAATCGCGGAGCGTTTCTTTCTTGATGGAAAGTCGCGACATTTTTCTTGATATGCCCAATGTGTTGTCGGGAGCAAAGCCATGTAGCTGCCCACAGCCACATGTTGCCACCGGCCGCCCTTTGTAGATAGATGCGCAAGCCATCGGCATCCACTTCGCAGCCCGCCGTGATTCGTCCGCAAGGCTCAAATTCAGTTCGACGATGGTTGCGCGGTTGGCACCGGCAGCGAGGTTCAAAGAGTTGAGCGCAACCAAAGACGGCAGACTCGACTTCAATCTCCGCACCGCTCGCTGCCTCGGCCAAGCCGTGCCCGGGTGCCTGGCAGAGCGAATCTGCGCCGCCTCGGATGGACGGCTTGGTGGCCCGCGCGCGCAGCGCGCATCAACAACTG
>NKIK01000031.1 GCA_002256115.1 Burkholderiales bacterium PBB3
CAATCCGGTGGAGTATTTGTGGGCCTGGCTCAAACGCCACGCTATGGCCAACTACTGCCCGAACAACCTGAGCGAATTGCAGACAACCGCGCGCAACAAGCTCAAGAGTGCGCAAAGACGCCCCACGATCATCGCCGCTTGTTGGGCGCAGGCAAAATTGTGGTGATGTCATGATTTACGAAAACGTCAATAGACAGTTCTGGCCAAATAGGCTCAGGCCGCCCTATCTACATGCAACCTGGCCCTGTAGTTGGTGCCAATGGGCAAGGCGCTTTGAGTTTGATCGATACCCCAGCAGCCATTTTGGCGAATGACACCGACATGGTGTTTGACTGGGCCGAGAAGAACTTCCCCCAGTTCAGCCCCGCAGGCGCGGTCTCGCAATACATTTTGGGGTACCGCTACCGTGTCTACAGCAACCGGTTTTATCTTGCTGTGAACCAAGGCGGCACGCCCCATATTTATTACTTTGACGACCAGAGCATGACCACACTGATGGACGTGGGCTTGTTGGCAGACTTCTTGGAACGGGCGCGGCAGTAATGCAATGGGCGAGGGGCCGGGCTTAAGTCGCCCGCGCCCGGCTACACACCGCCACACCCGCCAACACCAGGCCGGTGCCACACACCAGCCACACCGTAAACGGCTCGCCCAACAGCAGCACGCCCATCAGCATGGTCGACATGGGGCCGACCATGCCCACCTGCGCCGCCAAACCCGAGCCAATGCGCTCGATGGCCATCATCACCAGCATGACGGGCACCACGGTGCACAAGATGGCATTGAGCACAGACAGCCACACCACCTGGGGTGCTACCGATAGCACTGCATCCAGCGGGCGCAAGACTACATACTGGGCAATGCACAACACGCAAGCCACCGAGGTTGCCAGACCCACCAAGCGCAGAGAGCCCAGGCGCTGCACCAGCTCACCGCTGTAAAACAGGTAAATGGCGTAGCTCACCGCACTCAGGAACACCAGCAGTGCCCCCAGACCCACATCGGCCCCCTGCAGCGTCACCTCATGCCCAAACACCAAGAGCACCCCGCCGTAACTAATGGCCATGCCCCAGGCTTGGTGCGGGCTGATGCGCTTGCGCAGCAGCACCCAGCCCAGCAGCAGCACCAGCGTGGGGTTGAGGTACAGGATGAGCCGCTCTAGTGACGCGGTGACGTACTGCAGCCCGGCAAAGTCCAAAAAGCTGGCCAGGTAATAGCCGGTGAGCCCCAGGCCCAAAATGCCCAGCCAGTCTTGGCGCGTGAGTGCCGCTGGGGTCACACCGGCACGGCTGCGGCCGGCCCACCAGGCCATCACCAAAAAGAAAGGCAGTGCAAACACCATGCGCAACATGATGAGGGTGACCGCATCCACCCCATGGCGGTAGGCCAGCTTGACGATGATGGCCTTGCCACTAAAAGCAATAGCCCCCACGATGGCCAACACCAAGCCGGTTGCGATCTGTCGATTTGCTACAGTTTTAGGAGCTGCTCCCGCACTATCCATGGGCTAGGAGGCCGATTTGATCAAAAGTCATGATTTGAATGCACCTTTTGCTTTTTGAACCGCCATCACGCCCAACAGCACCAGGGCACCAGTCACCACACCCACCAGCGCGTCACCCAGCAGGGGCACCACGCCCTGCACCAGAGCACCCGCACCGGCCAAGCTGGCCACCAGCGCTTCAATCGCATGGTGCAGCGGCGCAAAGCCATGCACCATGATGCCGCCGCCCACCAAAAACATGGCCGCCGTGCCCACCACGGCCAAAGTTTTCATCAACCACGGTGCAAAACTGAGCAGGCCCCGACCGATGGCACGCTGCAATTTGCGCACGCCACTGTCACCGGTTTTGCGGGTCAGGTACAGGCCCACATCGTCCAGCTTGACGATAGCCGCCACGAACCCGTAAACACCAAAGGTCATCAGCAGCGCAATGCCACTCAGGACCGCAAGCTGGGTGGTCCAAGGCTGGGTTTGCACCGTGCCCAGCGTGATGGCAATGATCTCAGCCGACAGCACAAAGTCGGTGCGAATCGCGCCCTTGATCTTGTCGCGCTCCACCGCCATCAGATCGACGGACGGGTCAGCCAGCGCGTTCAGCAACTCTTGTTCATGGGCTTGGTCTTCAGAGGCGCTGTGCAAATACTTGTGCGCCAGCTTCTCAAAACCCTCAAAGCACAAATACGCGCCACCAATCATCAACAAGGGTGTGACCAGCCACGGTGCCACGATGCTGATGGCCAAAGCGGCAGGCACCAGAATGAGTTTGTTGATCAAAGAGCCCTTGCAGACGGCCCAGACCACGGGCAGTTCGCGGTCAGCGCTTACGCCCGCCACTTGCTGCGCATTCAGGGCCAGGTCATCCCCCAGCACACCGGCTGTTTTTTTGGCAGCGACTTTGGATAGAACAGCGACATCGTCCAGAATAGTGGCGATGTCATCGATAAGAGCGAGTAAGGTAGAGGCCATAGACGCTAATTTACCAGCTATGCCCACCGCCCAACCGCCAACAGCCCCAACCCAACCGCCCAAGGCCTATGCGCCATTGCCCGCGCCCACGGTGCTGGATGTGGAGGCCTCCGGTTTTGGGCGCAATAGCTACCCCATAGAGATCGGCTTTGTGCTGCCCGATGGCCATGCGTTTTGCAGCCTGATCAAGCCCGAGGCGCATTGGACGCATTGGGACTTGCAGGCCGAGGCCACCCACCATATCCCCCGGCGCATCGTGTTGGAGCGCGGCCTGCCCGCGCAATCGGTGGCGCAGCAGCTCAATAGTCAGCTGGCCGGGCGGATTGTGTATTCCGACGGCTGGGCCAATGACTACACCTGGCTGGGCGCGCTATTTGATGCGGCCGATATGACGCCACGCTTCAAGCTAGAGAACCTGCGCGCTCTGCTGAATGAGGCCGAGGCCGACCGCTGGCATGTGGTTAAGGCCGAAGTGACCCGTGAACGCGGTGCCCAGCGACACCGGGCTAGTGCGGATGCAAGGCTTTTGCAACTCACGCTGTTGCGGCTGCGCGGACAGCACTAAGCGCGCTGTGGAAATTTGGCCTGCTGATCGCGCATGTAAGCAAACTCTGCCGAAATAAAGCGGTGCACTCCCATCACTGAAGACAGCTCAGCCGTTCGCTTGTGGCACACCATATAGAGGTGGCCCACGAATGCGGGGCCAATATCCAAAGACAGGGCTCGCAGGGTGTGAATTTGTGTGTACCGGTGCTGTACAGCGGGCATCAACATGGCACCCGCGCCCGCCCGGCAAGCGGAGAATTGCACGTTGTAGTCGTCTGATGTAAATGCTGGCTTGAAGTTTGGAATTAACGCACTTAGCGCCTTGTTAGATCGAACCTCGTCATACGGTGGAGCCCAACAAATCCAGTCCAAATCTTGGGCCGTGTAGTGGGCGGGCAGGCTTTGCACGTAGCGCTCGCTGGCATAGGCTTTGATGGGAACGCTTATCTGGTCCAGGCACACCAAGTCCGGGTCTTGCGGGGCGATGGTTCGTAACGAAATGTCGGCCTCGCCGCGGCCCAGGTTAAGCACCCGCACCCCGGACAAAAGCTCTATGTGCAGGCCCGGATGGGCGCGGCGAATATCAGCCGCCATGGGAGCCACAAAGTCATAGGCCGCCACGGGTGGCGCAGCAATGCGCACCTTTCCCTGCATACCTTGCCCTTGCTGAACCGTGGCCTCTGCGGCCCATTCCGCCATGTGCTGCGCCGAGGGCAGCAGGCGCAGGCCCAGCGGGGTCAGGCTGACGCCCTGGCTAGCACGCGTAAACAGGGGTTCGCCCAATTGACTTTCCAGCGCGGCAATACGGCGGCTCAGGGTGGCCTGCCCTAGCTTGAGCAAGCGCGCGGCCGCGCTCAAGCTGCCTTGCTCGGCAACGCAGAGGAAAAGCCGTAAATCGTCCCACGGGATATTCATACGGGCCGTTTCTTTTCAAAAGAGTGTGGTGAACGCATATCCAAATATGGATGTTTACATCTGAATTTAGCCAATTGTCATTTGTTATTGGAATGTTAACAATCGCGCCATTGTGATCACACACCTACTTTTTTCAACTAACGGGAACACACATGAAACCAATCAAAACCATCCTCTACGCAAGCTTTGTCGCGGTATCGCTGGCCGGTTGCGGGGGTGGGGGTGGTTCCACCAGCAGCAATTCAGTGGGATTCACTTCGTTAGTATCTTTCGGGGATAGCTTGAGCGATGCGGGCACTTATGCGGTGGGCACGATTGCAGCCGTTGGCGGTGGGCGCTATACGGTGAACTCTGGTACGGCCACGCCGACAAAAATCTGGCTCGATTATGTGGCTGCTCAGCTGGCCTTAACAGCGCCCTGCGCAGCGGTCAAAGGGCTGGATGGCTACGCAGCGCAAGGTTTTTCTGTGCCACCCACCAGCCAAGCAAGTTGTACCAACTATGCGCAAGGCGGATCGCGCGTGACGCACCCGATTGGCCCTGGCAATAAAAACATCCCTTCCAGTGCAGCGCTGGGCCAGCTCACCTATCCACTTACCACCCAAGTGGCAGAGCATCTCGGCCGCAACGCTAGCGCATTCAACCCCAAGGCTCTTGTCACAGTCATGGCGGGCGGCAATGATATCTTCATACAGGGTGCTGTTGCCGCAGCCGCAGCGGCTATGGCCGCGACACCGAGCGCCTCCAACATAGAGGCATTTACAGCGACGGCGACCAACATCGGAGGCTGGTCATCAGCAGAGCAGCTTGCCGTATTGACAGCGACCTCAGCCGCCGCAGGCCAGGCAGCTTTGCAAGCAGGCCTACTTGCCAATATGGCAAAGGCGGGGAGTGAACAGGCCAATTTAGTCAAAGCGCAAATCGTCGCCAAAGGTGCTAAGTACGTGCTGGTCGTCAATCTCCCCAATGCCGGAGCTACACCCATGGGATTTGCGGGCGGTCCCCAAACCGCTGCCCTTTCGACTGCCATGGCAGTGGCCTTCAACCAGACACTCACTTCGGGCTTGGCTGGCACCCAAGGTGTTGTGGTTGCAGACGCGTTCACCACCAGTACCGACCAGTACAACAACCCCAGTGCCTATGGCCTGAGCAATGTCACGGTGCGCAGTTGCAAAACTGACGCGAGCAATATTCTGGGGGGCGTTTCCTTGGTGTGTAACCCCACCAATGTGATTGCTGGCGATATTTCCCGCTACGGCTTCGCCGACGATGTACATCCCGCACCCTACGGCCACCAATTGCTTGGCCAGTTCGCTGCCAAAGCGCTAGCCACAGCGGGCTGGCTTTGAGCAGCTCGCTACCTTGTGTACCGGACCCAAGTACGCTATCGGTAATCAGTGCCTCCAAAGACCACCATGCAACTACGACCATTGAACCAGCGCGATTTACTCGATGATTTCGAGGTACGCACGCTCACCCTGCAAGGCAAAACTAAAAAAGTGTTCGTAGCAGGATCAGGCCCGGCCGTGATTGTGATGACAGAAATGCCCGGCATCAGCCCGCATGTCGCGCGCTTTGCCCGTTGGGTTAGACATGCGGGCTTTACCGTTTACATGCCGCACCTGTTTGGTGACGATGGGGCCGTGCCCACGGCGCTCAGTACGACGACCACGCTTGCACGGGCGTGTATCGGTGCAGAGTTTCGTGCCTTCTCGGCCAATGCGTCCAGCCCCATAACCCAATGGTTGCGTGCCTTGGCGGCCTTGGCCCACTCCGAGTGTGGCGGCAAGGGCGTGGGGGCCATTGGCATGTGTTTTACCGGCAACTTTGCGCTGAGCATGATGTTGGAAAAGGCGGTGATTGCGCCGGTCTTGATGCAGCCCTCCCTGCCGCTTCAAGACGCGGCGGGACTGCATATCTCCCCCAGCGAGTTGGCTACTGTCAAAGCCCGCATGCAAGCGCAAGATTTGACGGTTCTGGCCTACCGCTTTGCCGGAGACAAGTTTTGCAAGGCTCAGCGGTTTGCAGCGTATGAAAAGGCTTTGGGCGATCGTTTTTGCCCGCGTGTCTTGCCCGACAGCGCCGCCAACCCCGATACCCCGATGTCTAACCCGCACAGCGTGGTCACACTGCATTTGATTGATGCAGAGGGCCAACCTACTCTTGCTGCACGGGATGAAATATTGGAATTCTTGAAGTTGCGCTTGTCAGTGGCCCCGCTCAGCTGCGCCTAGGGTAGTAAATCCAAAACCACCGACTGCTTGGCGCGCAGCAGCAGCAGCGGTTGCTGCAGGCCGACGGTGTCGCCTGTCAACACGTTGCGGCCCTGCGTCTTGCCCTGTAGCGATGACACGAACCGCGCCAAGTTCAGCGTACTGTCGGTCTTGCACTTATTCATCACCACCATGGCAGCCTTTTTGTCGTCGTGTCTGAAGTACACGTAATGGCAGCCTTCGGGGATGTAGTGGGTCAGCTTGCCCCCGGTCACTGCAGAGTTGCCTTTGCGCCAGTTGAGCAATTTGCGCAGTGTCTGTTGGGCATCCTTTTGGTCTGCACTCAGACCTTCGCCCGTGAAGGTGTTCACCAAGTCACCAGGCCAGCCACCTGGAAAGTCGCCGCGCAATAAACCATCGTCGCGCACCACCGGGCTTTTCATTAGCACTTCTGTGCCGTAAAAGATTTGCGGGTAACCGCGCGTGGTGGTGTTGAAGATCATCAGGGTCTTCCACAGATCCAGGTCTTCCTTGAGTACCGAGAAGATGCGTGAGCGGTCGTGGTTGTCCGGCATCATCATCAGGTTCATCGGGTCGGGGTAAACAAAATCCCCCGCAATCAGCTCATACAAGCGGCCCAGGCCGGTGTCCCAGCCATCCGCCTCTTGCAAGATGGCGGGCATGGTGTCGCTGATGGGAAAGTCCATCAGGCTGGGCAGGCCCGACTGGTAGCCATCCTGGTTGTGCTTGCCCTTTTGCCAGTAGGCCAGCACCGCAGAGTTCAGGTGCATTTCTTCACCCACGATATTCAGGCGCGGGTATTCGTCCATCACCGTGTCGCTCCAGCGCTTCAGGAACTGCGGATCGGCATAGGGGTAGGTGTCTTCGCGGATGCCGGCCAGGTCGGCATACTCAATCCACCACAGTGTGTTTTGAATCAGGTAGCGCGCCACCAGTGGGTTGCGCTGGTTCATGTCGGGCATCTGGGTGTCAAACCAGCCATCCAAAAACAACTGGCGGTCTGCGGCAGCGGCATGCGGGTCTTGTGCCGTGATGTGGCGGTTGTTGGTGGGCACATAGCCCTGCTTCTGAAAATTGATCCAGTCGGCAGAAGGCATGTCTTTCATCCACCAGTGGCCCGCGCCAATGTGGTTCACCACAATGTCTTGAATCACCCCCAAGCCGCGCTGCTTGGCCGCAGCCACATAGGCCTTGAAATCTGCATTGCTGCCAAAGCGCGGGTCGACCTGGTAGTAGTCCGTCAGCGCATAGCCGTGGTAGGAATACTGGGGCTGCTTGTTCTCGGTCAAGGGTGTGGGCCACACCATGGTGAAGCCCATGTCGCGGATGTAATCCAGGTGGTCCGTCATGCCCTTCAGGTCGCCGCCATGGCGGGCCGTGGGGATGCTGCGGTCCGTCATATCGCCCATGCCGGGCTGCACATCATTGGCCGCATCGCCATTGGCAAAGCGGTCGGGCACGATCAGGTAGATGGCGTCCTTGGAACCAAAACCCTGGCGCTGTGCAGAACCCGCACGGCGCGGCAGCAAAGCATAAGAGGCCTTCACCTCGGCCACGCCCTGGCGAGAAAACACCAAGGGCACAGTGCCCGGTTTGGCCTGTGGAGAAATTTGCAAGTTGATGAAAAGGTAGTTGGGGTTGTCCGTCTTTTGCACGCCCAGCAGCCGCACGCCGGGGTAGCGCAGGCTGGGACTCAGCTCGGCAATGCGCTCGCCGTGCACCATCAGTTGCAGGGCCGGACTCTTCATGCCCACCCACCAATTTGGGGGCTCTATGCGGGTAACTTGAGTAGCCGCAGACTGCACGGCACCAGCAGTGATGAGCGCGGCCAAGGTCAGCAGAATTTTTTTGAGCATGGTGGGACTATGTTGGGTGGCAAGAAGCGTGAGGCATGCTACCGGAAGCCTGAGCGTGTTGGGTTGTTTGGTGTACGTAACCGGGAAGTGCTTGTGGCAGACGGTAGGCGGTGGTTCACGGTGCACGCTTGACTCTGGTTGTTTAAATAAGTGCCGTATTCAAACGGAAATGCTATCAATAGAGGAGCTGCTCCCGCACTATCCACGGCTTGAATAGCCGATTTGCCTATTGAAGTAACATCGCTCCCAACCCCAAAGGAGCCCTCTATGTCGATCTCAGTCACGCTGGAACTTGGTTACGAATTTGAAGTGCAGGCCAGCACCAAAGAGGTGTTTGATGTGCTGAGCGACGTGCCCACTTCGGCCAGCTTTTATCCGCAGGTGGAGCAGTTGGTGGACCTGGGTGACAACAGCTACCGCTGGGAGATGGAAAAGGTGGGCACCGACCAGGTGAACATGCAGGTGGTGTATGCATCCCAGTACGTGGCCAACCGCAAGAAAGGCAGCATTGCCTGGACAGCGGTTGAGGGAGTAGGCAACGCACAGATCGCCGGGAGCTGGCAACTCACCAACAATAAGAAGTCCACCCACATTGTGCTGACAGTGGAAGGCGAGATCACCCTGCCCTTCCCCGCGCTCATGCGCATGGTGGTGCAGCCCGTGGTGGAAGCCGAGTTTGAAAGGCTGACTGAGGCTTATATTGCCGCGCTGTGCGAACACTTTGGGGGCGAGGTAGAAGAGTAGCGTGGGCCGAGTGCAATCCGTGGCCGTGTTCCGGCTAGACCACTAAAGCTTGGTGGGCGACCGCGGCAAACTCAGGCTGACCACCAGGCCACCGCCCGCGCGGTTGTGCAGCCCAATGCTGCCGCCATGGGCCTCCACAATTTCACGCGACAGCGCCAAGCCCAGCCCGGTGCCACTGCGTTTGGTCGAGTAAAACGGCACCAGCGCGTGGGTCAGCACCGCCTCCGTCATACCGCTGCCCCGGTCCATCACTTCGATTAAGAAAGTCGTTGCCAAGCGGCGCACAGAGAGCTGCACCTCCTGCGGCGCTGAACCAGATTCGTGGGCATTCTTGATCAGGTTGTGCAGGGCTTGTTCCATCTGCGCCAGGTCCAGCCACACGGGTTCATCGGGGCATTCACCCACCACTGCCAACGTGAGTTGGGCTTGCAAGCTGGCAATCAGGTGCGGCCACTCGGTGCGCTGCAGGCGCGGCGTGGGCAGCTTGGCAAAGCTGGCGTAGCCGCTGATGAATTCGTCCAGATGGCGGGTGCGCTCCTCAATAGTTTGCAAAATCTGGGGCAAGCGCTCTGGCTGGCCGCGGCGCAAGAGTTCCATGGCGGAATGGGCCAGTGAGCCCATCGGGGCCAGGGTGTTGTTGAGCTCATGGCTGATGACGCGGATCACTTTCTTCCAGGTCTGCACTTCCTGGCGGCGCATCTCTGCGGTGAGCTGGCGCAGCAGCAGCAGTTCATGCGCACGGCCATTGAGCGTAAAGCTGCGCCGTGCCAAGTGGTAGGTGTCTTCGTCATGCTCGGTGTTGACCGCAAACAGCCCATCGCCGCCGCGTGCAAGGGCCTCACGCAAAGGCGCTTGCGCTTGTGCCATCACATCCTGTAGCAGCAGGCCTTCCATGCGCTTGCCCTGGTGCAGCAGTTGCCGCGCGGCAATATTGGCGTAGACCAGGGGGCCACCATCACAGACCAGCAACATGGCGACCGGGGTGTTTTGCAGCATAGTGTCTTGCAGCAATTCACGCTGCACCAGGCTCAGGCGCTGCTCGCGTAGCACGTCACCCAGGGCGTTGTGTGCCAATACCAGGTCTTGCAACTCATCTTGGTAAGGCCAATGCAGGCCGAAGGAATAGTCGCCATCGCGGTAGGTGGTAACGGTGCCGGTAAGTGCCCGAAAAAGCGAAAGCACAGGCTGCAACTGGCTGCGCACCACGGCAACGGCCACAGGAAGCGCGACCAACAGGGTCAGGGAAGCCACCAACAGTGGCGCATCGGGTAGCCAATGCCCCAGTGCCAAGGCCAGCGCCAGGGTCAGCGCCACAAGCCCCAGTGCCACCGCGCACCAGCGCGCCGTCAAGCTCATACCGTGCGGGCCATGCCCAGGCGATCCATGCGGCGGTACAGCGCCTGCCGGCTCAGGCCCAGCTCGGCCGCAGCGCGTGCGACCACGCCGCCGCAGCGCTGCAGACTAGCTTCTATCGTGGGCTTGTCCAGCTCAGCATCCCAGCGCAGCAGGGCCGGGTTCGCGGTTGGCAGGCCCAAGTCAGCTTCGGCCACCATGGCCCCGGTAGCCAGCAACGCGGCACGCTGCATGGTGTTTTTGAGTTCGCGCACATTGCCAGGCCAGGTGTGGCGCAGCAAGGCTTGCTGGGCGCTGTGGCCCAGGGTTTTGCCCTCGCCCAAAAAGTGCGCGGCCAGCGGCAAGATGTCCATGGGCCGCTCCGCCAGCGCGGGCAAGCGCAGTTCGATCAGGTTGAGGCGGTAGTACAAGTCTTCACGGAAGCTGCCCGCGCGAATCATCGCGGCCAGATCGGCGTTGGTGGCGCTAATCACGCGTACCTTGACCTGGCGTTCTTTGTTCGAACCCAGGCGTTCAAAACGCCCGGTCTCCAGCACGCGCAGCAATTTCATTTGCCCGGCCAGCGGCAAATTTCCAATCTCGTCCAAAAACAAAGTGCCACCGTCTGCCGCCTCAAACTTGCCCACACGGGCCTTGTTCGCACCGGTGTAGGCACCGGCTTCGGCACCAAACAGCTCCGCCTCGATCAGCTCGCCCGGCAGCGCACCGCAGTTCACGATCACCATAGGGCCCGCGCGCACGCTGGAGTTGGCTTGGATGATTTCGGCAATGCGCTCTTTGCCCGCACCGTTGGGGCCGGTCAACATCACCGGCACATCCGAGCGAGCGACCTGGCAGGCCAGCGCCAGCAGGCGCTCGGTAGCCGGGTCTGCCCACACCAGCGCGCGCAAATCAAAACGCTGCTCCAGTTGTTGGCGTTGCCGCAGCTCCCCCTGTGTGCGCTGCTGCAGCGCACGGTTGGCCTCGCCCAGCTCCAGCAAATTGCGCACGGTGGTCACCAGCCGCGCGTCATTCCAAGGCTTGGCCAGGTAGTCGGCCGCGCCCGCCTTGATCAGGTCCACGGCTGCGTCCAGGTGCGTCCACGCAGTCAGCAAGATCACGGGCAAATCCGGGTGCGCAGCGCGAATCGCTTTGAACAGCGCCACACCCTCGTCACCCGAGGTGGTGTCGGCGGCAAAGTTCATGTCTTGCAGCACCAGATCAATACCGCCGCGCTCCAAGCAAGCCAAGCCTTCCTGCGGCGTGGCTGCTGGCACACTGGCCATGTCATGCAAAGAGAACAACACCTCCAACGCCACCCGTACTGCCGGGTTGTCGTCAATGATCAAGACAGTGGGTAGAGGGTGGGAGAGGTCAGTGGGCATGGCAGCAGAATAACTCAGGCTGGACCCTGCGCCACGCTAGCGCAGGCTGCCATTTGCCTCACACGCTGCGCGTGGCGGTAGCGGGCGATATGCTGGCACCTCGCCAGGCGGGCACCCAGGCCGCCAACACACCCAAGAGTGCCAAGATGGCGGTGCCGACCAGCAAATAACTGCCGGGCAAAGCAACCATTTCAAGTTGTTTAACCAGCAACAAATTGAGCCCAACAGCGCCCAGCACGCCCATGCCGATGCCGACGCCAGTCACCATCGCGTTTTCCAGCAAAAAGTAGCGCAAGATATCGATACGCCGCGCACCCAAAGCCCGGCGCACACCAATCTGTTTACGGCGCTGGTTCACGCGCAGGCTGGTCATGCCCACAATGCCACTGGCCGTAATCAACATCAGCAGCACCGACACGGCCACCAACATCCAGGCCAAGCCCGCATCGGCCTGGTAACGGCTCTTGCGGTCCTGGTCCACCGTTTTGGCTTTGATGGTCATGGGCGTGGGTGACGCATTGCGCAGCGCCGCCTCAGCATCTTTCATCAAGCGATCACGCTCACCGGGTGCCGCACGAATCGTGTAAATCGATGAGTTGAAACCGGTCAAACGCACCGGCAGGATGATGGACGTTTCACCCTGATCGGTGAGCTGGGCCGATGTCGATTGCAGGCGCTCCACCACACCCACAATGCGAACCGGCTTGGCATCGCTGCCCTTGCCAAAGTAGATGGTTTTGCCCAGCACATTGCTTTCACCTGGGAATGCCTTTGCGGCAAGTGCCTGGGTCACGATCAAGCTGGAAGCAAATTTCTTGCTGCTGTTTTGGTCGATCTCCACCACATCGTCGGGCGTGAAATCACGGCCGGCAATCAGCTTCAGCCCCCAAGTCTTCACCAAGGAATCCGGTGAGACATAGAAAGAAGCATTGCCACTGTTTTCTACTTGATCCGGTGACAGAAAGAAGCTACTGGTACTGCCGCTATCCGACAGCGGCTGCTGGCTGGTAATAGCCACCGACAGCACGCCCGGCAGGCCGCGCAGCACTGCGGTTTCGCGCGCCTGGTTGGCCAGTTCCTCTTCATGCGTGGCCTCGGGCAGGTTCTTGGTCATCAAATAAAACACCGATGCTTCGTCATCAATGCCACTAGGCCGGTTCATCACAGTCTGGCGCTGGTTCACCACATGCAATGCGTTGGCCAAAATGGCCAGGCTGATGGCAATTTGCAAAGCCACTAGCACCGCACCGGTTTTACTGCGCATCAATGCCGAGAAAATAGGTCGAATTTCCATGCTCATGGGGCTCCCCTTACTGAGATTTGAGTTGCAAAGCCGGCGTGACATTGCATGCGCGCCAAGTGGGCAGCAAGCCGGCCAGCACGGCGGCCAACACCGACAGCGCGAACGTCAGCGCCAGCATTTGCCAGTCCATATGGGCCAGCAACGCCAGCTCTTTGGACTGCAGGGCGATCAATTGCAAAGCCCCCCAGGCCAGCAACAAGCCCAGTACGCCACCGGCCAACCCGACCACGACAGCTTCCATTAAGAACTGCTGAAATACCTGAGAGCGGGATGCGCCCAGAGCGCGGCGCACGCCAACCTCAGAAGCACGCGACGAGAACTTGGCCAGCAGCAAGCCCACGGTATTGACCAAGCACAGCGCCAAGAATCCAAATGACAGCCAAGCCGCAAGGCGGTTGTCTTTTTCAACCACTTCCAGACGCTCCAACCACTCGGTTACGTTGTAAAGGTGATTTTTGGCTCTGCGCAGCAGGCGGCCCTGGCGTGCCTGGTCGGCAGCATAGTTGTCCAGATAGGTCTGCAAGGCGGGCCGCTCATTGGCTGAGCTCAGCTCAAACCAGGTTTGCACCCAAGTGCATTCTGAATCCAGCTTTCCTTGAAAACCAGGCTCGCGGGACTGACTGCAGTTGGTGCTACCCGCATGGCTGAGTTTGTGCCGCACTGCATTCGCAATGGGGAAAAAGTAATCTTCGGCTGCACCGGCGAATGCACCGTGGCCAATGATCAGGTAATAGCGTGGCAGGGGTTTCCAAGTGTCTAGAACGCCTATCACCTGAAACGGCTGGCCCGATAGGATCACCTGCTTGCCCACGGATTGCGCCGTGCCAAAAAGCTTTTCCGAAAATTCGCGGCTCAACACCACCACGTCTGCGCCGTCCGTGTCTTCTTTGGCACCCCAGCCTTGTCCGGCTGCAAAAGGCACTTCAAACATGGGGAAAAAGTCTTTGGTAGTGACAATGCCTTGGGCTCCAAAGACACCCAGGTCTTTGCGCTCAGGCTGCACCGTGACCGACATGCCATACGCGGCCGTACGGCGCTCACCCTGGCCACTGGCTACCAAGTTCATGGCATCGCGGTAGGTGCTCTGAACGTCGTTAGGCTCGTCCCCCGGCTTGTAGCCCTCCAGCGGTCCGGCATCCAAAACAACCGACAGCAATCTGTCACTTTTGTGAGGAATGGGGTTACCCGACATGGCATGCAGGATGGTCATGGTGGCCACACTGGCCGCTACGCCAACAGCCAGCGTCAGCACCATCAGCGCGGTTAGTGCCGGATTGCGGCGCAGGCTGCGCAAGCCCAGAAAGAAATAGTATTTCAACATCGCAGTAGTCTCGTGGTGGTCTCGTGACGGTCTCGTATCAGGCAGCTTGGGCCACGTCTGGGGTGTTCGCAGGGTTCACCAACGACGGAGTTCTGCGCACCAGATCGGAAACCTGACCATCAATGATGTGCACATTGCGCTGCGCGCGCACGGCCAATTCCGGGTCGTGGGTCACCATCAAAATCGTCGTGCCTTTGGCATTGATGGCTTCCAGCAACTCCATCACACCCCGCGCCATTTGCGTGTCCAGATTGCCCGTAGGCTCATCTGCCAGCAGCAGCTTGGGGCTGCCTGCCAAGGCACGTGCAATGGCTACGCGCTGCTGCTGCCCACCCGAGAGTTCTGCGGGGTAATGCTTTTGGCGCGAGGCCAGCCCCACTTGGGCCAATGCATCTTCAATGCGCTCTTTGCGCTCGGCCTTGCCGTAGCCGCGGTAGCGCAGCGGCACATCCACGTTGTCAAACAGGTTCAGGTCGGGGATCAGGTTGAAACCCTGAAAGATGAAGCCCAGCTTCTCGTTGCGCAGGCGCGAGCGCTGGTTGTCGTCCAACCCCTTTACGCTGCCACCGTCCAGCAGGTATTCCCCATCCGTAAAGTCTTCTAGCAAACCCGCCACGTTGAGAAAACTCGTCTTGCCCGAGCCGGAAGGGCCGGTCACGGTGACAAACTCGCCTTGTTTTACTTCGATATGAAAATCCCGTAATGCGTGGGTTTCAATCAAATGGGTGCGGTAGACCTTGCTGAGGTGAGTCATTTTTAACATCGGGTGCTCCTTGAAAGATGGGTAGTCAAGTAATCAGGGGTTAACAGAAACGCGGGGCGCATTGGCAAACACATCGGAGCCCGAGACGACGACCTTGTCGCCAGCTTGCAAGCCCGATAGCACCTGGATGGCGGTCAGGCTGCTGGCACCCAGCGACACCGGGGTGCGCACGGCAACGCCGTCTTCCATGCGGTAGGCAAAGTGCCCGCCTTCGCTTTCCACAAAGGGGCCGCGGGGCAGCATCAGCACATTGCGTTTTTCTTCCATCAGCAGGCGCACGGATACGCGCTGGCTCTGGCGCATGCCAGCCGGTGGCTCGCCATCAAAGCGAAGCCGGGCAAGCACCATACTTTTGATCACTTCGGGCGACAGGCCCGATAGCTTGCCCATGACTTTGGTGGCTCCCACGGTGATCTCGGCGGGCATGCCCAGGCCCAAGTCCGCGACATAGCCCTCGGGTACTTCGACTTCAACTTCCAGTTGAGACAAATCCACCAGGGTCATCACCGCGCCGTTGGTGAGTACAACCGTACCGCTGGACACGGCCAGGGTGCCGACAAACCCGTCGACCGGTGCACGCAAGCTCAACTCGTCCACACGCCTTTGTGCATTGGCCAACGCAATGCGTTGGCGTTGCAACAGGCTTTGGCGGGTTTGCAAAGCAAAGCCTACGTCTTCACCTTCCAGCGCAGAGGTTTGGTTGGCGTGCTGGCTGCGAATTTGCGCGGAGCTCAGAGTGTCTTTAGCCTTCAGGTAATCCACCTTGGCAATCACGCCTTCTTTGAACGCGGGCTCAATGCGCTCCACCGCCAGCTTGGCGCTAATGAGTTCAATCTCGGCCTGCTCAGCATCCCGCTGGGCATTGAGTTTTTGCTTCTTGGCCAGAATATGCTGGCGCGCCACATCCGCTTCCAGTTGTTCCAGGGCCGATTGCTCGCGTTTGAGCGCCTCTTGCACATCCAGCGACTCAATCACCGCAAGCACTTGTCCTTTTTTGACCGTGTCACCCGCTTTGGTTTTGAGTGTGACGCTGCCCGTGGCGGTGGCGTAGAGCGTGGGGCTGACAGCAGCGATCACGCGGCCGTTCACGGCGGCATCCCGTACCAGGTTGCCGGTCGTGACCTCGGCAATACGCAAGCGGGCGGCATTGACCGACTGGCTGGAGCCCAACCAGGCCTTCACCGCCCATGCGCTCAAAAGCAACACTACGATGGCAATCGCCAAGGCCAGCCGGACCTTGGGCGTAAAGCGCTGGCCGCTGGTCGAAAGCTGGGTGTCTTGGCTGGAGGTGTCGCGGATCATGCAGGTTCTCGGTAAGAAGTCCTGCTGAATTGCACAAGCTGTGCCAGGTCACACAGTGTTGATTTCATTAGAGTTTTTCTATTTTCAAGGCGTCCGGAGTGTCCGAAGTGTCCGCCTGGGTGTCCGGCAGCGCGTCCGTTTTGCGGACACCGGCCAAGCGCATAATCGCGCCTTCATTGAATTTGGCGCTCGCGCCCAACCACCAGATTCCTACTATGCATCGCGTCGCCATCAGCAGCACCGGCCTGTTCACCCCGCCAGAAGTCATTACCAACGAAGAGCTGGTTGCAGCTTTCAATGCCTACGCGGCCTTGGAAAATGCCAAAAACGCCACTGCCATTGCGGCGGGCACTTGCGCAGCCATTACAGACTCCAGTGTGGAATTTATAGAAAAAGCATCGGGCATCAAACGCCGCTATGTCATGAACAAGTCTGGCGTGCTGGACCCGCGGCGCATGCGCCCCAGCCTGAATCCGCGCCCCGACACTGAGTTGTCGTTGATGGCGGAAATTGGCGTGAAGGCCTGCCAGGATGCGCTGACTACGGCGGGCAAGACGGCGGCGGACGTGGATGGCGTCATCTGCGCAGCCGCCAATATGCAGCGTGCTTACCCCGCCATGGGGGTTGAGATTCAAACCGCTTTGGGGGTGCAGGGCTATGCGTTTGATATGAATGTGGCCTGCTCCTCCGCCACGTTTGCGCTAGAGATGGCCGTCAATGCGGTGCGCACCGGCTCGGCGCGTGCGATCCTGGTGGTCAATCCGGAAATCACCTCCGCCCACCTGGCCTGGAAAGACCGTGACTGCCACTTCATCTTTGGCGATGTCTGCACGGCCGTATTAGTGGAGCGGCTGGAATTGGCCCCAGCGGGCGCGTTTGAAATCTTGGGAACCCGCCTGCTCAGCACCTTCTCCAACAATATTCGCAACAACGCCGGCTTTCTGTCGCGCGCAGAGGACCGCGACCCAGAAGACCGCGATCAGCTGTTTAGACAAGAAGGCCGCAAGGTGTTCAAAGAGGTGTGCCCCATGGCAGCGGAGCACATGGCGGGGCATTTGAGCGATTTGGGCCTAGAGCCTTCGGGCGTGCGCCGCTTCTGGTTGCACCAAGCCAACTTGGCGATGAACCAATTGATCAGCCGCAAGCTGCTGGGCCGCGATGCGACCGCCGACGACGCGCCGGTGATTTTGGATGAGTTTGCCAACACCGCGTCTGCGGGTTCCATCATTGCATTTCACCGCCACAAAGCGGACTTTGCAGCGGGTGATGTGGGCATGATTTGCTCGTTTGGAGCGGGCTACTCGATTGGTAGCGCCGTGGTGCGCAAGCTTTAGAGCACGCAGCGCTTCAGGCGAATTTCTTCGACCCGGACAGCGCCAATCGCAACCGTTTTGGCGCTGGCCATTTCGCGCTTGAATCCGGCGAGTTCATGAAAGCGAACTGCGCGGTCATTGGACAAAGGCACCCACACGGAGACGTGTGTGCAGCCCTCGTCTTGCAGGCCTTCGCGTGCGGCATCCCACAGCGCAACACCAGCGCCCTTACCCCAGTAGGCGGGTGCCACGTAGATGGCCCAAATCTCACCCATGGTGGGCGGGGTGCCTTTGTCGCGTGAACGATCAAAGCCTACAAATCCGATAATTTTTTCATCATCCAGCACCACCTGCACTTGGGGTTCGCTGTATTCAATGGCCTCGCGCCAGTAGGCCTGGCGTTTTTCGAGCGGAACATCGGCAATAGGCGTGTCACCCACTACGGATTTAAAGGCTTCGCGGGCGGTAGCGTTGTGTAATTCGGCAATGGATTTTGCGTCGCGCAAGGTGGCGGGACGCACCTTGAAAATAGTCGTACTGGACATGTCTAAACGGTTAACTTGCAAGCAAATAATGGAAAAAAAGAGCCTGATTGTCGCTGCAATCGGTTTTGACTTGGCTGTGGGTGAAATCAATGCCCCACGAATCAGTTTGTAAAGCTTGGATGTTAAAGCGATAAACGCGGGCGACAGTGGGCTCAACAAGTCACGTCACCTAGGGTCAACACCATTGCGACTGGGCCGTGCTGTGTCAAGAATGAACGCCACTTTGTCAACCCCACCGCCCATGACCACCTCCATTGCCGTTTCCCCCCAAGACATGCCACTGCAAAGCCTGTTCCGCTGGGAGCGAGAGCGTGCCAACGACATTTATCTGACGCAACCCCGAGGTGGCGGGGTCATTGAAGACATCACTTGGAGCCAAGCCGGTGACCAGGTGCGCCGCACCGCAAGCTGGCTGAAGGCCCAAGGCTGGCCTGCGGGCAGCCGGGTTGCCATTTTGGGCAAGAACAGCGCGCATTGGATTCTGGCGGACTTGGCGATTTGGATGGCGGGCTATGTCTCGGTGCCCATTTACCCCACCTTCAACGCCGAAGCGCTGGCCTACATCCTCAAACACAGCGAAACCCAGGCGCTGTTTGTAGGCAAGATGGATGACATCGCTGCGCTGCAAAGCGGCGTACCTGCCGAACTACCCCTGATCGCACTACCGTTGGCACCTGCCATCAAGGCACTGCAATGGGATGCTTTGCAACAGAGTAATCAGCCACTGCAGGGCAACCCGATTCACGACCTGAACAGCATTTGCACCATCATTTACACCTCCGGCACCACGGGCGTACCCAAGGGCGTGGTGCAAACCTACCAGACCATGGCCTGGGGTGTGACCAGCGCCACACGCCGGGTCACTATGGACAGCAACGACCGCTTTATCTCCTACCTGCCGCTGGCCCACGTGGCCGAGCGCATGCTGGTGGAGCAGGCTTCCTTGCGCTATGGGGCGCATGTGTTCTTTGCGGAAGCGCTCGACACCTTTGTGCAAGACCTGCAGCGGGCGCGGCCCACGGTCTTTTTCTCGGTGCCGCGTTTGTGGGTCAAGTTCCAGCAAGGCGTGCACAGCAAGATGCCCGCCAAGAAGCTGAAGACTCTGCTGTCCATCCCCATTCTGGGCGGCATCGTGCGGCGCAAAATTCTGAAAGGCTTGGGTCTGGACCAATGCCGTATCGCCGCAGGCGGAGCGGCTCCCATGCCCGCAGACGTGCTGCAGTGGTACCGCAGCCTGGGCCTCGATCTGATTGAGGTGTACGGCATGACAGAGAACTGCGGGGTGTCGCATTCCACGCTACCAGGCTCACGCGGCGTGGGTACCGTGGGCCAACCCTACGAGGGTGTGGAGAGCCGCATTGACCCCGAGACTGGCGAAATCCAAATGCGCAACGGCGCGCTCATGCAAGGCTATTACCGCGAGCCAGAGCAAACTGCGGCTGCATTCACAGCGGACGGCTGGCTGCGCACGGGTGACAAGGGCAAGATCGATGCGCAAGGCTTTTTAAGCATTACGGGCCGGGTGAAAGACATTTTCAAGACCAGCAAGGGCAAATACGTGGCACCGGCTCCGATTGAGGACCTGCTGGTGCAGCACGTCGACATCGAGGCCTGCGCGGTGACCGGTGCCAACTTTGCACAACCCTTTGCCATCGTCATGCTGTCGCTAGAGGCGGTGGCACGCTGCGCCACGCCAGAGGCCAAGCAGGCTTTGACTGACTCTTTGCGTGAACACCTGAAGGTCGTGAACAGCAAGCTAGAACCGCATGAGCGGCTGGATTTTCTGGCCGCAGTCACGACCACCTGGACGCCTGAAAATGGTTTTGTGACACCCACCCTCAAGGTCAAACGTCCGCGCATTGAAGAGGCCTTCAGCGCGCAGTATGAGAACTGGCTGAAACTGCGGCAACCCATCGTTTGGGCATAGCGTGTGGGCATAAGGCTTGGGCGGTATGCTCAGGCGCTATGGAAACCCTGAGCGCAACCCGATGGCTGCAGACACTGTTGTCTGCACTGGCACTGTCAATACTCACCACCACAGCCAGCCTCGCGGCACCCTTTGAGAACACACTGGCGCAGCGCCTGCAGGCTTGCACGGCCTGCCACGGCGATCAGGGCCGCGCGGGACCGGATGGCTACTACCCCCGCCTGGCGGGTAAGCCTGCTGGCTACCTGTACAACCAACTCGTTAACTTTCGTGAGGGGCGTCGCCACTATGGCCTGATGACGGGTCTGCTGGACACGATGGACGACAGCTACCTGCAAGAAATTGCCCAGTATTTCTCGTCTCTGGAGTTGCCCCACCCCAAGCCCGTGCCTTCCACAGCGAGTGCAGCGCTGCTGAGCCGGGGGCAGCAGCTAGCCACCCGTGGTGACGCAGCCAAGGGCCTACCGGCCTGCACGCAGTGCCATGGCAGCCTATTGACCGGTGTGTTGCCCCAGACACCTGGCTTACTGGGTTTGCCCCGTGACTACCTGAACGCGCAATTGGGCGGCTGGAAAGCAGGCCAACGGCATGCCAGTGCGCCCGATTGCATGGCCGACATTGCCCGCAAACTCAGTGATGCGGATGCCAATGCGGTAACGCACTGGCTGTCATCGCAAGTGGTGCCGTTTCCGGCCAAGCCCGCCAGCTCACCGCCGCCACGCCCCAGCGCGCAAGCGTCGGTGGAGTGCGGCAAACCGATAAATACGGGCCAAACTACGACGTCGTCTGTGCCGCCCAGTGCGCAGCTAACCCAAGGGGCCTATTTGGCGCGTATTGGCAACTGCGCAGCCTGTCACACCGCCCGCGGCGGTGCACCTTTTGCCGGTGGCAAGCGGCTGGACACGGACTTTGGCCAGTTGGTTTCCAGCAACCTCACGCCCCACCCGAGCCGGGGTATCGGCGCTTGGTCACCCGACGATTTTTGGCAAGCCATGCACGATGGCAAATCCCGCGACGGACGCTTGCTGTACCCAGCCTTCCCCTACACCCACTACACCCAGGTCTCGCGGGCAGACTCGGACGCCATCTTGGTTTACCTGCGTACGCTGGCACCGTCGGGTCAGGTGAATACGGCCCACGATTTGCGCTGGCCCTACAACACGCAATGGGCCCTGTCCGTATGGCGCTGGCTGTATTTCAAACCGGCACCGGCTGTGCCTACCAGCCCAGCCCCTGGTGACTTGGCGCGCGGCAGCTACCTCGTCAACGGCCTGGGCCATTGCAGCGCCTGCCACGCGCCACGCAATCGCCTGGGTGCCATTGACGAAGCCCATGCTGCGGGCGGTGGCGAGGTGGCGGGCTCGCGCTGGCTGGCACCCAGCCTGCAAAGCAAGACGCCGGGTAGCTTGGGCCACTGGTCGCAGGAAGACTTGGTGCAATACCTGACACAAGGGCAATCGAAACATGGCAATGCGCATGGGCCGATGGCCGAAGTGGTGTTGGGTGGTACGCAGTACCTGGAGCCTGCAGATGCGCAGGCCATGGCGCGCTATCTTCTGCCCGAGAGCCCAGCGCGCTCAGCTACGCGCTATGGTGATATTGGCATTCCCCCAGTGACCATGCCCGCCACAGCGCCAACCGCCTTGGGGCCGAGGCTGTATGAAAAGCATTGCGCCAGTTGCCATGGGCAAAACGGCCAGGGTGTGGCGGGGGCCTATCCGCCATTGGCGGGCAGCGCTACGGTAAATGCCCTTCGGCCCAACAATTTGATCCAAATCACGGTACTGGGCGGCTTTGCGCCGGCAACCGCGGGCAACCCGCGACCCTTTGGCATGCCGCCCTTTCAGTTGCAGCTCAACAACCAGGAACTGGCAGCGCTGGTGAGTTTTGTGCGCGTCTCCTGGGGCAATACCGCCGCGCCTGTCAGTGAGTTTGATATAAACAAACTCCGTCCTGCAGCGGCACCTTGACCGCAAACACCCAGCGCCACCGCATGCACATTTATCGCATCACTCTATGGACCCTGTTGGTGGCCTGCGCCGCAGGATGCTCGCAGCTCCAACCGCTGCCAACCGCGTTGCAGCCCGCCATCAAGATAACGATTCTGCACACTAACGACCACCACGGGCGCTTCTGGAAAAACGGGGATGGTGAATATGGCATGGCTGCGCGCAAAACGGTCATAGATGCCATCCGCAGCGAGGTGTCCGCCGCTGGTGGCTACAGCTTGCTGTTGGATGGTGGCGATGTGAATACCGGCGTGCCTGAGTCCGACCTACAAGACGCCGTGCCCGATTTCAAAGGCATGAACCTGCTGGGCTACGACGCGATGGCTGTGGGCAACCATGAATTTGACAAGCCCCCCCAAGTTTTGCGACTGCAGCGCAAGCTGGCCAAGTTCCCGATGTTGTCGGCCAATATTTACCAAGGGACCGAGCGGCTTTTTGATCCCTACAAAATCTTTACTCTGGGTGGGGTGCGGGTGGCGGTAATGGGTTTGACCACAGAAGACACCAAACGCCTGACCAATCCGGAGAACACCCAAAACATTGAGTTTCGCAACCCGATTGCCGAAGCCGCCCTGCTCATCCCAGAGCTTCAAGGCAAGGCGGATGTCCTCATTGCGGCCACCCACATGGGGCACTACGCAGACGGCAAGCACGGCAGCCTGGCCCCCGGCGATGTGGAAATGGCGCGCGCCGTCAAGGGGCTGCATTTGGTGGTGGGCGGTCACTCGCAAAATGCAGCTTGCATGCAGGCTGAGAACGTATTGGACACGGGCTACGTGCCCGGCACGCCCTGCCTGCCCGATCGCCAAAATGGCACCTGGATTGTGCAGGCCCACGAGTGGGGTAAATACGTGGGCCGGGCGGACTTTGAATACCAGAATGGCGTCTTCAAACTACTGCGCTACAACCTGGTGCCCATCAACTTGAAACGCAAGGCCCTACTAGCCGATGGCACTTACACACTGAAAACCTACACCGCCGAGATTCCCGAAGACCCAGCCATGCTGGAAATGCTGCTACCCCACCAGACCTTCGGTCAACAGCAATTACTGGTGCGCGTGGGCGCATCCGACGCGCGCTTTGAAGGCGACCGGTCGGTCATTCGCAAGCAGGCGACTTCTTTGGGCGTGTTGATCGGCACGGCGTTTATGGAGCGCACACAGGCAGACTTTGCGGTGGTGAATTCGGGGGGCATTCGGGAGTCTTTGCCTGCGGGTGACATCAGCTACAAAGATATCCTCACCGTGCACCCGTTTGGCAACACTGTGGCGTTGCTGCAGCTCAGCGGAGTCGAGGTGATGGACTATCTGCGCACCGCCGCCCGGTTCACGCCAGGGGCGGGTGGTTTTTCTCACTTTGCCGGTGTTGAAATGCTGATCAAGTCCGGCGAGATCTACAACGTGAAAATTCGCGGTAAAGCACTCGACCCCAACACCAGCTACCGCATGGTCATCAACAACTTTATGGCTGCGGGCGGTGATGGCTACCCTGTGGTCACGGGGCACCCGAGCTATGTGAATACTGGTTTTCTGGACGCTGAAGTCATGCGCACCTATATCGCCAAGAAAAGCCCGCTGTCGGTATCCGATTACCAGCCCGGCCAAGCAGTGGTGCGACAGTAAACCCATGGACAAACTGCCTAGGCGCAAAAAACTGCGCGTCAATTCGCGCCTGGCGCGCCTGCTGGAACCCGGCGGGCGCTCGGTGCAAGACCTGATTGTGGACGGCTACGCACCAGCCCAAATGATCCAGGACTTGCGCAAGTACCAGGCGGAGTTGGAGATTCAAAACCAGGCACTGCGCTATAGCCAGCAAGAGGCCGAGGGCGCGTCTGAGCGCTTCTCTACCCTCTTCTCCAATGTGCCGCTGGCCCTGATGGTGGTGGACGAAGAGGGCCTGGTATTGGCCAGCAATGCCATGGCCTTGCGCTTGTTTCAGCCCCAAGAGAGCGATCCGCCGCTGAACTTTTTGCTGCCCTTTGTCGGCAGCGAGCACACCGATGTGGTTGCCGTCGCTTTTCTCAGCGCCAAAGCGCATGGCACTGCCGAGGTCAGCGAGGTGAATTTTCTGGCCGGCTCGGAAGGCCACTTTACGGGTGACCTGCACATCGCGCGAATTGAAAACCCGCAAGACGAACTGGCTCATTTCATTTGCGCCACCATCGACCAAGGCCCGCTGCTGGCCCAGCGCCAAGCACTCCAGCAAAGTGCGGCCGTGCTGCGCCAGCGCAATGAAGACCTGCTGCTGAGCGAAAACCGCATGGCGGCCATCATCAACTCATCGCTGGACGCTATTTTGTGCATTGACGAACGCCATTGCATTACTGTTTTTAACCCGGCGGCAACGGCCTTGTTTCAGTGCCCGGCAGACCAAGCTTTGGGGAGCGCGCTGTCGCAGTTCTTGCCCGATGTTCAGCGCGTGCTGGAGGCCGGTAATCTGCCCAATCCGGCCGTTCTGGGGGAATACCGCGCCGTCACTTTGCGCGGTGACGACATCTTTGTTGAAATCAGCGTTGCACTAGAGCGGCGCGCCCTAGGCCCAACGTCCGCATTGCCGCCCGACAATTTGCTGCAAGACCGCAGGCGCGATGCCCGCCGGGCCCAAGGTGCCATCACCACCATTTTTGCGCGCGATTTGACGGCCCGCAAGCTGGCCGAGTCCCAGCGCCTCACGCTGGAAAACCAATTGCGTGAGTCGCAAAAAATGCAGGCCATCGGCACCATGGCGGGCGGCATTGCGCATGACTTCAATAATATTCTGAGCGCGATTTTGGGCAATGTCAGCCTGGCCACCCAAGATGTACCCCCCGGATCTGTGGCCCTCACCAGCCTGCAAGAAATCGACAAGGCTGGGCGCAGGGCGCGCGATTTGGTGCGGCAAATATTGACCTTCAGCCGCAACGAGCCGCCCAAGCGCATTCCCATCGATTTGACGGAGGTGATTGAAGAAACCGTGCATTTGGTCAAAGTGGCCATGCCACCCACCGTGAAGCTGCGCGTGAAGCTGGCACGCGACTGCCCCGCCGTGCTGGCCGATGCCACCCAGGTAGAGCAGGCGTTGCTGAACCTGTGCACCAATGCCTTTTTGGCCGTGGGTCAGTCCAAGGGCAAAGTGACGCTGGATCTGGACACCCAGGAGCTGGTCTGGCCCGATACCGAACGGCTGGGCATAGCGCCCGGACAGTACGCAGTGGTCACGGTGAGCGACACGGGTAGTGGCATGACAGCGCAGACCTTGTCGCGCATTTTTGAGCCCTTTTTTACCACCCGCCAAGTCGGGCAAGGCACGGGCCTGGGTTTGTCGGTGGTGCACGGAATTATGCAAACCCACCAGGGTGCTGTAGATGCCCAAAGTACGCTGGGAACCGGCAGCGCCTTCACCCTGTATTTCCCCACAACACAAGAAAAAGTACTGGCCGCGCCTGCACCAACACCGTCGTCCCCGGATGCCTCCGGCAACGGCCGCACGGTGATGTATGTGGACGACGACCAGGCCCTGGTATTTTTGGTCAAACGGGTGTTGACTCGCAAAGGCTACGCTGTGGTCACCTTCACAGACCCGCACACGGCCCACGCGGCCCTGCGCGCCAACCCCAAATCGGTGGACCTGCTGGTCACCGACTACAACATGCCAGGCTACAGCGGGCTTGATTTATTGCGTGAAGTCAAAGCCATTCGGCCCGACTTACCAGTGGCATTGGCGTCTGGCTATGTCACCCCTGAGCTGGAGAGTCGCGCCAGGGCCGAGGGTGCGGATGCGCTGATCTACAAACCCAATGACGTGAACGAGCTGTGTGAAACGGTAGAGCGACTCATCCAATGGCCGGTTGATCATGACGACCACGATGACTGACCTGGCGCTGGTTCATGTCGACCCCCACTGGATCATCGTCAACAAACCCTCGGGGCTGCTGGCCGTGCCTGGGCGCGGCGCAGACAAGCAAGACTGCCTGAGCAGCCGGGTGCAGCAGGAGTACCCCGACGCCCTGATCGTGCACCGGCTGGATATGGCGACGTCGGGGCTGATGGTGTTGGCGCGTGGTTTGGAAGCCCAACGCACCTTAAGCGCGGCGTTCGCCAACCGGCTGGTGTACAAAAGCTATACCGCCGTGGTCTCGGGCACTTTGGCTGCTGAGTACGCAGACTGGCAAACCATAGACCTGCCCATTCAGGTGGACTGGCCGAATCGCCCCCTTCGGATCATTGAACCCTTGCACGGCAAACCCAGTGTCACCCGGATACGCACCATTCACGCGGACAGTGTGCACAACACGACACGCGTGGCACTGGAGCCTGTGACGGGCCGCTCCCACCAGTTGCGCGTGCACCTGAGGGCTATTGGTCACCCGATTTTGGGCGATGCCCTGTACGCGCCCGCGCCGGTGCTGGCCCTGTCAGAACGCCTGTTGTTGCACGCCACTGCGCTGCACTTGCCCCACCCGGTCCACGGCAACACCATGGACTTTGAGAGCGCCCCCGCCTTCTGACGTAGACCAGCGCCTAAAATGGCCCCGTGACTACTATTCTGAACGCCGACCTCCATTGCCATTCCGTTGTATCGGATGGCACCCTGACCCCTGAAGCCTTGGCCGAGCGGGCCAAAGCCAACGGCGTAGAACTGTGGGCGCTCACCGACCACGATGAGGTCGGCGGCCAACACCGCGCCGCCGCAGCCGCCAAAGCCCAGGGTATGAAGTACCTGACCGGCACCGAAATTTCGGTCACCTTCATCGGCCATACCGTCCACATCGTCGGCCTGGGATTTGACCCGGACAACGCGGAACTGGTGCAGGGTCTTCGCCAAACGCGCGGTGGCCGCACTGAGCGTGCCATGGAGATGTCTGAAGGTCTGGCCAAAGTCGGCATCAAAGGCGCTTTTGAAGGTGCCCTAAAGTTTGTCGGCAACCCGGAACTCATTTCGCGCACGCACTTTGCCCGCTTTTTGGTGGAAAGCGGTGTCTGCAAGGAAACCAATGAAGTCTTTCGCAAGTTTTTGACCGAAGGCAAGCCCGGCTTTGTGCCGCACAAATGGGCCACCCTGAAAGACGCCGTGACCTGGATCACCGGTGCGGGCGGCTTGGCGGTGATTGCGCACCCCGCGCGCTACAAGTTCAGCCCGAATGAGGAATTTGCCTTGTTCACCGAATTCAAAAACCATGGTGGCCAAGGCGTAGAGGTCGTCACCGGCAGCCACTCGGTGCCTGAGTACCAGGTGTATGCAGAAACTGCACGCGAGTTTGGCCTGGCCGCATCGCGCGGGAGCGACTTTCATAGCCCCGAAGAGAGCCACACCGAGCTCGGCACTCTGCCCTTTCTACCGGGCCAGCTCACGCCGGTGTGGGACTTGTTAGCTTCGCGCATTCAGTAGCATGGCGCAGTACTTCGAAGTTCACCCCGAAAACCCGCACGCACGACTCCTCAAACAGGCCGTCGCTTTGCTGGAGAAAGGCGGCATTTTGGCCGTGCCCACGGACTCCAGCTACGCGCTGGTCTGCCACCTGGACGACAAGGCCGCGGCCGACAGCCTGCGCCGCATCCGCGGTGTGGATGACAAACACCACCTGACCATTTTGTGCCGTGACCTGAGCGAGCTGGCCAGCTACGCGCGGGTCGATAACCGCCAGTACCGGCTGTTGAAATCTGCCACGCCGGGGCCTTACACCTTCATCTTGGAAGCCAGCAAGGAAGTGCCACGCCGGGTCAGCCATCCCTCACGCAAAACCATAGGCCTGCGCGTGCCCGAGCACCGGGTTTTACAAGACCTGCTGGCATTGCATGGCACACCGCTCTTGGCCACTACCTTGATTGCCTCTGGTGAAACGGAACCCCTGAACGACGCGCACGATATCCGCGAGCGCTACGAGCACCAAGTGGCTGGCGTGATCGACGCTGGCGCTTGCGCGCAAGAGCCCACAACGGTGATTGACCTGACCGGCGACGAACCCGAAGTCATCCGCCAGGGCGGTGGCAGCTTGGCGCGCATTGGCTTGTAGCAGCGGCTTATTTTCTCCAACCTCTGAGAGTCAACTTTGGACATCGCTCAACTGATTCAGACCGTCGCTATTTACGCGTTGCCGGTCTTGTTTGCCATCACCGTGCATGAAGCGGCCCACGGCTATGCCGCGCGTTATTTTGGCGACAACACGGCCTGGATGCTGGGGCGGGTTACGCTCAATCCAGTCAAGCACATCGACCCGATCGGCACCATCGTTATGCCGCTTATGCTTTATTTTGTAACCTCGGGCGCTTTCGTATTTGGCTATGCCAAACCTGTACCCGTGCGCTTCGGAAACCTGCGCAACCCCAAACGCGACATGATTTGGGTGGCGCTGGCCGGGCCGGGCTCTAATTTCGCCCAGGCACTCGCGTGGGGGATTGGCCTCTATCTGCTGCAGGCGAGCGGCGTGGAGGAAACCTTCTTCGTACAGATGTGCAACGCAGGCGTGCTGACCAACGTGGTGATGTTCGCGCTCAATCTTTTTCCGCTCCCGCCGCTGGACGGCGGCCGCGTCTTGGTGGGCTTGCTGCCTATCAAACAAGCCGTACTGGTGTCACGCATAGAGCCTTGGGGCTTCTTTGTCGTGATGGGCCTCATCGTTACCGGATTTTTGAGCACTTTCTGGATGCAACCGGTAATGTCAATCAGCTATGGCCTCCTTCGGCTCCTGCTCACGCCCTTGGCTGCACTCACTTCTTAGTCTTCTGATTCTCGACCCATGACCCGTACCCGCTTCCTCACCGGCATCACCACCTCCGGCACACCGCACCTCGGCAACTATGTAGGCTCCATCCGCCCCTCGGTGCGCGCTAGCCGCACGCCCGGCGTGGAGAGTTTTTACTTTCTGGCCGATTACCACGCGCTGATCAAAATTGATGAGCCCGCGCGCATCCAGCGCTCGACGCTGGAGATTGCCGCGAGCTGGTTGGCGGCGGGTCTAGACCCCGAGCTGGTGACCTTTTACCGCCAATCGGATGTGCCTGAGATTCCCGAGCTGACCTGGTTTCTGACCTGCGTCACCGGCAAAGGTGTGCTGAATCGCGCCCACGCCTACAAGGCTTCCGTGGACAAAAATACCGCCGCCGGGGACGACCCAGACGCCGACGTGACCGCAGGCCTCTTTATGTACCCAGTGCTAATGGGTGCCGACATTTTGATGTTCAACGCGCACAAGGTGCCCGTGGGGCGCGACCAGATCCAGCACATCGAGATGGCGCGCGATATGGCCGCCAGCTTCAACCACCGCTATGGCGAGCACTTTGTGCCGCCGCAGGCTGAGATTGAAGAATCCGTAGCCACTCTGCCCGGCCTGGATGGCCGCAAGATGAGCAAGAGCTACGACAACACCATTCCGCTATTCAGCAGCCGCGAACAGCTGAAGAAGCTGATTGCAGGCATCAAGACCGACTCGCGCGCGCCGGGCGAGCCCAAAGACACCGAGGGCTCGGCGCTGTTTCAGATTTACCAGGCCTTTGCGTCCGAAGAAGAAACCGCCAAGCTGCGCCAAGCCTACGCCGACGGCATTGCCTGGGGCGATGCCAAAACAATGTTGCTAGAACGCGTGGACCAGGAAATCGCGCCAATGCGCGCCGCCTACGAGGACTACATGGCCCACCCTGAAAAGGTGGAAGCCCTGCTGCTGGCAGGTGCAACAAAGGCGCGCGCCATTGCCACGCCATTTATGGCCCAACTGCGCAACGCAGTGGGCCTGCGCGGTTTGGCCAACCAAGCACAAACCACCCACACCAAGGCAGCGAAAGTGGCCCTGGCCAGTTTCAAGCAGTACCGCGAAAAAGACGGCCTGTTCTATTTCAAGCTGGTGGATACTGCCGGTGGCGTGCTACTGCAAAGCCTGGGTTTTGAGTCGCCCAAAGTGGCGGGCCAAAGCATTGCGCAGTTGCAGGCGCAAGGCGCTGCTGCGTTAACCGCGCTGCAAGCGCAGTTGCAGCCACTGAGCCCCCAGGCGCACGCCCAGGTGCTTGACGCCCTGGCGGCGCTGGCTGAGGCGGCAGACAGCCCATGATTTGCTATTGATTTAGTAGCTGCTCCCGCACTATCCACGGCCTAGAAGCCGTATTTCATTCAAATTTGAAGAATCCCATGAGTGACTTTCCCAAAGACATTTACACCGAACCTTATCCCCAAGACGTGGACACGCTGGCGAACTTGGGGCCTCTGCGCGGCATGGCGGGTGTTTGGGAAGGTCTGCGTGGCATGGATGTGAAGCCCAAAGCCGAAGGCCCGAAGAAGCAGGCTTTTTTTGAACGCATTGAGCTGCAACCGATTGATCCTCAAACCAATGGCCCGCAACTGCTTTACGGCCTGCGCTACCACACGCATATCACCAAGCCCGACCAGATCAAGACCTACCACGACCAAGTGGGCTACTGGCTATGGGAGCCCGCTACAGGCACCATCATCCACACCCTGACCATCCCACGCGGGCAGGTTGCCATGGCGTCAGGCCAGGCCGCAGCGGACGCCACCGAGTTTGAACTGGTGGCCACCCAAGGGCTGGACACCTGGGGCATCTGCTCCGCACCGTTTTTGCAGCACGCCTTCAAAACCACGGAGTTCCGCATCAAGGTCACGATCAACCCCGACGGCACCTGGAGCTACGACGAAGATACAGTGATGCAGATTTTGGGGCGCGACGAACCGTTTCACCACACGGACCGCAACACGCTGAGCAAGGTGGCAGAGCCCACGCCAAATCCGCTGGCGCGCGGCGCTTCTTAGCAACTAGGGAGCCAGCACCCGCACTTGCAGCAGGCGGCGCGCATCAGCCCCGCTTTCGCTGCTGTAGTTGCCTGCCGCCGCAGCCGTCTTGCCACTGGCGGCAATAGTGACCCACTGATTCAGCGGCACGGTCACCGTGGTACTGAGCTGGTTGCGGGCTTGGCGCGGCAGGTCTGCGTTGTGCACAGTCTTAATGTCTGCCTGTTGGACTTCGATCTCCAGCGCCACATCTTTCTTGCCACCCGGCCATTTGGGCGTCACGGTCATGGTTTGGCCGACTTCAAACCAGTGCAGCGCCTGGGTGACCCCGCCACTGCTGCTGGAGGCCGCTGCGCTGGGCACCGTCAGGCTGGTGTTTTGGGATTGGACAGACTGCGTCCATTGCATAGGCACCGACTGCTGGGCTCGCAAAATGCCTTTTTCGCCATTGCGCACGCTCAGGCTTTGTGAGGACCAGGTGGCGCTTTGGCTGGTACCTGCGCGGTAGCCCTCGGCAGCCTCGCGCCCTTCGTCCACCTGGCGTAGCTCGATGCTGAGGTCGCGTTTGGGCAACTGGGCGTGTGCCACAGCCGCAAAAAGCAAGCAAGCCAGCAAAAGGAACGAGCGAATCCAGAACATGGCTGCCATTGTGAACGCCAAGGCAGGGGGCGATGGACGCAATTGACCCGCGTTTAGCCTGCTTCTAAGCCTCTTTTTTGCAACAAAAAACCCCGTAAACACAAGGTTTACGGGGTCAGTTGCATCTTTTTTGGAGGAAGAGGTGGGATTCGAACCCACGGTACCTTGCGGTACGCCTGATTTCGAGTCAGGTACATTCGGCCACTCTGCCACTCTTCCTAATTTCGCTCCGCGCGAAGCCCTGAATTCTAGCAGGCTCAGGCGGTCAATTTTTCCAGGCCGCCCAGGTAGGGGCGCAAAGCGGCTGGCACGGTGATGCTGCCATCAGCGTTTTGGTGGTTCTCTAGCACCGCCACCAGCGCGCGGCCCACGGCCAAACCAGAACCGTTCAGGGTATGCACCAGCTCATTTTTGCCCTGGGCATTCTTGAAGCGGGCCTGCAGGCGGCGCGCCTGAAAGGCGTCGCAGTTGGACACCGAGCTGATCTCGCGGAAAGTGTTTTGCGCCGGCAACCAGACCTCCAGGTCGTAGGTTTTGCTGGCACCAAAACCCATGTCGCCGGTACACAGGCTCATGACCCGGTAGGGCAGTTCCAGCTTTTGCAAAATGGCTTCGGCGTGGGTCACCATGGATTCCAGCGCCGCGTCGCTGGTGTCGGGGTGCACGATTTGCACCATCTCCACCTTGTCAAACTGGTGCTGGCGGATCAGACCGCGCGTGTCACGCCCAGCGCTACCGGCTTCCGAGCGAAAACAGGGCGTGTGCGCGGTCAGTTTGATAGGCAAATCAGACTCGGCTGACACCACATCGCGCACGAAGTTGGTGAGCGACACTTCGCTGGTAGGAATCAAATACAGCGCCGTGTGGTCGGGCTGCGCCTCGCCTTCCTGGCCACCCTTTTTGGCGGCAAACAGGTCTTCTTCAAACTTGGGCAATTGGCCGGTGCCGCGCAAGCTGTCGCCATTGACGATGTAGGGCGTGTAGCACTCGGTGTAGCCGTGCTCTTGTGTTTGCACATCCAACATGAACTGGGCCAGCGCCCGGTGCAGGCGGGCAATCGGGCCCTTCATCACCGTGAAGCGTGAGCCGGTCAACTTCACACCCATCTCAAAGTCCAGGCCCAGGGGGTTGCCCAGGTCCACATGGTCTTTGACTTCAAAGTCGTAAGTTTGGGGTGTGCCCCAGGTGCGCACCACCACATTGCCATGTTCATCTTCACCCACTGGCACGCTCTCATGTGGCAAATTGGGCACGGCCAGCAGCAGGGTTTGCATTTCTGCCTGAATAACATCCAGGCGGGTGGCAGAGGCTTCCAGCTCCGCCTTCAGACCCGCCACTTCGGCCATGGCGGCTTCGGCTTCGGCGTGTTGGCCCTTTCCCTTGAGCATGCCGATTTGTTTGGCCGACGCAGTGCGCTTGGCCTGCATTTCTTCGGTGCGAATTTGGGTGGTCTTGCGCTCAGACTCTAGGGCGGTAAACGCCGCCACATCCAGAAACGCCTGGGGGTTCTTACGGGTTTGCAAGCGGGCAACAACAGAGTCCAGGTCTTTGCGCAGCAGGGTGATGTCTAACATAAAAATCTCTCAAAAATCAGCGGTGAATGGAGCACAAAATACGCTGTAGCGCTCTATTCTAGTGCGGGAGCAGCTAGCAAAATAATAGCAATCAACTTCGGCAAAGCTTATGGAGTGGTATCCATGCGCAGCCCTTTGGGCAGAGGGAATTTCACGGTTTCTTCTATTCCGTCCATCTTGCGCACCGACACGGCGCCCAGCGCCTTGATGCGGTCAATAACGGCTTTGACCAGTATCTCGGGCGCAGAGGCTCCAGCTGTCAGGCCCACGCGCTGGCGGCCCACAAACCATTCGGATTGCAACTCATCAGCGCTATCCACCATATAGCTCTCGGTACCGAGTTTTTTGGCCACTTCGCGCAGGCGGTTGCTGTTGGAGCTGGTGGGGCTGCCCACCACGATCACGATATCCACCTGCGGGCTCATCACCTTGACCGCGTCCTGGCGGTTTTGCGTGGCGTAACAAATATCTTGCTGCTTGGGCTCGCGCACCTGGGGGAAGCGGGCTTTGACCGCCGCTGCAATCTCCGAGGCGTCGTCCACGCTCAGCGTGGTTTGGGTGACCACGGCCAATTTGTCCGTCTGCATGGGGTTGACCAAAGCCACACCCTCCACGTCTTCGACGAGGTGTATGCCGCTGTCGAGCTGGCCCATCGTGCCCTCTACCTCGGGGTGGCCTTTGTGGCCAATCATGATGAACTCGTAGCCCTCTTTGTGCAGCTTGGCCACTTCCACATGCACCTTGGTTACCAGCGGGCAGGTGGCGTCAAAAATTCGAAAACCTCGGCGCTCGGCCTCGCGCTGAATCGCTTGGCTAACACCATGGGCCGAGAACACCAGCGTGGCACCGGGGGGCACATCGTCCAGCTCCTCAATAAAGATGGCACCGCGTTCTTTGAGGTCGTTCACCACATAGGTGTTGTGCACGATCTCATGGCGCACATAGATAGGTCGGCCAAATTTTTGCAGGGCCCGGTCCACGATTTCAATGGCCCTATCCACCCCGGCACAGAAGCCGCGCGGCTCGGCCAGGATGATTTCTTGGGGCAACAATGTGGCCCCCACGCTTGTCACTGCGTGTACTTCGCTGCCCCCCGAGGGGGCCTTCGCGCCTTGGGGCGGCCCGGCGTCGCTCATGGCCTCAATCGTTGTCATATTCATAAGATTCCAATCAGTTGGGCCTCAAAGGTCACGGGCTGCCCGGCCAGAGGGTGGTTGAAATCAAACAGCACGGCCTGCTTGGCCGGGGTGTCTCCGCGCAGCTGCAGTACCACACCGGCAAACTGGCCCTGGCCATCGGGCGTGGGGAACTGCACCACATCGCCCACCCGGTAAGTCTCCAGCGGGTCCCCCATCTGGGTCAGCACCTTGCGGGCCAGCCACTGCTGCATCTCGGGGTTGCGCTCACCAAAAGCCGCGCCCGCGGGCAGCTCAAAAGTGGTGCGGGTGCCCTCCTCCAGCCCCAGCAGGCAGGCCTCTACGGCCGGGGACAATTCCCCCGTGCCCAGGCTCAGCGTGGCGGGCTTGCCGCCAAAGGTGTTGATGACGTCGCCCGCCGGGCCGCTCAGGCGGTAATGCAGGGTCAAAAAGGAATCGGCTTGTACACAGGGAAGCGTTACGGTCATAGAAGTCTCGATAAACTGCCCCTATTGTAGAAAGTCGGGCCCCTGGGCCGCGCCAGCGCCACACCATGCCCCTCCAAGACCTCCCTCCCGATGCCCGCCCGCGTGAAAAACTGCTGGCGCGCGGCGCTTCTGCACTCAGCGACACGGAGCTGCTGGCCATTTTGCTGCGCACCGGCATTCAGGGCAAAGGAGTCCTGCAGATGGCCGAGGAACTGCTGAGTATCAAAAATGATAGCGGCTCCCGCACTATCGACGGGGGTTTTGGCGGAATATCGGGTCTATTGCACGCCACGCCAGACGATTTGAAGCGCGTCAAGGGCTTAGGGCCTGCCAAACGCGCCGAGATTGTGGCCGTGCTAGAGCTGGCACGCCGCGCGATGGCCGAGCAGCTCAAGGAGCGCACGGTGTTTGCCGACCCCAACACCATCAAGCATTATTTGAAGCTGCACCTGGCCGCCCGCAGCTACGAAGTATTTGCCGTGATCTTTCTGGATGCGCAAAACCGCCTGCTGGCCATGGAAGAGATGTTCAGGGGAACGCTGACGCAAACGAGCGTTTATCCGCGTGAAGTGGCCTTGCGCGCCCTGCACCACCAGGCCAGCGCCGTGGTGCTGGCGCACAACCACCCCAGCGGCACGGTGCAGCCCAGCCGCGCCGATGAGGCGCTGACCCAAACCTTGAAAGCCGCGCTGGCGCTGCTGGATGTGCGCGTGCTGGACCACATCATCGTGGGGCCGGGCCAGGCGCTGTCCATGGCAGAGACAGGACTGATGTGAACAAACTCGGTGCGAAAACCCCAGCCGTCACCATCAGCAGCTTGGCGGACCTGAAAAAGGTTAAAAAAGAAATGGCCTTGCAGGCCGAGCGCGCAGTGCTGGCCGCCAAACTGGAGGCGCAGGCCGCGGCACAGCGCGCCAAGGAAGCCAAGCTGCGCGCTGCGCAAAGCAATCTGTTCCAGGCGGCCATTGGCAAAGTCCAAGCTTTGGAGCAAGCACCCCGCGCGCAGCTTAAAGGCGCTGCACCCGCCCCCATCCCCAAGCAGCAAATGCTGGATGACGAAGCCGCCGTGCGCGAATCCGTGAGCGATGAGGTGGACATCACCAGCCTGCTGGACACCGACGCCGACCTGAGCTACCGCCGGCCCGGCGTGGGGCCGGATGTGCCGCAAAAACTGCGCCGCGGCGTGTGGTCCATTCAGGCTCAGGTCGATTTGCATGGCCTGCGCAGCGACGACGCCCGCGAGGCTCTGGGCAAGTTCATCCGCAACGCCCACAAACAGGGCATACGCTGCATTCGTGTGGTCCATGGCAAGGGCTTGGGCTCGCCGGGCAAAGCGCCGGTACTCAAAGACAAGGTGCGCCGTTGGTTGGTGCAAAAGTCCGAGGTGCTGTGCTTTGTGCAAGCACCGCCGATGCAGGGCGGTAAGGGTGCGCTTCTGGTGTTGCTACAGCCTATGGGCCTGTAGGGTGGGCCTAGTGTTCGCTGTAGCACGCCCGTTGTACTAGAATGAATCTACATTTTTGTATATCCAAAAACCTATGACACACCTGCAAATTGCAAAATGGGGAAACAGCCTTGCGGTGCGCATACCGGCAGACTACGTACGCCAGATTGGCGTCAAAGAAGGTGACCAACTCTTGGCCCAGGTCGGCGCGGATGGTGCGCTGAGCCTGCGGCCTGCCGCACAGTGGAGCCGCAAAGCCTTTGCGCAAGAATTGCGTCTGAACACCCAAACTCTGCCGCCAGGCACATCTGTAATGGCCCAACTGCGAGACGAGGCACGGTTCTGATGCTCTACGTCGATACCAGCGTTTTGGTTGCTATGTGCACCCATGAAGCCAAAACCCCCGATGTCATCCAGTGGTACTCCCATTGCACAGGCGAACTGGTATCCGCTGCATGGTGTGTCACCGAATTCGCCAGCGCTTTGGGGCTTAAGCAGCGCACAGGTCAGTTGACACCCGCGCAAGCGCAAACTGCGTGGCTTCAGTTCGAGCGCATCTGTGCCAATGACTTGCAGTTGCTACCGGTTGAGGCCAGCACGTTTCACAAGGCAGCACTGCTCACGCTGGATGCCAGCGCGGGTTTGCGTGCTGGCGACGCCCTGCACCTGGCCTGTGCAATCAAGGCTAACGCCAAAGGCATGGTCACCCTCGACACTGTGCTCGCCAAAAACGCCAAGCACTTCAAGCTCAAACCTGTAACGCTGTAACGCTGTAACGCTGTAACGCTGTAACGCGCGGCGCTACTGGTTCCGCATCCAATCCGCAGTCTGAAAAAACGACTCATTAAGCCGGGCGCGCAGCGTGGTATCCACACCCACATCCTCCATCGCCTGGTCCATACAAGCCAGCCACTGGTCACGCTCCTGAATGCCGATCTTGAAGGGCATGTGCCGCGCGCGCAGGCGCGGGTGGCCAAAGCGCTCCACGTAGTGTTGCGGCCCGCCCATCCAGCCGCATAAAAACCAGGCCAGCTTTTGCCGGGCTGAATCGAGCTGGGGGCCGTGCGCCGCGCGTAGTTCTTTCAGCGCAGGCTCCAAATCCATCAGGTCATAAAAGCGCTCGACCAGTGCATTTATCGTAGTCTCGCCACCAATCAATTCGAATGCGGAAGGTGATGCTGTGGTTTCGTCTGACATAGTGTTGATCCGATAGCGTTTTAGTTTTTTTGGAAGGGCTAGGTTCGAGCGATCACAACCGCGCGTTCGTCCACACGCACTGCGGCCTTGCTGCCCACGCGCAGCCGGTGCAGCTTTCGCGCAAAACCCACCACCTGCAGCGCACCCGCAAGTGTCACAACGATCTCATCCTGAGCGCTGCCTTTGGTGACCTGGTGTACCCGCCCGGTCAAAAGATTGCCGGGTGACTGTGCAGAAGCCTGGGCCAAGGCCGAGGCTTGCACCTCCACCGCAGTTGCTTTGCACAGCACCAAAACCTCGATACCAGTCTGCAGGCCTAGCAGCTCGGCGCTCTCACGAGTGATCAGCGATGCGAGAGTGGTATCTGGCGTGAGCGCCACGACCACACGCACCAAGGGTTCCTGTGCAGCACCGTAGGCGACGGATTGCACTACGCCGGGCACACTATTGCGCATGCTGGTGCGCAGGCCCACGCTGGCAATGGCTTGGCCTGCGCCCGCGCTCAGCCGGGCCAAAACACCTTGGCGCGCCGCATCCATTTGCCGCCCAGCTTCCAGCAATTGCGCGCCCGCCGGTGTAAGCCTGGCACCGCCGCCGCCCGCGCCACCCACCACGCTGTCCACCAAGGGCACACCGGCCAAATTGGTCAAGGTGTGAATCGCCTGCCAAGCGCCTTTGTAGCTGATGCCGGCCTGGCGCGCGGCTTCTGAGATAGAGCCAAGCGCGCCCACCAGTCGCAGTATTTCCAGGCGCTTGTCGGCACTCTCGTAGCCCAGGGCATTCAATGACAGTTGCGTGCGTTTCATAGCCAGGATTGTGCCGATATACTTTCGCTATTCCTTTTTTGAATAGCGAATTGCCCATGAAACACCCACTCTCCACTCTGGCTTTGGGGATTGCGACGTGGGGTTTGTCGGCCCCGGCCTTAGCGGCCGAAGCCCAAATTGCAGTAGCCGCCAATTTTGCCGAGCCCATGAAAGCGGTGGCCGCCGTGCTGGAGAAAACCACGGGCCATACCCTGAAAGTTACGGTGGGGGCCACCGGCAAGCTCTACGCCCAAATCAAGAACGGTGCGCCCTTTGATGTGCTGCTGTCCGCCGACACCAAAACGCCCGAAACCCTGGAGCAAGAAGGCCTGGCCCAAAAGGGCAGCCGCTTCACCTACGCCACCGGCAAGCTGGTGCTGTGGTCTGCCGATGTGAAGCGGATAGACACCCAGGGTGAAATTCTTAAAAACCCCACGCTAGGCAAAGTGGCCTACGCTAATCCCAAGCTAGCCCCCTACGGAGCGGCCGCAGTTGAGGTGATGGACAAGCTGGGGCTGACCGCCACGCTGACTCCAAAATTGGTGCAGGGCGAGAGCATTGGCCAGACTTACACCTTTGTCTACAGTGGCAATGCGGATGTAGGCTTTGTGGCCCTGTCGCAGGTGCTGGAGGGCGGCAAGCTCAAAAGTGGATCGATGTGGCTGATTCCGCAAAAGCTGTATGCCCCCATCCGTCAAGATGCCGTGGTTTTGCAACGCGCAGCGGGTAATGAGGCAGCCCAGGCTTTGGTGAAATTGCTCAAGAGCCCCAACATCAAAGACCTGATTCGCTCCTACGGCTACGAACTGTGACACCGCCCATGCTGCTCACCGCATCCGATTTGCAAGCACTGTGGCTCACGCTGCAAGTCGCCAGCCTGACCACGGCGATCTTGCTGCTGCTGGGTACACCGCTGGCGTGGTGGCTGGCGCGGTCGCGGTCTTGGGTGGCTCGGCCCGTGGCCGCCATCATTGCCTTGCCGCTGGTGCTGCCGCCATCGGTGTTGGGTTTTTATCTGCTGGTGGCCTGGGGGCCAAACGGCCCGATAGGACAATGGACGCAGGCCTTGGGTCTGGGCTTGTTACCCTTTAGTTTTGCGGGCCTGGTGTTGGGCTCGGTGTTGTATTCCTTGCCGTTTATGGTGCAGCCGGTGCATAACGCTATGCAAGCCATGGGCACCCGCCCGCTGGAAGTAGCGGCCAGTTTGCGCGCCTCCAGGCTAGACACTTTTTTTCATGTCGTGCTGCCCTTGTGCAAACCGGGCCTGATGACCGGCACCATCATGAGTTTTGCCCACACCGTGGGCGAATTTGGCGTGGTGCTGATGGTGGGCGGCAATATTCCCGGTGTGACCCGCGTGGTGTCGGTGCAAATTTATGACCATGTAGAAGCAGCGGAATACGTCGATGCCCACCGCCTGGCTGCGGTGATGCTGGTCTTTGCATTCACCGTATTGCTGGGCTTGCACCTGTACCAGCAGCGTGACCGCGACGACCGGCTGCGCGCCAACGAAGCATGAGCGAATTGGCAAAAGAACCCAGCCTGCAATTGCAAGCCCGCTTGCAGCGCACCGGCTTTACCTTGGACGTGAACGTGCACTTACCCGCACGCGGGGTCAGTGTTTTGTTTGGCGCTTCGGGCTCTGGCAAAACCACCTGCTTACGCATACTGGCGGGCCTGGAACCCCAAGCCACTGGCCGCGTGGCGGTGGCTGACGCGGTGTGGCAAGACAGCAGCCAGGGCATCTTTGTGCCCACCCATCAGCGTGCGGTGGGCTATGTTTTTCAGGAAGCCAGCCTGTTCAGCCACCTGAATGTGGAAGGCAATCTGAAATTTGGCTTTGATCGCACGCCACCGGCCCAGCGCCGCTTTGGATGGGATGAAGGCCTGGAGCTTTTGGGCATAGCGCACCTGTTGAAACGCATGCCGCACGCACTGTCGGGTGGCGAGCGCCAGCGCGTCGCGATTGCGCGGGCGCTGGCCGCCAGTCCGCGCGTGCTGCTGATGGACGAGCCCCTGGCCTCTTTGGATGCCCCGCGCAAGGCCGAGATACTGCCCTGGCTGGAGCGCCTGCACGGCGCGCTGCAAATCCCGGTGGTGGTAGTGACCCACTCCCCGGAGGAGCTGGCCCGACTGGCAGACCATGTACTGCTGCTCGACGCCGGGCGCGTGCTGGCCCAAGGCCCGGTGATGGACATGCTGACGCGGCTGGATTTGCCCCTGGCCCACGGCGATGCAGCAGCGGCTTTGGTTGAGGCTTGCGTGGGTGAAGACCCGCCTACCGATTTCATGTGCATGCTGCACTTTGCGGGGGGACGCTTGCTGCTGCCCCAGCCCCCCGGTACCGCAGCCCCCGCGGGCACGCCAGTGCGCATCCGCATTCAGGCGCGCGATGTGAGCGTGTCCCTGCAAATGCCAGAGCAAACCAGTGTGCTCAACATCCTGCCCGCCACCGTGGTGGACATGGCCGAAGACGGTCTGGGCCAGGTGCTGCTGGGCTTGCGCGTCAGCGCCGATGGCCGATCCACACGTTTGCTGTCGCGCATCAGCCTGCTGTCGGCACGCAGGCTGGGCATCACGCCGGGTTTGGCAGTGTTTGCCCAAATCAAGGGCGTGGCGATGGTGCGCTAAGGGCGCTGTGGGGCAGGCCCCACGCGGCTCCAATCCATCGTCCAGCTCTGCTGCCAGGTCTGGCCAGCATCGGCAGAAGATGCCTGGTACCACCGGCAACTGCGCGGCGTGATGCGGTCCCAAACGCCACGGTACACCATGGGCTTGTCGCCCTCTTTGTCTTCAGAATCCCAGGTGTCCACACCATCCACAAAGCTTCCCCACGAAGGCGGCGGGGTCAGCACACCGCTCTTGGCATTGACCCAAAAGTCCGCCCACAGCTTGCTGTTCTACATCCAAAAGACGCAGCCCCATGCCGCTGAAATTGCGCGAAGGAATGCGCAGCTCCTCCACGCTGGCCACGCCGCCCAGCAGCCCCCACACCGTCGCTTCGCCGGGGAATTCCTCCCAGGTCGTGCCATTCAGGCGGCGGTTCTGAATGGTCCATTCCCCGGTCAAGAAATCAAAGTCACCTGGCTTGCCGTTGGCCAGTGGTGGCAGCACGCCGGCTTGCACCGCAGGCAGCCCCAGGGCGGCGGTGCCAGTCAAGCCTGCAACTGCCTGCAGCAGCACGCGCCTTTGCGCATCAGATACGTCTTGGCTCATACGTTTTACCTCGTTGATAGTTTGTAAAACTTCAATGTAGATTCAATACAGGACATAGATTGCCCTGTATCGCGCTATGCTGGGCGCATGTCCCTTCCCACCTCACGTTTGCTGGCGGCCCTGGAGCTTTTGCAGGCGCGCCAGCGCGTCAGTGGCGCAGAGCTGGCGGCCAAATTGCAGGTCGATGCGCGCACCGCCAGGCGCTATGTCAGCCGCCTGATTGCGATGGGCGTGCCCGTGTCTTCGGAGCGCGGGCGCGACGGTGCCTACCACCTGGCCAGTGGCTTCAAATTACCGCCGATGATGTTTACCGACGAAGAGGCTTTGGCCCTGGCCATCGGCCTGGTGGCCGCCCGCGGCCTGGGGCTGGACGCCCGCTCCGTGGCCGTCGAAGGCGCCATGCTCAAGCTCGAACGCGTAATGCCCGACAAACTCAAGTCCACGCTGCGGGCTGTGAGCAGCTCCATAGAACTGGACCAGCGCGCCGCAGCCGGTGGATTGCAGATGGCGGTGTTAGCCACCCTGACGCTGGCCACTGAAAAACAGCAGCGCGTTCAACTCAGCTACCAAGCCCCAACGGGTCCTGCCACCCAACGCCTGCTGGACCCCTGGGGGCTGGCCTACTACGCCGGGCATTGGTACGCCATAGGCCACTGCCACATGCGCCGGGCACAGCGGTCGTTCCGGCTCGACCGAATCCTGTCTGTGGAGACCGTGCCTGCCAGCTTTGCGCCCCCCGCAGATTTTGATGCCCTGGCCACACTGCGGGACAACATCGCCACACTGCCGCGCGCGCATTTGGTCGAGGTGGAGGTGTATGCGTCTTTGGACGATGTGCGTCGCCACATCCCCATAGAAACCGGATCCTTGGTGCCGCTGCCGCCGCAAAAAACAGCGGGCGTTTTGATGACCAGCCAGGTTGACGATTTGGGCTGGATGGCACGCACCCTGGCCAGCCTACCTTTTGCCTTTGCGATTCGCCAGCCCCAGGCTTTGCGCGATGCACTGGGCGCGCTGGCCCAGCAGCTTACAAAGCGCGCCAAGTCAGCTCCCGGTTGAAGCGAGACAAAGGCAAAGCTTTCCATACCCGTTGCGGGGTTTTCTTCGATGCCAAATCGGCCATTCAGGCCGTGGATAGTGCGGGAGAAGCTCCTACTTTAATAGCAAGCACCTATTGCTCGGCACATTCCGGATATCTGCACATTCAGGCTAGATCACGCCCGCGCAGGTTTCGGTTAACCTCGCGCCTCACAAATTAGGAATCCCCATGAAAAAACTCAATGTCACTATCCAGCTGGAAATGTCCGTTCCCGAAGATTGGGAGCTGGCCACCACCTCGGAAGGCACGGCCGTGCTGAAGCTGCCCAACGGTCAGTTCATGGACATCGCGATAGAGCCTCTGTTCGCTACCGACCCCGAAGAGACCTGGAGCAGCACAGAAGAAGAGGATGTACTCAATGACATCCTCGACATGGTGGAAAGCGAAGAAGTGCGCTACGAATTTGTAACGCACTGAGAGCACCGCAAGCCCACCAGGCCCTAGCCTTAGGAGGCTGGGCGGTGGAGTGTTTTGCGTAGGTAAAAGGAGTAGCCCGAAGGGCGGGGCTAACTGAGGTGATGGAGCAAAGCGCTCTGCCGCCCAGCCTCCTAAGGCGCCGGGGGCACCAAAGTGGCACTGTCCAGCGCCACCATGGTTTGCGCCAGCGCCCGGCCATTCAGGCTGGCACCGGTTTGCAAAGTAACCCCTGTCTTGGACAGAACCACCCCTTCAAAGTGCGCAGTGGTGCCAATCGTGACTTGACCTGCTACTTGCCAAAAGATGTTTTTGGCCTGTGCACCGCCGCTCAGTGTGATGCGCTTGGCAGCACTCATCACCAAGTCGCCCGACATCTGAAAAATCCACACATCGTTGGCACCGCCAGATATCACTACATCGGCGGGCAATAAAACGGTGCTGCCCCAGTTGTACAGGCCGGGGGCCAGCGTTAGCCCACCAATGTTGCCGCTGCCCAGGTTCAAGAATTCTGGAATAACCCGGCCTGCCGCATCGGAGTACGCCGCCTGCATATCCAGTACCGCCGTGGTTAACAGGGTCGGGCTGGGCACGGCGTAGTTGGCCGCAAACACTTTGCCGCCGCCCACCACCTGGGTAGAGGTCGCAAACACATTGCTCGGGTCTGCGATCAGCGCAAAGCCAGTGATGAAACTGGCCGCCGCCGGGCTAACACCAATATGGCCGCTGACCGACGACGTGGGCACGGTGGAGATGGCCGTTTTGGCCAGAATCGCAAATTCACCCGAGCTACCCAGCAACACCGGTGCGCGCTGCGCAGGGCCGTTTTCAGTCACCGTGTAGACCAAGCGAAACTTGGAGTTTTGCAGCATGTCGGCCTCTGAGGTGCCATAGCCGGTGACCAGCTGGCCGCCCACCAGAGGGCGCATGTCGGCACCCCGCACGATCTCTATTGCTTGGCTGGCCAGCGGCCCGGTGGAGTAGGCCGGTGCGGTGCCACCGGTGTACAGCTGCCACTGCGCGCCATCATGAAAATACCACTGCTGGTTGAAACTGAAGGCCACATAGCTGCTACCGAGCTTGCCCACATCCGCATCCGCCACCAAGATGCTGGCGTTCAAGTTCAGTTGTGCGGTGCCGCCGCTGGCCGTGGCATAAAACTGCGGCAAGGGGGCCGCCGCCGCAGGCACGGCCCAGGTCAGACCCAGCCCGAGTCCAACGGCCAGCGCCAGAGCCACGCCCCGGAATTGGCGTCTAAAGCCGTGTGTGATTGCAAACATAGGGAACTCCAGTTTTAAAAGTGGCTGCATAGCGCAGGCCATGCCGCACCTTAGGGCCGACGCAGCGCGCCGTCTGTGCAGCAGCACACCCTGCGGTGTGTGCGAAATAAACTTGGCCCCGTGATCTGTGGGCTGAGTTGGGGATAAGCGTGTTTACAAGCCGCCAAACCCGCGCCAGGCTTAGCTCTGCAGACCGTGCCTAGTAATTAAGCACGGTAGGCCACTGGGGGTTTTTCACTCTGGGGCTGTGCTAGGCAAAAGCCTGCTGCGGCAATCTATCCCTGCAACCGGTTCAAAACCATATGCTATTCATTTAGGAGCTGCTCCCGCACTATCCACGGCCTGAACGGCCTATTTGGCATTGAGTTTAGGGGTGTAAACACTCCACAAGACGCGCTCGGCTTGTTCGCCAGGCAGCGCGCACGCCAGCGTAGGCGGACTGGCGGCGCGGCGGCGGCCTGCCCTGCGTTGAGGCCCAACACCGTGAAATAAACTTCACCCCGCCTTCTGTGGGCCGAGTTGTGGATAAGCGTGTTTACAAGCCGCCAAACCCGCGCCAGGCCTAGCGCTGCAGACCGTGCCACTTTTTTAAGCAGATCGCTGCCCACCGGTTTTGGCGCTGTGCGAGTGTGCTAGGTGACAACAGGCAAAATACCCCCAATGCGGCGCACACTGCGCCCACCCTTTTGCCCTCTCTTCGATAGGAATCCCCATGCAGCCTTTTACGAAAACCACCCTGTTTGCCAGCAGCGCCCTGGCTTTGGCTTTGGGCCTGTGCAGCGCGCCCGTGTGGGCGGACAGCACCTCCTCGGCCTCCAGCGCGGCGTCCACCTCGGTGGGCAGCTCGTCAACGTCTTTGGAAACCTCCAGCGCCAGCTCGTCGGGCAAAGGCCAAGTGGCGCAGGGCAACTACACCGTGGTAGACGTTGCCGCCGTAGCCGGTATGCCCGACCTGCTGCGCGTGCGCCTGCAAGCCGCCGCGCCGGGTCTAACGGCAGAATTCGCACTGCTCATTCCACGCCAAAACCTGGATCGCACGCACCTGACCACCGGCCAGACCGTGCATGCCGAACACCGGCCCTACGGATTGGCCTTTGCGCTAGTGGCTGCGGATGGCGCAGGCACCACCAACGCCCAGCCCTTCTTTTTGGTGCTGGACGACGCCTGGCACCGCGAGCTGGAGAGCCGCCCGGTAGGTAGTGCTGCGCCTGCAGCCACGATCTAACACGGCATGCGTGGGTGGCAATTAGGGGCGTGGCTGACACTGTCGGCCTCGTCGGCTTGGGCCAGCTCCCTGGATTACTGCGATGGCGGTACCGAGCCCAGTGCGGCGGTGCAAGACCGCCTGCTGCAAGTCGCCGCCATCACCAAGACTGAGCTAGAAAAATCGGGACACACCGTAGCCCTCATCTCCCGATCGGGCCTGGCCCTGCAGCGGCTGGGGCAGCGCTATTCGCATGCCGGGGTCAGCCTCCAGGCCAGCCCGAATACGCCGTGGTCCGTGCGCCAGCTCTACTTTGCCTGTGACGAGCAGCGCCCGCGCATTTTTGACCAAGGCATATCCGGCTTTGTGATGGGGGCCAATGACCTGACCGAAGGCTATGTGTCCATCGTGCTGCTACCCGCCGATGCGGGCGCAGCACTGGAGCGCACGGCCCTGGATGGCCGCAGCGCACTGGCCCTACTGGCTAGCACCTACAGCGCCAACGCCTATGCGTTTAGCCAGCGCTACCAAAACTGCAACCAGTGGCTGGCGGAACTGCTAGCCACCGCCTGGGGCGGCTTACGCCAAGAGGCAGAGGACAAGCCCAACGCCGCTGATAGCCCCCGCGCCGCAGCGCAAGACTGGCTGCAGGCCCAAGGCTACGCGCCCACGGTGTTACGCATCGACTGGCAACCGCTGATGTGGCTGGCCGCGCGGCTGCGCTGGCTGCACAGCGATGACCACCCCGCGCAAGATCTAGACGCCGCCCAGTTCCGCGTCAGCATGCCCCAAGGGATAGAAAATTTTGTGCAGCAACGCTACCCAGAGGCCACACGCATTGAGCTTTGCTACACCACCCACCATGTAGTGGTGCACCGGGGTTGGGGCGCGATTGCAGCGGGCTGCGTGCCATCGGCGGGGGATGAAGTGACTGCGCTGCGTTAACGGGGTGCCGCTCAGCGCGCCATGCGCACCATCAGGCATTGCGATGCCACCGTCGGGTCGTCCGGGTCAGTCACCAGGGTCACGACCCAATCATCGCCCTCGGTTTGCACGGCGATACCCTCTACTTTGGGTGCGCCTTGTAGCGTGATGCAGCGGCGCACTTGGCCCTCGGGGGTGACCACGCCCAGCGCGCTGGCCACACACGCACCATCGGCCACGCTGTCGGCGGTGTCTTCGGCCACGGCGCTAAACATCCATTCGCCGTTGGGCAAGGGCACGCCGTCGGTCAGGCTCAAGGGCACACCATCCACGCTGCCCAAATTGAGAATCTGAATGCTTTTGGCCGCAGGCTGCAGCGGCTGCAGGCCCGCCAGCCACGGGGCCATCAGGTTCCAGTCGTAGCGAATGCAAGCGCTGCGGGCGTCGCCCTTGTTGCCACGCTGCAGCAGCAAGAGCTCGCCGCTAGACACCCATGCACCTTCAATATTGAGATCGGCAAAACGCTTGCGCAGCGGTGCGTACAAAGCCGCCAACGGCACTATCGCCGTGCGACCATTCAGCACGCCCGGTGCGGCCAGCGCCAGCAGCACGCCCGTCTCGCGGTTGGGCCGCGAGCCCGAGCCCAGTGCCAGCAAAGCGCCACAGGCGCAGCCCGGTAGCGGTGGCAACAGGGCCAGGGTCTCAAAGTCGGGTTTGGCCTTTTTGCGCGGGCCTTTGTCGGCGGGCAAATCCCCCGCCAGCAGCCGCAGCAAGCGCCCCGGTTGCAAGGCCCCGCCACCGCCCAAAGTGTCCCCAAACACGCCCAAGTGCAGCTCATCATCCGCCACCACAAACAGCTGCGCCCCCGAGCGCACCAGTCCGCTGGCCGCACTCAAGTGCACACGCCCCTGCGGGTGCTGCCCCGCCTCCAGCCAGAGTGCGCCGTGACGCGTGGGCACCAGGCTGTTAGCCAGGCTGGGGGCGGTGGTGGTCAGGGGCGAATGCGGTGGTTTGGGCATGGGTGCATGGTAGCGATGTTGGCCAGTATTGGGAGTGACCAAGCTGCCATACTCGCCAGGGCGACTGCTCACAAACACCGCAAGATCAACCTAGATTGACAACTTTCATTTTGGAGACCTGCATGACTCAACTTCTCTCGCTCGTGGTTTATATGGCCGTCATCACCTGGCTGCTGCTTTTGGCAGCAAGTCTCATCCGGGCCAAGTGTTGGACCCCTGCGGGCATGTCCGTGGCGATGGGCAACCGGGAGAATCTCCCGGAGGCCACGGTATTCGCGGGCCGCGCAGATCGCACCGCCAAGAATACGCTGGAGAACTTCGTTCTGTTTGCCGCGCTGGCGCTGGCAGCCCACGCATCGGGCACCCAGTCGCCGCAGGTGCTCTTGGGCGCACAAATTTTCTTTGGGGCCAGGCTGCTGTTTATCGTGGTGTATTACCTGGGCATCCCCTATGTGCGAACCCTGGTTTGGACCACAGGAGTCGCTGGCATGGCGATGATGGCTTGGGCGCTGGTGTAAGTGCCGATGAGCCCAAATGGCTTGGGGGCTGAAACCAGCCTCCCCCTTAGTCTCCCCTTCAGCCCCGCCGCAGACCGCAACAAGCACCCCATCCTGCAGCTACTACAAACCGTGTTGCCCGCACAGGGCAACGCACTAGAGATTGCCAGTGGCACCGGCCAGCACGCGGCCTGGTTTGCCAGCCACCTGCCCGGCTGGACTTGGCAGCCCACCGATGCCACCGCCGATAGTCTGCCCAGCATCGAGGGCTATGCCGCGCAGTTGGGTGCGCACAATGTGTTGGCACCCTGTGTACTGGATGTCTTGCAGCAACCCTGGCTAAGTGACAGTTACAGTGACAGTGCCTCCGAGGCCCGTTTCAATGCGATCTACTGCGCCAATATGCTGCACATATCCCCCTGGGCCACCACCGCGGCGCTGATGCAAGGCAGCGCGCGGCACCTGGCACCCGGCGGCGTGCTGATCACCTATGGGCCGTATCTGGAAGACGGCATCCCCACTGCCGAAGGCAACTTGGCTTTCGATGCCAGCCTGCGCACCCAGAACCCCGCCTGGGGGATTCGGCGCATAGAAGATGTGGCGCACGTGGCAGCCCAGGCGGGCCTGCCACTGCGGCAGCGCCATGCACTGCCAGCCAATAACCTGCTGCTGGTGTGGCAGGCGTAGCACACCTGCGCATTGTTGGTCAGGTCCAACAAAGAATTGTTAAAAAGTGTGCCAAAGCCATAGAACATTTGCTATTCTGCTTTGAGGTTTGCACACGGCAGACTCACCCTGATAACGAATGTTTATTGAACACCCAACGGAGGATTGAATCGTGAAAAAAATGAAGGTACTGTTTGCATCCCTGGCACTGGTTTTGCCTGCTTTGTCTTTTGCAACAGGTGCCATTGCGGTAGACGACCAGCAAGGTGATGAAGAGCCAGGCTACGGCATTGCAGTGGGCAAAGATGGCAAAGATGCAGCGCAACGTTCTGCATTGGCAGAATGCCGCAAGGCAGGTAACAAGAACTGCAAGAGCATGGTGTGGTTTGAAGGCTGCGGTGCCTACGCATCGTCCGCCAACCATTACGGCGTGGGCTACGGCAAGACCTTGAAAGCTGCTGAAAAAATGGCGAAAGATGCTTGCGGCAAGACCAGCTGCGAAGTCAAAGTTTCAGAGTGCGACGAATAATCAGCCTGAATTTAGGCTTGTAACTCTCTAAACAGCCAAGCCCGCGCCAACGTCCAGTCTCGCTTGACGGTGGCGCTGGATAAATCCAGCAAGGCGGCGATCTCCTCGATCTCCAGGCCGCCAAAAAACTTCAGCTCCACCACTTTGGCCGCCCGGGCATCTACTTGCTCAAAGGCCAACAGTGCGTGGTGCACCTGGGCAATGTCCGGGTTGCTGGCCGGCCCGGCTATTTGCTGGGCTTCCGTCAGCGTCAATGACACCAGGGGCATATCCCGCTTGAGCGCTTGCTTAGCCACCGCGTGGTTCACCAAAATGCGCCGCATCATGATCGACGCCATGGCCAAAAAATGGCTGCGGCTGGCCCACTGGGTGCGGCTTTGTGTGGCCAGGCGCTCCCAGGCTTCATGGGTCAGGGCGGTGGCGCTCAGGGTATGGCCCAGATATTCCTTGCGCATATGCGATGCGGCATTGCGCTTGAGCTCGGTGTACAGCGCCACAAACAACTGATCCACCGTATCCGCGCCCGTGGGCTCTTGCCCCCGGTCCAGGGATTCGAGCCATTGGGTGATGTCGCCGGTGGTTTGCATGCGGTCCATTATCGGTAGGCTGACAAAAAGAATTTGTATCTGCGTGATCCGTTTAGGCCAGAGCTCTTGCGTTAGTTCATAAGACCAACCCGCATGAAAGCCACCGCACCATGACTACCAAGCTCGCCCCCCCAATCACCTCGGCACTCACCAGCGCCCTGCTCGCACTGGCTTTGCTCAGCGCAGCCCCCACCGCGCAGGCCAAAGACGAGACCACGCCGATCACGGTGGATGCCAGCTTCAACCCCGCCGACGCAGCCACGCGCGGCTTCACCATTGCCGACAGCACGGCGCTCAAAGGCATCAAGCGCGTGGCGGTGCCGGTGTTTGCGGTGGAGTTCATTACCGCAGACAACGTCAGCGCGCAGACCTCGGGCTTTGCCAGCGCCGGGCGCGCCAGTGTGACCTCGTATTACAAGCTGCTGGGTGTGGGCGAGGCTGATTTTCAGGCCATCACCAATGCGCTGTACCTGGGCTTTTTGGCGGAGCTGCAAGCCAGCGGCGTGGAGGTGCTGGATGCGCAGCAAATCGTGGTGGCCCCAACCTACGCCAAGCTGGTGGCCAGCGGCAGCCCCGCGCCGATCAAGACAGACAGCACCATCGTGGTCTCGCCCCCAGGCCTGGGTATTTATGGCTTTGCCAAGATGGGCGGCGGTAACAGCGCCAAGAGCAAGAGCGTGTTTGGCGCTTTGGCGGACGTGGGCAGTGGCTTTGCTGCGGTGGGGGCCATTGGCGACACCATCCAGCTGGCCCGCGAGCTGGATGCCAGCCTGATCGAGGTGCGCATGCGCGTCAGCTTTGCCCAGCTCACCAATGAGAACAAGGGCTTTTTTGGCAGCTTGTCGAACACCGCGCAAACCTCGGCCAAAGTGTTCCCCAGCATCGACAACGTGATGTTTGGCGTGCAATCGGGCACCCTACGCAGCACCTTGACGATGAAAAACACGCTGACCCTGGATGGTGCAGCGTTTTCTGAAGTGCGTGAAAAGAAAGCCAGCACCGGCGAAATGGCCGGCGCGGTGGCGGTGGAGCTGCTGAAGTTTGCCATTGGCAGCAAGGACAGTAGCAGCAGCACCGAGCGCGAAGTCGTGGCCAATCCGGCCAAATACAAAGAGGTCGTGGGTGCGGGTCTGCAATCCACAGGCAGCATGCTGGTGGCGCGCATGAAAACTGAGCGCTAGATTCGCACTCCGGGCTAGCAGCGCACATCGGCTACCCTGCGCCTGCAGCATTCGGGCTGCGCCCACCCCGCAAACGCGCCCGCCGAGGCCCTCCTTCATGACGCCATCCCCCGCTGCACCCGTCGCACCCGCCACACCCGCCACACCCGCTACACCCGCCCATTGGGCTGAAATCAAGGCCCTGTTTGATGCAGTGGCCGATCTGCCCACGGCCGAGCGGGAGACCCTTATCAGCAACGCAGGTCTGGCGGCGGCAGCGCTGGCAGAGCTGCAGTCGCTGCTGGCCCACCACGACCAGGCGCAGAGTTTTTTGGCCCAACCGGCGTCCGACACCTTGGCCGGGGCAGCCGCCCACATCGGGCAGCGGCTGGGTGCCTGGGAGATCGTGCGTGCCATCGGCGCAGGGGGCATGGGCGAGGTGTTTGAGGCGCGGCGGGCTGATGGCAGTTACACCGGCCGCGCCGCAATCAAGCTACTCAAACGCGGCATGGACAGTGCCGCCGTGCTGCAGCGCTTTGCACTAGAGCGCCAGGCCCTGGCCCGCCTGAGCCATCCGCATATTGCGCGCCTGCTGGACGCGGGCGCATCCGCCGATGGCCTGCCCTACTTTGTGCTGGAGTATGTGGATGGCGCGCCGCTGGACCAATCGGTGCAGACCTTGAGCGTGCGTGCCCGGCTGGATTTGTTTTTACAACTGGCCGATGCCGTGGCCTACGCCCACCGCAACCTGCTGGTGCACCGCGACCTGAAGCCCAGCAATGTGCTGGTAGACCGCGATGGCCAAGTCAAGCTACTGGACTTTGGCATTGCCAAAGCCCTGGACCCTATGGAAGGCCCCGGCAACCACGACAGCCACACCGTGGGCGGCCAACGCCCGTTTACGCCCAACTACGCCAGCCCCGAGCAAGTGCGCGGCGAGTCCATGACCACCGCTACGGATATTTACAGCCTGGGCGTGCTGCTGTACCAAATGCTGACCGGCACCCGCCCCACCGGCCGCAATGCCACCACCCCAGCCGAGGCCGCGCGCAGCGTGCTGGAAGACGCCCCCACCAAGCCCAGCCGCCTGTCGCCCCAAGAGGCGCTAGACCCCGAGTGGCTGCAGACGCGCAAAAAACTCGAAGGCGATTTAGACAACATCTTGCTCAAAGCCCTAGAGAAAACGACCGAGCGCCGCTACCCCAGTGTGGATGCGTTGGCCGCCGATGTGCGCGCCTACCTGAACGGCTACGCGGTGAGCGCGCGGGCACCGGGTGCGGGCTATCTGCTATCGAAATTTGTGGCGCGCCACCGCATCGCCGTGGCCAGTGCCGCCTTAGGGCTCACCGCACTCGCCCTGGGGCTGGCTGCGGCACTGTGGCAGTGGCAACAGGCGGAGACGGCTCGCACAGCAGAGGCCCAGCGCTTCGCGCAAGTGCGCACCCAGGCCAACCGCTTGCTGTTTGATTACCACGATGCGATTCTTTTGCTCCCCGGCTCCACGCCGCTGGTGGCGCGCTTGCTCACGGATGCACGCGAGTATTTGGCCAGCTTGAGCAACCAGGCGCACAACGACGCCGCGCTGTTGCGCGAGCTGGGTGTGGCACACCGCCGCCTGGGCGATTTGTATACCTCGTCCGGTCGGCCTTCCTTGGGCGATGTGAAGCAAAGCCTGTCGCAGCAGCAAACCGCAGTGGCGCTGCTCACGCGGGCGCAAGCACTGCAGCCCAAAAATGATGACGGCCGCTACCAACTGGCGCTGGCGCAAGCCGCGCTGGCCGACACACTGAAAGAGCAAAGCGATGCGCAGGCCGCGCTGCCGCTGTATGAAGCCTCACGCGGGCAACTGGACGCGCTGGCCGCGCAAGACCCCAAGAACGTGGCCTACCGGATCGAGCAAGTGCGTGCGCAGTTGCGCCTGAGCGATTTGTACAGCAGTGGCGCGGGTGCCAGCCTGGGCCAAGCAGCCAACGCCAGCAATGCGGGTAGCTTCCTGGCGCAAGCGGGCACTTTGCTGGAGCCGCTGCGGCGCGACTTTGCAGATGACTTGGACGTCGCAGCCCTGTACGCCACCACCCAGAACGCCCGCTACCTGGCCTTTGCACGAGAGGGCCGCTGGCAAGATGGGCTGGCGTTGCTAGACGCGCTGCAGCCCGTGTTTGCCCAACTACAAGCGCGCGCGCCCGACAACACGCTGCACGCGCGCGACGCAGCGGTCAACAGCCTGAGCCGCGGCACGGCGCTAACGCAACTGGGCCGCCACGCCGAAGCGCGTGAAGCCGCGCGCGACGGACTGACCCGCATGCAAAGCATTGCCGCAGCCGACCCCGCCAACCGCAACGCAGGCCGCGATGTGGCCAAGCTGCAAATGGACGTGGCCAATGCCAGCCTGCAGTTGGATGACAGCGCCGAAGCCTTGACCCACATAACACCCGCCGTGCTAACACTGGAAGCACTGGCAAAAGCCGACTCAGCCGACCGCCGTGTGGCGGGCCTGCTGGCATTGGCCCAGGCCGCACAAGCGCAAGCGCTGGCGGCCCGACCACCCAGCCCCGCACAAGAGGCCGCCGTGCGCCAGCATGCGGACCGCGCACTGTCCGTAGCCACCGCATTGGCCCGCAGCGCCCCAACAGACCCCAGTGGCGTGCGCGCCGTGGCGCTGGTGCATCAACAGCTTGCTGTGACTTGGCAAACAAAGGGGCGCGGTCCACAATCCTGCCAGCACTGGCGCGCCGCCCGCGACACCTGGCAGCAACTCAAAGACAGTGCACGGCTGCGCCCTGGCGACATTCCCCGCCTGGAGGCCGCCAGCCAAGAAACCTCGCGGTGTGACAAGGTTTAAAGCGGACGACAACCCCGATAATGCGGCCCACCATGGCCGACGCATCCACCCTCTCCCCTCACTTGTATATTGCCCGCACCGAGCCTGACGATCTGCAGGTCGATGCATCGTCAGAAGACCCGCTTTTGCTGTCGCTGGAAATGGGTGGCAGCAACTGGCCCAGCTCCTGCCGCAACGGCGTGTGCCGCACCTGCGTGGGCCAGCTCATCAGCGGCACCGTGCGCTACGCCGTAGAGTGGCCAGGCCTGAGCGCCGAAGAGCAAGCCGAAGGCTATGTGCTGCCCTGCGTCGCCCACCCCTGCTCAGATGTGGTGCTGCGGCAAGGGTATTGAACTTGAGATGATTGCTCCTCTTTTAGGAGCTGCTCCCGCACTATCCACGGGCTAGAACGGCGATTTGGCTTATTTTGCCAATGCCAACTGCAACCGAATGGCAGCTTCGACTGCCTGCATATCCAGCTTTGTTAATTCACCTACCTTGGATTTGAGCCGCGACTTGTCAGCCGTCATAAGCTGATCCGCCATGGCTTTGCTCTGCGTACCTGCCACGTTCACGCGTGCCTCGCCCGGAAAAAGGCGCTCGGTGTTGCTGGTCAGTGGCACAACGATAACGCGGGATAAATTCCGATTGGCTGCGTCATTGCTGACAATGATGCCGGGCCGCGTTTTGCGAATCTCTGTGCCTACCGCAGGGTCGAACTCAACCCACCAGACCTCACCGCGCTGCATTGGATACGTCGCCTATCAGCCCATTGATCCACTCGGAGGCCTCTTGCTCCCGCACGGGATCACTGCGCATGGCGGCATAGCCCTCGTCCAGCGCCGTGTCCAACACATGCGGGCGGGCAAGTGCCTCCAGAAACTGGCTCACCTTGCCGCGCCCGACCACCCGCATCAGCCCGTCGTACACCGCTTCATCCATCGTAATAGTCATCCGCCTTTGCATGGCATCCTCCTGTTGATATGCATAGTGCATTGTGCATCAACTGGGGGGTTGGTATCGACTAGAAATTGAAACACGTCGTTGTTGCGGTAGGAACGGAGGTTACCCCCCGCCCCCCGCGCAGATCCGTACGTGCAGTATTCCCGCATACGGCTCCTGCCTCAGGTGTGTGACGCATAGAAGCGTTGCGCAGGATGAGGGTGTGCATTGCATATAGTGGGCATAAACCGCTTGGCAATTCTCTGGAATCTGCTCCGCGGCATCTTGGGCGTCTGGCTTCTGCGCATCAAGGCATGGCGCCAGGCGCGCTCAACCTCGCTGCACATACCGCGCAGCCGGTACAGGTTGCCCGGCACCGCGTGGTAGTTCAGGTAGCCCTGCACCACACGGTTGAGCCACCTGCCCACCTCTGCTATGGGTCGATGTCTTTTTGTCATCAGTTCCGCACGGATTTGTGCCATCTTGGCTCGCATTCGCTTCTTCACCGTCAGGCGTAGCACTTTGTATTTGCCTTCTCTGGTGGTGCTGCAGCAGTGTGTGAATCCAAGGAAGTCAAAGGTTTCAGGTTTGTCTTGGCCCCGTCTTTTGCGATTGACGGCCGCAAACCGACCAAATTCGATCAGCCGCGTCTTCTTCGCATTCAGGGTCAGTCCAAACTTTGCCAGTCGCTCTTGCATGGCTGCAAGGAAGCTTCTGGCCGCAACTTCACTCTTGAATCCGTACACACTGTCATCAGCGTAGCGAACCATGATCGCTTTTCCCCGGGCGTGTCTGTGTCTCCATTTCCGTGCCCAGAGGTCCAGCGCGTAGTGCAGGTAGATGTTCGCCAGTAAGGGCGAGATCACTGCGCCTTGGGGGACTCCCTTGGTCGCCCCTACCCTACGCCCTTCCTCCATTACCCCCGCTTTGAGCCATTTGCCAATCAGTCTCAAGATTCGCTGATCCGCTATGCGGTGTTCCAGAAACTTCAGCATCCAGTCGTGGTCGATCTCGTCAAAGAAGGCCGCTATGTCTGCATCGAGTATCCAGTTCACCCCTCGGCTCTGGATTCCGACTGTCAGCGCGTCCTGCG
>NKIK01000077.1 GCA_002256115.1 Burkholderiales bacterium PBB3
CGGCAGGAACAACAGGCGCAGAGCCGAACAACGTTGCCCAGCTGAGCCAAAGGCCGAGATGATCACATCATCCACCACTTGTTCTTTCAAAGCCGTGGTGTCGACAAACATGGCGTTGAGGCCACCTGTCTCAGCAATCAGCGGCACAATCGGCCCGTCCTTATGCGCCAAGCTACGCGAAATCAGGCGCGCGACGCTGGTAGAGCCGGTGAAGGCAATGCCCGCGATCCTTGAATTGCTGACCAGATGCGCACCCGTACGGCCATCGCCAAAAACGAGGTGCAGCACATCCTTCGGCACACCTGCTTGATAGAGGATATCGCACGCGGCTTGGGCAATCAGCGGGGTCTGCTCGGCTGGCTTGGCGACAACGCTATTGCCCGCCGCTAAAGCGGCTGCGACCTGACCCATGAAAATCGCCAGCGGGAAGTTCCAGGGGCTGATGCAGCCAAACACACCGCGCCCATGCAGAGACAGCACATTGGTCTCCCCCGCGGGGCTGGGAAGCTCAAGCGGCGTCTGAAACTCTTGGGCGGCTTGGGCGGCATAATAGCGCAAGAAATCGATGGCTTCGCGGACTTCATCGATACAATCCTGCAAGGTCTTTCCAGCCTCCGCCGAGCACAAAGCCATCAGGCGGGCGCGGTCGGCCTCCATCAGATCGGCAGCGCGCAACAGGATCAAGCTGCGGGCATAGCCGCCTACACGGTCCCACGCAGGTTGCGCCGTGTGCGCCGTCTCACAGGCGGCATCAAGGGCTTCAAGGCTTGTTTCCTCGATATGGCCGACGATGATTTTATGGTTTTGGGGCGAGGTTATCGCGACAGAACCTTGGCCCTCGCTCTTTTTGGCTTGGGCTGCGATAGCCTCCTCCAGCGCTGTAACGTCGGGGGCGAGCGTCAGATCGAGGCCTTTAGAATTGGTACGCGCATCGCCATAAAGCGCAGGCGGCGCGGGTACTTTCAAATGCCGCCGAGAGCCGGCTTCCAAGGCCGTCAACGGGTCACCGGCGACACGCTCCACCGGCACATCCTCATCCAAGAAGGCATGCACAAAGCTAGTATTGGCCCCATTTTCGAGCAAGCGGCGGACCAGATAGGGAAGCAAATCTTCATGCGCGCCAACGGGGGCATAAACCCGTACATTCAGGTCGCCAAATAAATCGCGAGCCGTGGCATAAAGTGTCTCGCCCATGCCATGTAGACGCTGAAACTCATAGGCGTCTTGGCCCGCCGCCTGGGCCAGGCAGCGGATGGCGGCCAGCGTATGGGCATTATGGGTAGCAAACTGGCTGTAGATGGCATCTGGCGCGCGCAACATCAGGTCAGCACAGCCGAGGTAGGACACATCCGTCGCGGGCTTGGTGGTGAAGACGGGAAAGTCTGGGCGACCGGCCACTTGCGCCCGCTTAATCTCGGCGTCCCAATAGGCACCTTTGACCAAGCGCGTCATGATCCGCCGCTTTGACGAGCGGGCAATCGCGATCACCGTCTCCACCGTCTTGGGCGCGCGCTTTTGATAGGCCTGTACGGCAAGACCGAGACCGTTCCAGCCAGCCAGCTCTGGCGCATGGGCGAGGCGATTGAGGATTTCGAGCGAAATGACCAGCCGGTCGGCTTCCTCGGCATCGAGGCAGAAGCCGATATCATAGCGCTTGGCGATCATGGCGAGGTTGAGAACCACTGGATAGAGTGTCTCATGCACTTGGTGGCGCTGGCGGACGTCATAGCGGGGGGACAGGGCGCTGAGTTTGACGGAAATGCCGGAGGCTTTCTCAGGCCCCAGACCGCCGGAAGTTTTGCCCACCGCCTCAATCGCGTCTGCATAGGCCTTGGCATAGCGGGCGGCGTCTTCTTGCGTGCGCGCGCCTTCGCCCAGCATATCGAAGGAGAAGTGACTGGCGTGCTGCTTGCGGATCGCGCCTTGGCCGCGCTTGATTGCCGCCTCAATCGTGCGGCCCAACACGAATTGTTCGCCCATAATGCGCATGGCTTGGCCGACGGCGGCGCGAATAACAGGCTCACCGGCTTTGCGTGTCAAACGGTGCATGAAAGCACCCAAGTCCTTGCGCGCCTCGGCCCCAACATCGACGACTTTTCCGGTCAACATCAGCCCCCAGACCGACGCATTGACCAAAGTGCTGTCAGACTTGCCAGCCCGCCCGCCCCAATCGCCGCTGGTGATTTTCTCCGCAATCAGGCGATCGGCAGTTTCCTGATCGGGCACGCGCAACAAGGCCTCAGCCAGACACATGAGGGCGAGGCCTTCTGGCGTGGTTAAGCCGAATTCCTCCAAGAAGGTTTCCAACATGCCGACGGGCTTGGCACGCTCGCGCGCTTTGCGCACGATTGCTTGGGCGTCCATCAGGGCTTGCGAGCGGACCGCGCCACGCAAGGGGCTTTGGTCGATCAGCGCCTGCACCATGGCAACTTCATCGCCATATTTTGTGGCATCCATGGCTTCTATGTCTGATACGGTCAGCATGGCGGTCTCTTTTCCAATATAGGTGGTGCAGGCGTTATTGGCCTTTTGTGGCGGCACACTGTAAGGACATCACGGAAAAAACAAGGGCCTATACATGCGCATCATGCTGGTAACAGACGCGTGGGAACCACAAGTCAATGGAGTGGTGCGGACGCTGTCGCGCACCGTGCAAGAATTACGCGAGATGGGCCATGAAGTGATGATGGTCACACCCAATGACGGCTATAAGACCATCCCTCTACCCACCTACCCCGAAATCAAACTGGCGCTGTTTGCCAAGGATGACATTGAGGAGCGGTTTGAAGACTTTGAACCCGAGGCTGTTCATATTGCGACTGAAGGCACTTTGGGCCTGACGGCGCGGCGCATTTGTATCCAGCACCGCTTTCCCTTTTCCACCTCTTATCACACGCAATATCCCGAATATGTCTCGGCCCGTTTCCCGATCCCGGTGGGCTGGGGCTATGCTTTCGTGCGCTGGTTTCACCACATGGCAGGTCGGGTCATGGTGGCGACACCTACGATGTATGATCTATTGGTGTCGCGCGGGTTTAAGAACCTCGCGCTTTGGACTCGCGGTGTCGATACCGAGCAGTTTAATCCCCGACTGCGCGTGGCGGATCGTGGGCCCTTGGCCGGTATCGAAGGTCCGATCTTCCTTTATGTCGGGCGGGTTTCTGTTGAGAAGAATGTGGAGGCCTTCTTGGCCTGCAATCTCAATGGCACCAAAGTGGTTGTCGGCGATGGCCCGGCTCGCGTAGACCTTGAGAGCCGCTTCCCGGAGGCGAAATTCTTAGGCGCTAAGTTCGGGGAAGAACTGGCAGCCTGTTATGCCAATGCCGATGTGTTTGTATTCCCAAGCTATACCGACACATTCGGACTGGTCATTCTCGAAGCCATGGCCACAGGCACGCCAGTAGCGGCCTTTATTGCACCCGGCCCGAAAGATATCATTCCAGGCTCTGACGCTGGGGTGATTGGCGATGATCTAACCGCCAGCATTGAGGCCTGCTTGAGCCTAGACCGCAACCAAGTGCGCAAGTTTGCTGAAGGGTTTTCTTGGCGGGCTTGCGCCGAACAATTCCTTGAGAACCTTGACCCATTGCCAGTGATGGAGCGGTATAAAGTTTGGAACCGGGTGAAGAACGCCCTGCGTTTACGGCGCAAGCGCAAGCCGATTTAGGGCAGCAAGTAAGGTGCTAATTGGGCTTCAAGTTCTTTAAAAGGCCGTTTGGGCCGACCTTGAAGGTCAATCGTGACGGCCTCAACCGCGGCAGTGGCGATCACCTCTTCGCCGCGGTAAATCGTCTGCTGGATGATCAGGCGCACGCCCTTGATCGCATCATAATGCGTTTGCACCACCAGACAGTCATCAATGCGGGCAGCCTTTTTGAACTTGATGTCCATGCCAGTGATGGCAAATGCCAATGGCGGGTCACGCTCGAGCAATTGGGTGTGGTGGATGCCTGCTAGCCTGAGAAAGTCTGACCGTCCGCGCTCAAAATAGCGCAGATAATTGGCATGATAGACGATGCCCGACATGTCGGTGTCTTCGTAATAGATCCGCACAGGCAAGAAGTGGGTGCGGCCTTCAAAGTGGCCTGCGCTAGGTTGATGCTGCACGTGTCTCTCCCGCCCCTAACAAACACAAAAGCCGCCGCCAGGAGACCCCAGCGGCGGCTTATGAATAGTCAAGCCAATCGGCCTTAGCGCTTCAGAACCAAGCCTTCGCGCTGCGCACGCTTGCGCTGCAGCTTGCGCATACGGCGCACGGCTTCGGCATCTTCACGAGCACGCTTCTCAGAAGGTTTTTCAAAATGATTACGACGCTTCAT
>NKIK01000078.1 GCA_002256115.1 Burkholderiales bacterium PBB3
TGCCCAAGGTGCTGGGCTTGATTGGCGCGCTGCTGGTGGCCTACAGCGTGTTGCTCAACCCCATCCTCAACGCCATCGGCGGCCTGCCGTACGCCGTGCGCCTGGTGTGCTGCTTTGCGTTGATTGCCCCCCCGGCATTCTTGATGGGCTTTCCCATGGCCACGGGCATGGGCGTGTTGACGCGCCTGAACAAGGAGCACATGTTCCTGTGGGCCTGGGGGGTGAATGGCTGCTTCTCGGTGATTGGTGCGGCCCTGGTGCCCCTGGTGGCCACGTCTTTTGGGCTGGCCGCCGTGATTGCCTTGGCCGGCGGTGCCTATCTGATTGCCATTCCGGCATTTTTTGGCCTGCTCAAGCCGATTGCGGTTGAGGGCCCTATCGGCGTTTGAGGCCGTGGATAGTGCGGGAGAAGCTCCTAAATATGTATCACTTCAAGTGGGCGGCTGCATGTGCCAGTGTGCAGCCTAGGGCTCTTTGAGTTGCTGGCCCCTAGTGCCACGCAAGGGTGTTTGGCGGTGATGGGGTCGAGGTACTGGCATTCGAGAGTCTGAGACTGCAGTGCGGGTGGGAGCGGTCATACGTAACCCTCGTCCAATTTGGCTCTTGATTTTTCCCGCAGGACCAGAGTAGCGCCCGGAACGTCGTCAGCTCTGCCAGAATATCGATGTCCGTTTACCAAAGTAAAAAAACAATCAAAGTGAGGCTGCAAGCCACTTTCAGGAGAATTTGATGGCCAACTTAAAGAGCAGTTTTCTATGCTCTGGACATCACGTTAGCCGTCTCAGTCACGGGAAAAAAAGATATCTCTAATGCTAAAGCTTTCGCTTTTCGTCTTCCTTGCATCCGGAACAAATGCATTCGGGCAGGTGGTACCAAAAATAGCAAAATCTCCCGCCGAGTTTGTTCCACCGGGATACGTTGTCGTCCAGAAACTTCAGGGTGACTTAAATAAAGACAATCAAGTAGATTCCGTTTTAATAATCAAGGCAACGGACAAAGCTAACTTCGTCAAGGACGTGTCCCGGGGGGAACTGGATCGAAACAGACGAGGCATCATCATCGCGTTAAAGGCTAAAGATCGTTACGAGCTTGCGCTAGAAAATCGAGATTGTTTCTCGTCTGAAAATGAAGATGGTGGCGTTTACTTTTCGCCGGAGCTTGGTGTTTTTATAGAAAAGGGAAATTTGCGCGTTCACTACTTCCATGGCAGATACGGTTTCTGGGCCTACCAATTTCGATATCAGAACTCCGATTTCGAGCTAATTGGTTACGATAGTTCCCAGAATCATGGGCCTATTACTGAAAGGTCAATTAGCATAAACCTCATGACAAAAAGGATGTTGATAAAAGAAAACGTAAACCGGAACGCAGAGCAAGGTGGAGACGAAAAATTCAAGGAAGCCTGGAAGAAATTCACTCTCTCGAAACCGATCAAACTGAGGGATATTGCTGACTTTGACGGTTTTGAAATAAAGAATATGCTTGGGTTAATCCAGTGACTACCCTGCGGCCGGCCAAGAGGTTGCTCGTCACGGACGCGCAGCAGCAGGTTGCCGCTTCGCGGCAGTTGTTGCATGCCGGGCAGCGCCGACGTTGAGGCTGTAAAAAAACCATTTCTGGCACGCCCTTTGCGAGTTTTCCTGCCAAGGAGATCGCACCATGCCCCGCTACAAACCCCAAGACCACAACAGCCTGCTACTGCCTGTTGTCTTGTCAGAGCAAATCATCCCCGGCAGCTTTGCCTTTGCGCTGAATTACTTGGTCGATCACGAACTTGATCTTGCACCCCTTGATGCCCAGTTCAAGAACGATGAAGTCGGTGCCAGTGCCTATGACCCCCGCGTCATGCTCAAGATCGTCTTGTTGGCCTATAGCCAGGGCATCATCTCCAGCCGCGGCATTGAGCAAACCTGCGCACGCAACGTCCAATTCATCGCCATCAGCGGCGACAGCCAACCCAGCCACACCCACATCGCCAAGTTTGTTTGCAGTTTGAGTGACCAAATCAAACCCCTGTTTGCCCAAGTGCTGATTACCTGCGATGCCCAGGGCCTGATTGGTCGAGACATGTTCGCCATCGATGGCGTCAAGCTCCCCAGCAACGCCAGCAAAGAACGCAGTGGCACCCATGCAGAACTACGCCACCGCGCAGACCGATTGGATAAAGCGGCAGACAAGATCATCTCCCTGCACCAGGCTCAAGACAAACAAGGTGCCACCGAAGCCTTGGAACCCAAACGCCAAGCCCAGATGGAGGCTCTGCGCAAAGAGGCCGCCCGCACACGAGAGTTTCTGAATAACACACCCCCACGCCAGAACCGCAAGGGCGACGAACTCAAGACCAACGTCACCGATCCACAAAGCGCCAAGATGGCCACCAACAAAGGCGTCATCCAGGGCTATGCTGGCCAGGCTGCAGTGGACAGCGCCCACCAAGTCATCGTTGCGGCTGACGTCATCGGTTCAGGCTCCGAGCAGGCCATGCTGCTACCGATGATTGAGCAAAGCCAGCCCTACAGAGAAGAGCACACTCTGATCACAGCAGATGCCGGTTACCACAGTGATGCCAACATCGCGCATTTGAACAGGCAGAACATTCCGGCCATGGTGGCAGACAACCAGATGCGTAGCCGCGATGAGCGCTTTGAGAACCAAGACAAGTACAAAGCAAACCCAGATCCACTGGCCTTGAAGAAGGCGACTGGGCAGCCGAAGGAAGTGAAGCGCTTTGGACCCAAGGACTTTACTTTCAACGATGACAACACGGCCACCTGTCCGGCTGGTCAAACGATGAAGAGCCCGGGCACGATCCACACCACCGCCAGAGGCTTGGACTACCAGAACTACACCGCCAGAGCGGTGGACTGCAATAACTGCGAACTCAGCAAACAGTGTCTCAAAGGACCCCTCAAGCCCAATGACGGACGAGGCCGCCAAGTCACCCGTTTTGTACCAAAGCAAAAGGATCCGACCCATCCCAGTGAGCGCATGCGTCAGGCGATTGATTCACCCAGGGGCAGACAGCTATATAGCCAACGCATTGGCACGGTAGAGCCGGTGTTTGCCAACATCCGGCACAACAAACGCTTGAGCCGCTTCAACCACCGTGGACGCGAAAAGGTCAACACGCAGTGGAACCTGTACTGCATGGTGCACAACATTGAAAAGCTATCGAAGACGAAGCTTGGATACCAGGTGGACCAATAGAAGCGCAATAGGAGCTCGGAGGCGCAAAAGCGAGCGAAATTGCGGCACACTTTGCACATGAGCGCCAAATTCTTTAAACCCCATCCGCGAATCACGCAGAGCCGAGATGGCGGGTGTGGGAATGGGCTTTTTTTACAGCCTCGTTATGTCGCACGATGACGGCCTCGATGAGGTTTCGGCCGTGCTAACCGAAGCCGGAGTGAAACACACGCTGTTCCACGACTGCATTCATGTGGCGATAAGCAACATTGCGGGGATAGTGGAACTGAGGTCCCCGATCGGACACAGTCGCACTGCCACTTACAGTGGAAACGGCGGTTGGTCGGACCTTGAGGAAAGCGAAGGAGAGTTCGACAGCGGGCCTCACGAGGTTGTCAGACTCTTGTTGAACCGAATGCAAGCACGTGGTCTTCAGCCAGCTTTAGTCGATCGAAAGGGTGAGGCGTGACACATAACTTGTCCGTCAACATGGACGCCCACGATCATCCCCTCCCTGCGGTCGCATTTTGCGGTCGCCAGTTACGTTTACGTTAAGTTTCATGTTTGATCGCACAAGCTACCCGAAAGAGTTGAAGATTCTGGCGGCTGCCATGGCTGCCATGTCTGCCTTCTTCCTCTTACTTGTATGGCTTTTTGGTTCTCAGACTGTTGCGCCTCTCCCCTTAGGACCAATTGGCAAGACCCTACAGGCACACATGTTGGATGCCTACGTAAGCGTTGGGATATTGCCCGAAAAGGTAACATGCACGGACTTGGCAAAGAGTGACTTTCTAAGGGTGAGCTGCCGCGCCCCTTACGGCCCTATGAAAGACCTCACCTCTTGGTTTGTAGCCGCAGGATGGACGCTTGAAGGCGCAACCGCATCGAATCAGACCTATTTAACTCGCGCTGGTGATGGCCTCTCAATCGGGGTGTTTGGCAATGAGATGGTGTTGTCTATTCGCAGACCGAAAGGTGACTGATGGTGAAACTTAACAAATCGGCCCACACGGACACCCAGCAGCAGGTTGCCGCTGCGATCGGCCTTCTCGCCGTGGTAGCCGGCAA
>NKIK01000066.1 GCA_002256115.1 Burkholderiales bacterium PBB3
CATATTTCTGTAAGGCAGTGCGCTATTTATTTAATATCTGCTCCCGCACTATCCACGGCCTGAATGGCCTAAAGTTGCCATTTTTTGCCCTATCGCAGGCACAAAAATAGCCGGGCTTACGCCAAAGAACTTACCGAACTGCCCCGCCAGCGTCGCGCTGATTTTTCGCTTACCCGCCAAAATTGCAGAGAGCTTGCTTTGCGGCACGATGGTGCACAAGTCGCTCTGTTTGAGTCCACGGGCTTCGATCAAAAAGCGCAGGGAATCCTTGGGTTCGGCTGGTTCAATGGCGTAGTGATCGCGCTCATATTGGGATACGAGATCGCCCACCAATTCAAGCAATCCAGACAGTGCGTGGTCTTCATTGTCACCAACCACATCCAAAAGTGAGTTCATGAATGAAGTCATCTGCTCAAGGCCAGCCTCATCATGGATGACTCGCAGACGCACCATGGAATCCAGCTTCACCCACGAAGATTGAATCGCCCGAATGTTGAATTGCGCTTCAACTGCATGCATGGTTAAGCCCTTCCTTTCTTGAGCGGGAAACACGGCTACCCCAATCGTAGGGCTTGTTGATATCCACTTGCGCAGCAATGTGCTATTTATTTAATAGCTGCTCCCGCACTATCCACGGCCTGAATGGCCGATTCAAGGGGTAATCCGCCCGACCACCTGCAAGCCGGTGGCGGTGGGCTTCACCACCACACCTTCGCCTGATGCGGGCACCACATCGGTAAGGGCGGTGATGTTGACTTGGTGCGTCACCACCACCAGCACGCCCGGCCCCCGCCATGCGGATAAGAGCCGCAGCGCTTGCTGGGTCTGGCTGGCTGCGGCTTCTTGCTCAGAAAAGAATGAATTGAAAGCGGGCTGGTCGATGCGCTGGGTGGGGAAGGCTATATCCGCCGTCTCGCGGGTGCGGCACCACTGCGATGACCAAACCGCAGCCACCCGGATGCCCCGCCGCTGGAACGCGTCTCCGATGCGGCGCGCCTGCGCTCGGCCTTCCGGGCTCAGGTTGCGCTGGGTGCTGCAGTCGTTGAGTTGGAAGCCGGGCGGGTCACCCCCACCCGGTGCCAGTGCATGGCGGAACAACACCACCGTGCCATCCGCAACGCTGGCCCAGAATTGGGCAGCCACGGCGCTACCCTGCGCCCCAGCCCAGAGCAACACAAGCGCAAGTCCCGCTTGGCGCACAGCGAGGGCAAGAGCGATGGGAATGCGAGACATGGCCTGGCGGAGTTGTTGCGGGGCTATGACAGGGTTACTTGGGCATCAGGACGGTGTCGATCACATGAATGACGCCGTTGTCTGCAGCGATGTCGGTCTTGACGACTTTGGCGCTATCCACCATCACGCCGCCCATGGTGGCAACGGTGAGTTCAGAGCCCTGCACGGTCTTGACTTTTCCGGCCTTGACATCTGCAGCCATCACCTTGCCCGCCACCACGTGGTAGGTGAGCACTGCGGTCAGCTTGGCTTTGTCTTTGAGCAGTGCGTCCAAGTCGGCCTTGGGGATTTTGGCAAAGGCTTCATCAGTGGGGGCAAACACCGTAAACGGTCCCTTGCCCTTGAGCGTATCCACCAAACCAGCCGCGCCCAGGGCCGTTGCCAGTGTTTTGAAGCTGCCTGCGGCCACTGCGGTGTCAACGATGTCTTTGGCTTGCACCGACAGGGCCAGGCCCAGGGAAAGTACAGAGGCAATGAGTGTCTTTTTCACGAAAATCTCCGAAAGTGATTGCGTTCAAAATCGCCAAAAATGTGGCGACGGCGGAATTTACAACCATTTAGTAACAATGAATACTTTATGGTTTTTATCGCTACCAATCAGTATTTTCAACTGGGTGGTGATCGACCTACAACCCTATCGAGCCCACAGGCATTGGCCCAGCCGCGTTGCGCACTGGTGCGGCCTTGTCTATGCTCCACGACTGATCTACTCGCCCCCCACCCTCAAGGAGTCCCCATGATGTTTCCCTTGCACACGCGTCGTCAGTTGATTCAATCTATGGCCGCCCTGGCGGTGCTGGCGGCCCCCGGCTGGGCCGCGGCGCAGGTGGCTGTGGGCCAGGCAGCCCCGGCGTTTAGCCTGGTGGCTGCGGATGGCAAAACGGTCAGCCTGGAATCCTTGCGCGGCAAAACCGTGGTGCTGGAGTGGACCAACCACGACTGCCCCTTTGTGCGCAAACACTACGACGCAGGCAATATGCAGGCCCAGCAAAAAGAAGCAGCCGCCACGGGTGCGGTCTGGCTGCAGGTCATATCGTCCGCCCCTGGTAAACAGGGCTTTGTGGACGGCGCCACCGCCAACGCCTTGAACACCAAACGCAACGCCGTACCCGCCGCCACGCTGCTAGACCCCAGCGGCAAGGTGGGCCAGCAATACGGGGCCAAGACCACGCCGCACATGTACGTCATCAACGCCCAAGGCACGCTGGTCTACCAGGGCGGCATCGACAGCATTGCATCCGCGCGGGCGGACGACATTGGCAAAGCTGAGCAGCATGTGCGGGTGGCTTTGGCCGAGCTGGGCGCGGGCAAGCCGGTGACCAAGACAGTGTCCAAGCCCTATGGCTGCTCGGTGAAATACGCGGACAGTTAATGGGCGGGGGAACCCGTCAGTCGAACTCAGCCCGGTTGCGCCCCGCATCTTTGGCGCGGTACAGCGCTGCATCCGCGCGGGCCAGGGTTTGCGCGACCGTTTCCATCCTTTGAAACTGCGTGTAGCCCAAAGACACGGTCACGCTGAAGCCATCGGCAATCTCAGGGAACTGCAGGGCTTCAATGGATTTGCGCAAGCGATCGGTACAGAGCACGGCACCGGCAGGGTCTACCTCTTCGAGCACCACCACAAACTCCTCTCCGCCATAGCGCGCAGAAAAATCATTCACCCGAAAAGCCGCCTGCACGGCTTTGGCCACAGCTTTCAAAACCACATCCCCCTGCAAGTGGCCGTAGGTGTCGTTGACGCGCTTGAAATGGTCGATGTCCAGCATGATCATGGAAAACAGGCGGCCCGTTCTGTCGGCCCGTTTCTTTTCTCGCTCTAGTGCGTCCATCAGGTAGCGGCGGTTGTAAAGACCGGTCAGCTCATCGCGAATGGCCAGCTCTTCGATGCGCCCCAGCGCCCTCTCTAGCTCGGCGTTGGCCTGGCGCACTTTGTCCATTTCCAGCACCAGGGCGGCGCTGTTGTGTTCGGCGGCACGCTTGGCTTCTTTGATTTCGACCCGCTGCTTGGCATATTGCCCCGAGAGGCTGCAAATGAACAAAGCCGAGGGCAAAAAGCACAGGGTGTAAAACACCTCTAGCGCAAAGGAGCCCGGTTGCTGCAAGTAGTAAATGGCGACAAAAGAGCCTGCAATCTGAATGGTGCAGGTGCCCAGGGTAATCACCAAAGATTGGATCGAACGTGTGTTGGAGAGCGAAAATGTGAGTGCCATCAGCCCAAAAAACAGGGCCATGACACGGGTTTCCCGCAACACCAGCAGCCAGGCGGCGTACAGCACCAGCCAGGCCACAAACTGACCGAAAAATACGAACTTGGTGAACTGCGGGGTGAGTGTTTTTTTGAGCTTGATCAGCACAACAAAAACCAGGGAGATCCCCAGAGAGAGCCCAGCCACCCCCCCGATTTCAGCGTAGCTGACCGATGACAAACCAAAGAGGTGGGCAAACAGGGTTGCGACCTGCGTGATGCTGTACGCAATCAGTACAAAGAGCGTGTATTTCAGCAGTGTCGCTCTGCGGCGGTCGTCGTTGTCGAGCTTCATTTTGATTGTTCTTCCCAACTGGGTCCGAAGACTTTGCCACCACAGACCTGGATACGCTGACTTGGCGCTGTGGCAGGGTTCGGTGCGCTGTTTTGCCCGCAGTATGACAGGCCTTGGTGCGGAAAACGCTGGGGCAAAACCCTGAGCCAGCACGTAAACGTGCCGCTCTGGCGGTGGCGCAGGACTCTTACTATTCCACCTTTGAGAAGCCATTTTGCTATTTATTTAGGTTGCGGTAGGAACGGAGGTTACCCCCCGCCCCCCGCGCAGATCCGTACGTGCAGTATTCCCGCATACGGCTCCTGCCTCAGGTGTGTGACGCATAGAAGCGTTGCGCAGGATGAGGGTG
>NKIK01000032.1 GCA_002256115.1 Burkholderiales bacterium PBB3
CATAGCGAGGGCGTTCTTGATTGCGGGCAAGCTTGCGCATTTGCCTACCAATCCGCTTCAAAAGGCAAGGGCAATACCCTGATGTGGGAGTGGGCAGTGGTGTGCCACCCGAAACGGAAGAGAGCCGCCGAATCGGCCATTTAGGGCGTGGATAGTGCGGGAGCAGCTTCTTTTTTGATAGCAAGCCCAAGCACATTGCTCTTTACTGCTACCTTCCTACGGGCAACCTGTATTCAATCCAGCACCGTTGTCCCGGATGGTCATCACGCTGGTGGCGGAAGCGCCCAGGCTATCAATCACGGTGTACGTCACGTCATAGGTGCCGCCCAAAATGTAGACCGGCGGTGTGGCATCCGTCACCGGGTTGATACAGCGGTTGGTACTGGTGCCCGGCAGCGTCGTGACGACGCTGCCCGTCACGGTAGCCGAGCTTTTCACCAAATCGCTGGTTAGTACGCGGTAAGGTGCCGTGCCGCCGTAGATGTTGAGCGTGATGGCGCTGTTCTCATTCTCACCCACCACAAAGGTACTGGGCGAAACCCGCAGCTGCGGCGTGCTCGACGTTACCGAGATAACGAAGGACGTGGTCTGGCCGAGCGCATCACGCACGGTAATGACGGACTGACCCACGTTGAGCAGGGTGGCGGTAAAGCTGCCACCATCTACACCCAGCGTGGCAGCGGACAGCGTGGCGATGCTGGTGTTGTTGGAGAACATGCTGTAGGAGGGTGAGCCGCCGTGCAGGGTGAAAGTCAGCACATCCCCCACGTTGCCAGAGGCTCCACTGGGTGACGCACTCAGGGCGACCGGTGAATTGGCAGACACGGTGACCAGCAGACCAACCTGAGCCCCGGTTGAATCAAAAATGGTGACACTTGCGCTGCCCACAGATAGGCCGGACACACTCAGGGTGGCCCCGGTGACGGAGACGCTGGCTACTGCGGCATTGCTGGTTTGTGCGCTGTAAGGTGGTGTGCCTCCGCCAATGGAGTAAGTGGCAGGCGCAGCCCCGGTGGATACCGTCACGCTGGCCGGACCCGCCAGGAACAACGCGGTGGGTGTGGTGCCACCCACGGTCACGCCAATCAAGACCTGGGTGCCACTGGCGTCTAGCACCAGCACCTGTGTGGTGCCTGTGCCTATGGCCGTGACAGTGAGCGTGGTGCCAGCCAGGCTTGCGGTGGCCACGGCTTCGTTGGCACTGTTGGCTGCGTACGGGCCTTGGCCACCGGCCACGGTGTAAACACGTACATTGCCGGTTGCCAGTGTCAATGCGCTGGGCGCGTCGGTGCGCAGGGGGCTAGCCACGGTGTTGGAGCCCACTGTTACGGTGAACTCCACCTTGGCACCTACGGCGTCCAGCAAAGAAATAGTGGCAGGCCCGACCGACACGCTGCTGACGATCAGGGTGGTGCCCGCCACCGTCGCGGTTGCATTGCCGACGTTACTGCTGCTTGCCGTGTAGGGTGCAACCCCGCCACCAATAGTGAATGTGGCCGGTGCCGCACCGCTGGCCATGGAGACGCTGCTAGGTGCAGAGGTGAACAAGGGCTGCGCCGCCGTGCTGCTAACCGTGACCGTGACGACAACCTGGGTGCCCGTGGCGTCGATCACCAAAATCTGGGCGGTGCCCGCTGCCAGTGCACTGGTGATGGTGAGGGTATTGCCCGCGATGGTGGATGCCACGAGACCGGGATTGTTGCTGCTGGTCAAATACGGCGCGGTGCCACCGCTGATGAGGTAGCTGGCAGACTGTGCCGTTCCCAATGTCAGCGCGCTGGGGGCTGTTGTGCGCAATGGCGTGATTTCTGCGGCGGACCCCACAGTCACCGCAATCTCAACCTTGGCCCCCAATGAATCGAGCACCAAAATGGTAGCGCTGCCGACCACCCCAGACGCAATGCTGAGCGATGTGCCCGTAACGGATGCCGCTGCGACCGCCGAATTGCTGGTACTAGCCGCGTAAGGGGGCATGCCCCCGCCCACCGTAAACCTGGCAAACCCCACAGTACTGGCCAATGTGACAGCGCTAGGCGCTGAAGTAAACAGCGGCTGGGCCGCGACAGAGCCCACCGTGACCGAAATCACCAGCTGGGTGCCGGTCGCATCGATCACCAAAATCTGGGCCGTACCGGACACTTGCCCGCCCACAATCGACAAAGTGGTGCCACTGATGCCGGAAACTGCCACCGCCGTATTGCTGCTGCTGGTTAAGTAGGGCGATACACCACCGGCAATGGCAAAAGTACCGGAGCCGCCATTGCCGAAGGTGATGGCACTGGCAGCCGTGGTGCGTAAGGGCGTGACCTGGGTGCTGCTACCGACGGTGATCGCCAACTCAATCCGGGTGCCTGCAGAGTCCAGTAAAAACACCGTGGTGCTACCCACTGCGCCGGGCGTGATGCTCAGGCCATTGCCCGCCACGCTGACCGATGCGACGGATGCATTGCTGCTGCTGGCCGCATACGGCGCAACGCCGCCAGCCAGGGTGTAAGCGCCGCTGGCTGCGCCAGACAGAAAGGTGATGCTGCTGGGTGCCGTAGTCCTAAACGGCGAAACCTCCGCCGTGGAGCCCACGGTCAACGCAATCTCGACCTTGGCCCCCAATGAGTCGAGCACCAAAATCGTGGCACTGCCCACTGCGCCCGCTGAAATATTCAGTGTGGTACCCGACATGGACGCAGACGCGACCGCCGTATTGCTGCTGCTGGCCGCGTAAGACGGCATGCCCCCGCCCACCACAAAGCTGGCGAAACCGCCACCGCTGGACAGGGTCACCGTGTTGGGGGCCGAGGTGAATAGCGCCTGTGCGGCGACCGAACCCACCGTGACCGATATCACGACCTGGGTACCCGCCGCATCAATCACCAAAACTTGGGCCGTGCCCGCGACTTGGCCGCCCACGATGGACAGGGTCGTGCCGCTAATGCCAGTGGATGCCACCGCCGTATTGCTGCTGCTGGTGACATAGGGGGCGACACCGCCTGCTATGGAATACGTACCCGAACCGCCGTTACCCAGTGTGATGGCACTGGCTGCTGTGGTGCGCAAAGCTGACACCTGCGTGCTGCTGCCCACGGTGATAGCGACTTCGATTTTGGTACCGGCAGAGTCGATGACCAACACCGTGGCGCTGCCCACCAGGCCGGGCGCGATGGTGAACGCCTTGCCAGAAACCGATACGGAGGCGACGGCGGCATTGCTGCTGCTGGCGGCATAGGGTGCTACCCCGCCTGAGATGGTGTAAGCGCCACTGGCTGCACCCGACAGAAATGTGACGCTGCTGGGCGCGGTGGTGAACAGGGTTGTTGGCGCGGGTGGGGTGGTGGGCGTCTGCGCCGCGATTTGGTCACGGTTGCTGGCACCACCGCAGGCTTGCAACAAAGTGATGGCGAAGACGAGGAATAAACCGGACAGATGCCGCATGCGCGCTCCAGAGAACTAATTCCGCCCATTCTAGTTGGCGCACCTGGTGTGCGGCACTTATGTTGGGTGCCTTGCGAGGCAGGTATTCGTTGGTGGCGACTACAAGGGCTTTTGCAGGGTTCTGCGGTACTGCATGGCTTCCGCCAAATGGCTCACCTGGGTGGTCTCGGCCCCTGCCAAATCTGCAATGGTGCGTGCTACCTTCAGGGCGCGGTGGGTGCCGCGCGCTGACCAGCCCAAGCGCGCCGCTGCCACATTCAAAAATTTGACGGCGCTATCGTCGAGCTGTACGTACTGGTCGATCTCCTGACCCTGCAGCGCCAGGTTGCTCTTGCCCTGGCGGGCGAAGGCGCGGTCCCGTGCGGCGGTGGCGCGTTCGCGGATAGCGGTGCTGCCTTCGCCCGCAGGGGCTTGCAGCAAGTCGGTGCTGGGCAGGGCGGGTACTTCCACATGCAGGTCAATGCGGTCCATCAGTGGGCCACTGAGCTTGCTTTGGTAGCGGGCCACTTGGTCGGGCGTGCAGCGGCAGGCGTGGCTGGCAGAGCCCAGGTAACCACAGGGGCAAGGGTTCATGGCACCAATGAGCTGGAAGCGGGCCGGGAATTCCGAACGCTGGGCTGCGCGCGATATGGTGATGGTGCCGGTCTCCAGCGGCTCGCGCAGGGCTTCCAGGGCCGCCCTCGGGAACTCGGGCATTTCGTCCAAAAAAAGAACCCCATGGTGGGCCAAAGAGATTTCTCCCGGACGCGGTGGCGACCCGCCGCCCACCATGGCCACCGCACTGGCCGAATGGTGCGGGCTGCAGGTCGGGCGTTGCCCCCACTGTTGCATAGCAAACCTCCCGCTCAGGCTGGCAATGGCGGCGCTTTGCAGGGCTTCGTCACTCGACATGGCGGGCAGCAAACCAGCAAAACGGTGCGCCAACATGGACTTGCCCGAACCCGGTGGCCCGCTAAGCAAGACGCTGTGGCCGCCTGCGGCGGCTATCTCTAAAACGCGCTTGGCACCGGCTTGGCCTTTAACATCGGCCATGTCAGCCAGCTGACGCATCTGTACGGCGGGGGTGAACTCCAGGCGTGCCCAGCCGTCAGGGTCGGCCACTGCGCCTATGTCATCGGCACCGGGTGCAGTTGCCCCGGCAGGCAAAAACTGGCGCACCACATCCAGTAGATGCCGCGCCCGGTAGACCTGGGCACCGGGAACCAGAGCGGCTTCTTCGGCACTGCCGGGTGGCAGCACCAGTTTGGTAGCGCCCAGATTGGATTGGAGCGTGAGTGCCGTGGCCAGCGCACCGCGCACGGGTCGCAACTCCCCTGACAAAGACAATTCGCCTGCAAATTCAAAGCCCGCGAGCCGTGCGTTATCGATCTGGCCACTGGCCGCCAAAATGCCCATAGCAATGGGCAAATCCAGTCGGCCAGAGTCTTTGGGCAAGTCTGCCGGGGCCAGATTGACCGTGATGCGCTGGTTGTTGGGGAAAACGAGGCCGGAGTTTTGGATGGCGCAGCGCACGCGTTCGCGCGCTTCTTTCACTTCAATATCGGCCAAGCCCACCAAGGTAAAGCTCGGAAGCCCATTGGCCAGGTGGACTTCGACGGTGACTTGCGCGGCCTGCAGGCCCAGCAGTGCCCGGCTCTGCACCAAAGATAAGCTCATTTGTACTTCTCCCAAAATGGTGCGCCGCATGACAGTGCACAAACCTAGATCGCACCAACCCAGTGCATACTGTATTTTTATCCAGCTATATTAACGCATGCTGTGTGGTTTGGTGCACTGTGCGATGTCCCTTTTAAATCTAGGGGCTGGCACGGACCGTGCTTTTGACCTTCTATCTCCGGGCTCGTTGGAGATGTGAGCTGCCCGGTCCGGTGTCGGCAACCCCCTGTTTATTAGCTAAGGTGAAACCATGAAACTCGTAACGGCAATTATTAAACCGTTCAAGCTCGATGAGGTGCGCGAAGCCCTGTCCAGCATGGGCGTGCAAGGCATCACAGTGACTGAGGTGAAAGGCTTTGGTCGCCAGAAGGGCCATACCGAGCTCTACCGTGGCGCGGAATATGTAGTCGACTTTCTGCCCAAAGTGAAGATTGAGGCAGCGGTGGACGATGCACTGGTTGAGCGCGTCATCGAAGCCATCGAAGGCGCAGCCCGCACCGGCAAGATCGGCGACGGCAAGATTTTTGTCTACAACCTGGAACAGGTTGTTCGCATTCGCACCGGCGAAACCGGTAACGAAGCCCTGTGATTGGAAGCACCATGAAAAAACTACTCATCTCTCTCGCCCTCGGTTGGGGCATGTTGACCGCTGGTTCGCTAGCACTGGCTCAAACCCCTGCGGCACCCGCCCCTGTGGCAGCCGCTTCTGCTGAAGCGAAGCCCGCCGATGCAGCGCCCACTGCCGCAACCGCGGTAGCTGCAGCTGTAGCACCCGCTGCAGCAGCTTCGGCGCCTGCAGCGCCCGCACCAGTTCCTAACAAGGGTGACACCGCGTGGATGATGGTCTCCACACTGCTGGTGATCTTGATGACAGTACCTGGTTTAGCACTGTTTTACGGAGGCTTGGTGCGCAGCAAGAATATGCTGTCTGTATTGATGCAAGTCATGGTCACGTTCTCCTTGATCGTGGTGCTGTGGTTTATCTACGGCTACAGTTTGGCGTTCACTGAGGGCAATGCGTTCATCGGTGGCTTCGATCGGCTATTCATGGCGGGCATCTGGGACAACGTCGCAGGTACTTTCGCCACTGGTGCAACCTTCAGCAAGGGTGTGCCCATGTACGAAATCGTGTTCGCCGCATTCCAGGCAACATTTGCTGGAATTACTTGCTGCCTGATCGTGGGTTCGTTCGCTGAGCGTATCAAGTTCTCGGCTGCGTTGGCTTTCATGGTTCTGTGGTTCACATTCAGCTACGCTCCTATCGCGCACATGGTTTGGTTCTGGATGGGACCTGACGCTTATGCCTCCAAGGAAGTGGCTGACGCTATGAATGGCAAAGCTGGATTGTTGTGGCAGTGGGGCGCGCTGGACTTTGCGGGCGGCACAGTGGTGCATATCAACGCGGCGGTGGCCGGTATCGTCGGTGCCTTCATGGTCGGCAAGCGCATTGGCTATGGCAAAGAAGCTATGGCCCCTCACAGCCTGACTTTGACTATGGTCGGTGCATCCTTGCTGTGGGTGGGTTGGTTTGGTTTCAACGCAGGTTCCGCGCTGGAAGCGAACGGCTTCGCAGCTTTGGCTTTCATCAACACCTTCGGCGCGACGGCTGCAGCGGTGTTGACCTGGTGCATCGGCGAGGCCCTGATGAAGGGTAAAGCCTCCATGTTGGGCGCTGCTTCAGGTGCTGTTGCGGGTCTGGTCGCCATTACACCGGCTGCGGGTAACGTCGGAGTTGGCGGCGCGTTGATCATTGGCTTGCTGTCTGGCTTTGCCGGTCTGTGGGGCGTGACGGGCTTGAAGAAGCTGCTGGGTGCCGATGACACATTGGATGTGTTTGGCGTGCACGGTGTCTGCGGTATCTTGGGTGCCCTGCTGACTGGCGTGTTCGCATCGCCATCTCTGGGGGGTCCTAGCGCCATGGGCGATTGGGTGACAGCCACCATGATGACCCCAGCCGAATACTCCATCAGCGCGCAAGTACTGATTCAGGCCAAGGCAGTCGGCGTGACCATTATCTGGTCGGGTCTGGTGTCCGTCATTGCCTACTTTATTGTGGACAAGACCATCGGTCTGCGCGTCAGCGAAGAAGACGAGCGCGAAGGTCTGGACATCACTTCCCACGGCGAGACTGCTTACAACCGTTAAGCATGCCAGGGCCGCCTGCGCGCGGCCCGCCTTATCTCTGCTGGCCCAACCTCTGGGCACTCAGCCCGACAGAACTTTGCGTCTGTCGGGCTTTTTTGCAGGCCTCCATGCCTGACAATCCCCCGCTACTAACACCGGAACCCTGTTCATGTCTTTGACTCTGCGCTGTGCATCACTGGTTTGCGAACTCAAACCCGAACTCGGGGGCTGCATTGCCGGCCTGTGGTCCGACGGCATCGCCGTGCTGCAGTCCACACCTGCCGACCAATTGCAGTCAGTCCGCCAGGCGGCCAGCTACCCCTTGGTGCCTTATTCCAATCGCATTGCGCAGGCCCTGTTCAGTTGGCAGGGGCAGACCTATCCCTTGGTCAAAAACTGGCAACCCGACCCCCATTCGATCCATGGCGTGGGCTGGGAGCGGCCTTGGGTTGTCGTGTCGCAAGACGCTGCCTCAGCCCAACTGGTCTATCGCCACGCGGGGGACACGTCTTGGCCCTTTGCCTTTGAAGCCACACAAGCGATTGCGCTCAGTGCCGATGCGCTGAGCCTGCGCATGGACATTCGCAATCTGGAAGACCACGCCGTGCCGGTGGGGCTGGGTTGGCATCCTTTCTTTGCCAAGCGCCCCGGCAGCCGCGTGGTGTTTGAAGCCACAGGCCGGTGGGAAGCCGGTGTGGCGGATCCCTTGCCTACCCACAGGCTGGCGTCGTCCGGGCTGGATGCGCAGGTGGCGGACTTGGTGGTAGACCATTGCTTTGACGGCTGGTCGGGCGTGGTGAAACTGACCGACGATGCGTTGGCGATTCGCATCAGTTCCAGCTTGCGCCATCTGGTGGTCTACACCTTGCCGTCGCGCCCAGACATCGCCATTGAGCCCGTCAGCCACGTCAACAATGCCATGGGGCAGTGGCCCGGCGGCCAGCAAGACCTGGCCGCATTGGGCGTGGTCACGCTGCAGCCGGGCGAACAATTTTCTAGCGCCATGCGCATCGACATTCAACACCATTGACAGGAGAGACCCGAATGAACTGGACCGCCGTTGGCCCCGATACGTATTTGCTGGGGGAGTCCCCTTTTTGGCATCCGCATGAGCAAACCCTGTACTGGGTCGATATTCCGGGCAAAAAAATACTCCGCGCCAATGTCTACATGGGGACGGTACAGACCTGGGATATGCCCAGTGAGCCCGGTTGCATTGCCCCGGCGGTGGGCGGCGGGCTGGTGGTGGCCATGCGCCATGGTGTCTTTCGGGCACCGGAGTGGGGCGGCGAACTCATCCCTTTGGTGACCTTGCCGTATGACACCGCGGCCGTGCGCGCCAACGATGGCAAGTGCGATGCGCTGGGGCGGTTTTGGGTCGGCACGATAGACGAACCCAAGGCCAACCGCGCCGCCGCGCTGTTCTCCATTGATTGCCGCCAGGGCAGCCCCGTCGTCACCCTCCATGCCCAAGATGCCCTGACCAGCAATGGTTTGGCCTGGGGCCTGGACGGCCGCACCCTGTACTGGGCCGATACGCCCGACCACACGGTGTACGCGTGGGACTACGACCTGCAAGACAACGTGGTGGCACGTCGGCGTGTTTTCAAAAACTTTGCGCGCCGCAAAGACGACTGGACCTACCAGGACACCAGCTACCAAGGGCGGCCCGACGGTGCCGCAGTGGATGCAGAGGGCAACTACTACGTGGCGATGTTTGAGGGGCGGCGCATTTGTAAATTTGCCCCCGATGGCAGCCTGCTGGCAGAAATTACGACGCCCGCGCAATGCCCCACCATGCTGTGCTTTGGCGGCGAGGACCTCAAGACCCTGTATGTGACCACGGCCCGCTACAAACGTGGCGCATCCGAGCTGGCTGATTTTCCGCAGTCCGGCGCGGTGTTTTCTACGCGGGTGGATGTGCCGGGCTTACCGGTCAACTTCTTCGTCGGATAATTTTTTGCGGCTGCGGGTTTCAAAAAATTCACGCAGCACCCCGCGCCCGTCCACTACATTGCAGCCATGGAATCCATGGAACACGCCCTGAGGCAAACACAAGAGCGCGTGCAAGACGCGCTGGCGCGCCGCGTGCCGCTGCGCCTGCGCGGCGGCGGTAGCAAAGACTTTTACGGCCAGAGCTTGCAAGGCGAGGTGCTGGACACCCGCGTGCTGTCGGGCGTGGTCAGCTACGAGCCCACCGAGCTGGTGGTTACCGCAGGCGCGGGTACCAGCTTGGCTGCGCTGGAGTCGGTGTTGGCAGAAAAAGGTCAGTGCCTGCCGTTTGAACCGCCGCACTACGCCTATTCGGGTCAGGGTGGCGCAACGGTGGGGGGCATGGTGGCTGCGGGCTTGAGCGGCCCGGCCCGTGCCAGCGTGGGCAGCGTGCGTGACTATGTGCTGGGCTTGAAGGTCATCAATGGCTTGGGTCAACACCTGAGCTTTGGCGGCCAGGTCATGAAAAACGTGGCGGGTTACGACGTCTCGCGCCTGATGGTAGGGGCCATGGGCACCTTGGGCCTGATGACGGAAGTGTCTCTGAAGGTGCTGCCGTTGGCCCCGGCACAGGCCACGCTGCAGTTTGAACTGCCGCAGGCGCAGGCCCTGGAACAGTTGCACCGCTGGGGCGGCTTGCCGCGACCGCTGAACGCCAGCTGCTGGGTGCGAGACGCCACGGGCACCGGCGCTTCTGGTCGCGAGCTGCTGTTTGTGCGCTTGGCGGGTGCGGTGGCCGCGGTGGAAGCCGCATGCCGCACCCTGCTGGCAGACCAGGCCGGGCAGCGCGTGGACCCGGACCAGGCGCGCACGGACTGGAATGCCTGCCGCGACCATGGCCTGCCTTTTTTCACCCACGCCCCGGACCCAGACTTGGTACTCTGGCGCGTCAGCCTGCCGCAAACCGCGCCAGTGCTGGACTTGCCCTGGGCCACGCTGGTGGAATGGCATGGCGGCTTGCGCTGGCTGTGGGCACCTCTGGCAGAGGCCGATGGGTTGCAAAAACAGGCCCGTGCCCTGGGTGGGTTTGCTATGCCTTTTATAGCTGCTCCCGCACTATCCATGGGCTCTATGGCCTATTTCAATGCTGAAAACAAGACGCTTTTGACTGTGCATCAGCGTTTGAAGGACAGTTTTGACCCCCACGGCATCTTCAACCCTGGCCGCTGGCTGGCTGGCAAGTAGGCATGATGCGCCGCCTGCGCCATCTCACCGGTCAGCACCGCACGCTGGGAACCAACCGGCTTCTGGGCGCGCTTCTGGCGTTTAACGCCGGGGCGATCAATGCCGGTGGCTTTTTGGTGGTCGGCATGTACACCTCGCACATGACCGGATTCGCGTCCATGCTGGCCGACTCTTTGGTGCTGGGGCACATGCGCTTGGTGCTGGGCGCGCTCGGTGCGATGCTGGCCTTTGTGCTGGGTGCCGCAGCTACGGCGCTACTGGTCAACTGGGCACGCCAGCGCCGTCTGCGCAGCGAATACGCGCTACCCCTGCTGGCGGAGGCCTTGTTGATGTTGGTGTTTGGCCTGTTGGGGGCCACGCTGGGGCGAGAAACTCCCTTTGCCGTACCCATGACGGTGCTGGTGCTGGCATTCACTATGGGATTGCAAAACGCGCTGGTAACCAAAATCTCGGCGTCGCAGATCCGCACCACCCACATGACCGGCGTGATCACGGATCTGGGCATTGAACTGGGCAAGCTGGTGTACTGGAATGGCCGCCCGCGCGCCGGTGCGGTAGCGGACGCCGGACCGCAATCGCAGGTCCGTGCCAACCGGGTCAAGATGCGGCTCTACGCCAGCCTGCTGCTGAGTTTTATGGGCGGGGGCGTGGTGGGGGCCATGGGCTTCAAATACGTGGGCTTCATTTGGGTGCTGCCGCTGGCGGCGCTGTTGTTGATGGTGAGTCTGCCGCCCCTGCTGGCCGATCTGCGCAAACCTGCACGGCGTAGCCGTATCGCCCCCACTGTGCCCTGACACCTATGCAAACCACGCTCGCCCCTGAATACCAAAACACCCCCGATGGCTTGGCTGCCGAGGCCATTCTGCGCAAGTGCGTGCACTGCGGTTTTTGCACGGCCACCTGCCCCACCTACCAAATATTGGGCGATGAGCTGGACGGCCCGCGTGGTCGTATTTACCTGATGAAACAGGTGCTGGAAGGCGCAAGCCCCACGCGCAAAACCCAGATGCACCTGGACCGTTGCCTGACCTGCCGCAATTGCGAAAGTACCTGCCCCAGTGGCGTGGACTATGGGCATTTGATCGATATCGGGCGCAAGTTGGTGGACGCTAAAGTGCCTCGGCCCGCAAGCGAGCGCGTCGTGCGCTGGGCCCTGAAGCAAGGTTTGCCGTCACCCCTGTTTGGCCCCGCCATGGCACTGGGTCAACTGGTTCGGCCCTTGATGCCGGACGCGCTGAAGGCCAAGGTGCCGCCGCGCCAGCAGGCCGGCGTGTGGCCGCAGCGTAGCCACGCGCGCCAGGTGCTGATGCTGGCCGGTTGCGTGCAGCCCGCCATGGCCCCCAATATCAACAGCGCCACCGCGCGGGTGCTGGACGCGGCCGGCATTCAGACGGTGCTGGCACCCAAAGCCGGTTGCTGTGGCGCAGTCAAATTTCACCTGAATGACCAAGAGGGCGGCAAGGCAGAAATGCGCGCCAATATTGACGCTTGGTGGCCGCATGTCGAGCGCGGGATGGAGGCGATTGTGATGAATGCCTCGGGCTGCGGTGCCACCGTCAAGGAATACGGGCACATCTTGCAAGACGACCCCGTCTATGCCGAAAAGGCCCGCCGCATCAGCGCGCTGACCCGCGATTTGAGCGAACTGCTACCCGTGATTGCAGAGGCGCTCAACACCGAGCACCCAGGCTTGCGTGCACGCGTGGCGGCGCAGGCCCCCACGCTGGCCTTTCACCCCCCCTGCACTTTGCAGCACGGGCAAAAACTCAAGGGCGGTGTGGAGCAGCACCTGACGGCACTCGGTTTTAACATTCACACAGCCCCCCAAGAGGCGCACCTGTGTTGTGGTTCGGCGGGTACCTACAGCGTGTTGCAGCCCGAGCTGGCCTACCAGTTGCGCGACCGCAAACTCGGCCATTTGGCGGAGGTGCAAGCCCAGGTCATTGTGTCGGCCAACATCGGTTGCATTACGCATTTGCAAAGCGGCACCAGCACGCCCGTCAAGCACTGGGTCGAGGTGCTGGACGCTGCCCTCAAGGCTTGATTGCGTCGCTGATCTCCACCCGCAGGCCGGAGGCTCCCACGGCGACCACGCCCGTTTGCCCGGCAAGGTCCCCCGGCTGTGGCATGGCGTTGCCGCTTTTGCTGATGCGTGCGCCCACGATGACTTTGGTGCTGGAGGACAGTGCGTTGGCGGGCGACATGGCGGCGCTGTCGTCCAGCGTGAAGGCGAACGGCAAGTCACGCACCTGCTTGCGCAGAATGGCCAGGGGCATGCGTGCGCCCTTGGCAGCGCGGGCAAAAATGAACACGGTGTCATCGGGTTGGGCCTTGTGCGCCAGTGCTGGGGACAAGATCACGGTGCCGCTCACGGTCGCGGTTGCAGCCACGGGAGTCGGGTCCGTGGCTGGCAGCCCGGCCAGATTGCGTGCCTCGGTCAATGCCGCCGTAAGGGACTGAACCATCGGATGCCCGGCCGGGCCGGACTGGACCGCCCGTTCCCAGTACTGGGCCGCCCGTGCATAGTCTTTGCGATCAAAAGCGTGGGTGCCAGCCAGGGCCAGCGCTTTCATATGCTTGGGGTCAATCTTCAGGGCGGCTTCCACCATCTGCATGGGCTTGCCCGCCAAGCTGCGCTGGTTTTGCACGGCCAGTGAGTCGGCATAGTCCGCCAGCAGGGCGGCGTCATCTTTGCGCAGGGCCACCGCTTTTTCGTAAGCCTTGAGGGCCTCTGGGTGCTTGCCCAGCACGCTGTAAGAGCGCGCCAGCATGGCCCAGCCGTTGGCGTCACCCGGCTGCTCGGCCATGCGCGCGGCCAGCTGCTCCGTCATGCGCTCCATTTGCGCCGAGTCTGTGGTGTGGGGAGCCTCTGCGTTGTTGTCCGGCGTGCTGCTGTCTTGCGTTGGCAGGGAGGGGCGGGTGGTGCTGTAGCCCGCAATGGCGATTGCCAACACCGCCAGCAGCAATATGCCAAGCAACTTGGCGCTGGGTTTGCGGGTAGGGGGGGCGCTCTGAGCGTCCGGGCTGCCGTCCACAATCAGGTCGACCAAGCGGCGCTCCAAGGCCGCTTTGCTTTCTTGGTAATGGGCCAGGGGTAGCGCGCCAGACTGGTGCAGGTCCCTGAGTTGGCGCAGCTGGTTTTTGAGGGTTTGGGTTGCGGTGTCCATAGGTTTTTATTGCCCGAAATGTCAGGTTTTTGGGGCCTCGTGCGTGGGCTCGTCAGAGTCTGGGTCGAAGGCTTCCGCCGGTAGGCGACTGCGTCGAATGAGGACCCAGGCCAGCGTCAATAGGCCGCCCAACACCATCACCGCAGGCCCCATCCACAGCAACCAGGTGCTGGGTTTGAGGGGCGGGCGGTAGAGCACAAAGTCGCCATAGCGGGCCGTCATGTAGTCGGTGATCTCTTTTTCGGACTGGCCCCGCTGCAGCATCTCACGCACCTGGTTGCGCAGATCGATGGCCAGCCCGGCATGGGAATCCGCAATGGTCTGGTTTTGGCAGACCAGGCAACGCAGCTCGCTGGCAATGCGCATCACCCGCGCCTCCAGCACCGGGTCGGCGACCGCAGGTAGTGCCTCGGTGGCACAGGCATGCCAAGTGCAGCCTGCAAGCAGCAGTGCGATCAGCCATTTAGCCATGGAGCTGCCTCAACAAGGGTTCAATTTGTGTGCGCAAAACATCGGGGGTGAGCGGGCCAATGTGCTTGAACCGGATCACGCCCTGCTGGTCAATCAGAAAAGTTTCTGGTACGCCGTAGACACCAAAGTCGATGCCCACGCGACCGTCGACGTCAAACAGCGAGGCTACATACGGGTCCCCAAAATTCGACAACCAGCGCAATCCAGCGACGCGGTCATCTTTGTAATTGAGACCGTAAATGGGCAGTTGGGTTTGACGCGAAAACGCCATGAGCAAAGGATGCTCCTGGCGGCAGGCTACGCACCACGAAGCCCAGACGTTGAGCATCCACACTTTGCCCAACAGGTCTTGGCTTGCCAGGGTAGTGTCTGCGCGGTCCAGCCGGGCTAACTTAAACGCTGGTGCGGGTTTGCCAATCAGTGGCGAGGGCACTTCTTTGGGGTTGAGCTTCAAGCCTGCGCCCAAGAACCCCACCAAGCCCAGCAAGACCAGCAGTGGAATTAAAAACCGCAGGCTCTTCATGCGTCAGCCCCTTGGGGTAGGCCGTCGGGCGTATGTGTCGCTTTTTTTAGGCGGTAGCGGCGGTCGGTGACAGCCAAGCAGCCGCCCAAAGCCATCAGCACGCAGCCGCCCCATATCCAGTCAATGAAGGGCTTGACGTAGACCCGAACGATCCACGCCCCCGAGGCCACGGGTTCACCCAATGAGACGTACAGATCGCGTGTGATGCCCGCGTCAATGGCGGCCTCGGTCATCGGGTTTTGCTGGACACGGTACACCCGTTTCTCCGGGTACATGGCGGCGAGTTGCTGGCCGTTGTAAGCCACCTCCATGTGCCCTCGGGTGGCGATGTAGTTGGGGCCTTGCAGCTCTCGGACTCCGCGAAAGGTGAAGGTGTAGCCGCGCACGGTCGTGCTGTCGCCGGGCAGCATTTGAACGTCGCGCTCCACTTCGTAGGCTTTGACCATCACCACACCAAAACAAAATGCGCCCACGCCGAGGTGCGCCACCATCATCCCGACAATGGCACGCGGGATTAAGCGCAAGCGCCGCCATGCGTCCGACCAGGGGCTGCCCTGGGGCTTGGTACGTTCCATCAGGTCGGTCAACACTGAGGCTGCAATCCAGAAGGCCATCAACAGGCCCAGCGTGGCGACCAGCCGCACTTCCCCGGCCAGCCAGCCTGTGGTGAGCGCCGCCAGCACCGACACCCCCGCCGCCCAGCGCAGGCGCAGCGCCAGGTCTGGCAAAGTCGCTTGTTTCCAGCGCGTCAACGGCCCCACGCCCATCAAGAAAATGGCAGGTGCCATCAGCGGCATAAAAACCGTATCAAAGTAAGGCGCGCCTACCGACAACTTGCCCAGGCCCAAGGCGTCTAACAGCAAGGGGTACAGGGTTCCCAGCAGCACGGCCCCAGCCGCTACCAGCAGCAGCACATTGTTGGCGAGCAGGCTGGTCTCTTTGGACAGCAATGCGAAGCGTGCGCCCAGGCCTACCGTAGGTGCCCGCCACGCATACAGCGCAAACGACACGCCGATGACGATGGTCAGCAGCACCAGGATGAAGAGCCCGCGCCGTGGATCGGTCGCAAAGGCATGTACTGACGACAGCACCCCGGAGCGCACTAAGAATGTACCCAGCAGCGAGAAAGAAAATGCAAGGATCGCCAGCAGCACCGTCCACGATTTGAAGCTGTTGCGTTTTTCTGTGACGGCCAAGGAGTGGATGAGCGCCGTACCGAGTAGCCAGGGCATCAGCGAGGCATTTTCGACCGGGTCCCAAAACCACCAACCACCCCAGCCCAGTTCGTAGTAGGCCCAGCTACTTCCCAGGGCGATGCCCAGCGTCAAGAAGACCCAGGCCACGGTGGTCCAAGGGCGCGTCCAGCGGGCCCAGGTGGCATCCAGATTACCGCCAATGAGTGCGGCCACGGCAAACGCAAAGGCCACGGAGAACCCGACGTAGCCCATGTACAGCATGGGCGGATGGAACACCATGCCGGGGTCTTGCAGCAGGGGATTCAGGTCGCGCCCATCCGCAGGCACGGGGAACAGCCGGTCAAAAGGGTTGGATGTCAGCAGCATGAAGAGCAAAAAACCGACACTGATCAGGCCCATGACCGCCAGAATGCGTGCCACCACGGCTTGCGGCAAATGGCGGCTGAACCCTGCCACCGCCACCATCCAGACACACAGCATTTGCACCCACAGCAGCAAGGAGCCTTCGTGCCCGCCCCAGACGCCGGCAATGCGGTATTGCAGCGGTAGGGCGGAGTTGGAATTGGTGGCTACATACGCGACGGAGAAGTCATGCTGCACAAATGCCGTCGTCAGGCAGCCAAAGGCCACTGCCACCAAGCCAAACAGCAGGTAAGAGGCAGGCCGGGCAATGAGCATCCAGTCTTCGCGGCCACGGGCTGCACCCACCAGGGGCACCACGCCCAATACGACAGCGACGCCACAGGCCAGCCAGAGTGCGAAGTGTCCGATTTCAGGAATCATATTCATTTGCCGTTCACTAGCGATGCCGCCGTTTTCTCGTTGCTTTGGGCCGCATTTTTCAGGGCTTGTGCTGCCTCAGGGGGCATGTAGTTTTCATCGTGCTTGGCCAGTACCTCTTTGGCCACAAACACGCCGCCTTGCAGTTTCCCTTGGGCCACCACGCCTTTGCCTTCCTTGAACAGGTCGGGCAAGATGCCCTCAAACTGCACGGGCACGGTCTTGGCGGTGTCGGTCACGACAAAGCGGACGCGCACACCCTCCCGCTGCACGCTGCCCGCCGCGACCAGTCCGCCCAGGCGAAAGGTGCGGTTGACCGGGGCTTCGTTCGACGCGATCTGGCTGGGGGAGTAGAAGAAAACCAGGTTGCTCTGAAAGGCGCTGAGTACCAGGGTGGCGGCGGCACCTACGACCGTCAGAATTCCGGCGGCTATGGCTATGCGCTTGTGGCGAGGTTTCATCTCAGGTGTCGCTTTCGGTGAACTCTGGGACACCCGCCAAGGCGCGCTGGTGGCGGCGCTGGCAGCGCAGGGGCTCTATCAGCATACAAGCCGCGACCATGGCATAGGACCCCCATACGTAGAGGCCGTAGCCGCCCATGGCCAGAAAATCAGTCCAAGTATTCCAGTTCATGGTGTGGCTTCTTTGCTTGGTTGCAGTAAGGCCCTGACCCAGTCACTGCCGCGTTCGCGCTCCAGTATCAAAGCCCGGGTCCGCACGAAGACGACTGCAAAGGCATAGGCCCAAAATGCCAGCGTCATGAGCAGCATGGCGGTCAGCATGGTGTGGGCCATGGTGGGCGCAGCAGTCATGCTGATGGTGGCCCCTTGGTGCAGGGTGTTCCACCAACGGACTGAAAAATAGATGACCGGTATGTTGACGGCACCTACCAAGGCTAGCAGCGCGCCGGCATGGTCGGCGCGCCGGGTGTCTTCAATCGCGCTCACCAGGGCCATGTAGCCGAAGTAAAGGAACAGTAGTATCAGTTCTGAGGTCAGCCTAGCATCCCAAACCCACCAGGTGCCCCAGGTGGGTTTGCCCCAGAAAGCGCCAGTCCACAGCGCCAGAAAGGTGAACATGGCACCGGTGGGGGCCAGCGCACGGGCCACCATGGACGCCAGCCGTGCATTGAATGCCCAGCCGATGACGGCCCAAAATGCCATGACCAAGTACAAAACCATGGACATCCAGGCCGCCGGAACGTGCACAAAAATAATGCGGTAGGCCTCGCCCTGTGTGGCGTCAGTGGGAGCCACCATAAAGCCGACATACAGGCCTGCCAGTGCCAGCAACAGCGCGGCGCTGTAGCACCAGGGGGCGAGCCAACCCGCCACGCGGTAGAAACGTGAGGGTGCGGCCAAGCTGAAGAAACGGAGTTCGCGCGTCATAAAGAAATTCGCAGTGCGGCGGCAGTGGCAAAGGGCGCACTGACCCCGGTGAGCAGCAGAAGCGCCGCAAGCAAGTACACATGCCCCAGCGGCGACACACCGCTATCGTAGGCAGAAACAGCCCCCGCACCAAAGATGAGTACGGGTATGCACAAGGGCAGCACCAATAACAAGACGAGTGCGACACTGTTGTGCAGGCCCAATGTGAGTGCAGAGCCCACGCCGCCAATCATGCTCAGGACCGGAGTGCCCAGCGCCACGGTGAGTGCCAGCAGCGCCATGGCGGTTACCGTTAAGCCAAAGAGTGCGCCCAAAATAGGCGTTGCCAATACCAGGGGCAGCCCGGTAATCAGCCAGTGGGCGATGGCCTTGGCCAGCGCCAAGGCTACTAATGATTGCCCGGACAACACCATCTGCTCTAGCGAGCCATCTGCGTTATCGCCTGCATACAGAGAGCTCAAAGACAGCAGCGTAGATAGCAATGCACAAACCCAGACGATGCCAGGTGCAATCTGGCGCAAGGTGGCGGGCTCCGGGCCGATGCCCAAGGGGAATAGGGTTGCCGCTACCGCAAAAAAAATCAAGGGTAGCCAGGCCTGGGTGGGCCGCCGGGCTGCCAACTTCAAATCCCGGTGCACCAAGGCCATCCAGTAGGGGGTACTCATGCCGCGATCCCAAGGTCCAGTGTGCGGACTGGTGTCGCTGCCAGGGGGCGGGGCAAGTGGCTGGTGAGTAAGACACAACCTCCGCGGGCAATATGGTGTGAAACCAGCGCGTCCACGACATCCATGCCTTCGGCGTCTAGCGCGTCGTAGGGCTCATCCAGAACCCAGATGCCCGGCCTGGATTCCAGCGCCAGGCGTGCCAGGGCGACCCGCTTGCGCTGGCCCTGTGACAAGACGCGCACCGATTGGTGCCGCCGCGCATCCACCGAGAATTGCTTGAGCGCCGCGGCAATCGCGGACGGGGTGCTCGGCCGACCATGCAGCGTAGCTAAAAAAGCCAGCGACTCTGCGACTGTGAGCTCATCTTTGAGTGCCTGGGTGTGGCCGATATAGACCAGCTCTTGCGCAAACCCGTCGGCGTTTTGCAGCGGCTGGCCACGCCAAGCCATGGACCCGGCATCGGGCTGAATCAAGCCCACCGCCAAGCGCAGCAAGCTTGTTTTTCCACACCCATTGGGGCCGCGCAGCCACAGCACTTCGCCTGCGTGCAAGGCAAAGTGAAGCTCTTTGAAAAGCCAGGCAGTCCCGCGGCGCAAAGCCAACTGGTGCCCGGCCAACACCGGTGCCTGCGCTACTGCATCCATCGCGCTGGGCGCATCAAGCCAATGCTTTTTCGATATCCCCCGCCATGCTCTTGGGCGTATCCGTGGGGGCGTAACGTTTGAGTACCTGACCGTCTTTCGCGACTAAAAACTTGGTGAAATTCCATTTGATGGACTGGGTGCCCAGCAGGCCGGGCGCTTCTTTGGTGAGCCACTGGTACAGCGGGTGCGCGCCGCTACCGTTGACCTCAATCTTCTCCATCATGGGGAAGCTGACGCCATAGTTGAGCTGGCAAAACTCAGCAATCTCTGTGTTCTCGCCCGCGTCTTGTGCGCCAAACTGGTTGCAGGGGAAGCCCAACACGACCAGGCCTTGGTCGCCATAGGTCTGGTGAAGCTCTTCCAGCCCGGCGAACTGGGGCGTGAAGCCGCAGGCGCTGGCGGTGTTGACAATGAGCATGGCTTTGCCTTTGAACTTCTTCAGGGCAATGGGCTTACCGTTGATCTGCAGGGCTTCAAAATCGTAGATAGTGGTCATGGAAGTGCTCAGAGGGAGTTGGGGGCACGAACATAGCACGCCTGCCGCTCACCTGACTAGGTGTCGGGTCATGCGGCTGGGGCGGTGGGCCGCCCATGGGCCCACACAGACAGCAAAGAAGCCATCACGATGAGAGTGCCGCCCAGCAGCGTTTGGGGTGTGACGGTGCCAGCACCCAGAAGGACGGCTGAGCCGCTGGCGAACACCACCTCGGACAGCATGATCAGCGCGCCGGTGTTGGCCGACAGCCGGGCTGCGCCGTATTGCAGGCCGAAATTTGCTACGAGGAACATCAAGCTCAACCCACCCACCCACAATGGCCAGGTGATCGAGGTGATCGAGACGACCGGCAAGGCGGGGACGATGCCGCTGTACAGGCCCCAGAGAGCTGCCAAGCCCGCCATCAGCGTGCCACCTGCAAACATGGCCAGCATGCCGGCCGCAGCAGGAGCTGAGCCCAGTTTGCGCAGCATGACATTGGTGAGTGCAAAACAAAAACCAGCCATCAAAGCCAGGTAGTCTGGCAAGGCGTTGGGCCAAGGCCAGGGTGAGTTGTCAGTTTTCAGCACGATGACTACGCCCGCCAGTGCCAAACCCAAGCGGGCCAGCGATCCCGCCGTCGGGCGTTCGCCCAAAATCGGCCAGGCCAGCAAAACCACCCAGGCGGGCATCAGGTAAAACAGCAGCACCACGCGCACCACATCGCCCACCGTAACGGCCCAGTTGAAGCTTACATTGGTCAAACCGGCGGCAACCAGCAGCACCCACAGCGCCGGAAACTTGGCAAAGGCGCGCCAGGTGCCCGGCCGCACTATGAGTAACACCACGGCAGCAAGAAGGTAAATCATGGCGGTGGCCCACAGGGGGTGCACACCCAATGCCTCCAATTGCCGAAAGGGCCACCAGGAAACGCCCCAGACCAGCGCGTTGACCAGCAGCCCCAAGGCCGCCAGCAGGCTAGCCATGGGTGTTGTCGTTGCGCGCGATGGACAGCAGGTTTTCGACTTCTACGGCATGTTCGCGGCAATTGCGCTCGTGCCAGCGTTTGATCAGCCACATGAAGCCGGCAATCACGATGCCAAAAATAGTAATCACGCCAAAGGCCGACAAGCCCATGCCGGTGGACGCCGTACTAAACGCCCCTAAGCCCAAGATGCAGGCCTGTTCGTTAAAGTTTTGTACCGCAATGGAGCGCCCTGCACCCATCAGGTTGTGCCCACGGTGTTGCAGCAAAGCATTCATGGGCACCACCAGGAAACCGCCCAAACCGCCCAGCAAGATCAGGAAGGGGGCCGCGACCCAGACGTTGTCGATGAAGATCAGAAGAATCATCAGCAAACCCATGCCGATACCCAGAGGCATCACTTGGGTGGCCTGGTCCAGCCGCATGCGCAGCGAAGCGGCCACCGCCCCCACTGCGGTGCCCACCGCCACCACCCCGACCAGTGCGGAGGCTTGCGTCACGCTGTAGCCCAGTGCGGCAGAGGCCCATGCCAGCACGATGTAGCGCAAATTGCCGCTGACGCCCCAAAAGAGGGTGGTGGTGGACAGGCTGATCTGGCCCAGGCGGTCACGCCACAAACGCACGTTGCACGTCCAAAAATCGGGCAACAAAGACAGCAGGCTTTTGGGGAGTGGCCGCATCACTACGCCGGTGTCCGGTATGCGGGTGTTGAACCAGGCTGCTATCAAGTAAACAAAGATCAGCACGGAGATGGCCGCTTCGGGTGCCGTGTCAATGCCGGTGTCGATGAGTGGAAAATCGAAGGCCAGCAACTGCGAAGAAACGGCCGCCCCCACCAATTGCCCCCCCAGCAGCACCCCCAAAATGATGGAGGCAATGGTGAGCCCTTCGATCCAGCCATTGGCTTTGACCAACTGGGAAGCGGGCAACAGCTCGGTCAGGATGCCGTATTTGGCGGGCGAATAGGCGGCGGCTCCCAGGCCCACAATGGCATAAGACATTAGGGGGTGGGTGCCAAATAGCATTAGCAGGCAGCCCGCCACTTTGATGCCATTGCTGTAGAGCATGACCCGGCCTTTGGGCAGCGCGTCGGCAAAGGCACCTACAAACGGTGCCAACACCACATAAAACAACGCAAACATGGGGATCAGCGCGGCTTCATGCCATTTGGGAGCACCGCCGGTTTGGAGAAGTTTGACAGCACAAACAAAGAGGGCATTGTCGGCCAGCGAGCTAAAAAACTGCGCCGACATGATGGTGTAAAAACCGCGTTTCATGCGTCTGGTGTGCGTGCATTAGGGGGCCTAATGCACGGAGGTAGTTGGTGTGTCTCCGAAGAGGCTTGGTTATAGCACGCCACTCAATGTCAGAATTGCAGAATGCCCCGCCCCATACTCGCCACCATCCATCTTTCCGCCTTTCAAAACAACCTGAACGTCGCCCGACGCCATGCGCCCGACGCCAAGGTCTGGGCTATCGTCAAGGCCAACGCCTACGGCCATGGCATTGAGCGGGTGTTTGACGGTTTGCGCGGCGCGGATGGCTTTGCTTTGTTGGACTTGCAAGAGGCCCAGCGCGTGCGGGCACTGGGCTGGCGTGGGCCGATTTTGCTGCTGGAGGGCGCATTTGATTTGCGTGACCTGGAGCTGTGTTCGCGCCTGGACTTATGGCACACCGTGCACTGCGATGCGCAGATTGACATGCTGGCCGCGCACAAAACCAATGTGCCGCAGCGGGTGTTTCTCAAGATGAACTCCGGCATGAACCGCCTGGGCTTTACGCCCGAACGCTACCGCGCGGCCTGGACCCGGCTGAATGCCCTGCCGCAGGTGGATGAAATTTCCCTGATGACCCACTTCAGCGATGCGGATGGTGCCAAGGGTATTGCGGCGCAGATGCTGGCTTTTGCCAACGCCAGCCGCGATTTGCCGGGTGAACGCAGCCTGAGCAATAGCGCAGCTACGTTGCGGCACGCCGACGCCGTGCTGGAGTCTGACTGGGTGCGCCCCGGCATTGCCATGTACGGTAGCGCACCGGACTTTCCTGCGCATAGCGCGGCCGATTGGGGTTTGCAGCCCACAATGACCCTGGCTGCAAAAATCATTGCAACGCAGAACCTGGAACAAGGAGACACCGTGGGATATGGATCCAGTTTTACGGCAGACAGGCCCATGCGCATAGGCGTTGTGGCCTGTGGTTATGCCGATGGTTATCCCCGCATCTGCCCTAGCGGCACGCCCGTACTCATTGATGGTGCGCGCAGCCGCACCATTGGCCGTGTCAGCATGGATATGTTGGCCGTAGACCTGGAGCCAGTGCCCCAAGCCGGGCTGGGGAGCGACGTAACCCTGTGGGGGCGCGCCAAGCAAGGTGCGGTGCTCTCCATTGATGAGGTAGCGCAGTGCGCCCAAACGGTGGGCTATGAGCTGATGTGCGGTTTGGCCGCCCGGGTACCGGTGGAGGTTGCGCCGTGAAATATGTGCCCATTCCCATCGCCATGCTCGCCGTGGGCCGCCCTTTGCCGGTAGATGTCTGGAGTGATACCGGTCAGTTGCTGCTGAAAAAAGGGCAGCCCATCGTCTCCGAGCAACACCGGGAAAAACTGCACTCCTTCAATGCCTGCACCACGCCGACCGACGCTTTGGCTTGGCAGCGCGCCTACGAGCGCATGGTGCATGCCATGATCCGTGAAGGGCTGGATTTGCAGCAGATTTCCAATGCCTCCATGCCCAGTGAAATCCGCGAGTCGGATTACATCGTGGGGCAAGAGGCCCGCGGTGGCTGGCTTGATTTGCAGGCCGTGCTTCGGGGCATCTTGTACCAGGGTGGCTTGGCCATCAATCCGGCCAGCCGACTGGAGGGCATCAAGGTCAAAGCCTTGGCATTGCTCAAAGAAGACCCGGACGACAGCCTGTTTTGCCTTTTTCAGGCGCTGGGGGATGAGTCTTTGGGCTATTGCGCGACGCATGCGCTGCTGTGCTTTGTGATCTGTGAACTCACCGGACAAAAACTGGGTTGGAGCCTGGCCGAACGCGAGCCCCTGCACAGCGCCGCCTTGACCATGAATATCGCGATGGCCCGCGAACAAGACAGCATGGCGCGTCAGTCCTCTGCGCTGACCGATTGGCAACGCACCTTGATCCAAGAGCATCCGGGTAAAGGGGCGGACGTTTTGTCCGGCTTTGGCTGGGACGAGGCGGACCTGGTCGATATCGTGCGTTGGCACCACGCCCCCGACGATCCCGCCGCAGTGCCCCACAACCTAGGGCGCAGACGCTTGCTACACCTGGCCGATGGTTTCGTGGCCCGCACGGCAGCGCGCAAAACCCGCGCCGCCCAGTCAGCGGTCAAGGCGGTCAAATCGATGGTGATGGGGGCCGAAGGCGACGCCGTGGGCGTCAGCTCAGCCATGGCCCAGGCCGTGGGTTTTTATCCGCCGGGCAGCTATGTGTTGTTGGCCAATGGGGAGACGGCCGTGTCGGTGCAGCGCGGCCAGCGCGCCAATACACCCTGGGTCATCAGCATCGTGGACAAAGACAGCATGCCCATCAGCCACTATGTCTGCCGCGACAGCGCCGCAGTGCAGTACAGCATCCAAACGCCCATCGTGTTTGACAATGTCCGTGTGGCGGTGCAGGCCGATAAAGTTCGCCGGGCGCGTGAGCGTATTCCACGGTCCTAGCGCTCTAGAAGTCCTGAATAACTGTGCATTTGTACAGTACACTTGGCCGCCATGGCCAAAGACAAAACGATTTACACCTGCAATGAATGCGGCGGCACCAGCCCCAAGTGGCTGGGCAAGTGCCCGCATTGCAATGCCTGGAACACGCTGATCGAGTCGGTAGCTCACAGCGAATCAGCGGTCAAAAACCGCTTTGCCTCACTGGCCAAGACCGCCGAAATCGCAGTGCTCAGCGACATCGAGGCGTCAGACATCGACCGCACCCCCACCGGCCACGAAGAACTGGACCGCGTGCTGGGCGGTGGCATGGTCGAAGGCGGCGTGGTGTTGATTGGCGGCGACCCGGGCATCGGCAAATCGACGCTGCTGCTGCAGGCGCTGGACTCGCTGCAGCGCTCGGGCAAAAACACCTTGTATGTGACCGGCGAAGAGAGTGGTGCCCAGGTGGCCCTGCGTTCGCGCCGCCTGGGGTTGGACCACTCGCAGGTCAAAGTGCTGGCCGAAATCCAGCTCGAAAAAATCCTGGCCATACTGGAAGCGCACCGCCCGGACGTGGCGGTGATTGACTCCATCCAGACCGTCTACTCCGAACAGCTCACTAGCGCGCCGGGCTCGGTCGCCCAGGTGCGCGAGTGTGCCGCCCACCTGACGCGCGCGGCCAAAGCCAGTGGCACGGCCATCGTGCTGGTCGGCCATGTGACCAAAGAAGGCGCACTGGCCGGCCCGCGCGTGTTGGAGCACATGGTGGACACGGTGCTGTACTTCGAGGGGGACACCCATAGCCAGTTCCGCTTGGTGCGCGCCATCAAGAACCGCTTTGGTGCGGTCAATGAGATTGGCGTCTTCGCGATGACCGAAAAAGGCCTGAAGGGTGTCAGCAACCCCAGCGCTATCTTTTTGAGCCAGCACGCCGAACCCGTGCCCGGCAGCTGCGTGATGGTGACGCTGGAAGGGACGCGCCCGTTGCTCGTCGAGATCCAGGCCCTGGTGGACAGCGGCGGTCCGTCCCCGCGCCGCTTGAGCGTGGGCCTGGACAAAGACCGTCTGGCCATGCTGCTGGCCGTGCTGCACCGCCACGCTGGTGTGGCCTGCATGGACCAGGACGTGTTCATCAACGCCGTGGGTGGCGTGCGCATTGGCGAGCCCGCGGCCGACTTGGCGGTGATGCTGTCTATTACCTCCAGTCTGCGCGGCAAGCCGCTGCCCAAGGGCTTCATCGCGTTTGGTGAAGTGGGGCTGGCCGGCGAGGTACGCCCCGCGCCGCGCGGACAGGAGCGGCTGAAGGAAGCCGCCAAGCTGGGCTTTACCGTGGCCGTGGTGCCCAAGGCAAATGCGCCCAAGAAGCCCATCGAGGGTATGACCATCCACGCCGTGGACCGGGTCGAAGAAGCCATGGAAGTCGTGCGCGGTCTGCTGTAGGGCTTGGGGTGGGCAGCCGCTGCGCTGCCGGGTTTATATGCCAAATATGCCATTCAGGCCGTGGATAGTGCGGGAGCAGCTCCTAAAAGCATAGCGACTTGCGAGCAGTGAAAATACGCTTATGCCTTTCAAAAAGTTTCTTGTTCCCCTGATTGCGCTGATCGCCACTGTGCTGGGCTTTCTATCCTACGGCTGGCCGGGCGTGGCGTTGGTGGCCGGTGGCCTGGTGATGTGGCTGCTGCTGCATTTCACCCGCATGTTGCAGGTCTTGAAGCGTGCCGCCAACCGCCCGGTCGGCCATGTAGACAGCGCCGTGATGCTGAATGCCAAGCTGCACCCAGGGCTGCCATTGCTACATGTGGTGGCGCTGACGCGCTCCCTGGGTAGCCTGGAATCGCCCCCAGACACGCAGCCCGAGCACTTTCGCTGGACGGATACGTCGCAGTCCACGGTGCTCTGCGTTTTTCAGGACGGCAAACTGCAGCACTGGGAGCTGATACGCCCGCAGCCGGATGTCTCCCAGCCCAGTGCGTTGGCCCCGTAAAATCAGCGGTTCGCAATCCTCCGCAGCCCACCCACCAAAGGACACCACCCATGAGCGTACTTCCTCCCTCCATGTCAGACCGCGACGGAAAAATCTGGATGGATGGCCAGATGGTGGACTGGCGCGACGCCAAGATCCATGTGCTGACCCACACCCTGCACTACGGCTGTGGCGCGTTTGAGGGCGTGCGCGCCTACAACGGCGTCAATGGCACCGCCATCTTCCGGCTGGAAGAGCACACCGAGCGCCTGTTCAATAGCGCCAAAATTCTGCGCATGAAGATTCCGTTCACGCAAGCGGAAGTGAACGAAGCGCAATGCGCGGTGATCCGCGAGAACAAACTCGAATCCGGCTACCTGCGCCCGCTGACCTGGATTGGCGACAAGAAACTGGGCGTCAGCCCCAAGGGCAACACCATCCACCTGATGGTCGCCGCCTGGCCCTGGGGTGCTTACCTCGGTGAAGAGGGCATGAAGCGCGGCATCCGTGTCAAGATTTCCAGCTACACCCGCCACCATGTCAACATCACGATGACCCAGGCCAAGGCGGTGAGCAACTACACCAACTCCATCCTGGCGAACATGGAAGCCACAGACGATGGCTACGACGAAGCCATGCTGCTGGACGCGAATGGCTTTGTCAGTGAAGGCGCGGGCGAGAATCTGTTTGTCGTCAAGAACGGCGTGGTTTACACGCCCGATCTGTCGGCCGGCGCGCTGAACGGCATCACCCGCAATACCGTGATGCACATCTGCCAGGACCTGGGGCTGGAGCTGGTGCAAAAGCGCATCACCCGCGACGAGGTGTACATCTGTGACGAGGCCTTCTTCACCGGCACCGCCGCCGAAGTGACCCCCATCCGCGAGCTGGACCGCATCGAGCTGGGCAAGGACGACTACGTGGGCTCGCGTGGTCCCATCACCGAAAAAATCCAGAGCGCCTTCTTTGACATCGTCAACGGCCGCAACCCCAAATACGCCCATTGGCTCACGAAAGTAAATGGATAACTTTGCGGGACAGACCGCAGCCACGCAGTGGCAAGCTCTGTCCCCAACTGATTGAGAAAATTATGAAAAATTCAACCATTGAACTGCTCGCCAAAGACCTGAACGATCAAGGCGGCGTCTACTGCCCCAGCCCGCTGGCGGGCATGAAAACCTGGGACACCCATCCCAAGGTCTACCTGGATGTAGGCCGCACGGGCGAAGCCAAGTGCCCCTACTGCAGCACCGTTTACAAGCTGAAGGCCGGCGAGCACTTCGGTGGTGCTCATTAACCCCCACGCTCCGCCGCTGCGCGGGTCGCTGCCCCCCGAGGGGGCTAAGTCCGCTTGGGGCGGCCCGGCGCGGACTTGCCGTTCCTGCCGTGCACGTTAAACCACCATGACACGATCACTGGTTATTGCGCCCCAATGGATTGGGGATGCGGTGATGACGGAGCCCCTGATGCGCCGACTGGCGGCGCGGGGCGAGCAGATCACGGTGGGAGCACTGCCCTGGGTCGCGCCCGTCTACCGGGCCATGCCCCAGGTAGCGCAGGTGCTGGAGCTACCCTTTGCCCACGGCGGCCTGCAATGGGGTCCGCGGCGCGCACTGGCGCGGACACTGCAGGGCCAGTTTGATACGGCGTACGTCTGCCCCAACTCGTTCAAAAGCGCCTTGCTGCCCTGGTGGGCGGGCATTGGCAAACGCGTGGGCTACCGCGGTGAAGCGCGCGTGGGCGTACTGACCGACCGCCTGCCCAATCCACCCAAAGGCACGCACCCGCCGATGGTGGCGTTCTACTCGGCGCTCAGTGGCGATGCCGATGTGGCCGATGACCGCCCCGCCCTGCACCTGCCAGCCGCCGATGTGGCCGTTGCGCTGGACACGCTCGGCCTGCAGCCCGGGCGCTACTACGTGGTGTCCCCTGGTGCCGAATACGGCCCGGCCAAACGCTGGCCCTTGCAGCACTTTGCCGAGCTGGCCACGCACCTGGAGTGGTCTGTGGTATTACTCGGCTCGGCTAAAGAAAAAGATCTGTGCCACAGCATTGCCAGCGCAGCGAATGCCGTCACCCCGGGACGCTGCGTGGATTTGTCGGGCCGCACCACGCTGGACCAGGCACTGGCCGTCATTGCCGGGGCCAAGGCGCTGGTCAGCAATGACTCAGGGCTGATGCACGTGGCCGCCGCCTTCGGCGTGCCGCAGGTGGCCATGTTTGGCTCCAGCAGCCCGCTGCACACCCCGCCCCTGAGCGATGCTGCCCACGTGATCTGGCTCAAGCAGGATGCCAGCTACCAGCCGCCGCTGGACTGCGCGCCCTGCTTTGCGCGGGAATGCCCCTTGGGCCACACCCGGTGTCTGGTAGACATCCGCCCGGAGCGGGTGCTAGGATTTCTGCAGGCGCTGGCCTAAGGTCAACCTTTCCGCGAATTTTCTCGTTTACTTTCTCGTTGTCTCTCCATCCCTTTCTCCATTCATCGAAGGATCCATCGCAATGGCAAACACTCTGAAAAAGCTGGGCATGTCGCTGGCCCTGGTGGCCAGCTCCGTCGTGTCTGTGACGGGCGCACGCGCCGCCGACGACACCAAGGTGCTCAATATTTACAACTGGTCGGACTACATCGCCGACGACACCATCAAGAATTTCGAGAAAGAGACCGGCATCAAGGTTCGCTACGACAACTACGACAACAATGAAATCCTGCACGCCAAGCTGGTGGCAGGCAAGACCGGTTACGACATCGTCGTGCCCGGCTCGCACTTTGCCAAGACGCAGATCGAAGGCGGCCTGCTGCAAAAGCTGGACAGATCCAAGCTCACCAACTGGGCCAACCTGGACAAAGGCCTGCTGGAGCAGCTCGCCAAGGTCGACCCCGGCAATGAATACCTGGTCGACTGGATGTGGGGCTATGTGACCGTGGGTATCAACGTGGACAAGGTCAAGAAGGCGCTGGGCGGCACGCCCATGCCCGACAACGCCTGGAGCCTGCTGTTTGACCCGCAATACGTCAGCAAGCTCAAGAGCTGCGGTGTGAGCGTGCTGGACTCCGCCTCGGAGGTGGTGCCCGCCGCGCTGCTGTACGCCGGCAAGCCGGCCTACAGCAAGAACCCCGATGACTACGCCGAAGCCGCCAAGGTGCTCAAGGCGATTCGTCCTTTCGTAACGCGCTTCTCATCCAGCGGCTACATCGAGGAAATGGCCAGTGGTTCTACGTGTTTGGTGATGGGTTTCTCGGGCGATATCAACATCGCCAAAGACCGCGCTGCCAAAGCCAAGTCCAAAACGCCTGTGGTGATTGAAGCCCTGGTGCCCAAGACCGGCGCAACGCTGTTCTTTGACACCATGGCCATCCCCAAGGACGCCAAGAACGTTGAAAACGCCCATCTGTTCATCAACTACATCCTGCGCCCAGAAGTGCATGCGTCGTTGACGAACAAGGTGTTCTACGCCAACCCCAACGCAGCTTCCCTGAAGTTTGTGAAGAAGGATGTGGCTGAGAACAAGAGCATCTTCCTGGACGCCGCAGCGACCAAGACCATGATCGCGCCCGACGCGCTGCCCCAAGCCGTGCGCAAGGTGCAAACCCGCACCTTCACCAACTTCAAGGCAGCCCGCTGATCTGTAGGTCTTTAGGGTGAGATAGCGCGATCTGCGGCCTAGTGGGCTGGCAGATCGCTCTTGCGTGTCCAGGTTTCAAACGGGCCATCCGCGTCCTGGTACACCTGGACCGCAGTCACTTTGCCATCGGCAGCGCGCACAGCCTTGATCTGGGCCATGCTCCCCACCACCGAGAACGCATCGCCCGCCATGGGGACCAAGGGCGCGGGGCGGCCATTGCCGCGCACAGAAAAGAGTTGTGTGCCCTTGACGCTCAAGGTGCGCGTCAGCTTGGCGTCCAGCGCGTAGACGCCTTCAAACGCTTTGAGCTGTTCCACGCTCAGGTCCACCGGTTTGATGTCCGGGTAGGGCAAGCCCATCGCAAACGCGCCTAGCTTGCGCGACACCATGTCGATGCTGAAGCCCGGGCCGGTGGTGTTGCGCAGCACTACGACGCTGATCTTGCCCTGGGGCACATAGGCCAATGACGACGAGAAGCCATGGATGCCGCCGCCATGCTGCAGCATCGGCTGGCCCCGCAAAGTACCTGTCATGATGCCGTAACCGTAGGCGCTTGCCGCCGCAGGGCCTTCGGGCGTGGTCATCTTGGTATAGCTTTGCGCGGACAGGAGTTTGCCGTTGTGCAGCGCCAGATTCCAACGCCACAGGTCGTCCACGTTGGACACCAGGGCACCTGCGCCGTGCGGCTGGGTCATGCTGATCATGCCGGCGGTGGTCAGGCCTTCTTTGGGGTCAAAGCCATAGCCATTGACCATGCCTTTGATGAGGCGCGTCTCACCGGGGTAAGCGGTTTGGGACAACTTTTGCGGCGTCAACAGCGACTCTTGCAGTTGTTCATGCCAGGCCTTACCGCTGATGGCTTCAATCACAGCGCCCACCAGCACATAGCCCGAGTTGTTGTAGTTCCAGCTTGCGCCGGGGGCAAAGTCGACGGGCAAATTTTTGAACTCCGCCACCAGCTCCTGGGTGCTGAGTTCGCGGCGTACCGGGTTGTTCATGTAATCCGGGATGCCGGTGTAGCTCTTGACGCCGGAGGTGTGGTTCAGCAACTGGTGCAGCGTGATGGCTTGGCCGTTGGGGTAGTCCGGCAGGTATTTGGACAGCGGGTCGTCCAGCTTGGCGCGGCCGTCGTCAATCAGCTTCAACAGCGTGGCGGCGGCAAATTGCTTGGTGACCGAGCCAATGCGAAACACATAGTCCGGGGACAACGGCACGCCTAATTCCACGCTCGCCATGCCCCGCGCGCCGCGGTACAGCACTTGGTCGCCGCGGGCCACCAGCACCGCCACGCCGGGGCCATCGCGTCCTTGTCTTTGCTCGTCCAGCAGTTTCTCCGCGTAGGCGGTCACTTGCGCGGCATCGGGCAGGGTTTGCGCTGGGGCGTGGGCTACAAAACCTGCCAACAACAGGGCGGAAAGCGCTGCAGTGGCGAAGCGGTGTGGGGCAAAGGGGCTGTGAATCATGTGCAATTTCCTTCAAAGAGCGCGAGTGTGTGGGGCTGGGGCTGTTCACACCACTGGCGTCAGACGGACTGCAGATTCAGGGGAATGGGCGTTGCCGAGAGAGGACAAAAAAGGATAAAAAAAAGCCACCCGAGGGTGGCTTTGTAAAAGTCCCCGAAGGGACGTCGTTGGAACCTGGGGAAGCCGCCCTCTGCGCGGGCCGCGTTCCATAAAAGGTCACTGTGTGACAGCAGTTATGTCCTATTCTGAAGTGTTGCCGCCGCGAGCGGTATCCCCCATTCGGGTGATTTTTCAAAGTATTTGCACAAAAAATTATCATTTTTGTCAAATTGGTAGCCGAATTTCAAAACTTGCCCCACCTCCGGGCCGGTTTGAGCAAGCCACGCTGCCGCCATGGCGCAGGGCAATGGACTTGACCAAGGCCAGGCCCAGGCCGACACCGCCGTCGCGCTCGGACGCACCGGGCAGGCGGTAAAAGGGCTCAAAAATACGATCTTGCTGCTCCGGCGGAACCCCTGGCCCGTGGTCGCAGACGGTAATGACCGCGTGGCTGGCGGTTCGGTCCAGGATCAGGGTCACCTCGCCATCGGCATAGCGGTGCGCGTTTTCCAGCAGATTGCGCACACAACGGCGGATCAGCTTGGCGACGCCGTTGACGTTCAGCTCTGCTCCCTCCAGCTGCACCACCAGCGTGGCATCACCGCGGGAGCACTCCTCGGCCACCAAGCCCACCAGTTCAACCGCCTCGATGGTTCCCAAGTCAGCTTCCTTGGCATCCAGTCGGCTGGCCAGCAAAATTTCGTCAATCAGCTGGTCCAGCTCGCTGATATTGCGGGCGATCTCGTCTTTGGCGGGCGTGGGCGTGCCGGTGTCCATCAGCTCCAGGCCCATGCGAATGCGCGTGAGGGGCGAACGCAGCTCATGCGAGGCATTGGCCAGCAGTGATTTTTGTGAGGCCAGCAGGGCATCTCGCGCTGAGACCAGGCCTTGCACCTGCTCGGCAGCACGGTTAAAGCGCGCCGCCAAAAAACCGACTTCGTCGTGGCCCGCCACCGGCACCCGGGCGCTCAAATTGCCATCGCCCCATTGCTCCACACTGTGTTGTAAGACTTCTAAACGCCGGGTGAGTCGCCGCACGATGGGGTAGGTGGCCAGCGCCACCGCAATCGCGACCAAGCCCAGTGTCCAGAAAAAACCAAAGGGTGCCCGCCATGACGACTGGTTGGGCCGTGGCAAGTGCATGTGGATGGTGTTGCCGTCTTGCATGCGCACCAAAAACTCGGGGCCTTCGCCGACGCGGCCCCGTTTGAAGCCGACCGCGTCTTCCGGCACGCGGGCCGGTGAGTCGGTGTCCGGGCCGTCGGGGCTGGCTTCGGAGTTGGGTCTGCGCATGCGGGCGTGCCCGTTGCCAATGACTTCGCCCGCCTGGTTACGCACCACCACCTCGCGCAAAGGCGGGTCGGCGGCCATGCGCCAAGCCCATCCCACCAACAGCGTCAACACCGCCACGGCCAGCACCACGGCCAGCCAGATGCGGACGTAGAGTTTGTTCAACATGGTGGACGGGGTCAAGGCGCTGCGCTATTCAGTCTTGCTGGCGCGCGAACACATAGCCCACGCCGCGCACGGTGAGGATGCGTTTGGGGTCTTTGGGATCGACCTCGATAGCCGCGCGAATGCGGCCCATGTGCACGTCAATCGAACGGTCAAAGGCCTCCAGCTCGCGGCCGCGCACGGCTTCCATGATCTGGTCGCGGGTCAGCACGCGCCCCGCACGCTCGGCCAGAGCCACTAGCAGGTCGAACTGATAAGACGTCAGGTCAGAGGGCGCGCCCTGGACGCTGACGGTGCGTGAATCGCGGTCGATCTCCAGCGCGCCAAAGCGCAGCACGGTGGGGGCCGTGGTGGGCACCTCGCCCTTGCGCCGCAGCACCGCGCGGATGCGGGCCAGCAGCTCGCGCGGCTCAAAGGGCTTGGGCAGGTAGTCATCCGCGCCAATTTCCAGGCCAATGATGCGGTCCATCGGGTCGCCTTTGGCGGTCAGCATCAGCACCGGGGTTTGGGCTTGCGCAGCGGGCAAGGCCCGAATGCGGCGGCACACCTCCAGGCCATCTATATCGGGCAGCATCAGGTCCAGGATGACGAGATCGGGCACTTTGCCAGCAGCGGGGGCGCTGATTTGGTCCAGGCCCGAGGCGGCATCGCCCGCGTGCGACACGGTGTAGCCGGATTGCTGCAGGTACTGCGCCACCATGCTGGCCAGGCGCGCGTCGTCTTCAATGATTAGGAGATGTTGGCTCATGTAAAGAGTCTAGCGCGCCAGGTTCAAACCCACATTTCGCGCATGCAGCATGGCTGTAAAGTTGGGTAAACCGGATTTGCTATAAAAACAGGAGCTGCTCCCGCACTATCCATGGCGTTTCAAGCCGATTTGACCCTGGAGGCCAGCCATACCAGTAGCAATACCGGCAGACCCAAAAGGGACGTAGCGATGAAGAAGCTGCTGTAACCAAAGGTGTCCACAAACAGCCCGGAGTAGCCTGCCAAAAACTTGGGCAGCAGCAGCATCATGGAGCTGAACAGCGCGTACTGGGTGGCCGAGTAGTTCACATTGGTGAGCGACGACATGTAGGCAATAAAGGCCGAAGTGGCAATGCCGCCCGCCAGATTGTCGGCCGAGATGACAAACACCAGCGCGCCCAGATCATGCCCCCGGCTGCTGAGCCAAGCATAGAGCAAATTGCTGGCGGCACTCAGCACCGCGCCCAGCATCAAAACCCGCATGACCCCCAGGCGCAGGGCCAGCACGCCTCCGGCAAACGCGCCCACCAGGGTCATGATCACGCCGTACACCTTGCTGACCGCAGCCACCTCTTCCTTGGTAAAACCCAAATCGACGTAAAAGGGGTAGGCCATGATGCCCAGCACGACATCGCTGATGCGATAAATCGCAATCAGCGCCAGGATCAGCAGCGCTTGATGGCCGTAGCGCTTCAAGAAATCCGCAAACGGCTCGACCAAGGCTCCGCGCAGCCATTCCAGCGCATTGCGGCTGGCAGGCAGCACGCGGTGCACAGGTTCTTTGGAAAACAGCACGGTTAGCAGCCCCGGCAGCATGCTGGCCGCCATCACCAAATAGGCCACCTGCCAGGCGCTGTGCTGGTACAGCGCGGCGTTGGGCACCTCAGAGCGCGCCGCCACCACCAGCGCGCCTGCGCCCGACCAGATCATCGCCAAGCGGTAGCCCGCCAGGTAGGTGGCGGACAGGGCCGCTTGGTGTTCGCTGTCCGCCGACTCAATGCGAAAGGCGTCCAGCGCGATGTCTTGTGTGGCGGAGCCAAACGCCACGGCTATGGCGCACCACACGGCAGGTGCCAGCGCCAGCTGCGGGTCGTTAAACGCCATGCCCACCAGGGCACCGGCAATGACAAGTTGCGACACCAGCAACCAGCTGCGGCGGCGGCCCAAAGTGCGGGTCAGCACGGGAATCGGCAGGCGGTCCACTAGGGGCGACCAGACCCATTTGAAGGTGTAGGCCATGCCGACCCAGCTCAGGTAGCCAATGGTGGTGCGGTCAATACCGGCTTCGCGCAGCCAAAAGAAGAAAGTGCCAAACACCAGCGCCAGCGGCAAACCGGCAGAAAACCCGAGCGACAGCATGCGCAAGGACGCGGGCTCCAGGTAGACCCGAAGGGTGCTGAGCCAGGACGCTGGGGTGGGGTTTGTAGCGGGCTTGCCCGTGGCAACGGCAGGGGCACCGTCGGTTGGGCCGGGCGGGGGTAGTGTCATGCGGGAATAATAACGGCATGCCCTCAAACCACGTGTTACCCCAAAGGCTGCTTGCCCAGCCGCCCACCCGACTTGTCTGCGCACCGTCCGCTTCGGCTGGGTACGGCCGTTGGCCTGTTACGGATCGCGTTGGCAAGGCGGCGCTGGCCTTGGCCACTTGCGCTGTGCTGGCATTGCCCGTGCTTGCCCGCGAGGGCGTAGACGTAGGTGGCATCTCGCCCATGGCCAAGCTGGTGCCTGCCGAAACCGTGGAGCGCTCCGCCGGGCAGCAATACCAACAGTTGTTGCAGCAGGGCAAACAACAAAACGCGCTGGCCTCGCCCGACCAACCGCAGCTCAAGCGCCTGCGCGCGATTGCCCAGCGCATCATTCCGCATGCCATGGCCTGGAACCCCCGCGCCAAAGATTGGCGCTGGGAGGTCAATTTGCTGGGTTCCAGCCAGATCAATGCCTTTTGCATGCCCGGCGGCAAGATTGCCTTTTACACCGGCATCTTGCAAAAGCTGCAACTGAGCGATGACGAGGTGGCCATGGTGATGGGCCACGAGATGGCCCACGCGCTGCGCGAGCATGCCCGCGAGCGCATGGCCAAAAGCGCAGCCACCCACGGCGTGGCGTCGGTGCTGGGGGCGATAGCTTCGTACAAGTGGGGCATAGACCCCAACATCAGCAATGGCGTAGCCCGGGGCGGTGCGAATTTGCTGTCGCTGGAATTCAGCCGCGAGGATGAATCCGAGGCCGACCTCGTCGGCATGGAGCTGGCCGCCCGTGCCGGCTACGACCCGCGCGCCGGAGTCACCCTGTGGCAAAAAATGGGCGCGGCTAACAAAGGTGCGCCACCGCAATGGCTGTCCACCCACCCGTCGAGCAAGAGCCGCATCGCCGAGATTCAAGCCAACCTGCCCAAGGTGATGCCGCTGTACCAGCGCGCACTTGCCAGCGCCCCAGCACGCTAAGCCGTCAGGGAATCCAAGCCAAATCGGCCGTTCAGGCCGTGGATAGTGCGGGAGAAGCTCTGTTTTTGATAGCAAGTCGTATATTAAAAAGGGCAGCGACGGTCAAAATCGGTATTCAATTAACCCCAAGACCGGGTCAGTAGCTCATCCATTGCATCGGCAATGATTTGCCCCTCTTGCTCCAGGGACCCGACCACCTCGCCCAGTTGATCGAGTGCCACTGAAACCATGTCTAAGGTATGCAGGACAACACGAACGCCGTCAATGACAAACACGGGATTCATCCTGGCACCCACAGTGGGCGTGTCTCGTGGGAGTACCGTCTGGCGCACCAGCGGAACGACTACACGTCTGCGATAGCGGTCAAACTGCGCAGACTGCACCACGACGACGAATGGGATCGAATCGCGCAAGACCCCTTTGTTGCGATGAACATCGAATTGCGCCATTACAAAGTGGAGTGCTCGTCTGCAAACGAGCCCACTGCCGCATGCACCGTGTTCCAGTCGGCAGCGCAGACATCTGCTGCTTGTTGGCGAATGCGTTGCGCCTTCTGTTGATTGACTACAAACTCAGCCAGCAGAGACTCCATGGTGGCCGACAGGTTGCTGGTGTATGCCTTGGCCTGTAGCACTAGCGCTTCGTTAATCGTGAGATTCACCGGGCGTTTACGGGTTAAAGCGATAGGGCTTTCCATTTTGAGACTCCAAACAAGGGTATGCGCATATTGTGCGCATGCGGGCATTGAGAGTCAATGAATTAACCACGGCTAAGACCTCTTCTCTCAAACGCGCCAGGCTTTTGGCTCACATGACGCAAACGAGCGCTGCGGGCGAGCTCGGGAGAGGCGTGAACACCAATTCCTTGGTCGCACTCATGATTTGAGGTCGTATTCCACCGTAATGGGCGCATGGTCTGAGAACTTGATGTCTTTGAAAATAGCCTCGCGCCGCGCAAAGGCGGCCAAGGCTGGAGTTGCCAAGTGGTAGTCCAGCCGCCAGCCCACGTTGTTGGCATAGGCTTGGCCGCGGGCGCTCCACCATGTGTAGCAGGTGTCGGTGGTGTCGGGCTGCAGTTTGCGGTACACGTCCACCATCTGGCCTTCGTCCAGTAGCTTGGTCATCCAGTCGCGCTCTTCGGGCAAAAAGCCCGAGTTTTTCTGGTTGCTGCGCCAGTTTTTCAGGTCCGCTTGTTTGTGGGCAATGTTGACATCACCGCACAAAATGAACTCGCGGTTCTGCTTCAGGTTTAACAGGTGGGGGTAAAACTCGGCCAGAAAACGGAACTTGGCCTGCTGGCGAATTTCGCCCGACGAGCCACTGGGGAAGTAAGCGCTGATGATCGACAGCTTGGTGGAGGGTGTATCGAAGCGTACTTCCACGTAGCGGCCCTCCGAATCAAATTCGGAAGAACCGTAGCCGATGATCACATCGCTGGGTTCGTGGCGCGTGTACACGCCCACGCCCGAGTAGCCCTTCTTTTCGGCAAACTGAAAGTGTCCTTTCAGGCCCGAGAGAGACTCAAACCGGCCCGCAATGTCGGCGGCCTGGGCTTTGACCTCTTGCACGCAAATACAATCGGGTTGGTGTTGGTCCAGCCAGGCTTCAAGCCCTTTGTTGGCCGCAGATCGGATGCCGTTGAGATTCAGGCTGGTCAATTTAAACAAGGAAAACTCCCATGGAAAAGCAGGACCTAAACACTGACAAAAACACCGATGTTTTGGCCCAGGAATTCGTACAGTTTGCGGTTGAATGCGGCGTGCTCAAGTTCGGAGAATTCAAAACCAAAGCGGGACGCATCAGCCCCTATTTTTTCAACGCAGGCCTGTTTGACGATGGTGCCAAACTGGGGCGTTTGGCTGAATTCTATGCCCAGCGCCTGATCGAGAGCGGTGTTGAATTTGACATGGTGTTTGGTCCGGCCTACAAGGGTATTCCGCTGGGCGCGGCGCTGAGTGTGGAGCTGGCGCGCCGCGGCCGCAACGTACCTTTTGCCTACAACCGCAAGGAAGCCAAAGACCATGGCGAAGGCGGCACGCTGGTGGGCGCGCCGCTCCAAGGCCGGGTTTTGATAGTCGATGATGTGATGTCGGCCGGTACTGCCGCGCGTGAGTCCATAGCCATCATCCAGGCCGCAGGCGCTACGCCGCACGCGGTGTTGATTGCATTGGATCGCCAGGAAAAAGCCACCGAAAACGGGCAAGATGTACCCTACAGCGCGGTACAGTACGTTCGCCAACAATTGGGGTTGCAGGTGGCTGCGATTGCAGACCTGGGCGATTTAATGCAGTATCTGGAAAAACGCGGCGGGGGTGCAACGGATGAAGTGCACCAACGGGTGCTGGCCTACCGCCAGCGGTATGGGGTAGACAAAGGCTAAGCATGAGTAAGGGTAGTGCGCTGATCCGTGGCAATGTGATGTTGCTACTGGCAGCATGGGTAGCGTGTGCGTGGGCCCAAAGCCCGCCCCCTGTGATCTTGGGGGTGTACACCTGCACAGACGCCAAAGGCCGCAAGCTGACATCGGATCGCCCTATCCCCGAGTGCACCGACCGCGAGCAAAAAGTGCTGAACCCCAGCGGCACTGTCAAAACCAAAGTTGGCCCGAGTCTGACCGCGCTGGAGAGGGCCGAAATTGACCGACAAGAGAAGCGCGAACTCGAAGAGCGCAACCGGATTGCCGACGAGCGCAGGCGTGACCGGGCGCTGTTAACCCGCTACCCCAACAAGGAAGTGCACGACGGCGAACGCCGTGATGCGGTCTCACAAATCCAGGCGGTGATTCAGACCGGCCAAAGTCGACTGGCCGAATTGGTCAAACAGCGCGTGACCATCGATGGCGAAATGGAGTTCTACAAGAAGGACCCGAGCAAGGCACCGGCCTATGTACGCCGCCAGTTGCAAGAAAATATTCAAAGCCAAGCGGCGCAGAAAAAATTCATCAGCGAGCAGGAAGCTGAAATTACGCGCATCAACGCCCGCTTTGACAAAGAGCTGACGCGCCTGAGCCAGCTCTGGTTACTTACCGCCCCCGCCCCCCGCTAGAGCCGGAGTTTTTTTAGGCCAGCTTGCCGCGCAGCAAGTCATTCACCTGCTGCGGATTGGCCTTGCCTTTGCTGGCCTTCATGATCTGACCGACTAGCGCATTCAGCGCCTTCTCGTTACCCGCCTTGAACTCGGCCGCGTTTTTGGCGTTGGCGGCGATCACTTCGTCGACGATAGCTTCTAAAGCGCCAGTGTCGTTCATTTGCTTGAGGCCTTTGGCTTCGATAAGGTCATCAACTGCCGTGGCATGCGTCAAGCGCTCGTCCCACATTGTGGGTAAGAGAACTTCCTTAGCCGTTTTGTTGTTAATGGTGCCGTCTAAAATTCGTAAGACCAACGAAACAACATGCCATGCGGTGACTGGAATTGCTCGGAAACTCTCGATTTGTGCCTTATTCATACGCGCCGCCAACTCTCCCAGCATCCAGTTGGCAATTAGTTTGGCCAACTGACTGGTAGTGGACGCGATGGCAGATGGGTGGTTCGCAACTTCCTTCAAACAAGCCTCAAAAAATTCCGCCGTGTGGGGATGAGAAGTCAACATGGTCACGTCGTATTCCGGCAAGCCGTAGTCGCGCACAAAACGTTCTGCCATCACACGCGGCAATTCCGCCATTTGCCCGCGCACATCCTGCACCCACTGCTCCGAAATACACAGCGGTGGCAAATCTGGATCGGGGAAGTAGCGGTAATCCGCCGCATCTTCTTTGGTCCGCATCGCACGCGTCTCACCGGTATCGGGGTTGAACAGCACGGTGGCCTGCTGAATCGCGCGGCCGTCTTCTATCTCTTCAATCTGCCAGCGAATTTCATAGTCAATCGCCTGCTGCATGAACTTGAAACTGTTCAGGTTCTTGATCTCGCGGCGTGTACCCAGAGGTTGGCCCGGCTTACGCACTGACACATTGGCGTCGCAGCGGAACGAGCCCTCTTGCATGTTGCCATCGCAAATGCCGATCCAGGTCACGATCTTGTGCAGCTCTTTGGCGTAGGCCACGGCTTCGGCGCTGGAGCGCATATCGGGCTCGGTCACGATTTCCAGCAGCGGTGTACCGGCGCGATTCAGGTCAATGCCCGACTGCCCAATGAAGTCCTCATGCAATGATTTGCCCGCGTCTTCTTCCAGGTGGGCGCGCACCAAGCGAACCGATTTTTTCTCTTCACCCAGGAAGAATTCCACCGAGCCGCCTTGCACCACGGGAATCTCAAACTGGCTGATCTGGTAGCCCTTGGGCAGGTCAGGGTAGAAGTAGTTTTTGCGTGCAAAAACGCTGCGCGGTGCAATGTGCGAACCCACGGCCAAGCCGAACTGAATGGCGCGTTCAACCGCCCCCTTGTTCATCACCGGCAGCGTGCCGGGCAGGGCCAGATCGACCGCGCAAGCTTGCGTATTGGGCTCTGCACCAAAGGCCGTAGAGGCGCGCGAAAAAATCTTGGATTGAGTAGAAAGCTGGGCGTGCGTCTCGAAGCCAATGATGACTTCATAGCCCGCTACCAGCGGGCCGGTCGGGCGGCCCTGTTGTTGTGCTTCAAATGTGTTCACAGTCTCGCTCATATTCAGAATCCTGCGGGCTTGGCCAAGTGGTAATCGGTGGCTTGCTGGAAGCGGTGGGCTGCGTTGAGCAAGCGCGCTTCCTGGCAGTAATTGCCCAGTAATTGCATGCCCACGGGCATGTTGTCAGCGCCGAATCCCACTGGAATGCTCATGCCGGGCAAACCCGCCAACGAGCCAGGCAGCGTGAAGATGTCGGCCAGGTAGTTGGCCACCGGGTCATCCGACTTTTCGCCCAGTTTCCAGGCGACCGTAGGGGCCACAGGCCCCGCAATCATGTCGCAGTCTTTGAAAGCGCTTTGGAAGTCGTCGGCAATCATGCGACGAATCTTTTGGGCTTGCAGGTAGTAGGCGTCGTAGTAGCCGTGGCTCAGCACATAGGTGCCGATCATGATGCGGCGCTTGACCTCATCCCCAAAGCCTTCGGCGCGGGTCTTTTTGTACATGTCGGCCAGGTCAGTGAACTTGTCCGCGCGGTGGCCAAATTTCACGCCATCAAAGCGGCTCAAATTGCTAGATGCTTCTGCGGGCGCGATGATGTAGTAGACCGGAATCGACAGCTCAGTGCGCGGCAGCGTGATGGGCACCAGCTTGGCACCCAGCTTCTCGTACTCCTTCAGCGCGGCATCAACGGCTGTGCGCACATCGCCAGACAGGCCCTCGCCAAAGAACTCCTTGGGAATGCCAATGCGCAGGCCTTCAATCGAGTTGTTGAGGCTGAGCGTGAAGTCTTCCGCAGGCACATCCAAGGATGTCGAATCCCGGTCAGGATCAGGGCCGCACATGGCGGAGAGTAAGAGCGCGCAGTCTTGCGCTGTACGGGCCATCGGTCCCGCCTGGTCCAGGCTGGAGGCAAAGGCCACCATGCCGTAGCGTGAGGCGCGGCCGTAGGTTGGCTTGATGCCCGTGATGCCGCAAAACGAGGCGGGTTGGCGAATCGATCCGCCAGTATCGGTGCCGGTGGCCGCCGGGGTCAGGCGCGCCGCCACTGCCGCAGCACTGCCGCCCGACGAGCCGCCGGGAATGCGATCCAGATTCCAGGGGTTGCGCACGGGCACCACGCTGTCATGGCCCACGGCTGCAATGGCGGTGTTCTCATTGCTGGAGCCCATGGCGAATTCATCGCAATTGAGCTTGCCCAGCGTCACCATGCCAGCCCCTGGCGCGCCGCCCGGTACCCCGTCCCCTAGCTTGGCGACGACGGTGGCGTCAAACGGCGACCGGTAGCCTTTGAGCATGCGTGAGCCTGCGGTGGTGACAAAGTCGCGGGTTACAAAAATGTCTTTGTGGGCCATGGGCACGCCGTCCAGCGCGCGGGCAGTGCCTGCGGCGATGCGTGCGTCGGCAGCACGGGCCTGGGCCAAGGTGACTTCGGGCTGGAAATCCACAAAAGCGCCCAAATTCGCATGTGCCTGGCTGCGATCCAGAAAGTGCTGGGCCACTTCCACAGCAGACACCTGTTGGGTGGCCAGTGCGGTTTGCAATTCGTGCACCGTCAGATCGTGCGGCGCGGAGGTAGAAAGTGTCGTCATAGAGCAGGCAAAAAATTATTCGATAACCTTGGGCACCAGAAATAGGCCGCGTTCGACCGCCGGGGCGCTTTTTTGGTTGGCTTCGCGTTGGTTGGGCTCGCTCGCCACATCGGGGCGCAGGCGCAGGGCCATGTCAGACAGGGTGACCACCGGGTGCGCCAGCGGCTCCAGGCCTTGGGTGTCGACAGAGCGCATTTGCTCAACAATGCCGAAAAAATCATTCATTTGGGCGAGCAGGCGCTCACTTTCAGTGGGTTGAAGCTCCAGGCGTGCCAAGTTGGCAATGCGCGCGATATCGGAAGATGTCAGTGACATGGTGCTAGATAGGTTGAAACCAAAGGTAAATCAAGCCATGTGGGGCCGTTGGGGTCGGGTTATTCACAGGCAATCGGTTATTATCCTGCCTTTGGCTGAAGTGGCGCAAAACCGCCCAAATTGACGCCAAGCTTACGATTTTTAACGATAGAAACATGGTGGTGCCGGGCCGAAGTGCTCCGCACACCTGAGAGGATTTTGATGTTTAGCGCGTTTCGGCAGTATTTTTCTACCGACCTGGCCATTGACTTAGGTACTGCCAACACCCTGATTTTTGTACGCGGACAGGGCATCGTCCTCGACGAACCCTCCGTAGTCGCCATCCGCCACGAAGGCGGTCCCCAAGGCAAAAAGACCATCCAGGCGGTCGGCAAAGAGGCCAAAGCCATGCTGGGCAAGGTTCCTGGCAACATCGAAGCCATTCGCCCGATGAAAGACGGCGTGATTGCCGACTTCACGGTCACTGAGCAAATGCTCAAGCAATTCATCAAGATGGTGCATCCCCGGGGCATTTTCCGCCCCAGCCCGCGCATCATCATTTGCGTGCCTTGCGGCTCTACCCAAGTCGAGCGCCGCGCGATCCGCGAATCGGCTCTGGGCGCAGGTGCCAGCGATGTCTACCTGATTGAAGAACCTATGGCTGCGGCTATCGGTGCTGGCTTGCCGGTATCGGAAGCCAGTGGCTCCATGGTGGTGGACATTGGTGGGGGTACCACTGAAGTCGGCGTGATCTCCCTTGGTGGCATGGTCTACAAAGGCTCTGTGCGCGTGGGTGGTGACCGTTTTGACGATGCCATCATCAACTACATCCGCCGCAACTACGGCATGCTGATCGGAGAGCCCACCGCAGAAGCCATCAAGAAAAAAATCGGCTCGGCCTTCCCTGGCTCTGAAGTCAAGGAAATGGAAGTGCGTGGACGCAACCTGTCCGAGGGCGTGCCCCGCAGCTTCACCATTTCGTCCAATGAAATTCTCGAAGCCCTGACCGATCCGCTGAACAGCATCGTCTCGGCCGTGAAAAACGCGCTTGAGCAAACGCCCCCCGAGCTGGGTGCAGACATTGCCGACCGCGGCATGATGCTGACCGGTGGTGGTGCCTTGTTGCGTGATCTGGACCGCCTGCTGGCCGAAGAAACCGGCTTGCCGGTCCTGGTAGCCGAAGACCCACTGACCTGTGTGGTGCGCGGTTGCGGCATTGCACTGGAGCAGATGGAGCGCCTGGGTTCCATTTTCACCAGCGAATAAGAGTCGGTACCGGCGATGCCACTGGGTACGCTGAACCGAGAGCCTCCCCCCTTCTTTCGGCAGGGCCCTTCGGCGCTGTCCAAGCTCGCCGTGTGCAGTGCCATGGCGGTTTTGTTGATGGTGGCGGATGCCCGGTTCAAAGTCATGCAGCCTTTGCGGGTGGTCGTAGCCAGCGCTATGTACCCGGTCCAATGGCTGGCCATGCGTCCTGTGGCGGCCGTTGCGGCGGTGTCGCACTACTTCTCCTCGGTCAACGCTGCGCAAACCGCGCGGGATGAAGCCCAAGGCCTGCGCATCACCCAATCCCAGCGTGTGAATCAGGTCGAACAACTGCTGCTAGAGAACGAACGCTTGCGCAAGCTCATGGGTATGCGAGACCGCACCCAGTCCGTGGCCCATCCGGCCCAAGTGATTTACGACGCGGCCGACCCCTACACCCGCAAGGTGGTGATAGACCGTGGTATGGCCGACGCCATAGCCATGGGTTCGCCCGTAGTGGACGAACTCGGCGTAGTGGGGCAGGTCACGCGCGTGTACCCTCTGGTGAGTGAAGTGACGCTGTTGACAGACCGCGACCACGCCATCCCCGTGCTGAACACCCGCACCGGCGCACGCGGCGTGGCCTTTGGCGATATGACGACCCATGCCGATGCCATGGAGCTGCGCTATATGGCGGCCAATGCCGATGTGGCGGTCGGTGATTTGCTGACCACCAGTGGGGTGGACGGCGTCTACCCGCCAGGCTTGCCCGTGGCCCGCATTGAGAAGATTGAGCGCCGCGTCGACACCGTGTTTGCGCGCATTTACTGCCTACCGATTGCCCAGTTGGCCGGAACGGGCCATGTGATGGTGATTGACCCGATCACCACCCAAGTGCCCGCGCGGCCACCCGTGGAGCCCGTGGGCAAAGTCGGCCGCAATAGGGTTTCCAAATGATGGCTAGGTCTACGCGGGAGTGCCGAGCATGATCATGCGACCAGGTCAGCAACTGTTGCTGCCTGCCAATCCTTTGTTTGTCTGGGGCAGTCTGATGATTGCACTGTTGCTCAACATGGTCCAGAACATGGGGCTGTTGGGGCGCGCTACGTGGGCTCCCGATGTCATGGCCGTTGTGCTGGTGTTTTGGTCGGTGCACCAGCCCCTGCGCGTGAGCATCGTTGCCGCTTTTGTTTTTGGCGTCATGCTGGATGTGCACCAAGGTGCGCTGCTGGGTCAGCATGCGCTGGCCTACACCGTGCTGAGCTACCTGGCCATCACGATCCACCGCCGCCTCTTGTGGTTCAAGGTGCCATCGCAAGCAGCCCAGGTTCTGCCCTTGTTTGCCGTCGCGCATGCGGTAGAGCTGGGGGCTCGTATGGTGGCAGGTGGGGCATTTCCGGGGCTGGGGGTGTTGATTGCGCCTTTGCTGGAAGCCGCCCTGTGGCCGCTGGCCAGCGTGCTGCTCCTGATGCCCCAACGCCGCGCCCCCGACCCTGATGCGCATCGCCCCCTTTGAACATGCCCCCCACGCTTCTCACTGCGTGTAGTGCGCTGCCCCCTGAGCGGGTGCACCTTGCTTGGGGCGGCCCTGCGCTGCGTCGCCCATGACCGAGCTGCGTAATATTGAAATGGACCTGGCGCGGTTTCGTACCCGCGTTTTTGTGGTCAGCGTAGCGGTGGTTTTCTGCTTTTTGCTGGTGTTTGCACGCTTGGTGTATTTGCAGGTGGTCCGCCATGATGATTTGCGCGCCCAGGCTGAGAGCAATCGCACGGCCATCCTGCCGATCGTGCCCAACCGGGGCTTGATTCAGGACCGCAATGGCATTGTGCTGGCCAGCAATTATTCGGCTTACACCTTAGAGATCACGCCGTCCAAGACGCCCAATCTGGAAAACACGATTGATGAACTCTCCAAAATATTGGACGTCACCACGCGCGACCGGCGGCGCTTCAAAAAGCTCATGGAAGAAACCAAGAGCTTCGGGTCACTGCCGATCCGCACGCGGCTGACCGATGCCGAGGTGGCGCGCTTTGCGGCCCAGCGCTTTCGTTTTCCTGGGGTTGAGATTCGTGCCCGCCTGTTTCGCAACTACCCCTATGGCGAGCTGGCCAGCCATGTGATTGGCTATATCGGGCGTATCAACCAGACTGAGAAAGCGCAGATCGAAGAGAACGATGACCAGGCCAACTACCGGGGCACAGAGTACATCGGCAAGCTGGGCGTAGAGCAGGCTTTTGAGAGCCAATTGCATGGCATCACGGGTGTGGAGCGGGTGGAGACCTCGGCCGGAGGGCGCGCCGTGCGCAAGCTGGCCAGCACGCCGTCTACGCCGGGCAATGGCTTGGTGTTGTCCATTGACATCAAGCTGCAAAAGCTGGTGGAAGACATGTTTGGTGACCGCCGCGGTGCGCTGGTGGCCATTGATCCGCGCAACGGCGAAGTGCTGGCCTTTGTCAGCAAGCCCACCTTTGATTCCAATTTGTTTGTCGATGGCATTGACCAGGACAACTGGCAGATGCTCAATGAATCGCCCGACAAACCTTTGTTGAATCGGGCGCTGCGTGGCACCTACCCGCCAGGCTCCACCTACAAGCCACTGATGGCCATGGCTGCGCTCAATGCCGGTAAGCGCTCACCCAGTACCGTGATTCAGGACAATCTGATCTACAGCTTTGGCGGCCGTAATTTTGGCAGCCCGGAGACCGACCGGCCAGGCCCCAAAGACATGCGCACCGCGATTGTCAGCTCGTCCAATGTTTACTTTTACAGCCTGGCCAACGAGATGGGCGTGGATTTAATCCACGACCAGTTGGAGCCCTTTGGCCTGGGCCGACGCACCGGCATTGACGTGGAAGGCGAAGTGACGGGGGACTTGCCTTCCACGGAATGGAAGCGGCACAAGTTCAAACGGCCTGAGCAAAAGAAGTGGTTTGCCGGTGAGACTATCTCACTGGGCATTGGCCAGGGCTACAACAACTTCACCATGCTGCAACTGGCCACTGCCTACGCCACCATCGCGTCGGGGGGGCTGCGCTTCAAACCCCGCTTGGTGCAGCAGATTGAGGATGTAGTCACGCATGTGCGGCGGCGCGTTTCGAGCGAGGCACTGGAGCCGCTGCCTTTGCGTCCAGAAGACGTGCAAGTGATCCACAACGCCATGAACGGGGTGACGCAAGAGGGCACCTCGCGCGCCGTGTTTGTGGGTGCCCAGTACCAAAGCGCGGGCAAGACGGGTACGGCGCAAGCCGTCGGCCTGCGGGCAGGTGAAAAATACAGCGACGTGAAGGCCGACGAGCGCAAACGCGACCATTCTTTGTATGTAGGCTTTGCCCCGATGGACCACCCTACCGTGGCCTTGGCTTTGATTGTCGAGAATGCAGGCTGGGGATCGGCCTCGGCAGCGCCGATTGCACGGCGCGTGTTTGACTATTTGTTGCTCGGCCAATACCCCGGCGTGGAAGATTTGGCGGCTGTCACCAAGGGCATGGCAACCGTCCCGATTGGTAAAACCCGCGTGGCAGCTGAAGTGCCTTGGCCGCGTGAAGACATGAAGCTAGCTGCTGCTGCGCTTGCAGCGACTGCCGCGGCGTCGGCACCGGCCCCTGTCAGGCCCTAGGCGCGTGGGCGGCAGAGCGCTCTGCTTCGTGTCCCCCGGCCTACGGCCTCCTCCTTTTACCTGCGCAGAATGCTCTGCCGCCCACGCGCCTAGCGCACAGCACTAGCGCATAAAAGCGTCGTACCCGGTTTTCAGAATCAGCGCGGACACCACCGCAATGAACACGACGCGCACAAAGCCGGTACCGTACTTCAACGCCAAATGCGTTCCCAGCAGACTGCCCACCACATTCGATACGCCCATCACCAACGCAAAGTGCCACCACACATGGCCCTTGAGAGTGAACAGCAGCAGGGCGGCCAAGTTGGTGGCGGTGTTGAGCAGCTTGGCCCCGGCCGATGCGTGCAAGAAGTCATAGCCTAGCCAGCGCACAAACAGGAAGACAAAGAAACTGCCGGTGCCTGGCCCGAAAAAGCCATCGTAAAAACCAATCAACAAACCGATGGCGCTGGCGGCTAAAGCCTCTTGGCGACCCGAAAAGCGCGGCGCGTGCGTGCGGCCGAGTTCTTTCTTGGCCAAGGTGTAGAGCAAGACCACCAGCAAGACGACGGGCAATACTTTGCGCAAAAAGTCGGGCGATATGACGGTAACTAACCAGGCACCCGCCAAGGACCCCGCAGCGGCGGTGGCGGCTGCGGGCCCCAGTGCATGCCAGGGTAGCGCCACGCGGCGGCTGTACTGCACGGTGGCAATGCCCGTACCCCAGACCGCGGCGCCCTTGTTGGTGCCAAACAGCGTGGCCGGGTGCGTGGTGGGGAATATCGCAAACAAGGCGGGCACCAGAATTAGCCCACCACCGCCGACGATGGCGTCAATACAACCGGCTAACAAAGAGGCCACAGAGGCAAGTATCAGTTCCATGCTGGAATTGTCGCATCCGTCTGTGTGCTGGGCCGCTGTGGCCGTGGGCCGTCTGGGCCATACTGGGCTGGCTAAACCCTTACTCTCAACCCAAGGACACTATGGACCTGCTCAAACACGACATCGCCACCGAATTTCCCGAATTCAAAGACAAGATCCACACACTCAAAACCAGTAACGCGCACTTCGCCAAGCTCTTTGAGCAATACGATGAACTGAATCACGCCATCGGCAAGATTGAAGGCGGCGATGGTGCCATCACAGATGAGGCGCTGGAGATGGAGAAGAAGAAACGTTTGAAGCTCAAGGATGAGATTTCACACATGCTGCACGCATAAAAAAAGCACCAGGATCACTGGTGCTTTCTAAATTGCATCTCTAGGCTGATGCAATCTCTTATTCTTGATTTTTCGCCGTCTCCTCGGCCCTAGTTTCTTCAGTCGCTTCGCAGTTGCCGCATCGCGTAAAGTGACTGCAATGTATCCGACCTCAGGAGACTTCTGTATCGGGATTAACCCTTCATGGTGTTGGCCGCACGCGCCAATGCGTCTTCCGCAATCCACTGCGCAGCCTTCTCGGCAATCATCAGCGTGGGCGAGTTGGTGTTGCCACTGGTGATCAACGGCATCACACCCGCATCCACCACGCGCAGGCCAGCCACACCATGCACCTTGAGGCGCGAGTCCACCACCGCCATGGCGTCATCCTCACGCCCCATCTTGGTGGTGCCTACCGGATGGAAGATGGTGGTGGCAATGTCACCGGCCAACTGGGCCAGTTCGGCATCGGTCTGGAATTGTGTGCCCGGTTTGTACTCTGTGGGCTGGTACTTTTGCATCGCGGGCTGGGCCATGATGTTGCGTGTGATGCGCAAAGAGTCAGCGGCAATTTTGCGGTCTTGCTCGGTGCTGAGGTAGTTGGGCGCAATGGCGGGTGCATCGGTAAATAGCGGTGTCTTGATATGCACCGTGCCGCGGCTGGTGGGGTTCAGGTTGCACACGCTGGCGGTCATTGCATCAAAGTTGTGCAGTGGCTGGCCAAAGGCCTCCAGACTCAGTGGTTGCACGTGGTATTCCAGATTGGGGTGAGGCTGGGCTGGGTCGCTGCGGGTAAAGGCACCTAGCTGACTGGGTGCCATGCTCATGGGGCCGCTTTGTTTGAACACATACTCCAGGCCCATCTTGGCTTTGCCCCACAGCGAATTGGCTTGCGAGTTCAGTGTCAGCGCGTTGTTGACCTTGAAGACGGCACGAATCTGCAAATGGTCTTGCAGGTTTTCACCCACGCCGGGCAGGTCTTTTTGCACCGCGATGCCCAGGGTCTGCAAACGCTGCGCAGGGCCTAAACCCGAGAGCTGCAAGAGTTGTGGCGAACCCACCGCACCGGCGCACAAAATCACCTCTTTGCTGGCGGTCACTTGCACCATCTGTTGGCCATCCCAAACCTGCGCACCTGTGCACCGCAAGGGCGTGGTGCCGTCGCTGTTCGCACCACTGGTGTTGGGCTCCAGCGTCAGCTTGGCTACGTGCGCGCTGGTCCAGAGTTCAAAGTTGGACCGGCCGTAGCAGGTGGGGCGCAAAAAGGCCTTGGCCGTGTTCCAGCGCCAACCGGCCTTTTGGTTCACTTCAAAGTAGCCCACGCCTTCGTTGTTGCCACGGTTGAAGTCATCGGTGGTGGGAATGCCCGCTTGTACGGCGGCTTGGGCAAAGGAATCCAGCACATCCCAGCGCAGGCGCTGCTTCTCTACGCGCCATTCGCCACCGGCTTTGCGGTGCCGCAGCAGCTTGCGGTAGGCCGAGCCATTGTCTTGCAGCAGCGCAGGCGGGGTGCCCTGTGCGCCGTGCACGGCGTTCGCGCCTTTGTAATGGTCTTCGTGCAACTGAAAGTAGGGCAGCGACTGCTCCCAGGTCCAGTTCGCATCGCCCACCAGTTGGGCCCAGCAGTCGTAGTCGCGGGCCTGGCCACGCATGTAAATCATGCCGTTGATACTGCTGCAGCCGCCCAGGGTTTTGCCGCGCGGGTAACGCAGCGCGCGGCCGTTCAGACCGGCATCGGGCTCGGTGTTGTAAAGCCAATCCGTGCGCGGGTTGCCAATGCAATATAAGTAGCCCACGGGGATGTGAATCCAGTGGTAGTCATCTTTGCGGCCGGCTTCAATCAGCAAAACGCGCTGCGTGGCGTCGGCGCTCAAGCGGTTGGCCAGCAGGCTACCCGCCGTGCCGCCGCCAATGATGATGTAGTCGAAAGTGGTGTCGGACATGGCGTCGTGGGTCAGGGCTGGGAGTGGGTGGGCATAAGAGCGAAGCGCGCCATTATGCAGAGCGGCCTTGTCGGCTGGCTGACACGACCCCAGGGCGCTGGGGGCCGGGGGTTTATCCGCCCCGGTTTTGTTTGCGCCAGAGTTGGATGTTGGTGTCCACCAAAGCTTTCATCACATTGTCTTTGGTGAGCTTTAACATCGCCTTGGCTATGCGGCCCCGAATCTCGCCGATATTGCAGGCCGACTGGTGCGCGATGGTCAGAAACAAACTCTCGGTGCTGACGGCCGTCAGCGCGGTCTTCAGGTGGGAAATGTTCAGTTTGGCGGCCAGCGCCAAGCCGGGGTCTTCTTCGTAAATCACATAATCGGCCCGCGACAAAACCAACATCTGCAAAGCCTGCTCCAGCGACGCCACTTTGGCGATGTTGAGCGTCTTCTTGGCATACGCGTCAAACTCTTCGCCAAAGCTGTTGTTCACCACCGTCAGGCCGTTGCGGTCGATCAGGTCGCGCCAAGCGCTGTACTTGAAGGTGTTTTTGGGGTTGGTCCAGATGACAGTGCGCGTGCCCCGAAATGCTGGCTGGAAATAATCCATGTAATCCAACCGCGCGGTGTTGAAGAATGCGCCCGCAATCAGATCGACCCGACCGGTCCGGGCCAGCTCTTGCACCCGCGACCAGGGCCCGAGGTATTTAACTTCGATGGGAATACCGATTTCTTTGGACAGCAGCTGCATCAGATCGGCATTGGCCCCGATCAATTTGCTGTCGTCTTCTGGGTCGCGCCACAGGTAGGGGGAGTACTCCGGGTTGCCGGTGGCCACCAGCTTGTGGCAGGTCTGGGCCCATGCGCTGTGCAAAGAAAGCAGCGCATAAAGAACTACAGCCAGGGCGAGCTGACTGCCACTGTTTCCAACGGAATACCCAACGGTAGATAGACGGGCGGTGTTCACCGGGCGGCCCCTATTGATTGAAAGCCTGATTGCATTTCAGTGTAGCTTCATTGCCAGCCGCGCCCTGGCTTTGTTGCAGGCCCCGCTGCACCGTTTTGAGGCAAATCGGGCTTTCAGGCCGTGGATAGTGCGGGAGCAGCTCCTAAGTTGATAGCAGTGCGCCAGCAAAGGCGGTAGATCGTAGTTGATGAAAGTTCAATACTGGGAAGACATGGCGAATCACTCAGACCCCGAGTCATGCGTTGCACACCG
>NKIK01000033.1 GCA_002256115.1 Burkholderiales bacterium PBB3
TTAGGACTGAGCATGGTGCGGATACGTTCTTTACGATTCGTTCGTACCTGGCGACGATGACTAAGCAGAAGGGCAATCTGTTTGAGTGTCTGGTGAGCGTGTTTAACGGCAAGACGATTCAGCCTTGCTTCACAGGGTGAGCTGAGTAGTTACTTAAATTGTGAGATAAAACCCCGCTTCAGCCCATGGATAGTGCGGGAGCAGCTCACCTTTTTATAGCAAATCGCGTTACAGCCCGCTCTCCCGTCGGGCCTGGGCTATGTCTACCAGTGCGGTCAGGCGGGCGATGCGCATCCAGCCAATGGCGGCGATGGCTGTCTGTGCCAGCAGCACGCCCAGCACCAGCCAAAAGGCACCGAGCTGGGGCAGGGCGATGCGCAGGGCGGTGATTGCCAGTGCCACCAAAGCACCCAACAAAGAGAGCCCCACGTAAAAGCCCAGCATGGGCAAAAAGCGCGACTTGATGGTCTTGCAACCGCGCCACCAAGCTTTGAGGGCGGAGGTGCGGCCGGGGTACACGGCCAGCTGGGCGCGGCCGGCCTCCAGGCTCAGGTGCACCAGTAGCAGCACCAGACCCGATACCAACATGGCAGCGCGACTGGCCAGCTTGGCGTCGGATTCCAGAATGGCCTTGTCGGCATAGTTTCCCGCCAAATGGAAAGCCCCGCTGGCGATAGCCCCCGCAGCGGCCAGCAGTAGCACAGCCCAGACCCAAAGGCGCAGCATGCGCCCGTAGTGGTGCAAGCCCTTTTGCAGCAGCGGCACCCACTTCAGCGGTGCAGGCGCGCGCGCCGCCGCCACGATGGCACCGTTGAGCAAAGGCGACACCAGCAGCGTGAGCAGCAGCGCGCTCAGGCCCCCGGCGAGTAGGGCAGGGGCGTTGTCCGCCAGCTTGGAGCCCAGATCTGCCAAGACGATGGCGTCCAGCTGCTGGGCCCACTGGGCGGCGTACAGGGATTTGTCGAGTTGGCCTGCCAGCGTGGCCCAGAAGGGCCAGGCCATGAGTGCGGCGGGCAGCAGCATGGCGGCCGTCCACAGCAATAACAAGCGCCATTGCAAGGCAACGCGGACGGCGTGGCGGGTGATTGCCGCGCGTGTGACGGGGGTGCTGGTGGTCATACGGTGGCAATCAAGGAAAAGAGGACTTGGAACAGGGCGGCCAGCTGGCTGCCCCAACGCTGCGATGCACTGCGGTCGGTCTTTAGGGTGCGGGCATCGTCCACCTTGCTGGCATCCAAAAAGTGCGCGCGTTGCGGATCCAATTCGGCCGACACCGCCTTGGCGGGCTTGACCCAGCTGTAGCGCTTCCAGTTGTCGGCATCGTTCCACTGCACGGTCTCAGACGTGCCATCGGCAAACTTGACGACCAGCACTTGGGGCACATCCGCACCACGGCGGCGCAGGGTGACGCTGGTGCGGTAGGGGTAGGGGCCGGCCACGTCTTTGGCGTCAGGCTTATCACCCGTTTTCGCGTCGGGGTTGGCCTTCCTCCAGGCTTTGCGGGCATCGCTGATTTGCTTGTCGACTGTGTCCTGGGTGGCTTCTACCCATTGGCCTTTGACTTCCGCCGTGCCGGGCTGGGGCAGCTCTTCTTCACTGCTGAATTTTTCAATGCGGTCATCCACTTTGCTGGTGGCGTACACCTGCTGGGCAAACACGGCGTTCACTACGTCTTTTTTTCCAGACACCTCGATCAGCACTTGTTGAAAATCCGCAATGCTGGGGTGGCGGTATTTCCAGGCGGCGTAGTAAGCCTTGAAGGCCTTTTCCATCACCGGGGAGGTGAGGCGCTCTTCCAGATCACGCATCACCGTGGCGGTGCGGCTGTAGACGCTGCTGTAGCCGCCGCTGCTCAGGCGATCCCAGGAGTTGTGGCCCAGCGCGTCGGCCGGGTCACTGCGGCCTGATGCCAAACGCGCAATGTCAAAGTGGCTGGCGCGTAGGTCCAGCCCCAAGGGGCGCAGTGCCCGGGGAATGGGCTGCATTTTCTGGCCGCGCTCGCGCAGCATGCGCGCGTTCCAGTACTCGTTAAAGCCCTCGTCCAGCATGGGTTCCTCAAACTCGTTGGAACCCAAAATGCCGTAGAAATAGCCGTGGCCAAACTCGTGGATGGTCACGAAGTTCAGGCCATAGGACTGAAGGGTGTCGGGCTTCAGGTTGCTATAGCTGCTGGCTGTAAAGAAGGTGGGGTATTCCATGCCACCGGCCTCACCCGCGTTGAACGGCGGAATGACGGCGGTAATGGTTTTGTAGGGATACGCGCCCAGCGTTTTGGAGAAGTAGTCCAGCGAATCAGTCGTGGCCTTGAGCACCGGCGCGGCATTGGATTCGTATTCGGGCGGGAAGAGAACTTTCACCTTGACGCTGGGGCTGCCAGGGCCGGTCCAGGTAGCCTCTAGCGGCTTGGCGGTGCGGTTGTCGGCCATCCAGGCAAAGTCGTGCACGTCGCCTTGCACATAGTGGTAAGTGGCTTGGCCGTCTTTCACCACGGGCGGGCCTTGCTCTTCGCCAGTAGCCGCCACGGTGTAGCCCTGGGGCACGGTCATCTTCACGTCAAAGTTGCCGTAGTCGGCATAAAACTCGCTGTGCAAGTGCATCTCATGCGCGTTCCAGCGCAGGGCGGTCGCGCCACGCTCGCCGGGTAGCTCTAGCACCGCCATTTTGGGGAACCACTGGCCCACCAAATGGAAGCTGCCAAAGTAGCCGGTGCGGGCTACTACGCGGGGTAGTTGGGCCTTGAAGCCGATGTTGAGCAAGGTGCTTTGGCCCGGCGGTACGGCTTGAGGTAAGTCCAGGCGCACCACCGTGTGGTCGGTCTCGGGGCCGCCATCGGGGTGCACAAACTGCCAGGGCACCACGGTGTCACCTTGCTTGGTGGAGGTGAGGGCGATGTGGCCCCACTCGCCGTCTTCTACCGGCACATCGCTGCGGAAGCTGAAGTTGCGGGTCTTGCGCTCGCTGTAGAAGGTACTGTTGGAGCTTTCAAACGCATTCAGGTACAGGTGCAAATACACCGAGCGCACGGGCACAGCGCTGCGGTTGCGCCAGGTCAGTTTCTCGGTGCCGTTCAGCGTGTGCTTCACGGGGTCCAGCGTCACATTGATCTCGTAGTTGACGACGCGGTCGGACAGCGTAGCCTCGCTTCCAGTGCGCGGGCCACCCCAGGCGCTGGCTGCGCTGGGCGTGGTCACCGCGGCGGCATTGGGGGCGGCTAGGGCGATGCCATCCAGGCTGGGGCTGGCAGCTTGTGGCGGGGGGGCTTGGCCGGTATCTGGGTCTGCTGGCGCATACAGGGCGGCCTGAATACAAACAGCGGCCAACAAAAGACCGCCAAAGACCAGCGCCCCGCGGCGCATTGGGGTGAAAACCATAAAAACTCCTGATGAGAGAAGGGAGCGAAGCGCGAAGGTCACCAGGGTAGTGGTGCCGCTTCGTTGGCAACACCAACAAGGCCTGGATGCTAAGCGATTGCTGTGGTGCCGGGCCGGTGGTCCACGAGTTTCAGAATCAGATCCAGCCGGTTGGCCACGCCGTGAAACGCCAGAATGGAGGAAACGTATTCCTTCACGGTGTGATCCGACAGCCCCAGGTTGCGGGCGATCACCTTGTTAGCCGCACCACGCAGTAGCTGCTCTTGGACCTGCTGCAAGCGCGGCGACAGGGGGCGCACGGGAGCGGTGCTGTCGCTGGTGTCGGTTAGCGCCGCAGTCAGCTCGGGGGGTACAAAAAAGTCGCCCGCCAGAATGCGCTCAAAACCCTCCAACACGATGGCTGGGTCGGCGGCCTTGGGTATGAAGCCGCGCGCGCCTGCTGCGAGCGCGGTGCGTATCAGGCGGTGTTCGGGCTCCGCAGAAATGAGAATGGTGTGGTCGATCCAGGGCGACTCACACAGGCTTTTGAACAGGCCGTGGTGCGGGTCGTCTGGCAGATTGATGTCCAAAAAAATCCAGTGGGGTGCGGGTAAGCGCTGCAGGGCGGCGCGTGCTTGGGCGGCAGAGTAAGCGGTTTGTATTTGCACGCCCGCACGCGTGGCACTGAGCAAGGCGGCCAAGCCCTGGCAGGTGAGCGGGTGGTCGTCCACGATCAATAGGTTCATGCACTTACCTCCGGGGTGCGTGGCTGCAGCACGGCGGCCAGTGTGGATTCCAAAACAGGGGCCAGCACCGGCTTGTACAGCACCATATAACCCGCATCTGCCGCGCGTGCTTGCACGGTTTGCGCCAGCTCTCCGGTTTGCAAAATGCCCACGGTGTGGGGAAAGTGCTCTTGCAGCAGATCGAGCATGCCAATGCCATCCAGCAGACCGGGTAGCCTGAAGTCGCAGAGCACGCAGTCAGGCACCCAGTCGGGGCCGCACACGTCCAATACCGTGGCATCGCCCACACCCGCGCAGCGCAACTCCAGCCCCCAACTCCCCAGCACAGCGCGCATGGCGCTTTGGACCATGGGGTCATCATCTACCAGCAAAACGCGCTTGCCCTGCAGCCAGGCGGCGGGCTGCACCGTGCGCTCGTGCCGCCCCCCGCCCAATGGCGTGGTGGTTAGCAGGGCGTGCTGAAACAAGTGGGGTGGCAAGTGCAGCCGAAAGCAACTGCCCCGGCCCAGGCGGGAGTGCGCTGTGACCGTGATACCCAGCAGGGCGCTGGCCCGCTGCACGATGGCCAATCCCAACCCCAGGCCCTTGCTGCGGTCGCGCTCCGAGTTGGCCAGTTGTATATACGGGTCAAAGATGCGGTCCAAGTCGTGGTCGGCAATGCCCAGGCCGGTGTCCCAGACCTCTAGCCACCAGCCAGGCGCACCACGGGCGCGGCGCAGGCTGAGTAGCACGCCGCCCTGGGCTGTGTAGCGAAGCGCGTTAGACAGCAGGTTGCCGACGATGCGTTCAAACAGCACTTTGTCGGTGGTGATGCTGAGCTGGGCTGCGGCCCGCGCAGTGTGGCTGCGCAAGCGCAGGCTATTGCGGTGGGCCACGGGCCGCACTTGGGCCAGCAGCCGCTGCATGCGGTCGGGTAAGTCAAAGGTGGATGGTATCGGTTTCTCTTGCCCGCTCTCTAGCCTTGAAAGCTCCATCAGCGCGTTGAACAAGGTGGCAATGCTTTGGCCGGCAGCGGCAATATTCAGGATGAGCGGGTGGTGGGCAGCGCCGGGTACCTGGTTGCGGTAGGCCTCTATGAGCAGCAGCAGCGCATGCACGGGCTGGCGCAAATCGTGGCTGGCCGCTGCAAAAAATTCAGACTTGGCGCGGCTGGCTTGCTCGGCGCGGGCGGTGTTGTCGGCATTGGTTTTAGCGAGCTGCTCATTCGCCAAGCGCAAGCTGATCGTCTCCAGCAAAATGAAATGGGCGTTGCGGGCTACCCAGCTCATGACTGCATAAAACAGCAGGCTCATACCGACAGCTACCGTGGCTTGGTCGCCAAAGGCGGTGCCCAATTGCGACATCAGCACCAGCGTGGCCACCGACACACTCATCTGGTAGCCCCGCAGGTCGTGGGCATTGCCCACGGATGAGTACGCAAACGCCCCGGCAAAGGCGGTGAGCATCATCAAGTTGTTGACCTGCGCATCCGGCACCAGCAAAAAGCCCACAGCCCCCCAGCCCAGGCCGGGGGCCGCAGCCATAAACAGGTTGGTGCGTCTCCAGTGCGCAAGTGCGACGGGCGGCAAAGGGCTTTGATTCACTATTTTGCGAAACGCCCACAGGCCGTAGCCAAAGCCGAGCGACAGAGCCAGCATCAGCGCCAGCCACAGGCCCACACGGGCATGCGGCGCGGCGGACCAGGCCCCGCAGGCGATCAGCACAGACAAGCCGATGTGACCCACCACATGGACCTTGAGGTTGCGATAGCCCAAAACGAGCAGCGCATGCTCTATGGCAGCGTTGGGGTGGGGGAACCAGGGGGGCAGTTTCACGGCAGTTGCGGTTCAGGTGCTGTTAGTGCGTTAGGCGGGTGCAGCGAAGGTACCAGAGACAGCAGTGGCTTTAGAAAAGAAAAACCCGCCGGGTGGCGGGCTGCACGGGATTGGGCTTGCCGTTAGCGTGGTGCCACGGTGTAGGTGATCAGCTCTTGGGTAGACGTTGCCGCGCCAAAGCTGGACGAGGTATCAATGAGAGTTTTAGGCATATTTGGCAGCTTGTTGGAGAGCCACACAGTGCTCTTGAACGGCTGTGCAAAGCTGGCCGACAACACTGGGAAGAAGGTGGAGAACAGTGGGTTGCTGCCGTCATTGCCCTCTAACTTGATGTTGCCTACCGCCACATTGATTTGCAGTTTGCAGGTGTTGGCAAAGGTACCGGCGGGCACAGTGAGTGACTCGTTGGGTTTGCGCTCGATGGTGTAGGTGTAGTCCATGGTGAGTGCGGTGGCCCCGCCAATGGTGGCAAAGCCCGTAGTGATGCCTGGCCCGGTAACACGCGCCTTGACCGCCACCGTGGCAATCTGGCCCACGTTGTAGAAGGCGTTGTTGATGCGGTCTTGGTAGTCGGGCGGATCAAAAGTAGTGACTGTGGTGGAACTAGACGCCGCTGCGGTAGCCCCCAGATAAGCGCCTGTGGTGGGGTTGGTGTACGAGACACCGGTACTGCTGACACCGTTGGCTGTCGTGGTAATGGTCAGTGCCAGAGCCGATTGGCCTTGGTAAGTGGCACTGGTGTAGTCGTATTTGTAGCCCAAAGTGGCACCGCCTGGGTTGGCGGTGTTGGTGTAGGTGAGTGAGTCACCAGCCTTGGGCAGCAGTGGTGCGCATTCATTGGCTGATACAGGGGGTGTCACTACGGGCGGCGTCACTACCGGTGGGGTTACCACGGGTGGTGTCACCACAGGTGGAACTACGACGGGCGGTACAACTACCGGAGGTACAACGATGGGCGGCACCACCACTACAGGCGGTGCGATTTGAATGATGGGTTTTAGGGCCACGCCTTGGGCAGCGCCTACGCGCAAATCTGCCAGTGTTTTGCCTGCGGCCGCAGTGGCTGCAGCCAGGCTATCGAGGATCTTGTCGTCTGCGTCGCCGACCTTGAAGACACCAATCAGCACGTCTAACATGGTGCTCTGGCCGGTAATCGCGGTTATTTGGGTGTTCACATAGATTTTGGCTGCGTCCAGCCCGGCGCGGATGACGCCGCCCTTGGCTGCGTCATAGCTGCCAAACGCGGTGGCCGGGGCCGTGCCCAGGGCTTTGGTGACTACCAGGTCGGTCAGCGGGGTGATATTGACCCGGCCCGCATCCACGGCAAAGCCATGCAGCGTGACGCTGGGCGATCCGCCAATCACTTGCAGCATGCATGGTGTGGTCTGGCCAGCGCTCAATGTCAGGGTGAAAGAGCCATCAGCCGCCGTAGTGCCCACAATGGGCGCACCCGTGGCGCACTTGGCGGTAACAGCTGCATTGGCCAGCGCCGCACCGGTGGCGGCCAGGCCTTGCAGTGTGGGGTTGGCCGCTGTGGTGCTGGCCCCGCCGTTGCCGCCGCCGCAGCCTGCCATCAGTACGCAAGCGGCGCTGATGGATGCAAGAACAAATCCCCTTTGGGGGGTGTGTGAGAAACGCAGCATGGAGGCTCCTAGGGGGGTGTAGACAATGGCTGAATTGTCTGGAGCTATGCGCTTGGGTGCTACCCCTCTGGTGGGGGGGGCGGTGTGTCGGGGTCTGGCGGTGCCGTGTCGCTGGGGTTGGGCAAACGCCCACGCCGCGCCAGCCCCTCACGCAGCAAAAACTCGACCTGCGCATTGGCGCTGCGCAGCTCTTGCGCGGCCAGGCGCTCGATGGCCGCCCACAGCGCCGGGTCGATGCGCAGGGGGTAGGCTTTTTTACCGGGGCTGGCCATGGATGGGTCTAAAAATGCAGTGCAATTAGTTGTACAGCGTGCCGGTGTTGACCACCGGAGTGACCTGCTGGTCAGAGCACAGCACCACCAGCAAGTTGCTCACCATCGCTGCTTTGCGCTCGTCATCCAGTTGCACGATGTCGCGTTCAGACAGGCCTTTGAGCGCCGCCTCCACCATGCCCACGGCACCCGCCACGATCTTGTGCCGTGCACTCACTATGGCCTCGGCCTGTTGGCGGCGCAGCATCACTTGTGCAATCTCGGGGGCGTAGGCCAGGTGGGTGAGCTTGGCGTCGAGTACCTCAACACCGGCGGTGGCAAATCGGGCTTCCAGCTCGTTCTTCAGGGCCAGGGCCACATCGTCCAGGCCAGCGCGCAGCGTGGTCTCGTCGGGCTGCAAATCGTCGCCGGTGTCATAGGCGTAAGCCGATGCCAGGTGGCGAATCGCCGTCTCGGCCTGCACCGCCACAAAACGCTCGTAGTCATCAATCTCAAACACGGCTTGGGCCGAATCGCGCACCCGCCAGACCACGGCGGCACCAATCTCCACAGGGTTGCCGCGCTTGTCATTCACCTTGAGTGTGGCGGTGTTCAGGTTGCGCGCACGCAGCGAGATTTTTTGTTTGGACTGCAAGGGGTTGGCCCAGCGCAGGCCTTCGGATCGGTCCGTGCCGCTGTACTGGCCAAACAGCGTGAGGATGGCACCCATATTGGGCGGCAGCATGTAGAGACCGGCAAAGGCGATCATGGCGATGGCACCCAGCGGAATGCCCACAAAAGGCGCGCCACGGATGGTGAGCGCGGTACCCAAAACGCTGAGAACCACGCCCAGCGCCACCATGCCGTAGCCGTTAAACGAGGTAAAGGCACGCTCGGTGCGTGCGGGTTGAATGTTTGACATTTGACAGACTCCTAAACTTTGCCGAATCGCAAAGTGATATCACTATAGTATCTTTTTGAAATCTGTCAAAGTCTTTTTTGAAGGTGCTGGAAAATGGGGGTTTTAGCCTTGTGCCACCGGTCGGCTCGGGTCGCTGCACCACTCGCTCCAGCTGCCGGCAAACAGGGCCGTTTGCCCTAAGCCCGCAATTTCCATGGCCAGCACATTGGGCACGGCGCTTACGCCGCTGCCGCAGTGGTGCACCACGCTGGCCGGGTCGCGGTCGCCCAACAAGGCTAGAAATTCGGCGCGCAAAGTGTCGGCCGGTTTGAAGAAACCGTCGGCTCCCAGGTTGGCTGCAAAGGGGCGGTTGAGCGCGCCAGGTATGTGGCCCGCTACGGGGTCTATGGGTTCCATTTCGCCCCGGTAGCGGGGCGCGCCGCGGGCGTCGATCAGGGTTTGGGTACCGCTGGTCAGGCGGCTGGCCACGGTTTCAACGGTGCTCAAGGCTGCGAGGGCGTGCGCCACGGGATAGTCAGCACCGGCAACCGGGTTCACCACACCCGCTTCCTGACTACCACCCGCCGCGACCCAGGCTTGCCAGCCGCCATCCAGCACGGCCACGTTGGCATGGCCCAGCCATTTCAGCATCCACCACAGGCGGCCGCAGTAGTTGGCACCCTGGCGGTCGTACACCACGGCCTGCATGCCGGGCGTAAAACCCACGCTGCCCAGCCATTGCGCAAACACTTCGCGCGGCGGCAAGGGATGCCTACCACCGGATGCTGCGCCGGTCACAGCCGGGTCGCCTTTGGCGCTGAGCGCGGTGTTCAAGTCAGCATACAGCGCGCCGGGGATGTGCGCTTGTGCGTACTGCTGCGCGCCCACTTCAGGCTGCATCAAATCGCAGCTGCAATCAAACACCATCAGTGATTGGCTATTGTCCTGTTGGGCCTGCAGGGCTTTTAGTTGGGCTACGGAAATGAGGGTGGAAAAAGACATGCCTTGTACTCCAGTGTGAAATCAGCGTCGCAAGGCTACCACCACCCGCCTGGGCGGCAGCGCGTTCTGCTCCGTGTCCCCCGGCCTGCGGCCTCCTCCTTCTACCTGCGCAAAACGCGCTGCCGCCCAGGCTCCATGCATTCGGCTAGGTTCTGGTGTGCATGTTTGCGCTAAAAATAGTATTTGTTATTATTAGATAACAACATTTGGAGTCAATCATGCCCACCAGTGTCGCTCTTAGTCCGCATTTCGAGTCGTTTGTGAAGCAGCAGGTCACAGCCGGTCGATTCAACAATGTCAGTGAGGTCGTCCGCGCTGGTCTGCGCTTGCTGGAAGACCAGGAAGAGCTGAAGTCGTTGAAGCTGCAAGAACTTCGGTCTGCCATCGAAGCTGGCGCTTCTAGTGGCGTTGGGGTCGATGCAGGTCCGGTGTTCGAACGGCTGGGGCGCAAATACCGGGCCGACACCGATGCGGCTTGAACTCTCGCCCTTAGCAGAAAAGGATATTGAGGCCATTGGTGACTACATCGCGCGAGATAGTCCAGGCAACGCCCTGCGTTTCATTGAGGCTTTGCAAGGTCAGTGCCAAAAAATTGCAATCGCACCCGCAGCCTATGTGGCCCGTCCCGAGCTGGGCGAGGGTCTTCGCAGTTGTGCCTATGGTCGCTACGTGATTTTTTTCAGGCACACCGCTGAGCTGGTGCGCGTTGAGCGCGTCTTGCACAGCGCGTTGGACATACGGGCAGACCTGCTGCCTTAGTGTTCTTCCGCAGGCAATTTTGGCAGCGCGCGGGATCGCAAAATCGTGGCCAATACGCCGCTGGTGATGATGACCGCAATCCCAGCCCAGCCCAGCGGTTCAATGTGGTCGCCAAACAGCGCCAAGCTAAACACCACAGAAAACACAATGCCAAAGTACTGCATGCTGGCCACCACCAGCGTGGCACCTTTGCTGTAGGCGCGGGTCATGCACCACTGGCCCAGGCTGGCCAAGATGCCAATCGGAATCAGCCAGGCAGCGTCTTGCCAGCGCACCTCCGTCCAGGGTGTGAAGTTGGTAAACAGCATGCCCACCGCCCCCACCACTGCGCTGCCGACCGCGAAGTAAAACACCGTGCGCTCTTCGGGCTCACCCACTTTGCCCAGCGCGGTCACCTGCATATAGGCCAGCGCCGCGCCCATGCCCGACAGCAAGCCAATCACGCCTGCAAACAATTGGTTTTGGTCCATGGTGGGGCGCAGTGTCATCACCACGCCGGTAAAGCCCATCAGCACCGTACCGATGAGGGCACCCTGGGGTTGTTGCTTACCGTACAGCAGCGCGCCGCCCACCACAAAGGCGGCTACCCACACGCCGCTCATGTAGTTCAGCGTCATGGCGGTGGCCAGGGGCAGATGGGCGATGGCGTAAAACCAGGCGCTCAAAGACAGCACGCCGATCACACTGCGCCACACATGCATCAGCGGCACGGGCGTGCGCAGCTGGGTGCCCTTGGCCCGGACCACGATGGCCATAAAAACCACACTGACTACACCGCGGTAAAACACCAGCTCAAACGTGCCAAAGCTGTTAGACGCGTATTTGATGCCCACTGCCATCAGGGCAAACCAAAACGCAGCCAAAACCATCCAAAGTGCGTGCAATTTATAAGCCTTTTAGGCCATTAAGGCCGTGGATAGTGCGGGAGCAGCTATAAAAAAATAGCAGATGCCTTCAATTAAGCGGTGTAGGGCCTAGCCCACAAGGGCGGCAGCGTCCATCATGCGTCGGTACCACTCGTGAAAGTGTTGCATACCGTCTTCCATCGGGCTCTGATACGGCCCCACCTCGTTATCACCGCGCGCAAACAGGGCCGCGCGGCCCGCGTCCATGCGCTCGGCAATCTCGTCGTCCTCAATGCAGGTTTCCATGTAGGCCGCTTGTTGCGCCTCCACAAACTCGCGCTCAAACGCGGCAATCTCTTCGGGGTAATAAAACTCGACCATGTTCATGGTCTTGTTCGGCCCCATCGGGTGCAGTGTGGACACGGTCAGCACATGCGGGTACCACTCCACCATGATGTGCGGGTAGTAAGTGAGCCAAATCGCACCCTGCTTGGGCGGCACACCATTGCGGTAATTCAGCAGCGCGCTTTGCCAGCGCTCGTACACGGGTGAGCCACCTGAGGCGTCCGCCTTGCCCAAGCGGTTGGCCACGCCTACGGTTTGCACCGAGTAGTTGTCGTGCATCTCCCAGCGCAGGTCATCACAGGTCACAAACTGGCCCAGGCCGGGGTGAAAGGGGCCTACGTGGTAGTCCTCCAGGTACACCTCGATAAACGTCTTCCAGTTGTAGTTGCACTCGTGCATTTCTACGCGGTCCAGCATATAGCCGTCAAAGCTCAGGTCGGCCAGAGGGCCCATGTTGGCCAGTTGATTCGCAACGTTGATGTCGCCGCTACCGTCGGGGCTGCTTCGGTCCTCAAACAGCAAGCCGTTCCACTCTTGCAGCTTGTAGTTGTTCAGGTTCAGGCAGGGGTCTTGCGCAAAGTGGGGCGCGCCAATCAGCGAGCCGCTTTGGCCGTTTTGACCCCCCGCATGCGCGCCGCTGTAGGTCCAGCGGTGCAGCGGGCAGACGATGTTGCCGCTGGCCGAGCCCGCAGCGTTTTGCGTGAGTGAGCCACGGCCCTTGAGCATCACGGCCTGGCGGTGGCGGCACACATTGGAAATCAGCTCAATACCCCCGGCATTGCGCACCAGCGCGCGGCCGCCTTTTTCCTGGGGCAGGGCGTAGTAGTCCCCCAGGTTGGGGACGCTCAGGCTGTGCCCCACATAACGGGGTCCTTGCTGAAAGATACTTTGCATTTCCTGCGCATACAGCGCCGGATCAAAGTAACTTGAAACGGGTAGTTGTGGCTGAGCTTTGTTAACTTTGGCCGGGGCCCGCATGGTGACTACGTTTGCGGGTGTTTCCCAAGTATCTGGGAAAGTGTTTTTGCGCGGATTTTGCACAATCTCGGTCCTTGTGGGATGCAAAAAACCCCCTGCGAAGGGGGCTTGAAGGGCAGCTACCTCGAGAGCTGCCGGACGTGGATTGTAGCTGGAGCATTGAAAACCTCGGCTTCAGGTGGCGTAGGGCCTAAAATCCCCCTTTGATTTTTTTCTAATCGTCCTCATGCCCAAGGCCAGTGCCCCTCCGTCGTCTGTTGTTAGCCCCGCCCCCGCACTGCCGGAAACCTACGAAGCCGCCATGACCGAGCTGGAGCAACTGGTGGCCCGCCTGGAGTCGGGCGAGCTGCCGCTAGACCAGTTGATGGGCGGCTACCAACGCGGCGCGGCGCTGCTGCAGTTTTGCCGCGATAAGCTGCAGGCGGTAGAAGGCCAAATCAAGGTGCTGGATGAAGGCACGCTGAAACCCTGGGCTGCCACATGAGTGACTCCGCCGTGGCAGAACCCACCGTGTCGTTTGACTTGGACGCCTGGATTGCGGAGCGTCTGGTCTGGATCGACAACGCGCTGGACGCCTGGGTGACCGCCGACCGCCCCTTGGGCCTGGACCATGGTGCCCCCGCGCAACTGGTGGAGGCCATGCGCTATGCGGTGCTAGATGGTGGCAAACGCTTGCGGCCCTTGTTGGTGCTGGCCGCGCATGAGGCCGTTGGCGGCTCACATCAGGCCGCCAGCTACGGCGCTGCCCTGCGCGCGGCCTGTGCGGTGGAGCTGATCCACGCCTACTCTTTGGTGCACGACGACATGCCCTGTATGGACAACGACGTGTTGCGCCGGGGCAAACCCACGGTGCATGTGCAGTTTGGCGAGGCCAGCGCACTGCTGGCCGGTGACGCTTTGCAAGCCCTGGCGTTTGAATTACTGACCCCCATGGATGGCACCGTGCCCTGCGTGACGCAGGCCAAGCTGTGCGCTTTGTTGGCACGCGCTGCGGGCAGCGCTGGCATGGCAGGGGGGCAAGCTATTGATCTGGCCAGTGTCGGCCTGCCGCTGACGGAGCGCCAACTTCGCGAAATGCACCAGCTCAAGACTGGTGCCTTATTGCAGGGCAGTGTGATGATGGGTGCCCACTGCACTCTGCCCGATGCCACCGCGCTGGACGCCTTGATGGAATACGGTGCGGCGGTGGGGCTGGCGTTTCAGGTGGTGGATGACATTCTGGACGTGACCGCCGATTCGGCCACCTTGGGCAAGACCGCTGGCAAAGACGCTGACAACGACAAACCCACCTATGTATCGCTGATGGGCTTGGCCCCCAGTCAAGCCTATGCCCAGCAATTGTTGACGCAGGCGGTGACTGCCGTGCGCGCTGCTGGTCTGGCAGATACCCGGGCTTTGGTGGCATTGGCCGACATGGTGGTTAACCGTGGTAACTAATCTGTTTTTAGGGTAAAAATGGCCGCTAGCCCCCGTGGAATGTGCGGGAGCAGCTCCTGAATTAATAGCATATGTCGAATCACACCTACCCCCTGCTGCGCACGATCAATGACCCTGCGGACCTGCGACAGGTCCCGCGTGAGCAGCTCAAGGAGCTGAGCGACGAACTGCGCGGCTACCTGATCGACAGCGTCTCCAAAACCGGCGGCCACCTGAGCTCCAACCTCGGCACCGTGGAGCTGACGGTGGCTTTGCACTATGTGTTCAACACCCCGGAAGACCGCCTGGTGTGGGACGTGGGCCACCAAACCTACCCGCACAAAATCCTGACGGGCCGACGTGACCGCATGGGGACCTTGCGCCAGTTGGGTGGCCTGAGCGGCTTCCCCCAGCGTGCTGAAAGCGACTACGACACCTTTGGCACGGCGCACTCCAGCACGTCCATCTCCGCCGCGCTGGGTATGGCGCTGGCCGCCCGCATTCAGGGCGAAGACCGCCATGCGGTGGCCATCATTGGCGATGGCGCTTTGACCGCAGGCATGGCGTTTGAGGCACTGAACAACGCGGGTGTAGAAGACTGCAAGCTGCTGGTCATCTTGAATGACAACGACATGAGCATCAGCCCGCCCGTGGGTGCGCTGAACCGCTACCTCGCGCAGTTGATGAGCGGCAAGTTTTACGCTGCCGCCAAGAACGTGGGCAAGACCGTGCTCAAAGGCGCGCCACCGCTTTTTGAGCTGGCCAAGCGCATTGAAGAGCATGCCAAAGGCATGGTGGTGCCTGCTACCTTGTTTGAGCAATTCGGCTTCAATTACATCGGTCCCATCGACGGGCACGACCTCGATTCTCTGATCCCCACGCTGGAGAACATCAAGCAGCTCAAAGGCCCGCAGTTTTTGCATGTGGTCACCAAAAAAGGCCAGGGCTACAAGCTGGCCGAAGTGGACCCCGTGGCCTACCACGGCCCCGGCAAGTTTGACCCCAGCATCGGTTTGCAAAAGCCCCAAGTTGCGCCCAAGCCGACCTTCACCCAGGTGTTTGGCCAATGGCTGTGCGATATGGCCGCAGCCGACAAGCGCCTGGTGGGCATCACGCCCGCCATGCGCGAAGGCTCAGGCATGGTGGAGTTTGAGCAAAAGTTTCCCGAGCGCTACTTTGATGTCGGCATTGCCGAGCAGCATGCCGTGACCTTTGCAGGCGGTTTGGCGACCGAAGGCTTAAAACCTGTGGTGGCGATTTACTCCACCTTTTTGCAGCGCGCCTATGACCAGTTGATCCACGACGTGGCAATTCAAAACCTGCCGGTGGTGTTTGCGCTGGACCGCGCAGGCCTGGTAGGCGCGGATGGCGCTACGCACGCGGGGGCTTACGACATCCCGTATTTGCGCTGCATTCCCAATATGAGTGTGGCTTGCCCTGCAGATGAAAACGAATGCCGCCAATTGCTGAGCACCGCGTTTGCGCAAAACCACCCAGTGGCCGTGCGTTACCCGCGCGGCGCAGGCGCGGGTGTGGTGCCACAGGCCTCACTAGAGGGCTTGCCCTTCGGCAAGGGCGAGGTACGTCGTACCGGGCGTGGTATTGCCGTGCTGGCCTTTGGCACACTGCTGTACCCGGCCTTGGTGGCTGGGGATGCGCTGGACCTGACGGTGGTGAACATGCGTTGGGCCAAGCCGCTGGATGTAGCGTTGCTGCTGCAAGTGGCTGCTAGCCATGATGCACTGGTCACCGTGGAAGAGGGTGCCGTGATGGGCGGTGCAGGCAGTGCGGTGCTGGAAGCCTTGCAGGCTGCCGGTGTCGCCATCCCGGTGCTGCAATTGGGTCTTGGTGATACTTTCATCGAACACGGCGACCCTGCGCGTTTGTTGTCCATGCAGGGGCTAGACGCAGCGGGTATTGAGGCGTCCATCGCCGTGCGCTTTAGCAAGCTACTCAAGCCTCTGGTCCGCGCAGCCTGACTTTCAATTTTCTGAATACCCCTGCGTTAGCAGAGGTATTCCAAGGGAAAACCCCCGCGGCTGTGCGGTAGTAACTTCCTAAAATTCCGCGAGGCTATATCAGTCTTCCCACTGGAGTATTCAAAGGTGGGGAATCGTCTTCGCAACAACATTAGGAGTACTTCGCATGGATCGTCGCTCAATCATCAAGAACGCAGGTATTGCAGGCATTTTGGCTGCCGGTGCAGCGCCCGCAGTGCATGCCCAGGCTGCGAGTATTCGCTGGCGCCTGGCATCTAGCTTTCCTAAGGCCCTGGATACCATCTTTGGTGCAGCCGACTCTTTCGCCAAAAAAGTGGGCGAGATGTCGGGTGGTAAGTTCACCATCACGACCCATGCAGGCGGCGAACTGATGCCAGCCTTTGGTGTGGTGGATGGCGTGCAAAACGGCACCGTAGAAATGGCCCACACGGCACCTTACTATTTCCACGGTAAGGACGAAACCTTTGCGCTGGGATGTGCGATTCCCTTTGGCCTGAACAGCCGCCAGATGACCGCCTGGATGTACCAAGGCAATGGCGGCAAATTGATGCGCGAGTTTTACGCCAAGTACAACATCGTCAATTTCCCCATGGGCAATACCGGTGCACAAATGGGCGGCTTTTATCGCAAAGAGATCAAGTCGGTCGCGGACATCAAGGGCATGAAGTTCCGCGTGGGCGGCTTTGCGGGCCGCGTATTTGAGCGCATGGGTGGCGTACCCCAAAATATCCCAGGCGGTGAGATTTACACCGCGCTGGAAAAAGGCACCATTGATGCCGCAGAGTGGGTGGGTCCCTATGACGATCAAAAGTTGGGCCTGTACAAGGTGGCTCCGTTTTACTACTACCCCGGCTGGTGGGAAGGCGGCCCCCAGCTCGACCTGTTCGTGAACGACAAAGCCTATGCCAGTTTGTCCGCAGAAAACAAGGCCATTGTCGAGTCCGCAGCCGCTTTCGCCCACGTTGAAATGCAGGCCAAATACGATGCACGCAACCCCGCAGCCCTCAAGCAGCTGGTCGGTCAAAAGGTCAAGGTTCTGCCGTTCCCCAAGGATGTGCTGGACTTGGCTTTCAAAGAGTCAATGGCACTCTACGGCGAGATCAGCGCCAAAAACGAAAACTGGAACAAGGTGTATGCGGATTACGCCGAATTCCGCAAAGATCAAAACTTGTGGTTCCGCTTCACGGAAGCGCGTTTTGACAGTTTCATGCAAGCGCAAAAGCTGTAAGCATCCAGCAACTTGAAAGTAAAGGGCCCCGCAGCGCGGGGCCTTTTTTATGTGCTGGCGAGCCTGCAGCGGAGCAAGGTGCATCACATCAGAACAGTACGGCTTCAATGCATCAGTCGGTATTCGACAATGTAGAAAATGGCCCCTGCCAGATAACCCAATAAGGCAAGGCCGCTGATTTTCTTGACGTACCAGATAAAGTCGATTTTTTCCAATCCCATGGCCGCCACACCCGCTGCAGAGCCAATGATCAGGATAGAGCCGCCGGTGCCTGCGCAGTACGCCATGAACTCCCACAGAAAACTGTCCGGCGGGTATTGCGTCAGGCTGTACATGCCCATACTGGCGGCGACCAAGGGCACGTTGTCAACCACAGCACTGACCAAGCCGATCAGCATGACGATGACGTCCTGTCGGCCTACGGTCTTGTCCAGCCACTGCGCGATGTTGGACAAGATATGGGTGTGCTCCAGCACGGCTACGCTCAACAAAATTCCAATGAAGAAAACGATGGAACTCATGTCAATGCGGGTCAAAGCGCTGGCCAAGGTCAGGTGTTGCTTGCGCATTTCTTCTTCCTTGCGGTGAACCAGATCACCCACCATCCACAAGATACCCAGACCCAACAGGATGCCCATGAAGGGGGGCAAATGCGTCACGGTTTTGAAGACTGGAACCAAGATCAGAATTGCCAGGCCCAGGAAGAACATCAGCTTGCGTTCAAAGGCGCTGGTCTCGCAGCGCTCCTCATCGGGATTAAGTTGCGGTGGGATGACCCTGCGCCCACGCAACAAATAGCTGGTGACAGCCAAGGGTGCCAAGAGGTTGATCAGTGAGGGCAGGAACAATCCCTTCATGATTTCAATCGCGGTAATTTGACCGCCAATCCACAGCATGGTGGTGGTGACATCCCCGATGGGTGTCCAAGCGCCACCGGCGTTTGCCGCTATGACGATGATGCCAGCGAAGAAAAGACGATCTTCGCGCTGATCAAGCAACTTCTTCATCAGTGAAACCATCACGATCGTGGTGGTTAAGTTGTCCAGAATCGAGCTAAGAAAGAACGCGACAAAACCCACTATCCACATGAGTGTCGACAATTTGCTGGTTTTGATTCGGGAGGTGATGACTTCAAAGCCATTGTGTGCATCCACCACCTCCACAATAGTCATGGCACCCATCAGGAAGAAGACAATTTGCGCAGTGCCCATCAGGGACTCGCCCAGTTGGGCGTTCACCTGCGCGGGGTCCGCATGGGCGATAGCGTAAATCGTCCACAGCAGTCCGGCACCTAAAAGCGCAGTGGCAGACTTATTGACCTTACAGGGATGCTCTAGGGCTATAGCCGCATAGACGAGCACAAAAATCACGATTAGCGTAGTGAGCACAGAGCCCTCCGGATGAATAATTTGCAGTCCAAGTTAGATGTAGAAAAAAAGGGCTCGCAAGCCCTTTTTTAGGTTGAAGACTCAGCTGCTAAGGCTTCTTCTTGGCATCTTTCTCATTGGCTTCCAACATGGCTTTCATCGGGTCGTCCTCTTTGGGGGCATCGGCGGGCGGCACCGGAAGCGCATCATCTTTAGTGGCCCCAGCCATGCCAGCGGTCGGGTCTGCCGCCTCCTCCGCTTTGGGCATATCCAACTGCTGCATGATCTGGTCGGCACTCAAGTTGTCGACCTTCTCAATGCCGCCGGTCACCAAAACGGGGAAAGCGATCACGGCCACCACCATGATGAGTTGTAAGACGATGAAGGCAATGGAGCCTTTGTAAATTTCAGATGTTTTGACAGAGGGGATGAGCTTGCCGGTGACGCGGTCTTTGTAGTCAAATTTGGCGGCCACGCTGCGCAGATAGAACAAGGCGAACCCGAACGGTGGTGTGAGGAACGAGGTCTGCAAATTCATGGCAATGATGACGCCGAACCAGATCATGGCCTGGTCTGGTGTCATGCCCGGAACAAGACCCGGCAAAATTTTCTCGGCCACTGGGGCCAGCAGCGGGATCACGATGAAAGCAATTTCGAAAAAATCGATGAAGCAGCCCAGAATAAACACCAGTACATTGACCACCAACAAGAAGCCCCACGCACCGCCCGGAATCTTGTCAAACAGATGCTCGACCCAGATGTGACCATCTGCTGCGTTGAAGGTGAAGCTGAAAACGGTAGAGCCGATCAGAATAAACAACACAAACGACGCGAGCTTGGCCGTGTTTTCAAGCGCCTGCTTGAGCAAAGCCAGGCTCAAGCGCCGTTTACCGGTTGCCAAGATCAGGGCCCCCAATGCACCCATGGCACCGCCTTCTGTGGGGGTGGCCACGCCCAGAAAAATAGTTCCCAGTACCAGGAAGATAAGGATCAATGGAGGCATCAGAACAAAGGTGACTTGCTCAGCCAGCTTGGACAGCAGCCCCATCTTGGTGACTCGATTGAGGATGGCCAAGGCCAGTCCCGTCAAGGATGCCAAAGTCAATGAAAGAATGACAATTTCATCCCCAGCAGCGGGAATAGAGCGCTCCAGCCATCGTGTGAGCAGCTGGTTGTGCACTTGGGCCCAAGCGAAGCCAACGCCAGTACACACAACGACCAATGCGAGCAACGACTTGTGACCCGAAGATCCGTTGTCTTCTTTAAAAAGTAGCGCCTCTGGTGGCAGGGCCGGCACCATGTCGGGTTTGAAAATTGCGACCGCAACGATAAATGCGATGTACAGCCCCACTAGCAACAAGCCCGGTATCAGCGCGCCAGAATACATATCACCCACCGAGCGGCCCAGCTGGTCTGCCAACACGATCAGCACCAAAGACGGCGGAATGGCTTGCGCCAAGGTGCCGGATGCGGTGATGGCACCCGTGGCAATCGTGCGGTTGTAGCCGTAGCGCAGCATCACCGGGAGAGAAATCAAGCCCATAGAAATCACTGCGGCTGCCACAACACCAGTCGTAGCCGCCAGCAAAGCACCTACCAGAATGACAGCGATGGCAACGCCGCCGCGCACGGGTCCAAAGACCTGGCCCACTGTTTCCAGCAGGTCTTCTGCCATGCCGCTTCGCTCCAGAATGATGCCCATAAAGGTGAAGAAGGGAATGGCAAGCAAGGTGTCGTTTTGCATGATGCCGAAGATGCGCAGTGGCAAGGCCTGAAACATGGCAGCAGGAAAGATGCCGGCCTCAATGCCCACAAAACCCAGAGCCAAACCCGTTGCAGCCAAGCCAAACGCTACCGGAAAGCCGGTGAGCAGCAAGACGAAAAGGGCGATAAACATGAGCGGCACAAACTGTTGTGCCAAAAGTGTGGTCTGCATTTATTTGTCTCCAGCCAAGAGCTTGGCCGTTTGGGCCTCTAGCTCTTCGAGTTTCTTTTGATCGTCAGACTTGGCGTCTTCGCTGTTCAGCACGTCCGGGCCGTGACCGGTCAGGAAGGCAATGCGTTTGACCAACTCAGAAACGCCTTGCAACATCAAAAGTGCGAAGCCGAGGGGGATCAAACCGTAAGCCGGCCAGCGTATGAGCCCGCCTGCGTTTTGCGACATTTCACCGCTCACAAAGGCTCTCATAAAAAACGGCCAGCCTAAGGAAATGCTGATGATGCAGAAGGGGAAGAGCACTAGCAGAATGCCCAAAACATCGATCCAATTGCGCGTTCGATCACTGAGCTTGGACGATATAAAGTCAATACGTACATGCGAGTTTTTAAGCAGACCATAGCCTGCACCCAACATAAAAACACCAGCAAATAAATACCACTGAATTTCAAGTAAGCCGTTAGAGCTGATGTTGAAAAACTTGCGAACCAATGCGTTGCCCGCACTAATCAGCGTGGTGGCCAGAATCAGCCACATGGTGAGCTTTCCAACCCAGGTACTGAGTTGGTCAATCACCCTTGAAAGCGATAAAAAACTAGACATAACAACTCCGTGAATGGCGGCCCGCAGACTGAAAAAATACAGATCGCGCAGGCGAATATTGACCCCACGAAGTCTACGAGGATTGGCCTTGGCGACCTTGAAAAATACTGACAGTCGGTGTGCGGGTATACCCGCAACAAAACTTAGTTTTTGATGCTTCGCACCGGAATAGGCACATTGCACAGCTCAATGTGACCTGCCGGTACGGTGTTCCAGTCGTCCAGTCGGTTGCGTCGGGCATTGGCCACGGCCGCAAAGCTGGCGGAGTCGGTACGCAAAACTTCCAATGCCGTGCGTTCTGCCACGGGCACGTCCGAGGCCATCACCAGGCTTTTGAGTGTGGTGCGTTGCTCAGGCTTCTCGTAAAAACCCAGCGGTCCGGTGCCGCGCGGCATCACGGATAGTTTGTCCATGCCCTGCACCACGCGCCCCACTACAGCAATATTGCGGTCCAGATGGCGCGGCGCATGGCCCACGATCACATACAGGCCTGACCCATTGCCGCTGGTGGGCTCATTGCCACGGGCAACCCCCAATGCGCCGTAGCAATGGGTTAGCCAGGTTTGTCCTGTGGCGGTGTTGCGCCCCACTGGGAATCCATTGCTGAAGCCCACCATAGGTGCGTAGCCATCGCCATCCGGCAGTTTGGTGAATGGAATGCTGGGCGTGATGCGTGCGGTGTATTCCGGCGGGAGCTTGGCTTTGGCGCTGCCCAGCGGCTTGGCGCTGGCTTCTTCGTCATTGGGGTCACCCCACTGCACGACGTAGTTGTCTTGCGCCCGGAGGATGGGCAGGCCATCGAAGTATTTTTCACGCACCAGGGTTTTGATGTTGCGGGCGTGCTCGGGCGCAAAGTCGGGCGCCAACTCCATCACCACGCGCCCGGCGGGTAGCTCCAGGTACAGCGTGTTTTCGGGGTCCAGGGTACGCCATTCTTGCGGCTTGGAGGCCGCCAGAATCTCGGCCACGGGTTTGGATCGCACAGTGGTGGGTTTGCCCGCAGCGAGGGTGGCCGTGCTTGCCAATAGCAAACTGCTGGAAAGGATGCACAGCAAGGATCGGGCGCGCACAGTGCGTGGTGTGGCGGTGGGCATCGTAGTGGCGCGGGGCAGGGGCATGCGGAGTCTCCAAGTGGCAGTACAAGTCGGGCTTGGCGATGATAATCGTCGCACATGCGCTGGATCGATACCCACTGCCACCTGGATGCACCCGAGTTCGCTGCGGACCGGGCCGAGGTGCGCCAACGTGCACGCGCAGCCGGTGTCGCACAGGTGGTTATTCCGGCGGTGGAGGTCGGTACTTTTGACGATGCCCGCCACCTGGCCCACGCCGGGGGCGACAGCTATTGCCTGGGCATTCACCCTTTGTATGTAGACCGGGCGTTGCCCGACAGCCTGGCGCAACTCGATCGGCAACTGCAACTGCACCATGCCGACCCGCGCCTGGTGGCTGTGGGTGAAATTGGCCTGGACTACTTTGTGCCCGCCCTGACGCAAAGCCCGCTGCGCGAGAAGCAAGAGGATTACTACCGCGCGCAACTCAAACTGGCGCGCCAATACGATCTGCCGGTGGTTTTGCATGTGCGTCGCTCGGCAGACCGGTTGCTCAAACATTTGCGCGATCTGCGAAGCGCTGCGTCGCCGTGGCTGGGCATCGCGCATGCCTTCAATGGCAGTGATGTGCAGGCCCTGGAGTTTGTGAAGCTGGGTTTCAAGCTGGGCTTTGGTGGGGCAGTGACTTTTGAGCGTGCGCTGCAATTGCGCCGACTGGCCACCACGCTTCCCTTGGACGCCATCGTGTTGGAGACAGATGCCCCCGATATTCCCCCGCATTGGCTGTACACCCAGGCGGACGCCCGAGCCCACGGCGCAGCGCAAGGGCGCAACGAACCTGGCGAGCTGCCCCGCATTGCTGCCGTGGTGGCCCAACTGCGCGGTATCAGCCTGCAAGCCCTGGCCGAAGCGACCGAACGCAATGCCTGCGCTGCGCTGCCGCGCCTGGGCGCGCTGCTGTTATAAATCCCCATGGTTAAAAAAGAAATTGTGGTGTTTCCTGAAGTCAATTTTTCAGACGAAGGTGACATCCGGCATTTGCATTTGGACAGTATCTGGATTCAGGGCTCCATGCGCATGGATGACCCGCTTGCCTTGGTGCACGAATACATCCAGCGCATGATGGCCTGGCTGCTGTTTGTAGACCCCGCATCGGTGTCCAAGCGCCAAGCCTTGCAATTGGGCTTGGGCGCGGCATCGTTGACCAAGTTTTGCCATAAAACGCTGAGGATGAAAACAGCTGCCGTTGAACTCAATCCGCAGGTTATTGCGGCTTGTCGGGGCTGGTTCAAGCTGGCCCAAGACAATAGCCGTTTGCAGGTGGTGTTGGCGGATGCCGCTGTTGAGATTCAACAAGCCCGCTGGCTCGGCAGTGTGGATGCATTGCAGGTCGACCTCTACGACCAAGAGGCCGCCGGCCCGGTGTTTGACAGTGCCGACTTTTATGCCCACTGCCGCGAGACGCTGACCCCCGAAGGTTGCATGACTGTCAATTTATTTGGACATAAATCCAGTTTCCAACGCAGCGTGATGAATATGGAAAAAGCATTTGGTAAAGACGCCCTGTGGGCCTTCAAAGCCACCCGCGAGGGCAATACCGTGGTGCTGGCCCAGCGCACCCCCTCGCGCCCCAAGCGTGCGGAGCTGCTGGAACGGGCGGACACGATTCGCCGCCAATGGAGCTTGCCAGCCGACAAGTGGGTACGCGGCTTTAAGCCCGTGACCCCATGAGCACGCACGCCAAGCCCAAGGCCGTAGTCAAGGTCACGCACAGCGGTCCCTTAGACTGGCGGCGCCTGGTAGAGTGGCTGGAGCGCGACGGCGTCATTGCGGCAGAGGAGGCGCAACGCACGGTTGCCCGTTGCGCACAGGCCGAGAGTGCGCAGCACGCGCTGGTGCGTCTTGCCAGCGTGTCCATGCGCAGGGCCGCCGACGGCAAGCCCCTGGATATTGAGGCGCTGACGCAATGGCTGGCGGCCTACGCGGGGATGGAATACCTGCGCATTGATCCACTGCGGGTGGATGTGGGTAAGGTGGCGGACTCCATGAGTGCAGGCTATGCCGAGCGACACAAAATACTGCCGGTGGCCGTTAGCGTGGCTGAGATCACGGTGGCTACTGCAGAGCCTTTTATTGCGGACTGGGTAGGCGAGGTGGAGCGCCAGTCACGGCGCAGCGTGCGCAGGGTGATTGCGAATCCGCAAGACATTCAGCGCTATACCGCCGAGTTTTTTACCTTGGCCAAGTCGGTGCGCGCAGCCAACAAATCGGGCACCAACAACGGTGCCAGTTTCGAACAATTGGTGGAGCTGGGCAAGACCAACAAACAGCTCGACGCCAACGACCAAGGCGTGGTGCAGGTGGTGGACTGGCTGTGGCAATACGCCTTCGATCAGCGTGCCAGCGACATCCACCTGGAGCCACGGCGCGAGCAGGGCGTGATACGTTTCCGTATTGATGGCCTGCTGCACCCCGTCTACCAAATGCCTATGGGCGTGCTCAATGCGATGACGGCGCGCATCAAACTGCTCGGGCGTATGGATGTGATTGAAAAACGCCGCCCACAAGACGGCCGCATCAAAACGCGCAATCCGCGGGGTGATGAGATTGAAATGCGGATATCCACCTTGCCCACCGCCTTTGGCGAGAAGATGGTGATGCGGATTTTTGACCCGGACAACGCGGTAAAGGACCTGGACGCGTTGGGCTTTTCTAGCCACGACGCTACGCGCTGGGAGGCCTTGGTCAAGCGGCCCCACGGCATCATTCTGGTGACCGGGCCCACAGGTTCGGGCAAGACCACCACGCTGTACTCCACGCTCAAGCGCGTGGCCACCGAAGAGGTGAACGTCAGCACGGTGGAAGACCCGATCGAAATGATCGAGCCCGCGTTCAACCAGACCCAGGTGCAACCGCAACTGGACTTTGGCTTTCCGCAGGGCCTGCGCGCCCTGATGCGCCAGGACCCGGACATCATCATGGTGGGAGAAATCCGCGACTTGGAAACGGCGGAGATGGCTGTGCAGGCCGCGCTGACCGGCCATTTGGTTTTTTCTACCTTGCACACCAATGACGCGCCATCTGCCGTCACGCGTCTGATCGAGCTGGGCATACCGCCGTACCTGATCAACGCCACCCTGCTGGGGGTATTGGCCCAACGCCTGGTGCGTACGCTGTGCAAGCAGTGCCGTGTACGCGATGAAGTGAGCACCCGCGAAGAGCTGGGTGAGGTTATCAAGCCCTGGCAAATCACTGGGGGCTACAAGCCTTACAAGCCGGTAGGCTGTGTGGATTGCCGCCTGACTGGATTTATGGGGCGCATGGGCCTGTACGAGCTCTTGGTGGTGTCAGATGCCTTCAAGGAGAAGGTGAGCGCCGGTGGCTCGGTCGATGTGTTGCGCCGCCAGGCCGTGACCGATGGCATGCGGCCGCTGCGTTTGGCCGGCGCGCTCAGGGTTGCCGAGGGTAGCACGGTGATGGAAGAGGTGTTAACGTCCACCCCACCGTTGACCTGAGGCTCAGGATTGCTTAGACCGACACGCCACCGCGCGTGATTTGAGGAGACACAGTGTGAATATAAAAAGCCAAAAAGACTTTTTTTCTGGACTCATGTTTATGGGCGTGGGTGTAGCGTTTGCTTGGGGTGCCAGCACCTATACCGTTGGAACTGGCGCGCGCATGGGCCCAGGCTACTTCCCATTGGCCTTGGGCGCGTTGCTGGCCGTGCTAGGAAGCATCATCACCTTCAAGGCACTTGTGGTTGAGACGGTAGATGGTGAAAAAGTCGGAAAAATCGCCTGGAAGCCTTTGTTCTTCATCATCATGGCCAACTTGGTATTCGGCGCCATGATTGGCGGCTTGCCAAGCATCGGGCTCCCGCCCCTGGGTTTGATTTTGGGAATTTATGCCCTGACCTGCATCGCCAGTCTGGCGGGCGATGAGTTCAAACTCAAAGAAGTCATCGCTTTGGGTACCGTCTTGGCATTTTTCAGCTATCTGGCTTTCATCGTATTGCTGAAGTTGCAATTTCCGGTGTGGCCGGCTTTCCTCGTTACCGCGTAAGGGCTACGACCATGGATTTAATTAATAACTTGGCGCTGGGTTTTGGTGTCGCGTTTACGCCCATAAACCTGATGTATGCCTTCGTTGGGTGTCTGTTGGGGACGCTGATCGGCGTTTTGCCTGGCATTGGTCCCTTGGCCACGATTGCCATGCTGCTGCCTGCCACCTACGCCCTGCCACCGGTGTCGGCGTTGATCATGCTGGCGGGTATTTACTATGGTGCCCAGTATGGCGGTTCCACGACTGCGATTCTGGTCAATCTGCCAGGTGAGTCCTCTTCTGTAGTCACGGTGATTGATGGTTACCAAATGGCGCGCAATGGTCGGGCTGGGCCGGCGCTGGCGGCGGCGGGCTTGGGTTCATTTTTTGCAGGCTGTGTGGGTACTTTGATATTGGCGGCCTTTGCAGCGCCGCTGACCGAGCTGGCTTTCAAGTTCGGGCCTGCCGAATATTTCTCGCTGATGATTCTGGGGCTGATCGGTGCCGTGGTTTTGGCCTCCGGTTCGCTGCTCAAGGCCATCGCCATGATCGTGCTGGGCCTACTTTTGGGCATGGTGGGTACGGATGTGAACTCTGGCGTTCCGCGTTTCAGCTTTGATATCCCTGAGTTGACCGATGGCATTGGCTTCATCGTGATCGCCATGGGTGTGTTTGGCTACGGAGAAATCATTAGCAACTTGTCCAAGCATGAGAGTGAGCGCGAGGTCTTCACCGCCAATGTGACGGGTTTGATGCCCACCAAGGAAGACTTCAAGAACATGATTCCCGCCGTCTTGCGCGGCACGGCTTTGGGCTCGTTGCTGGGCATCTTGCCCGGCGGTGGTGCGGTGATGGCGTCCTTTGCCGCCTACACGCTGGAAAAGAAGACCAAGCTCAAGCCCGGTGAAGTGCCTTTCGGTAAGGGCAATATCCGTGGTGTGGCGTCGCCTGAGGCGGCCAATAACGCGGGCTCGCAAACTTCCTTCATTCCTTTGCTGACCCTGGGCATTCCACCCAATGCCGTGATGGCCTTGATGGTGGGTGCCATGACCATCCACAACATCCAGCCCGGCCCGCAGGTTATGACCAGCAATCCGGAATTGTTTTGGGGTTTGATTGCCTCCATGTGGATTGGTAACCTGATGCTGGTAATTTTGAATCTGCCGCTGATCGGCATCTGGATCAAGCTGCTCAGCGTTCCCTACCGGTGGTTGTTCCCGGCCATTGTGTTGTTCTGTGCGGTGGGTGTTTACTCCACCAACAACAATACGTTTGATATCTGGATGGTCGCCATCTTCGGTGTCATTGGTTATGCCTTCATCAAGCTGGGTGCCGAACCCGCGCCGCTGCTGTTGGGCTTCATCCTCGGGCCGATGATGGAAGAGTACCTGCGCCGTGCACTGCTGCTGTCGCGGGGTGACTGGACGGTGTTCGTCACGCGGCCACTGTCCGCCAGCCTGCTGGCTATGGCGGTGCTGCTGCTAATCGTGGTGTTGATGCCTTCTGTGAAAGCCAAACGCGAAGAAGCGTTTGTCGAAGACTAAACACCGAGCCACCCACTGTGACCATTCTGCTGGCCCCCATGGAGGGGCTGCTGGACTTTGTACTGCGCGATATGCTGACCCGGGTGGGGGGCGTGGATCGCTGTGTATCCGAGTTCATCCGCATCACCCACACCTTGCTGCCTGAGAAAGCTTTTTTGCGCGTGATGCCCGAGTTGGCGAATGGCGGGCTGACGCCTGCGGGCGTGCCCGTGCGGGCCCAGTTGCTGGGGTCCGACCCGGTGTGCCTGGCCGAGAACGCGGCCCGACTGGCGGAGATGGGGCCGCATGGTATTGATCTGAATTTTGGTTGCCCTGCCAAAGTGGTCAATCGCCATGGTGGTGGCGCCGCCCTGTTGGATGACCCAGAGTTATTGACGCGCATTGTGTCTGCGGTACGCAAGGCGGTGCCGGCCCACATGCCGGTGTCGGCCAAGATGCGGCTGGGCTTTCTGGACGACTCCCGTGCGGTGGAGTGTGCCCAAGCCTTGGCGCTGGGTGGCGTGAGTGAGCTGGTGGTGCACGCCCGCACCAAGGCCGACGCCTACCGCCCGCCTGCCTATTGGGAGCGGGTGAACGACATCCGTTTGGCAGTGAATGTGCCCGTGGTGGCCAATGGCGAAATCTGGACCGTAGACGATGCCCGGCGCTGCCGCCAGGCCTCGGGTTGCGATAGTTTGATGGTAGGGCGCGGCATGGTGGTGGACCCGGGGCTGGCACTGGCGATTCGGGAAGACCGCGGGGCTGATGCTTCAAACACAGCAGAACCGCGCGTGAGCTGGCAGGACTTGCAACCGCTGATTGGACAGTTTTGGATTTTGGTGTGCGCCCGCCTGGAGCGTAAACAGCAAGCCGGCCGTTTAAAGCAATGGCTCAATTTTTTGCGCCACAGCTACCCCGAGGCGGAAGCCGCTTATCTGGAGCTGCGCGTATCCCACGACCCACAGATCATTGGCCAGTGGATGCTGCGCCAGGGAATCTTGCCGACTCAGGTGCCCAGCGTGGCACGCAGCGAAGCACCTGACATGCTTTGACCGGGCTGGTGACTGCTGATCAAGCGACACATAGCGGCATTGGCTGGGGCTTGTGTGCCGTGGGCCCGTGCCAGCCGCACCACAGCGCCGCACAGGTCATCAATCTCGGTCGCGCGGCCTTGCTGAAAGTCTTCCCACATGGATGAGCGTGCTGCTGCGTCCATGCGCAGCATGCGCGCCGCCACCCGCGTGAAAATGGCATTGGGCAGTCGCAGGATAAAGGGTAGCCACAAGGGCGGTGCGGTAGCCACTTTGGCCGGACGAATGCCCGTGGCCTTCAGGGCCTGCAAGGCCTCAACTTGCAGTGCAGCCACCACGCGGCGGTAGTCGCGATCCATCAATTGCGTGCGCAGCGGTAAGTCTGACAACGCATTGACCGGGTTGTTCAAATTCAGTAGCAGTTTGCCCCACTGCACGCTCTGCATGTCAGCGGTCAATTCCAGCGGCAAACCCGCCGCATTCCATGCGGGCACAAGCGCTTGCGTCTCAGCTTGCTGTGCCATGTAGAGCGCACCGGTGGTGCCCCGGTGCACATGGCCGTTTGGCAGCATGACCACATTGAATGGCACCATGCCAGCCACCGCCGCCAGTGAGGGCGCCGCAGCTCGAATTCGGGCAGTATTCTCCACACCGTTTTGCATGGAGATAACCGCGGTGTGAGCCGGGCACACGGCCGCAAGCTCCTGGGCTGCGCCACGGGTAGCACCGCCTTTTACGCACAACAGCACGGTGCAGTCTTGTGCGAAGTGGCCAATGTCCAACTGTTCGGCCAATTGCAATTGATCGCCAGGCACATGGGCTTTGAATCCGTCCAGATCGGTCACGGTGAGTCCGTGTTGGCGTAGCGTGGCCGTCACGCGGGGGCGACCAACGAAAGTAACCGTGTGTCCCGCCACCGCGAGCCGTCCGCCCAGATAACAGCCAATCGCCCCCGCACCCAATACAACATAGTTCATACAAACAAAGCCTCAAATCCTTCAGCGGGCTCAAAGCGCCGGTTGCGAAAATACACGCGGGTCGGGCCTGGCATGGCGCGCGCGGCACTCGAATGCCGCGGGTCACCGGGGTAACAGATCAAGCGTTCGCCAGCCTCGTCGTAAGACTCGGGGAATATCACCGGTGGCGGGCGTTTCCGCGCTTCTTGCAGCACGCTAGGCACGCTGGTATGGCGGGACAGATGGGCCAAGCTCATGATCTGCGGCGGGGCCAGCTCGATCTGTCTATCCCAGTATTGCTCCAGCGCCAATTTGGGCTGGAGCCACGCGCTGGCCGTGGTTTCAAAGTCGTCATGGCGGGCCACCTGGTTGGCAGGGACTTCAGCCACAAAAAAACGGGTATCAAAGCGTTTGCTGCTAACGGATGGCATGCGCGGTGTGATCCAGCGTGTCCAGGGCAGCAGGTGGCGCGTTTGCAAGGTCAAGGCGCGCTCCGCTACCCACGCGTTGAAGGGTTGCTGGGAATCTTGGCGCAACGCGGCCTGGGCTGCCAGCGCATCGCTGGCAAACAAAATGCCAGACTCTTCAAAAGCCTCGCGCAGCGCGGCCACGTAAAGGCCTAAGGCGGTGGCGGGTGGCGTGTCGGGTTCACCCAGGGCGCTGTGCATGTCTGCTGCGCTCTGGTCTATATGCGCACCTAGCAGCAGGTCCGCTGCATCCAGCTTGCCGCCGGGAAACACATAAGCGCCGCCCAACACATCCGACAGACCGTGGCGCTTGACCAAAAAGACTTCCAGCCCTTGCGCACCGTCGCGCAGCATCACCACGGTAGCGGCATCGCGCGGTGGGTCCAGGGGTACATCCGAGTTCAATTCCATGGCAGTGTTGTAAGTGGTGGAGTAGGGCGTCTGAATTACACTGAATTAGAGTTCAGGATCGACGCCGCAGGCTAGCAGAACCGCAGCCATTCAGGTGTCTCAACTATTGCAGGAAGCATGTATGCGTTTAGATTTCAAAGGTCGGGTTGCCATTGTGACGGGGGCCGGTGGGGGCTTGGGGCGTCAGCATGCGCTGGCTTTGGCAGCGCGGGGTGCCAAGGTGGTGGTGAATGATTTGGGCGGTGCCCGCGATGGCTCCGGTGGCTCGCAAACGGCGGCGCAGGCCGTGGTGGATGAAATCGTGGCTGCGGGCGGTGAGGCGATTGCCAATGGTGCTTCGGTGACCGACTGGGACGCAGTGCAAGCCATGGTGCAGCAGGCGATAGACACCTGGGGCCGGATCGACATTCTGGTGAACAACGCTGGCATTCTGCGCGACAAGAGTTTTGCCAAGATGGAGTTGGCCGATTTTCGTTTGGTGATGGACGTGCATTTGATGGGGGCCGTGCATTGTTGCAAGGCCGTCTGGCCGCATATGACGGCCCAAAAGTACGGCCGCATTCTCATGACCACGTCGTCGTCGGGCTTGTACGGCAACTTTGGCCAGTCCAACTACGGCGCGGCCAAGCTGGCGCTGGTGGGCCTGATGCAAACGCTGTCGATTGAAGGCGCTAAAAATAATATCCACGTCAACAGCCTGGCCCCCACGGCCGCCACGCGCATGACGGAGGATTTGATGTCGGAAGCCGTGCTGGCTGCACTCAAACCCGAAGCCGTGGTGCCCGCCATGCTGGTGCTGGTGGCCGAAGACGCCCCTACGCGCACGATTCTGTGTGCTGGTGCCGGCAGCGTGGAGGCGGCCCATATCAGCTTGACGGACGGTGCCTGGATTGGCTTGGGGACAGAAGCCGCTGAGCGTTTGCACAGCCAGCTGGCCCAAGTGACCGATCGCACCGGAGATGCTGTGCCGCAAAGCGGAAATGCACAGAGTTCTCACGAAGTAAGTCGGGCCATGGCGCAATTGGCCTGAGCAGGCACCCCAAATGCCGCGGCGGTCAGCAAAAAAAAGCCTGCTGTGGTACCTTTGCGCCCCGTTTAAGAGTTGAAGGGCCACTGGCATGGAACGTATTTCGAGGGGCCCGGGTGCTCTAACCGCACAGCGATTGCTGGGTATCCGCAGGGGTATTGAGAAGGAAAGTCTGCGCGCGTTATCCACCGGTGCACTGGCCATGACACCGCACCCCCGTGCCCTGGGCTCGGCCCTGACGCACCCCAACATCACCACCGATTTCAGCGAATCCCAGGTGGAGTTGATCACCGGCGTGCACCAGAATGTGGAAGACTGCCTGACCGAACTGCAGGATGTGCAGCAGGCCACGTTTGCTGCGTTGGGCGATGAGCTGCTGTGGGTCTCCAGCATGCCCTGCGGCTTGCCTGCGGACGATGCGATTCCGCTCGGCCAATACGGCAGCTCCAATGTGGGCCAATCCAAAACCGTGTACCGCCGGGGCCTGGGCCACCGCTATGGCCGGCGCATGCAAACCATTTCCGGCATCCACTACAACTGGTCTTTGCCCGATGTAGCCAGTGAAGACTACTTCGGTCTGATTCGCAACTTCCGCCGCCACGCCTTCTTGTTGTTGTATCTGTTTGGCGCATCGCCTGCGGTGTGTTCTACCTTTGTGGCGGGCCGCCAGCATCAGTTGCAAGCGCTCAATGCCCACACCATGTATTTGCCGTATGCCACCTCGCTGCGTATGGGACGCTTGGGCTACCAAAGCGACGCGCAGGCCAGCCTGGCCGTGAGCTACAACAGCTTGGAGGGCTATGCCTATTCCTTGCACGGAGCGCTCACTAAACCGTACCCGGCCTACCAGGCTATTGGCGTGCAAAGCCCAGAAGGGCAATACCTGCAATTGGGCACCAGCCTGCTGCAAATTGAAAACGAGTTTTACGGCACCATCCGCCCCAAGCGCGTGATCTTCCCTGGGGAACGTCCCCTGCATGCGCTGCGCGAGCGCGGTGTGGAATATGTGGAAGTGCGCCTGATGGACCTGGACCCGTTTGAGCCTGTCGGCATCAATGCCCAGACCATGCGTTTTCTGGATGTGTTTTTGCTGCACTGCCTGCAGACCGACAGCCCACCCGACACGCCTGAAGAAATCGTGGCCTTGTCGCACAACCAGCAAGCCGTAGCCGAGCGCGGCCGCCAGCCGGGTTTGATGCTGGAGTGTGGCGATACGAAAATTGCATTGAAGGACTGGGGCCACACGATTGTGGAAGAGATGCGGCCCCTGGCCCAACAACTCGACGCGGCCCATGGTGGCACGCTGTATTTGCAAGCCCTCGATGCGGCCGTGCAAGGCTTGGACCAGCCCGATACTTTGCCCTCTGCGCGCGTGCTGGATGTGATGCAGAAAGACTTTAACGGATCGTTCGTTGCTTTTGTGCGTGCGCAGTCGGAGCGTTTGAAGCGTGACACCTTGGCATCCGCCGTGTCTGCCGAAAAAGCCGAGCGGTTCAAGACACTGGCAGAAGCCTCGTGGGCCGATCAAAACAAGATTGAATCGGCCGACACTATGCCCTTTGACATCTATCTCAAGACCTATCTCGACCCCAAGCGTCTTCTTGCTAAATCGGCCTGATGCGTTTGGCCTAGCTAGGGTTGGCTGATCAGCCGCTGCACCAGCGGATGCTGAACTTTTCTTTCGGTGCCAATGGCGAAGAACTGCTCCTCCACACTGCCGCAGGCACCAATGCAGGTGAGGCCATAGCGTGTGGTCAGCTCGTCCCCAGCTAAGGTGGCGGCAGGGAATACGCCCATGCCGCTCGCGCCAAAGGTTTTGAGTAGCGCACTGTCTTCAAATTCGCCCACAATTTTGGGGTGCACACCGCTGCTCTCCAGCCACTGGTCCAAGCGTGCCCGCACGGCAGTGTGCTCGGTCGGCAGTAGCACGGGCACCTCAGATAGGCTGTGTGGAAAGTTGACCAAGCCAGCCTGCGCCCACTGCGGGGGGGCATACCAGGCCATGGGGCTGGTACCCATGGCGTGGCTGTAGAGCCGCAGGTTTGCGTTGGCCGGCGCGGGGCGGTCGGCCAACACCACATCGAGTCGGTGTAGCGCCAGGTCGCCCAGCAGGTCTTCAATTTCACCCTCATGGCAGACCAGGCGCAAATGGGGTTCTTGTATCACTGGTTGCAATAGGCTGCGCACCACCAGCTTGGGCAAACCGTCTGAAATACCCACGGCCAAGCGCATGGTCGGGGCACTGACGGCATCGCGCACGCGGGCGGGCAGGCGCTCACCCAATTGAAAAATCTGATCCGCCTCGTGCATGGCGGCTATCCCAGCTGGCGTCAGCACCAGGCCGCGCCCTGCGGGCTTGAGCAGCACATAGCCCAGATCACGCTCCAGCTCACGCACCTGGGTGCTCACAGTTTGCACGGCCATACCCAGCCGGTCGGCGGCGCGCGCCATACCGCCTTCTTTGGCAACCACCCAAAAATAGTACAGATGCCGGTAGCTGAAGGGTGGTGTCATGCAGCAGATTTTTACAGAAATAAAAAAACGCCCACGGTTTGCACGGTGGGCGTTTGTTTTGCAGCCGCTTTACACGGCGCAGCAGTCTTTAGGCAGCAACCACGGGAGCGGCAACCTTTTTGGCAGCCTTGCGCACGGTCTTGGTCGCTGTCTTGGCAACGGCAGTGGCCTTCTTCACCACAGCGCGCTTGGCGGCAGTGGCTTTGGCTTTCACGGGGCTACCAGCAATCTTCTTGGCCAGCACTTCAGATTGCTCTTCCAGCTTGGCAGCGGCTTTCACAACGGCTTGGGCTGCTGGCAGTGTTGCCACGGCCAAGGTGCTCAGAGCGGTTACGCCAGTGGACTTCTCAAAGCGGTTCGCGTTAGCGGCCACTTGCACAACACCCTTGCCAGCCAGCTCAACGGCCTTGTTGATGGCCAGGTCGGCGTTGGCAGTCGTAGTTTCCACGCCCTTGGCGTAGTAGGCCGTAATTTTCTTTTGTGTGGCGATAGCATTGCCACGCACATCGGCGTTCAGACGGGTGCCAGTCTTCTTCACAGCAGTGGCCCAGCTCTGGTCCACATAGCTCACAGCGCGCTTGTTGCCTACGCGGCAAGCGATGATGACGTTCTTGGCAGTGTTGCCATAAGACTCAATGAGTTCGTTGGTAACGGATACGAGGTTTTGCTTGGCCATGGTGATTTCCTGTGGAGAGTTAAGAAACTGTGTGATGGACGAATTTTGTCGGGGTCGCCTAGTGTGCGCACCTTAAATTCTGCGCAATTCCTAGAGCGAGCACCCTAGCCGATGGCGCAAAAGCAAACTGCCCGACAATGGCCGACATGGCGAAAGCAAATCAGATAGAGAGAGACATAGCATGGCAATTCAGTGGTTTCCGGGGCACATGCACCTCACCCGCAAAGCAATCGAAGAGCGCGTCAAAGAGATTGATGTGGTCATTGAAATGCTGGACGCGCGCCTGCCGGGCTCCAGCGCCAATCCCATGTTGGCCCAGCTCACTGCGGCCAAACCTGCACTCAAGGTGCTGAACAAGCAAGACCTGGCCGACCCCGCACGCACCGCGCTGTGGCTGGACCATTTCAACGCCATGCCCGGCACCCGCGCCTTGGGGCTGGATGCCAGCATGACAGCACCGGCCAAGGCGCTGATAGACGCCTGCTTTGCCTTGGCACCTACCCGTGGGGCCAGCATGACCAAGCCGATGCGTGTGCTGATTTGCGGCATTCCGAATGTGGGCAAGTCCACGCTGATCAACACCCTGAAGGGCAAGCGCTCTGCCAAAACGGGTGATGAGGCGGGCGTCACCAAGATCGAGCAGCGCATCGTGCTGCAAGACGCCTTCTATCTGTTTGACACGCCCGGTGTGCTGTGGCCCCGCATCATTGTGGCCAAGAGCGGCTACAACCTAGCGGCCAGCGGCGCCATTGGCAAAAACGCGTTTGACGAAGAAGAAGTGGCGCTGGAGCTGCTGGACTACTTGCGCCAGCACTACCCCGATTTGCTGGGCGCGCGCTTCAAGCTGCTGGAGGTGGCCGGGCAGACCGACGAGCAGCTGCTAGAGGCGATAGGCCGCAAGCGCGGCGCGCTGCTTGGCGGCGGCAAGATCAATCTGCAAAAAGCGGCAGAGATTGTGATTCATGAGTTTCGCGCTGCCACCATGGGCCGCATGACGCTGGAAACGCCTGAGGAGTTTGCACAGTGGCTGAAGCTGGGGCAAAAACTGGATGCCGAACGCCAGGTGAAAAAAGATGCCATTGAGTTGGACCGCAAAATCCGCTTCAAGAAGGTGCCGCTGCCTGCCAGAGTGGCAGAGCAGGATAGCGAGGATTGAATGCTGGCAGGCGAATGGGCTGAGTGCCAAATCGGCCATTGAGCCCGTGGATAGTGCGGGAGCAGCTACTAAAATTATAGCAAACTGCTCCCAACCACTGAGGCCTGGTGCAAAACCTTATTTGGTTTTGATTTTGCCGCGGGGAATGACGGCTGTCATAGGCGGCATGGGCCGGTCGGAGCCCGTATTTTTGGGCTCAGAAGTGTCTTTCTTAGGCTTTTTGGCCATTTTCTCGCTGCGCTGATCACCTTTTGCCATACATCCTCCACAAAGGTTTTGGGTCTCGACATGAGACCGCACGGTGCAGATATTACGGCACAAATTTGCCAGCGCCGCGTTTTTACATCTACCATGGTTGCCGGTTGATTTGATTGTCCAACTTAGCAGAAAGACTCCCACACCATGGCAATGAAACCCAGCACCCAGTGGCAAGAAAATATCGCCGCCGATGAGGCCGAGCGTTTCGCCGGGTATGGCGCGCAGTTTGTGGCGCTCCAGGCCCGAAAATCCAAGCGCTATGGCACTGGCCGTGCCCTGCATCGCAAGCAGATTACTGCGGCCAAGGGGCGGCTGCAGGTGTTGTCTGCAGTGCCGGAGTTTGCGCGCCATGGCTTGTTCCAAAAGCCGGGCGATTTTGAGGTGTGGGTGCGCTTGTCCAATGGCGGCATGGACCGCGCGCCAGATGCCATGCCCGACATTCGCGGCTTTGCGCTGCGCGTGCTGGGGGTAAAAGGCGACTCGGCCCTGGGTAACGGCCCAGCCGTGAGTCAGGATTTCACGCTGATCAATCAGTCGCAGTTTGCCTTTCCCAAGAGTGATGAGTTTGTCGATTTTGTGGCGGCTGCGGCGGCTGGCAAAGGGGCGCTACTGAAGTTTTTGGTCAAGCGCTACGGCTTGTTGGGTGGTCCTCTGCGGCTGGTCAAGATGGTCAAGAGCCTTGGCAAACCCTTTGGTGGGTTTGCGACCGAAAACCTGTTTACAGCGGTACCTATGGCTTGCGGCCCCTATGCCGTGCGCGTGCGCCTGGTGCCCGCACCGGGCAATGGCACTGCCACACCCGGTGCCAAGAGCGACTGGTCTGCAGACTTCAGCACGCGGCTGCGCCAACAAAGCTTGGAGTGGGATTTGCAGTTGCAAGCCTTTGTCAGCGAGGATGTCACACCGATTGAGGACGCATCCGTCGATTGGCCCAGCCCCTACAGCACCGTGGCCCGTCTGACTTTGCCGATACAAGACACTGCTTCGGTCGAGGGTGAGGCTTTTTGCAAAACGGTGGAGGCTGCGGTGTTTGACCCCTGGCAGGCGCTGGCCGCCCACCGCCCTTTGGGTGATGTGCAGCGGGCCCGCAAGGTGGTCTATTTCGCCAGCCAACAAGGGCGTGGCGCGGCCTAACGCAACTGCGCCCGCAGACTGCTGAGGAAGTTTTGCACCTCGCCGTCCGCACGAACGGCTTCCTTCCAATAGTCACTGCAGTCGGGCTTGCGGCCCAGTAGCTTCATGTTTACCAGTTCTCTGCGCAGCGTCGCCTGGTCACCAAAGGTGTGGTGGGCGTTGATCACCTGGTTCACTTCTTTTTCGGTGTAGTGGCGGCGCACTTCAAAGTGCGTCCACAGCCACCACATGCACATACGCTGCACCGACAGCTTGTTGGGCAGCCGTACCAGCCGCCCTTGGGGATCAAACTGCAGCAGTGCCTTGCGCGCGGTAGTGCTCAAGGCTGCGGGTTCAGGGGCTGGCGCAATGGCAACTGGCTGTGCGAGTGCAGTAGTCGCCCCATTGGGTGCCTTGGCGCGCAGCGTCTGGTAGTTGCGTAGCCCTGCGGCGCGTGCCAGCAGATTGAGTAGCTCCAGATGCGAAGGCGGTGGTTTTCCTCGCGCGTGGCGTTCATCCAGCGGGTTTTTAAGCGCCTTGGCAAAGGCAGAAATATCTGCCACGGGCAGGGGGTAAAGCGAGCGAGTCATTGTGATTCCTCGTGTGCCGGTGTCCGGTCAGGATCGCTGGGGTTGCCGCTGCAGCAAAGGCACACAGAAAAAACAAGGGTGTGTTTTGCAAAGCCAAAAACAGGTTTAGCGTGAGTATGAAACTCTGGCAACGCCTGGGTGAACTGTGGACCCGGCGCAAATTGTAGCGCCGTGCAATCGCATCAGGTCTTGGTTGCAGCCACCGCAGCGGCCTTGCGGTCGGCAACCACTGTTTGGGCGCTGGCGCGCTCACCGACCAGCTTCAGGTAGGGCTTGTAGTCCACGCCCGCGGCCAGCAGCAGGTCTTCGCCATAAATCTGCTTGCTGGCCAGTCCCACCAGGGGCAGGTTATTGAAGGCCACACAGTCAGCCAGCGTGAATGTGTCGCCCGCCGCATAGGGCGCGAAGCGGACCAGGCGTTTGAAGCCGGCAATGTTTTTCTCCAGCGTCTTGCGCACGCGGACCTGTGAGGACTCGCTCATGCTGCCGCCAAAGAACGCCTGGGTGTAAAGCTCCCGTGCCACCAGTTCCAGGTGCAGGTCGATGTAGGCCATCAGCTCCCACACTTTGGCGGCGGCAAACGGATCGGTGGGCAGAAGTCGCGTGCTGGGGTAGGCACGTTCGATGTAATCCAAAATCGCTTGGCTTTCACACATGCCGCCCTGCGGCGTGCGGATGAACGGAATCTTCCCTAGAGGCGAGACAGCAAGCACCGCCTCGTCTTTGCTGCCCGTCTTCACTGTTTCTTCCATAAATGGAACGCCTTTCTCCAGCAGGGCCATCTTGACGACGTTGTAGTAATTGGAAATAGAAGAGCCGCACAGTGTGATCATGGTATGTCTCCAAAAAAGCAATGCGCCACAGAGCTAGGGCGCGGGTTTGAGTTCGGCCTCTAGGGTGTCCCACATGTCCTTGTCTGCCAAAGGCGTGGCCGCAGACAAATAGGGGTTGCCGATGCGAATGACACGCCGCCCTGCCACGGACAGGTCCACCAGGATAGAGCGCTTGAATTCTTGGTAGCGTTTTTCGAACTTGCCGTTTTTCATCAGCAGGCGCAAGCCGTCTTCGACCCGCTTGGCCAAGCGTTCGCCCTCGGCGGTGCGTGAGAAAAAGAAATAGCGGGGCAGGGGGTAGTACAGCAGCAGGTTTTTCTCCACCACCAGTTCTGGGTTAGTGACTTTGCCCACGGCGTATTCCAGGCCGATTTCATTCACCCCGCGAGAAAACAAATCAAAGCGATTTGCGGCCAGCATGGAAAACAGGCTGTCGTAGTTGGGCCCGGTCACCACGCGCAGGCCGGCGTTGCGCAAAATATCGCCGTCAATCCAGTTCACACCCTGGCCGATGCTGAACCCCTTGAGGTCATCCAGCGTGCGCACGGCGTTCAGCTTGTTCTGGGTGGCTTTGTCGGTCAGAAACAGGCGGTAGCCGGTGAGCCCTTTGTCCAGCGGCACCAAAACCGGTAAAAGCGTTTTTTCCCGGTCAATACTGCTGGTGCGCGCCATCACCGTGACTTCATTGGAGGCCGCCAATTGCAGCTCAGCGCGTGCGGCGTTGAGCACCTTGCTGCTGGTGCCCATGGTGTAGGCACCCCACTGCGGACTGGTTTCTTCCAGCGCGGCGTGCAGTAGCTCCCAGTAGTAGTTCATGCGCACATCGGCACCGCTTTCGGGTGGCGGGTAGATGTAGCGCATGGGCTCTTTGGCAAAGGCCGTGCTGATGAAGCAGCACCACAATAGCAACGCCAGTACGCCAAGGCTGCGGAACGACTTTGTTTGGGTCATGGTGGCGAACGATTGAACCGCCTCAGGGTACACCGCTTGCCACGGCGCGTAACTGAGGTAAAACCATAGGTGACAGCACTTGATATTGCCCTGCGGGGCACCAGATAGCTTGATATCAAGCAACTTTTGTGGAGCGCAACGCGTGGCCTTTATTCTTGTGTGTGTGGCAGCCCTGCTGCTGGTTGTGGGCCTGATGGCCTACCCCGCTTGGCGCGCCCGCCTGCGCCAGCGCGTGTGGCGGCAGCCGTTCCCGGCGCGCTGGCGTCGGGTCTTGCAGCAGCGGGTGCCCCTGGTGCGGCGTTTGCCGGTGGATTTGCAGTTGCAATTGAAGAAGCATATGCAGGTCTTCATTGCTGAAAAAGCATTCATTGGCTGTGGTGGGCTCAAGGTGACCGAAGACATGCGTGTGGTGGTGGCTGCGCAAGCCTGCCTTTTGCTGCTGAACCGCCCGGCGGACTACTTTCGCAATGTGCGCCAGATCTTGATGTATCCGCATCCCTTTGTGGTGAACCGCACCACGACCGATGTGTCTGGCGTGCTGCAAGAAAACCGCCAGGCACTGGCGGGCGAATCCTGGTCACAAGGGCAGGTGATTTTGTCGTGGCAAGACACGCTGGAAGGGGCCACGATTCCCGACGATGGACGCAATGTGGTCATCCATGAATTTGCCCACCAACTCGACCAGGAAAACGGCAAGGCCACCGGCGCGCCGCTGCCGGTGCGCGGCGACCACCGCTACAACGCTGCGCGCTGGCAGCGGGTGATGGCCCAAGCTTTTGCGCAGTTGCAATACGAGGCCGAGCACGGCATTCAAGGGCTGCTGAACCACTACGGTGCCCAAGACCCAGCCGAATTTTTTGCGGTGGTGTCGGAAGTCTTTTTTGAGCAGGGCGCGGCACTGGCGGCGCACTACCCGGCCGTGTACGCAGAGCTGCAAGCCTACTACCGGGTGGACCCCGCCACTTGGTAAATCGGCTTGGCGGGCGCGGTGCCCGCCAACCCATTAAGGCGCTTCAATACCCAAAAACTGGGCCAGATCGGCCGTGTCTTTGGAGCCGAAGCGGGTAATCACGGTGCCCGTGCCGGCGTGCTTGGCAATGATCATGGGCACCGATTCGCCCTTCACCGCATTGAAAACCTTGGTGTTGGCTTTGATGGCTTGCTCGATGTCATCAGGAATGCTGCTGGGTGCAGACATGCCGCCGGTGCCGGCCAAGAGCGAGGTCTCGTGTGCGGTCATTGCCTCCACCGGGTTGGCCGCGGTGAGCAGGGCTGCGCCTTGGGGCAGGCTCTTGGGGCCGAGCATATTGATAGGCACCCACACAAACTTGGTGCGCTTGAGCAGCGGCTGCGCCACTTGCCACAAATGACCGCAGTGCGGGCACTGGGGGTCAAACAGCACGTACACCGTATTCGCGCTCATCAAGGAGCCCGCAGTGAATCCTTTGGTTTGCTGCGCCACCTGGCTGTACACGTCGAGCTGGGCGGCGGCGGGCGTTGTCGCAGCAGTTGGCGCGGCAGTTGGTACGGAAGAGGTGGCTTCTTCCTTTTTGGAGCAGGCGGGCAGGGCCACGATAGCAATAGCCAGGGCTGCTACAAGGGCCAGAGCGTGTGAGGGGCGCTTTGTGCCGGCCTGGGGATTGGGGAGGGGGGTGAATGTGTGGGTGTTTTGCATGCTGCAATATTAGCGCAATTGGGAGCCAATTTGGCATTTCAGCCCATGGATAGTGCGGGAGCAGCTACTTAATTGATAGCATTCTTGGCCAGGCCGTATTTTTGAAACACGAAGGGGCACCACTGCTACAGTAGCCGCCATGAAAACCATTTTGCCGCTGCAATTGCTGTGCGCGCCAGATGTGCACGACCCCAGCCCCCTGGTGATTTACCACGGCCGCAGTTGCCCGGATGGTTTTGCGGCAGCCTTGGCGGCGCGGCAGTTTTACGGTGATGCAGCCCAGTACCTGGGCTTGGACCATGGCGATATCCAAACGGTGGACGACTTGCCGCCGCTGCAAGGGCGGGCGGTTTACATCCTGGATTTTTCATTCAGCCCGGCGATATTGCAGGCCCTGGAGCAGCGCGCCGCCAAGTGGGTGCTGCTGGACCACCACCAAAGTGCGGCAGAGCAGCTTAGTGGCTTTGTCTGCCGCTGTGGCGTGCTGCACTTTGATATGCAGAAATCCGGTGCGCGCCTGGCCTGGGAGTTTTTCTGGCCCGAGCGGGACGTGCCTGATTTGGTACGTTTTGTGGAAGACCGCGACATCTGGGTCTGGCAGTACCCCGAGAGTGCCGCCTACCTGGCCGCGCTGGACATGGAGCCCTTTGACTTTGCGCGCTGGGCAGAGATTGCGGCTTTTGACGCGCAAGCCCAAAGCCAGTTCATGGCCCGCGGCCAGGCCATGGACGAAAAATTCACCAAGCTGGCGACAGACATGGCCGAGAGCGCCCAGCCAGTCGTCTTCAACGGCATTGCCGGACTGATGGTGAATGCGCCCGGCGTGTTTCACAGCCTGCTGGGCGAGATGCTGTCCAAGAAGAGCGGCAGCTTTGCGCTGATGTGGACGGCAGCCTCCACAGCCAAAGGCGGCATGGTGAAGGTGGGCTTGCGTTCACAGCGTGGCTTTGACTGCATCCCCTTGGCCCGCAGCATGGGTGGGGGTGGCCACGCGCAGGCCTGCGGCTTCAAGATGCCCGCGTCGCGCTTGCCGGAGCTGTTGGCAGGCAGCCTGAGCGCCATGGGGCATTCAAGTACCGCGAAGAACGCCGAGTAGGGCACATAATTTGCATCGCTTGGCCTTGCATCCCGCGCAGCGCTGACCCCACATCTATCCCAGAAGGCACAGACCACCATGGCGACCCGATCCAAAGCATCTCACCCATCCGCCGCATCGGTAGCAGGCCAAGCCCGCCCGCAGCGCACCTACCTGTATTACGACTTTGTGATGGCCGCCTTTGTGTGCGTGCTGCTGTGCTCCAACTTCATTGGCGCGGCCAAGCAGTCGGTGATCGAGTTGCCACTCCTGGGCTCGGTGCCCTTCAGCGCAGGGGTTATGTTTTTCCCCATCAGCTACATCTTTGGCGACATCTTGACCGAGGTATACGGCTATGGGCGCGACCGGCGTGTGGTCTGGGCGGGCTTTGGTGCGCTGGCTTTTGCGTCCTTTATGGCCTGGGTGGTGGTGAGCCTGCCACCCGGCCCCAGCGACTACATGAAGAGCTACCAACCGGCGCTGGAGTCGGTGTTCGGCAATGCCTGGCGCATTGCGGCGGGCTCGATGGTCGCGTTCTGGTGCGGCAGCTTTGCCAACAGCTTTGTACTGGCCAAAATGAAAATTGCGTCGCAGGGTAAATCGCTGTGGAAGCGGACCATTGGCTCCACGGTGGTGGGTGAGGCAGTGGATTCATCGCTGTTTTACTTCATCGCCTTCTATGGCATTTGGCAGACTGAAGACCTGATCAAAACCATCATCGCCCAATACCTGCTGAAGACCAGTTGGGAAGTGCTGATGACCCCGGTCACCTACAAAATAGTTGCCTTCTTGAAGCGCAAGGAAAACGAAGACTATTACGACCGGGGCACGGATTTCAATCCGTTCAAGGTGTCGACCTAGTTCATTGCGCCACGCTGAAGGCGCAGCGCTACGGGGTCTGACTTGGTACTACTTAAGGGGCCGCGCGCACCAACCATTCGGACAACAATCCAAAATCAAACACGGTGCCGTTGCTCAGCGGCCCCAGGTAGTAAAAGTGCGGTGTGCCCACGGTGTTGACGCCTAGGTAGCTACCGGTTCCGGCATAGAAACGCAGGCGTACGCCCGCTACCGAGTCGTTAGAGGCTTGATTGGCGGGTGCAAAAAATTCTGGATAGCTGCGCTCGGCCCAGGAAAACACTTTGTCTGCATCGGTGTTGAGCGACGATGCTGCAGCCATCGTTAGCCGGAATTCAGCACCCCCGGCATCGCGGCTTGGCAGGGGCGTGGCTGTGTTCTGTGTCGTGCCATTGCCCAGTTGGCCATAGTCGTTTTGTCCCCACCCGTAAATGCTGCCGCTGCCGGTCAAAGCCATAGAAAAGCTCTGCCCGGCGGCCACTTCGCTTACCGACGAAAGCCCAGCCAGTGGGGCCGCTGCCGTGCGGTTGGTGGTGCTGCCGTCGCCCAATTGGCCCTTGTCATTTTTGCCCCAGGTCCAAACCCGCCCATCCGAGCCCAGGGCTAAATTGTGGTGGTCGCCTGCGGCGATAGCGGTTATGCCCGATAGGCCGACAACTTGCACCGGCGTTCTTTGGACGATAAAAGGCGTTGATGCACCCAATTGACCTTCCAGATTGAAGCCCCAGGCCCATACAGTGCCGTCTTTTTTCAAGGCAATACTGTGCGCGCAACCCGCAGCAATGGCCGTGACATTGCTGAGCCCCGCAACTGCTACCGGTGTGGACCGGTTAGTGGAAGTTCCGTCGCCTAACTGCCCGGTACTGTTGTAGCCCCAAGCCAGTACGGTGCCATCGGTTTTAAGTGCCAAGCTATGCTCGCAGCCGCCTGCTAGGGCGTTGATAGTGGATGCGCCAGGCACCGCCGTTGGAGTGTCTCGGCTCACCGCGCTGCCATCGCCCAATTGGCCCTGCTGGTTGAACCCCCAGGACGACACGCTTCCATTGCTTTGCAAAGCCAATGAGTGATAAGAACCTGCGATGACCTGTGTGACTCCGGTGGCCCCCAGCACACTGACGGGCGAGGCCCGGTTGGTGCGCGTGCCGTCTCCGAGTTGGCCGCCACCGCGCCCGGTGCTGTCTTGTGTGTTGAGCCCCCAGCTTGCCAGAGATCCATCTTGCTTGCGCGCCAGGCCGTGGGAGCCTCCTGCGCTGACACTGACGACCGTGGCCAGGCCCGCGATGCGCGCGGGGCTGTAGCGGTGGTTGGTGGTGCCATCGCAGATTTGGCCGTAGACGTTGGCACCCCAGACCCACACCGTTCCGTCCGCATCCACCGCATAGGCGTTGTACGCCCCCGCCGCCAAGCGGCCTGCCCAGGCGCTACTGGTACCCAGCAGTAAGACCAGCACCAGGGCTAAGCTACGCTGAGCAGACCAGCCGCACTGCAGAACGCGGGAGAGGTGTGAATGGAGATTGCGCATGGTGGCTCCTGTCTTTTGGGGCGGTTATGGCATGTCGATACGCGGCAAGGTCACTACAAATACAGTACCTTCCCCCAACACACTGGAAACGGAAATGTTGCCAGAGTGCAGTTCCACAGAGCGCTTCACAATCGCCAGCCCCAGCCCTGTGCCTGGAATATTGCCGACGTTGGATGCGCGGTGGAAGCTTTCGAACAAGCGCGGCAGGTCTTTGGCGGGCACGCCAATGCCGCGATCCTTCACGGTGAACACAAAGGATTGCGCACTGCACAGCACCTGAAAATCCACCACTGCGCCCTCGGGCGAATATTTGGCGGCGTTGGAGAGCAAGTTTTCAAAAATATGGCGCAGCAGCTTTTCATCAAACGGCGCTTGCAGGCCATCGCCTTCGATGGACAGATTGACCTGTGAACGCTTGCTGCCCAGACTGGCCTGCTCGGACAGCACTTGCTCCACCAGCTCTTGGCAAAACACATCAATGGCCAAAACGCTGGGGCTGAACTGTGCTTGCTCGGCCTCGGCCTTGCCGATGGTCAAAATGTCTTCGAGCATTTTGGTCATGCGCCGTACGGCATGGTTGATCGACTGAAACAACTCATCGCGCTCGGCCACGGGCAAGCGGTCAATATAGTGTTTGAGTAAATCGGTGGACAGCAAAATAGTGGCCAGCGGCGTTCTGAACTCGTGCGAGGCCATAGCCACAAAGCGCGACTTCAACTGGTTGAGTTCTTTTTGCTGCTCCAGGGAGGCTCGGATTTCTTCTTCTGCCCGTTTGCGTTGGGTGATGTCGCGAATGAAGGAGCAGAACTCAAACTTGCTGGAATCCTCCAGCACCACGCGTGTGATCGCCAGCTCAATCGGAAACTCATGGCCTGAGCGGTGCAGGGCGGATATCTCAATGCGTTGGTCGATCACCGTGGACACGTCCGTGCGCATAAATCTGTCCATGCCGTGTTGGTGCGCCGCGCGATGCTGGGGGGGAATGATGGTCTCATGCAGCGGGCGCCCCAAAGCCTCCTGGGTGCTCCAGCCAAACACCGTTTCGGCCTGCCGGTTCCAGCCCACGATGGTGCCCAGCGCATCCACCCGCACCACCGCGTCCAGCGCCGTGTCCACAATGCCCTGAAGCTTTTGTCGGCTCTCCGCCAGCATGCTCAGCGTTGTCCGCATCTCCTGGGTTCTTTGCGCGATGCGTGCTTCCAGGTCGGTGTTGAGTTCGTGCAGCTCTTGCTCGATACGTTTGCGCTCCGTAATGTCGCGCACGGTAGCTTGCAACACACGCTGCCCTTCGTAGTCAAATGCGGATAACAGCACTTCTGCAGGGAACACGCTACCGTCGATGCGGGAGTGCATCCACTCAAACCGGCACTCGCCAGTGCGAAAGGCTTGCCCAATTTTTTCGCCCGCTGCGCTAGCGGAGTCTCTGCCGTCGGGTTGCTGCAGGGGGGAGATATCGGACGGGTGCAGGGCGACGAAATCATTGCGCTGCGCTACGCCAAACATATCCAAGGTGCGTTGATTGCAGTCAAAGAAACCTTTGTCTGTGAGCAACATGACCGCGTCATTCGATCCCTCGTAAATCGCATTGAGCTTGTCCAGCGCGTTCGACTTTTCATCCAGCAACAACGCGGACTGGGTTTTAGCCGCACGCAGCTCGTGCAGTGTGGTCCGGAACCGGCCCACGGCTACCGACAGCCGCCCAATCTGGTCCGCCCGCGCGATGCCCGACAGCACCACATCGGTCTCGCCATGGGTGAGCCGGTCCAGTGCCAATTGAATGTCATCAAAAGGCTTGGTCAACCGCTTGCCCACCAAGTACAGGGCCAGCGTAATGGTCAGAATCAAAATCAAGCCCGACGTCACGGCATGGATGGTTTGCAGCCGAAACTTGCGGTCGATGGATTCGCCGGACAGGGCGACTTCGAGCTGCCCCACCAGATACGACTTGCCTTGGGCCGTGTAGTGAATGTCCCGCCGCACCGACACCGTGCGCACCCCCGGCGGTGCGGGCAGGCCAGCATCCACCAGCACGGCGCTGTCCGGCCCAATCACCCGCATTTTGACGACTTGGGTATCCACCCCCATCGCATCGCCCACACTGGCGATGGCAATGGAGTTCAGATCAAACAGGGGCCGCGCCAGGGCTTTGGACAGCACATTGGCCATGTTCTCCACGCGGTCGTTCAGCTCCAGATCGGCATCAATGCGCAAGGACTGAACCGACACCACGGTATTGACACCACTAGCCACCGTGACGGCTAAAACAATCACCGCCCACAGGCGAAAGAAGATATCGGTTTGCCAGCGGGAGCGAATGTAGTTGCCCATGGCTTAGCGCGCCAGGCCTTGCAAGGCAGCCTGCTCTCGCTTCACGTAGGCGGCAGATTTGCGCTCAGTCTCAATGGCTTTCCAGAAGCGCAAGGCGCGCTCGGGGTTGGCGTCAAACACCTGGTGCGACAGCATTAAAAAGTAGGGCTTCTGCACCAGGGGAATCGGCAGTATTTCAAACTGCTTGGCCAGCGTGGGCTCTTTGCTGCTGAGGTAGGTGGCGTCGCTGCCGCCAATGGCTGCCGCACCTATGCGGCCCGCCACCAGCTTGCGCACCAGCTCGCGCAGGTTGATGCTGCCGTCGTCCACCGGTATGTTCATGGACCTTAACTGATCCCCCACGGAATAGCCCAGCTGAATGCCCACCGCTCCCTCCAGCCCGCCGATAGATTTTCCGTCCCAGGTGACCTTGGAGCCCTTGTTGCGTAACAACATATAGCCATCGGTAAAAAGTCGCTTGGAATCATCCGGCTGACTGCCCCCCGGATAAACGCCTGTGTCCAGCCTATCTGTCTTGAAGCTCACCCCAAAGGCACCGTCCATGCGGTTGGCTTTCAGTTCAGAGAGGCAGCGCTTCCAGGGAATGCCTTCGTACTTGATTTGAATGCCCAGTTTGGCGGCGGCCGCGTTGATCAGGTCAAAGTTCAGGCCCGTGCCCTCCACGGTGCGCCAGGGCCGCACGTCTACCGATTCATAGCAAAAGGTCAGCGTTTCTGCCGCCCCGCTGGTGAGTGGCTGCAGGCAGAGGCAGGCCAGTGCTAAGCGGAGCACCGCAACAGCGCCCCTTGCAGCCTGGGTGAAATGGCTTCGTGGGGGCAACTTGGGGGGCTGGGTCATCTGGGAAACCCTTTAGGGCAGTGTGGTGAGACGCTGGCGAATCAAGCTGGTCAGCTCAGGCAGCGAAAAGGGTTTGGTCACATAGTCCAAGGCCCCCAGCTCCAGACCGTGGGTGATACTTTCTCGCTCGGCGCTGGCAGTCAAAAAGATCACCGGCGTGTTGGCAAAGGCTGCGTCCTTGCGCATGTTCTCCAGCACCTCAAAGCCGGTCATCTGGGGCATCATCACATCGCACAGTACCAAGGCGGGTTGGTGCTGGCGAATCATTTCCAGACCCAACATGCCATTGGCCGCCGTCAATACCGAATATCCCTCCAGCGTCAGAAACCGGCGCAGGTTGTCCCGAATGGCGGTTTCGTCTTCAATGACCAGGATCAGCGGGGCAGCGGGGTTCATAGAGTTGTAAATGGTACCCGAGTGCAGCGGGTGCGCGGGCACGATGTCTCGCAGGTGTCATTTGTTGCGTAGGCCATGGTGATAACCCTGTGACTGCTTGGCATGGGGGCTACTAGCATGCGCGCAGCGAAGCGCAGAGTTCGCCCCCCTTCAAACACCAAACACAAGGATTCACCATGAAAATTACAGGGTTCAACCGTCTTCATTTGACAACGCTGGCTGCGGCCAGTTTGCTGGTCGCTTGCGGTGGCGGCAGCAACGACCCCACACCCACCTCCCTGCGTGGCAAGCTCATTGACACCCCGAAGGTCTTGGCAACGCTCACCGTGGCGCAAATCGATGCTGCCACCGCCAGCAGCGGCTTGCAGCCTCTGTCTGGCACGGCCAAATGTGATGTCAAAGTGGTCGACCTGAACTACAACACCGTGGGCGTAGACGGCGAGTTGACGAACGCTTCGGGCGTGATGTTGGTGCCCGCTGGCACCTGCAGCACTGCTGCTGCGCTGGTGGCCTACGCCAAGGGCACGGATGTACAAAAGCCGCGCACGCTGGCCAATCCGGCCGATTCTGAAACCTTTTTGTTAGCCGCCATGTACGCCGCGCAAGGCTACGCTGTGGTGGCCACAGACTACCTTGGCTTTGCCAAATCGGCCTACCCCTACCACCCGTATCTGCACGCAGATTCAGAAGCCAGTGTTGTGATTGATGGCATTCGCGCGGCGCGCAATGCGGCTAGCGGGGTGGGGGCCTCCTTGTCGGGCAAGGTCATGGTGACGGGCTACTCGCAGGGCGGGCATTCGTCCATGGCGGCGCACCGCGCCATAGAGCGTGACAACGCTACCGAGATCAACCTCGTGGCCGGTGCCCACTTGGCGGGGCCCTACAACTTGTCCGGCTCCACCAAGGTACCCGCTGCGATCGCTGGCGTGCAGTTTTTTGTGCCTTATATGGTCACGTCCTACCAAAAGGTCTACAAAAATATCTACACCAGCGCCGGGACTGTTTTCAAGGCGCCTTACGACGGCTACATCGAAAGCCTGCTGCCCAGCCCTACGCTGACTTACACCACGCTGGTGACATCGGGCAAGCTGCCGGGCGGCCTGGGCGAAACGCCCAACCAGGCCCGTGACGCCATGTTCCAGACTGCGTTCACCACCGACGTGCAGACCAATAGCAACAATCCGTTCTATCTGGCGGCCAAGAAAAATGACCTCTTGGGCTGGAGCCCCAAGTCCAAACTGCTGCTGTGCGGCGGCGCGGGCGACCCGACCGTGCCACCGGCCATACACCAGGCGGTGATGAAGGCCGACTTTGACAGCCGCAACCTGAGCAATGTGAGTACCGTGGATGTGGACGCTTCGGTGCGTGCCGTGTTTGGCCCCGGTGGCAAGGCCCCCACCGACCCGACCTCTGCCGCCTTTGCCACCTACTACGGCAGTTACCACGGCACTTATGAGCCACCGTTTTGCCATGTGGCCGCCCGGGCGACGTTTGACCAGGTGAAGTGAGTTTGATCGGCAACCTAGAGGAAGGAGCGCCCTGCGGGGCGCTTTTTTTCTTGGAGGTAAAGCCTACTCCTTTCAGGGTGACAGCGTTGCGAACCAAATGGCTCTCTTCCGTTTCGGGTGGCACACCACTGCCCACTCCCACATCAGGGTATTGCCCTTGCCTTTTGAAGCGGATTGGTAGGCAAATGCGCAAGCTTGCCCGCAATCAAGAACGCCATCGCTATGA
>NKIK01000079.1 GCA_002256115.1 Burkholderiales bacterium PBB3
AGACAAGAACTGCTCCCCCTGTAGGAGCCGCGCCCTGCGCGCGAAGGGGCCTGCGCCCCACCAACCCATCGCGCACGGGGTGCTGCTCCCACAAAGACAAGAACTGCTCCCCCTGTAGGAGCCGCGCCCTGCGCGCGAAAGGGCCTGCGCCCCCCCAACCCATCGCGCACGGGGTGCTGCTCCTACACAAATCCCCTGTAGGAGCCGCGCCCTGCGCGCGAAAGCGCCTGCGCCCCCCCAACCCATCGCGCACGGGGTGCTGCTCCTACACAAATCCCCTGTAGGAGCCGCGCCCTGCGCGCGATGGCCCATGGTCCACCAACCCATCGCGCACAGGGTGCTGCTCCCACAAAGTCAGGTGCTGCTCCTACAGAGTCAGGTGCTGCTCCCAGAGAACCGGGTGCAGCTCCTACAACGGCAGGGGCTGTTTTTACAGGTGCCTGAAGGCTGCTTTGAAGGCGGATATTTCTTGGGGGTTAAGGCCCACCTCAGGGGATGCGGCCACTTCTTTCCAGCGCTTCACTGCGGCCAGGACTTCGGCCAGAACAGCCTGGGCTTGGGGCGCAGAAAGCTCAAAGCGGAAAGCTTGGTCCAACAACTGTTGAACCGATGTGATGGGCCCTGTGTCTTCGCTCAACCAGGTTTTGGACTCGGACTCCTTGTCTGGAAAAGGATTCAAATCAAACGCTGGCGACAGGCGCCACTGCTGGTGACCGCAGTAAAGAAAGCCAATGTTTTGCAGGTGATCGTCCACATTGGTGATCAGGTGGTTGAACACCAGGCGACGCCACAATTGCCTGGCGTCATCGGCAAAGTTTTCGCACAGGGTGCGCATCACATCGATGATCTCGGTGTACGAATGTTCATCGTCCCGCTTGGCTTGCAAAAGCGTTGCCCCTGACATATAGGGGATGCGGTTTTGTTCTGGCGTGCGGTCAAAGCGCCGAATGACTGCCACCGCTTGGTTTTGAACTTTCACCGTGCGGGCCTCTGCACTGTCAATGCCCGCCAGACGGGCCAGGCGCAAGGCCAACACTTCGCCTTGTGTCACGGCCCGTTCGTCATTGACGCTGGGGAACTTGCCCAAAGACAAGGCCCCATCGACGTCGAGCAAGGTGCACTTGGGCCGCATGCCGCCCAATGACGTGCCCTTGCCTTGGAGATACGCCAAATCTTGAGCGGTCTCTTGACTCATCTCCACAGCACGCGATGCAAGCAAGATTTTCTCCAGCTCCAAAAACGCGGGTGTTGAGCGCGCGCCATCGCCCGCCTTGCGCAGGTAATTTCCGTTTTCGTCGCATAAGCGCAGGGCGCCGATGCGGCTGAAATCATCCACTGCTGCAAGGTAGTCCAGCTCGGTCAGCGGACCCAGTGTCGAGTCTTGAGCCCTGGACTTGGCGTGTGCGCGTGCGATCACTCGGCGCCCCCATGCATCGGGTTCGGTGTCTGCCAATGCCAGAAAAAAACAGCTGTCGTTGGGGGTAGGGGGCTTGCGAAGTTGGTAGCCCGTTTGACGGTTCAGATCCGTCGAGATGTCGAAATACTGCCCATCCAACAACCAAGCCTCGTTGTAGGCGAATTGAGAAAACTCACGTTGGCCATCCTTGGCGAAGATGAGTCGCCCCACGGCTTGTTCGCTTTTACCCAAAAATACATCGAGTTGGCGACGCACAGGTGAGGGCTTGAAGATGGCCGATTTGGTCACCATCAGAAGCCTCCCGATTCGGGGGTCTTGCGCGATTTGCGAACACGCTGGGGCAACTGCGCGTTCATGAGTGTCAAACCAATCGTGTCTTGAGGGGTGTCGAGCAATTGGTCCAGCTTGTCGAGCTCGCCAAAGACTTGCAGCGCCCTGGCGATGTGGACGATGGCGGTGCCAGGGTAGCCTGCTTCCATGCGACGCACTGTGTTGGCCGATGCGCCAATTCGTTCGGCCAGATCTTGCTGAGTCAAATGCCTGCGACGCCGCGCGAGCGAGATGGCTTGAGCTAGGCGGTTCAGACTTCGTTCGACAGGAAGTGGCAGCGGTGATTCATTCATAAGCATCATTTTATGAGCCCTTAATTTAATTAGTCAATTAAATATAGGTGTTTAAAATAGATGTAGGAGCCGCGCCCTGCGCGCGAAGGGGTTTGGGGTCCACCAGCAAATCGCGCACGGGGTGCTGCTCCCACAAAGTCAGGTGCAGCTTCCCCTGTAGGAGCCGCGCCCCGCGCGCGAAAGGGCCTGTGGTCCACCGGCAGATCGCGCACGGGGTGCTGCTCCCACAAAGTCAGGTGCTGCTTACCTGTAGGAGCCGCGCCCCGCGCGCGATGGAGCGCTCGATCAAGCCGCCATCGCAAGGGGTTCGATTTCGCGTGTGATGATTTTGGCGCTTTGCTTCTCAGCCATTCGCAGGTCATACGCCGCTTGCAGTGCAAGCCAACCTTGGGCCTCGCTGCCGAAGTATCGTTCCAAGCGCAAGGCGGTATCTGCCGACACGCCTCGTTTTCCATCCACGATTTCACGGAGGCGGGAGTAAGGGACATGCAGAGCCAACGACAGCGCACGAACGCTGATCGCCATCGGCTTGATGTAATCCTCAAGCAAGATTTCCCCTGGGTGGATGGGGCGCATTCCATTTTTGAACATGATGATCCTTTGTGCCAATCAGTGAGGGTCTTCAATCACAACATCAAAGGGGCCACTCGGCCCCCATTTGAAACTCAGTCGCCATTGCCCGTTGATCCGGACGTGCCATGCGCCGTTGTACTCCTTGAGATCGTTGCCTGGCGGTGCCCGCATGAAGGTCAGTGAAGGAGCTGCGTCCAGCTGGACCAGCTTTCGTTCAGCAACCTTCTTGATGTTTGCAAACCGCGGACTGCGCCCGGTTGTGAACAGTTCTTGGGTGTCAGCGCACGCGAAAGATTGAATGGCCATTTGTATATGTTAACTGTTATCCGGTCAACGATCAATGAGGGGATTAAAGTGCATCAGCGTACATCTGGGCAAGGATGGCGGGAGCAATTTCCACATACCTCTGGCTGCACTCGATGCTGTTATGGCCGAGCGGCTGGGCCACATCGCAAATTCATTCTCACACTCGCCACAAATAATTTTCAATCCTGAACGACCCTACGCACTAATATTTGATTTTTAGCGCACGATAAGTAATGTTAGGATGCGCTTAAATTAATTGGGGCAAACCAAAACATAAATCTGTCCAGCACCCCAAAAACCCCGAAATATTCATGCCAGACAAGGACTTAGCCATGACGACAACCTTTCCACAACTCGTTGATTTGGTGCTCTCCGATCCCAGCTCCAGTTTCTGGTTGCGCGAGAACCTAACCCGCGCCCTGGACCGCGATCCCGGGGACGCTCTGGCCGATGCCGAAGCCCTCACTCAGCTACTGCACAGACGCATGCACACGATGCTGGAGCACTCGCCCGCTGATGCCCTGGCAGACGACCAAGCCCTCAGAAAAGTGGTGCTCAAGCATCAACCCCCCGGTAAACCACCCTTCCCTACGGCGCTATAAAGGGAAAAACAGGCATGGACGAGCAAAACGGGCTTTTAAACGCGCTTTTCCCCTCCACCCAGGCCACCCCCCTGGGAGACTCAAGAAAAGGCCGTGCAGGCCGTCCTGCGGGATCGACCGCGCCAGTGCTTGCTCCCAGCACGTTCCTGCACCTGGAAGCCTTCTTTTTCCTGCGCTCCTTAATCAACGGGCTTGATGCTGG
>NKIK01000080.1 GCA_002256115.1 Burkholderiales bacterium PBB3
GGGCAGCGAAGAAGGATCCCCTCTTCGCTGCTCTTCAACGTTCGCCGTTCACCCGCAATTCTTCCTTGATATCAGCCCCGGCAGTCCGTCGCGACGGACCGCCCCCCGAAGGCCCCGATATCAACCCCTTGATCCAAGAAAATCGTTGCCAAATCAAGGATTCCAGCCATCCTGAACCCAGGTGGGAAGTAACGGATATCAAACACCCAGATCCTACGAATAAATACTGTTAGCCAATAAAATATGAAGAAACCGCACATTCTCTTTCTCCTTGTCTTCACGGCGCTTCAGGTTGGTTGCGTGACCCAGCCTGCGACGAAACCAGCGTCATACAAGCGCGTCTCTTTTAATCAATTCTTCGATGGCCAGGTAGCCTCGCTGCCACTCGCGCTGAACTTGCCGACTGACTACGTTCACGCTGATGGTCTTGAGCTGCAGGCGACTTACAGCTACTGGATGAATCAAGACGAAATTTCCAAAGTCGCTCGGACAGGCGATCTTCCATCGAGGACTGGATACATTTATGGGAAGATCTCTACGAATGAGGGGTATAGTCAGACTGCAGGCAAGTTTACTTCTGAGGATCAACTTGATGCCCAGTTTGCCAGTCAAGGGATGACGGTCATCGAGCGTCAAAGATTCAAGACGAAGGGCTACCCCGTGCTTAGCCATATCGTAAGGATGAGGGACGGGAAGGTGGTTTGCCAGATGTATGTTGGCACACTGATAAGCAGCAATGCGATTTTCATCTCCTATCGGCCTCCGAACAATGACCTGAAAGTTGGAGTCGAGGTTTGGGGCAAGGTTCTTGAAGCGCTCCGAAAATGAAGAGGCTAATCGGGTCCCCGGGAGTAGTTAGCTCCCGGGTCCCACACCACCCTGCGTACGGCTCCGTACAGGGCGGTTCCAATCAGACTCGGGCATCAGGCCCGTAGTGAAGAACCATCCAGATGGCTCTCAGGTCAGGAACTCCTTGTTCCTCCAGCCAGCGGTTGTTCAGCGCGTATCGCACAATCTCATTCTGACTCATCCGCCAGTAGCCTTTTCGGCTCCGCGTCGCCATGTGGACTGTCTCGGGATCTGCTCCCAAAGCTAACAGGTTCCTGCGACGCGTGCGCGGCTGCTTCCATTGCTTCCAATAATACAACCTCACCCGCCGCCTGACCCACACTGACAGCACCAGCACCTCCTTGTAGGTGGAACTGAGCTTGTAGTAGTTGAGCCAGCCTTGGACGTAGAGTTTGAGCTCGTCGATGACGTCCTTGACCCGGTGCCCGCGGTTGCGGCTGGTGATTTCCCTGATCCGCTCCTTGAAGCGATGGTGCGCTTTGTCCGTCCACGCGAGCTTGGCCCGGTTGTTCAATCGGTAGCCGAGGAACTCACAGGTTTTAAGCGGCGCGGCGCGGCTTTTGGCGCGGTTGACGATCAGTTGCAGGCGTCCTTCGCAGTATCGGATCAACGATGCCAGGACCCGCTTGGCCGCGTTCGCGCTTTTCACCAACACGATGAAGTCGTCGGCATATCTCGCAAACTTGTGTCCGCGTGATTCCAATTCCTTGTCGAGAGGATCGAGCACGATGTTGGCCAGCAGGGGCGACAAGGGACCACCCTGCGGCACTCCTTGAGGCGTGGCCTCGCGGGTGCCGTCGGGCAGCTCCACTCCCGCCCGCAGATAGCGCCCGATGAGGCGCAGGGTCTTTCGGCACCGGACCTTCTCTAACAGCGCGTTCATGAGGCGATCATGGTTGACCGTGTCGAAGAACGATTTTAGGTCGCATTCCACGGCGTGGCGGCGGCCTTCGTTCCAGCCGGATTCCATTTCGGCCACCGCCATGTGGGCAGAGCGGCCGGGACGGTATCCATAGCTGTGTTCGCTGAAGTCCACTTCGAAAAGCGGCCCCAGCACTTGTGCGACGGCTTGCTGGATCACGCGATCCAGCACCGTCGGGATGCCCAACGGGCGCTGTGTCCCGTCGGATTTCGGAATCCACACCCGTCGGACGGGTGCGGGCCGGTAGTTTCCTTCCCTGATCGCAGTGGCAATCCTCGGCCAGTGCTCCCGCGCGAACGCGGGGAAGTCCTCGACGGTCATGCCGTCGATCCCCGGAGCGCCCTTGTTCGCCTTCACGCGTTTCCACGCTTGGGCGAGGTTTTCCGGTTCAAGGATGTCCTCGATCATGGTTGGTCCTTGAGGGGCTCCATGCTTCTCGCCGCCACGGTCTTCAAGCGCACCTCGCCGTCTGGCGTCATCGGTTGGCTTGTCCGCAGCGGGGTCGATCCCCTCCTCATTGGTTCGGTCCTTCATCGGTTGAGGCCTCCGGTGTCGTTGTTTGAACGGGCATCGCGCCCCCGGCTCGTGTTCCCGACTACTATGACCTCTGCTGACTTCTCGGGGGCTGACGCCCGCGAGATCTCCCCAGGTAATGGCACGTTGCTCCACCGCACTGCCGCCGGATTTACCTCCACAGGCATACCAATCGACTTCGCTGTGTTGTGCCAGCTCGTCGCGCCGTGTCGGCCTTCTATCCGGTTCTTGTCCATCAGCTCGCGGTTTTCCCATAGCCTTCCTTCACGCGGTCGGTCGCCCTTCCGCGCTTGGCCTCTGGTGGTGGTTTCTGCATTTTCATGTTTGGTATTTCCACAGGGGACTTGAACCCCGTTTACAACGTGCCCATGCTGGGCACACACAAGCCGCGTCATCCAACCACTACCAGCCGCCCTGTTTCGATGATTTCCCGTAACCCCGCCGTGGATGGCCTATACGTTGGGCAAAAAAAAATGAAGACCATATCCATACTAATGATCGCGGCCATAGTTGGTGGCCTAGCCGTTGCCCAGGACAACGCCAAGAATAGTTTCCCACTAGCGGTTACACTATCTATGCCTGATCGTGTAGGAGAATGGCAGGAGATCAGTTTTTCGTACAATGCATACCTCAATACAACTGCAAACACATTGAATGTAGAAACGCCTGATCAGGGTCGTGGTTTTGCTGGTAACATTGCTTATCTTTTGGATCCATCGGGGAGAACCAACAGCTATGGCGAGAAGTGGGTTGATCCCAAAGAATACCCTGTAACTTGGGGGGATTACTTTCACAAACTCGCCCCTGGCGATTCGCTTAAGAAACAAGATATAAACATGTCCAGTTTCTTTGGGAAATTGAGTCCAGGAGCTTATCGACTCACAATACTTGTGCCTTCGGACCGCTACCGCATCCCAGGAGTCATATCGCAAAGACTCGAATCCAAGCCTATTCAGTTTGAAGTGCTCAACTATTCAATCAATGCGGAACGCATTGTTAATGCTGCCCGCAAGCCCACTGAAGACATTTTCCTTCGCGTTGACAAACCCGATGCAATGAAGAAAGAAATTAAGGGACGCTATACAGCACAATTCGTCAACAATACCAAAGCAGCAGTGGAGATAACAACCCTAGATGGCATTCTCCCATGCGACGTGGCTCACCTGACAGCAGATGCTGACTGGGACTGGAAGCCATTCGTTCTTGCATGCGGTGAAGTGCAAAAGAACAAACTAACAATAATGCCAGCAATGGAATCTCAGGTGCAATTTGATATCCCAAGAGCCAGAGGAATCTATCGAGTGCGAATTGAGTTGCAGAATGGCATAAAGGTGATGTCTGACCCAATTGTCGTAGAGTAGCATTAAAAAGCAGAAGCTTGAGTT
>NKIK01000034.1 GCA_002256115.1 Burkholderiales bacterium PBB3
TGATGCCTTGTCCGAGCAAGCCTTCCAGGCCTCTCCCGCCTTGGCGCTTCCGTCTTTCACTTGTCCGATCGCTTTGCCCGGTTCAAGTAGCCCCAAAGAGACTTTGTTGGAAGCATCTAACACCACCGAAACGTAGTTGTCGTTAACTTGCTTGAGCTGTGAAATGGGAACCAGACGGTTGTTATAGATGGTGTCGATGGAGTTACTGGTGCTGCGCGCGACTGCCATACCCAGTAGTGCGACCAGTGCCACCATACCCACCAGCGCTCCGAAACCCATCACCAGGCGGGTAGAAATTTTCAGGTTGTTGAAATCCATACGGTCTCCAATGTTGTACGCGCGTCAGGCGGGTGCGACCGCCGCGTGTTTTGGGAAAAGTGTGCAGTGTTTTTGGATAAATTGCTAGCCCGCCCGCCCCCCTACAAACCCTGCTTCACAATGGCGGCATGAAAACTATTCGACTTCGTGAAGGCAAAGAGCGCTCTTTACTGCGCCGCCACCCCTGGATTTTTGAATCTGCCATCGCCAAAGGCGGTGGCGACATCGGTGAAACAGTCCGTGTCGAGTCCCATTCGGGACAGTTTTTGGCCTGGGCTTCATTCAGCCCTCAGTCAAAAATTCGTGCCAGGGTGTGGAGCTTTGATGAGACCCAGCGCATAGACGCGGCCTTCTTTTCCGCCGTCTGTGCGCGCGCCATTGAGGCCCGTGTGCGGTTTGACCTACAAAGCGATGGTGTGCGCCTGGTGCACGGTGAGTCGGACGGGCTACCCGGCTTGATTGTTGATCGCTATGGTGACACTTTGGTGGCGCAGTTTCTCTCTGCCGGCGCCGAACGCTGGAAAGCTGTGTTGGCGGATGCTTTGTTGATGGCAACCGGTTTGCGAAAGCTTTATGAGCGCTCTGATGCGAGTAGCCGTGCGCTGGAAGGTCTTGCGGAGGCCAAAGGATGGCTGAGGGGCGATGGGCCGGTGGAATTGGTGCTGCACGAGCACCAGTGGAAATTGGCCCTCAACATCGCAGAAGGTCACAAGACCGGGTTTTATCTCGACCAGCGCGACAGCCGAAAACTGTTTGCAGACCATGCGAAGCGTTTGAACTTCCGCAGGGTGCTCAACTGCTATTGCTACACCGGTGGCTTCACGGTGGCTGCACTGGCGGGCGGTGCCGACCATGTGACGTCGATTGACAGTTCGGGCCCCGCGATCGACAAAGTCGCGGCGAATGTTGCGCTCAACGGCTTTGACGCCACCCGCACTACGTTGATGGATGCCGACGTGAATGCGTCACTTCGCCAGTTTTTAGACCAGGGCCGCACATTTGACGCGATCGTGCTGGACCCGCCTAAGTTTGCGCCCACCGTGGCCCACGCCGAGCGGGCTGCACGCGCGTACAAGGACATCAACCGCCTAGCGCTCAAGCTACTGGAAACCGGGGGCGTACTGTTCACTTATTCGTGTTCGGGCGGTGTCAGTGCCGACCTGTTTCACAAAATAGTCGCGGGGGCTGGAGCTGATGCTGGCGTCGATGGGTTCATTACCCAGCGTTTGGGGGGGGCGCCCGACCACCCCATGACCCTGGCCTTCCCGGAAGGGGAGTACCTCAAGGGGTTGGTGGTCATGCGTCGTTAAAACTCTGGCGGCATGGCGTTGAAGATGCTATTGCCCTTCTGTAAGAAAGTCACTTGAATTGGCCGCTACACTCCCCACCTGCTGATTTTTGGATTTCTTATGAGTTTGATTCCCGCCACCATCCTGACCGGCTTTCTGGGTTCAGGCAAAACCACGCTGCTCAAGCGCGTGTTGGGTGAGGCGCATGGCCAAAAGATCGCAGTCATCGAAAACGAATTCGGTGAAGAGAACATCGACAGCGACATCTTGGTGAGCGACACCAACGAGCAGATCATTCAGATGAGCAATGGCTGCATTTGCTGCACGATACGCGAAGATCTGCGTGCTACGCTGCGTGATCTGGCGGAAAAGAAGCGCAAGGGCGAGCTGGACTTTGAGCGCGTGGTGATTGAAACCACAGGCTTGGCTGACCCTGGCCCCGTAGCCCAGACCTTCTTTATGGACGACGAGATCGCAGAAACCTACCTGCTGGACTCCATCCTGACGCTGGTCGATGCCAAACACGCAGCCCAGCAGCTCAATGACCGCCAGGAAGCGCGTCGCCAAATCGGCTTTGCCGACCAGATATTTATCAGCAAGTCAGATTTGGTGTCCAAAGACGAACTGGACGCTCTGATGCACCGCATCAAGCACATGAACCCGCGCGCACCCCAAAAGGCAGTGCACTTTGGCGCGGTCGGGCTGAACGAGGTGTTTGACCTGCGCGGCTTCAATCTCAATGCCAAACTGGACATTGACCCCGATTTTCTGAAAGACGACAGCCACGACCACGCCGGTCATGACCACGCGCATGACCATGAACATGGTGAGCACTGCGACCATCCGTCACATGCGCACGACCATGATCACGCCGGTCACGGGCACCACCATCACCATGATGACGATGTCAAAAGCTTCGTTTTCAAATCCGATCGGCCCTTTGATGCCGCCAAGCTGGAAGATTTCCTGGGTGCCATCGTCAATATCTACGGCCCGCGCATGCTGCGCTACAAAGGGGTGCTGTTGATGAAGGGCACGGACCGGAAAGTGATTTTCCAGGGCGTGCACCAGTTAATGGGCAGTGATTTAGGCCCCGTGTGGGGCGCCGATGAACACCGCTGCAGCAAGATGGTGTTCATCGGGATTGATTTGCCCAAGGATATTTTGTTGCAGGGGCTGGAGCAGTCGCTGGTCTGATACCGGAAGACGCCACGAACCCCTCAACGCACTGCAGCACAATGCCACTTTTTCACGTTGAATAAAACAAGGTTTGGGAGTCCAATGATTGTCTCGCTTTTGCAACTGATGGGTTTTCCTAAGCGGGAGCCTGTACACTCGCGCGCCGAAGAAAGCCCGGCTGACAAACCCTCACGGGCGCGCAGCGGAAGTTCGGTATCGGCGGAGCATGCGCAGGCCAGCCCTGCCAGGAGACAAGAAGTGAAATCGAAATCCGGTAAAGCTATTGTGACCAAAGCAGTGACGCCTGCGGCAACGCCGACGTCCAAGTTGGCCACCAAGCCTGCGCCCAAAGTAACTGCTGGCAAAGCTCTTGCGAAGCCTGCCAAGCCGACTGAAAAATCGGCAGCCAGCAAGCCACCCAAGCCCACTGTGAAGGTGGTTGTTAAACCGTCTGCCAAAGTAGCCGATAAATTAGCTACCAAAGCAGTCCCGAAAGTTGTGCAAAAGCCGGCTGCAAAGTCAGCCCCTGCGGCCCCAAGCAAACCGGTTCCCAAACCGGTGGCTAAAGCCGCAGCGAAAGCACAACCCATTCCCGCTCCCAAGTCGGCTGTTAAGTCGGCTGCCAAACCTGTGTCTATGCCGTCTGTTGTGTCTCCTTCTCCTGCAAAATCCAAAGTGGCGCCTGCACCTGTAGCGCCAGCCCCCGTCGCTGCGCCTGCCAAGGCCGGCCGCCCCTCGTCCCGTTTAGCCCAAGTCACTGTGCCTTCCATGGCGCAAGCTGTGGCGTCCACTGCCGCAAAATCGAGTTACTCCCAATCCACCCCTGCCACTCTGATCGCACCTATGCTGCCATCTGCTGTCAAAAAAGACGCCAAATTGGTCAACAACTGGAAAACTACGCCGCCCGAGCAATTGACGGATGCGGAGTTGATCGCCATGCCCGATACCGAGTACATGAACGACGTGCAAATGGCCGCGTTCAAAGCGCGGCTGTCCAAATTGAAAACCGAGATTTTGGCCAGTGCAGGTGAAACCACTGAGCACTTGCGTGAAGACAGCTCGGTCACCCCCGATCCTGCTGATCGCGCCACCATTGAAGAAGAGCACGCGCTTGAACTGCGTACCCGTGACCGGGAGCGAAAGCTGCTTAAAAAGATTGAGCAGTCGATTGGCCGTATTGACGCCGGAGACTACGGCTACTGCGACGAGACGGGTGAGCCCATCGGTGTTGGCCGTTTGTTAGCGCGCCCCACCGCCACACTGTCCTTGGAAGCCCAGCAACGCAGAGAGCTCAAGCAAAAAATGTTTGGGGATTGAAGATAAGGCAGCCCGCCTGAGTCTCTTCGTTTTATTACGCTATGGCCACGAAAGACAGTCGCCCTAATCTGTTGTCCAAGATGGCGATGTTCGTTCGCAATCCCACCAAGGATTGGTCGGAATTGGACAGGCCGGAGCCGGAGCAAGAGACGAGTTATGACAAGCAGGCGCTCAAGGCGATGATTGAGCGCAAGCGACAAAATGATTTTGTTCGCAAGCGCGAATTTGATAATTTGCGCAAACTGCGTCGCAATGATCCATCCGCCATTGCGGGCGCTGCCCGTCCTTCCTTTTTTCAGTCCAGCTTGCCAGCGGATGCCGAGGGCCGTGCCGATACGTTGAAGAAAATTGACGAGATTGAAGCGCAGATGTCCAAGCAGTGGTGGAAAGGCAAGCAAGAGGCTGCTTCGGCACAGGCTACCAGTTTCCCCGTTGCCAAGACCGCCCCCAGTCCCGCTGAGGCCTCGCGTTCGGAAGCCGCAACGATGGCACCCGATCTGTCCGATGAATCCTTTGAATCCACTGCATTGACCGGAATTTCGCGCAGAGAAGGTGATTCACCGGCGGTTGAGTTCGTACCCACGGAAATGGGCGCGGGCATGCCGCCTTTGCCATCCCGCAGAAGTGCGCAGGCTGGCGCTTTCACACCTCCGGCAGCAGCGGTTTCCGGTAGCAATGACGGCGGTTTTTCTTCTTCCGAGTTGTTCGCCATCGAGCCAGAAGACATGATGACGGACCCAGAGCTGGAAGAAGCCGCCATCCGGTTTGCCAATGGGGATGATGCTGGTGCAGAAAGTGCGCTCGTCATTGCCCTCAGTGGTGAGGCTCTGATCCCTGAAGTCGCTGAAGTCTGGATATCGGCCTTACTGGATCTGTACCGGGCCACCAGCCGATCTGACGCTTTTGATCGTGCGGTGGTGGACTATGCGCCACGGCTTGGCAATCTGCGCCCGCGGTGGTTTGATATTCCCGCAGCGCCTGGACCGACAGCACCCGCTACGACCACGTCGGGAAAAGCGTCCACCGCAGGACGTGCTTCTTCGGGGCGTGCCGTGTGGGCTTGCCCGGTCGAGTTGACGGCTGCGGGTATGGAGGAGCTGCGCGTTGCTTTGTTTAGCACCCCGCCCCCTTGGCATTTGGACTGGTCGCGCTTGAACGACATTGCAGATGATGCATTGCCCTTTATGGCGGGTTTTTTCGGAAGCCTGTGTACCGAAGATGTCGCTCTGCGTTTCTCGGGCGCGGATCGGTTGGCAAAAGCACTGCGCGATCTAACGCCCTCGGGGAGTCGTGGGTCGGATGACACCGCCTGGACCGTGCGGCTAGATGCGCTTCGCACTATGCAACTGCAAGATGAGTTTGAGCTGGCAGCCCTTGATTTTTGTATTACCTTCGAGGTCGCCCCGCCTGTTTGGGAGCCCGCGCGCAGTCGGTATATCGATGCGGACCAAGAGGCGGCAGCGCAGGGCCCGGTGACGACGACGACCATGCCTTTGGGATTGAACGGCACCGAGGGCGCGGCCCTGTCACTCTCTGGGCAAATTTTGGGTGACGCAGTGTCTGCAGTGGCTTTGCTCGGCAATGACCATGCGCGCGGTGCGCATTTGGTCGTCTCTTGCAAAGGGCTGGTGCGGGTGGATTTTTCTGCGGCAGGCAGCATATTGAATTGGGTGGCGACTTGCCACGCCAAAGGGTGTCAGGTGCAATTTCGCGATGTCAATCGCTTGGTCGCAGCTTTTTTCAATGTCATTGGCATTACCGAATACGCGCGTGTCAATGCGATACCCGTCGAGTAAGTACACTCTATAGCTAACCTGGCATGCTAGTGCCACCAGGGCGACGCACTCCGGTGCAGCCTGAGTCAAGATGGGCATCTTTCCAGTTACATTTTGTAATTGTCAGTAGTCACACTGCTGGGGCTCGCTTCAAGCGTTACTTTCACTGCAAACGCTAAGTGCTTAATTTAGAACGATTTTTACCACTTTCGTGGCTTCAAAAACGCTTCTAAGTCCTTGATTTCATTGAAAATTTTTCTCGCAAGCCATCTTGCAAGTTGTACTTTTGCTGCTACAGTGCAAAAAAGTGCAATTTTGTGGTGAAAAGTGCCAATTTCATGGCGAATTCACTGTGGCGCGGAGAAAAAGGGTAAATCTGGTGTTTCAAGGGGCTTCTTCACTCAGTCTGGATGCGAAGGGACGGCTTAGCGTGCCGACCCGGCATCGTGACGTCTTGAGTGCGACCGCCGCAGGCCAGCTCACCATTACCAAGCATCCCCATGGTTGCCTGATGGTGTTCCCCCGCCCTGAGTGGGAAAAATTCCGTGATCGCATTGCTGCCCTGCCGATGTCCGCCCAGTGGTGGAAACGTATCTTTTTGGGCAATGCCATGGATGTGGACATAGATGCCACCGGGCGGGTGCTGATTTCGCCTGAGCTGCGTTCTGCGGCGGGCATTGGCAAAGACACCATGCTGCTGGGAATGGGCAACCATTTCGAGCTGTGGGACAAGGCCACCTACGACGCGCAAGAGGCGCAGGCCATGCAGGGCGAAATGCCCGACGTTTTCAAAGATTTTTCCTTCTAGGGCGGGACTGTGGAAATTGCCCGGACCCATGCCACCGTTTTGTTGAACGAGGCAGTGGATGCTTTGTTGGAAGATGGCCAAGGCGCTGAATCGACGGCCGCAGATGGCACCTATGTCGATGGCACCTTCGGTCGCGGTGGTCACTCCCGTCTCTTGCTTTCCCGTCTTTCCCCGCTGGGGCGCTTGATTGCATTTGACCGCGATCCGGAAGCGGTCGCCGAAGCCAACGCCATAGAAGACAGCCGGTTTTCCATCCGGCATTCGGCGTTTTCGCACATGAACGAAATTCAGGGCGGCAGTATTGCTGGCGTGCTGATGGACTTGGGGGTGAGCTCCCCACAAATCGACAGCCCCGCGCGGGGTTTTAGCTTCCGTTTCGATGGCCCGCTGGACATGCGCATGGACACCACCCGGGGTGAGAGCGTGGCCCAGTGGCTGGAGACGGCCGAAGTCAATCAAATCGCGGAGGTGATACGTGAATATGGTGAAGAACGGTTTGCTGGCAACATTGCAAAGGCGATTGTTGCTCGCCGACAAGAGCGGGGCCCAATTTCAACCACCACCGAGCTGGCCCAGCTCGTGGCTGACACGGTCAAAACCCGCGAGTCGGGCCAGAACCCTGCAACGCGCACATTTCAGGCTCTTCGGATTTTTATCAACGCCGAGCTTGAGGAGTTGCAACAGGCGCTAGAGGCCTGCTTGCATGTGCTGCAGCCCGGTGGCCGCCTGGCAGTGATCAGCTTCCATTCGCTGGAAGACCGCATCGTCAAGCAGTTCATTGCCAAGCATTCCAAGGATGAATACGACCGCCGTGCGCCGTTCGCAGCACCCAAGGTCATGAAATTCAAGGCCCTGGATCGGGTGAAGCCCAGCGCCGAAGAGGTGGCGGGCAATCCCCGCTCGCGCAGCGCCATCATGCGCGTGGCGCAGAGGACTGCGGCATGAAGGCACTACACTTTTCCGCCATGACTAGTTTCACCGCTGGGCCGCCCCAAGGTGAAACACGGCCCCCCAGGGGGGCAGGGCGCCACACGCAGTGGGCAACCGTAGGGGCCATTTCGTCGTGATCCGGTTGAATTTGGTGCTGCTGTTGGCGGTGTTGGCTAGTGCGCTGTATCTGGTGAGCGTGCAGTATCAGTCGCGTCGACTCACCACGGAGTTGGACAAGGCCCGGACCGAAGCGCGGCGTCTGGAGATTGAGAAAGATGGCCTTCAGGTGGCCAAGCGCTCCCAGGCCACACCGGCGCGCGTCGAACGTCTGGCGCGTGAAAAGCTGCAAATGCGCCAAGCACAGGCGGGCGTCACCAACTATGTGGCCTACAACGCTGGCGAGCGCGCAGCCAGCACCAACGCGAATGCCAACGTCAACACCAAAGTGGCAGCACCATGAGCCGTGGCATCCAATACACCTCCAGTCCCTTGCTGGCCAGCCGGACACCTGTTTGGCGCAGCAAGTTTGTGGTCGGGGCGATTGCTTTGGCCTTTTGCGGTCTTGCGGCGCGTGCGGCCTATATTCAGGTGGTTGCCAATGACTTCTTTCAGCGCCAAGGGGAAGTGCGCTTCACGCGTACCTTGGAGCTACCCGCCAATCGGGGGCGGATTCTGGACCGCAACGGACTGATATTGGCGTCCAGCGTCGCGGCACCCAGCATTTGGGCGATTCCTGAGGATGTGGAGATCACACAGCCGCAGCAGCAGCGCCTTGCCAAGCTGTTGGAGATGCCAGTTTCCGAGCTGGCCAAAAAACTGGAGAACGAAGACAAATCGTTTGTTTGGTTGCGCCGACAAGTAGACGAATCCGTCGCCAAGGAAATTGCTGCACTGAATCTCAAGGGAATCTATCAGCGCAAGGAATACAAGCGCGAATACCCGGAAGGCGAGTCTGCCGTGCATGTGGTCGGGTTTACCAATGTAGAAGACCAGGGCCAAGAAGGCGTGGAGTTGACCTTCAACAAGCAGCTCTCGGGCAAAAATGGCTCGCGGCGCGTTATCAAAGACCGCCTGGGGCGGGTCGTTGAAGATATCGGCGACCAGATTCCGCCGTCAGACGGTCGTGATCTGCAACTGAGCATAGACAGCAAGGTGCAGTTTTTTGCCTTCCAAAAGCTGCAGCAAGCCGTGTTGGACAACAAAGCCAAGGCGGGCAGTGTGGTCGTGCTGGACGTGTTGACAGGTGAGGTGCTGGCATTGGCAAATTACCCGAGCTACTCGCCCGCCAAACGGGCCAATCTCTCGGGTGCGCAACTGCGCAATCGCGCGTTGACCGACACCTTTGAGCCTGGCTCCACGATGAAGCCTTTCGTCATCGCGTTGGCCCTGGAAAAAGGCCTGGTTCGCCCTGAGACCGTGATTCAAACCGCACCTGGAAAAATCACCATATCTGGATCGACGATATCTGATGCCCACCCGCATGGTGCACTAACGGTCAATGAAGTCATCCAGAAGTCCAGCAACGTGGGGACGGTCAAGATGGCGATGCAAATGCAGCCCCATGAAATGTGGGAAATGTTCAGCCAGGTGGGGTTGGGGCAAAAGCCGCAAGTTCCATTCCCTGGTGTGGTGAGTGGCCGACTGCGCGCTTACAAAACTTGGCGGCCCATAGAGCAAGCCACCATGAGTTACGGCTATGGCCTGTCGACCAGTTTGTTCCAATTGGCGCGTGCCTACAGTGTGTTTGCACGTGATGGCGAGCTGACTCCCGTCACCTTGCTCAAGACATCGGACCGCGCCGCGGGCGTCCGTGTCATGGAGGCGCGCCATGCCCAAGAGGTGCTGCATATGTTGCACCTGGTCACCGGGCCAGGGGGCACGGCCCCTAAAGCCCAGACCATGGGCTACTCGGTGGGCGGCAAAACAGGCACGGCCCACAAGCAAGAAGGCAAGGGCTACGCCGACAAAAAATACCGGGGCTTCTTTGTGGGTGTGGCCCCCATTGACAACCCGCGCATTGTGGTTGCCGTGATGATTGATGAGCCCAGCAACGGCAAGTACTTCGGCGGCGATGTGGCTGCGCCCGTATTCAGTGAAACGGTTCTGCAAACGCTGCGAACCCTCGGCGTCCAGCCAGATATGACGGTGAAACCCCAGATCGTGGCGCAGGCTGTGGAGGAGAGCTTCTGATGCTGCACTTTTCCACACCCTTAGAAGCCGCCCATTGGCTCAAGCAACGCAGCTCGGGCAGTTTGCAATCCGACAGCAGGCAACTGGGGGTCGGCGATGCTTTTGTGGCTTGGCCCGGTGGTCTGTCGGACGCGCGCCAATACGTCGCACCGGCCATTGCTCAAGGTGCAGCCGCATGCTTGGTGGAGCACGACGGGGTTGGCGCATTCGATTGGCCATCGGATGCTGTGGTGACCTATGACGGACTCAAATCAGACGCGGGTGTGATAGCCGCAGAGTTTTTTCAGAATCCCTCCCAGGCTTTGGCGGTGGTCGCTATTACCGGCACCAACGGTAAAACATCCTCTGCATGGTGGTTGGCACAGGCGCTCTCTGCGCTGCCCGATAACTATGCCCTGCCGTGCGGGCTTGTGGGTACGCTGGGCGTTGGCTGCCCGCCCGCCGCGGGGCAGGCATGTGGCGCAGAGGCCATCGGCTTGGTGGCCACCGGCTTTACCACGCCAGATCCGGTCATGTTGCAAAAAACGCTGCGGCAGTTTGTGGATGCGGGGCTCAAAGCGTGTGCGATGGAAGCTTCGTCGATAGGGATTGAGGAACACCGCCTGAACGGAACACAAATCCGGGTGGCGGTATTCACCAACTTCACGCAAGACCATTTGGACTACCACGGTGATATGCAGTCTTATTGGGACTCCAAGCGCAAGTTGTTTGCTTGGCCGGGGCTCCAGCATGCGGTCGTCAATGTGGACGATCCCCAGGGTGCCGTGCTTGCGTCTACTTTGCAGGCGCTGGGCCAGGATGTATGGACCACATCGGTGGTATCCGACGCCAGAATCCGCGCGCAATCGATTGGCTATACGGAGCAGGGCCTGCGCTTCGAGGTGTGTGAGGATGGGGTAGCGCACGCCATCACCACGCAGATGATCGGGACCTACAACGTCTCCAACCTGTTGGGCGTTATTGCGGTCATGCGTTGCCTGGGGGTGCCTTTGCCGCAAGCGGTTGCTGTGTGCGCAGATTTGCGCCCCGTGCCGGGCCGCATGGAGTGTTTGACATTGCCAGGCGCACCTTTGGTGGCGGTGGACTACGCCCACACGCCAGATGCCATTGGCAAGGCACTGGACGCTCTGCGCTCCCTGGCAAGCCAGCGGGGTGGCAAGCTCTGGTGCGTGTTTGGTTGCGGTGGTGATCGCGACAATGCCAAGCGGCCCATGATGGGCGCGTTGGCGGCGCAAAAGGCAGACCGGGTGGTGGTCACCAGCGACAACCCCCGCGGCGAAAAGCCTGAAGCCATCATTGCCCAGGTTCTGCTGGGCATCGCCAAATCGGTAGACGTTCAGGTACAAGCCGACAGGGCACTGGCCATTGCCCAAACGATTGCGCAGGCCGATGCCCAAGACGTGGTACTTCTGGCAGGCAAAGGCCATGAAACCACGCAAGAGGTCGCGGGCGTGAAGACCGCTTTTTTTGACCGAGCCCACGCCCATGCCGCGATGCAGCTGCGTGCCCAAGGGGAGGCTGCATGACAGGCATGATGCAACTCGGCCAGGCGGCGCAGTGGATGCCCGAGTCACGCTTGCTGGGCCCCGCCCATCTGGATATTCTGCGCGTACACACCGACTCGCGCACGGTCGAGCCTGGCGACTTGTTTGTGGCTTTGAAGGGCGAGCGCTTTGACGCCAATACTCTCTTGGACGACGCTCGGCAAAGCGGTGCCGTGGCCGCGGTTTGCCATCCTGGGGCTGCCATGGGTATGCCAGGGTTTGCGTGCATAGAAGTCCCGGATACCAAGCGTGCCTTGGGTGCATTGGCCACCGCCTGGCGCAAGCAATTCCAACTGCCGCTCATTACGGTCACCGGGAGCAATGGCAAAACGACGGTGACACAAATGCTGGCCTCCATTTTGGACAGCCATGCCCCCGATGGTGCAGCACTTGCCACCCGTGGCAATTTGAATAACGACATCGGCGTGCCGCTGACCTTGCTGCGCCTGCGTGCCACGCACCAACTGGCCGTGATTGAGCTGGGCATGAACCACCCGGGTGAGATTGCGGTGTTGGCCGCCATGGCGCAGCCCACCGTGGCCCTGGTCAACAATGCCCAGCGCGAGCACCTGGAGTACATGCACACCGTGCACGCGGTAGCCCAAGAGAATGGTGCTGTCATCACTGCCTTATCCACTGAGGGCACGGCCGTGTTTCCCAGTGACGATACGTACACGCCGCTCTGGTTGGCGCTTGCGGGTGCCCGCGCGACATCCCAGTTTGGCCCGCAATCGACTGGCGCGCCCAGCGTGCATTGCATCGCCGCAGTGTGGCAGGGTGCAGGCTGGCAAGTGCATGCGCGCAGCGCAGGTGTGGATTTGCACTACACCCTGGCCATTGCCGGTCGGCATAACGTGAAAAATTCGCTGGCGGCAATTGCCTGCGCTTTGGCGGCGGGCGTCACCGTGCCCTCCATTGTTCGGGGTCTGCAAGCGTTTGTGCCCGTCAAGGGTCGCTCGCGTGCGCAGCAGGTGCAGATGGGTGGGCGCAGCTGCACCGTGGTGGATGACACCTACAACGCCAACCCGGATTCAGTCAGAGCCGCCATTGACGTGCTGGCCGAGCTACCGGAGCCGCGCGTGCTGGTTTTGGGCGACATGGGTGAGGTCGGACAGGACGGCCCCCAGTTTCATGCCGAGGTGGGCCGCTACGCCCAGTCCCAAGGCATTGATCACCTCAAGACCATCGGCACTCTGGCGGTGCATGCCAGCCAGGTGTTTGACGGTGCGCAGCATTTCGAGACTATGGAATCGTTGATTGCCGCAGTGCAGTCAGACATGCCTGCCGTCAGCAGCGTGCTCGTCAAGGGATCCCGCTTTATGCGGATGGAACGCGTCGTGGAGGCCTTGCATGCGCACTGAGCCTATTTTCGGAGATTGCTTATGCTGCTGAGTCTGGCCCAATGGCTGCAGACCTTGTCGCCGGAGTTCGGCTTTTTCAGGGTCTTCCAGTACCTCACCTTCCGTGCGGTGATGGCCGCCATGACGGCATTGCTGATTGGTCTGGCCGCTGGGCCCTATGTGATTCGCCGTTTGCGCGAGCTAAAAATCGGCCAGCCCATTCGCGGCTATGGCATGGAAACCCATTTGAGCAAGAGCGGTACGCCGACCATGGGTGGCGTGCTGATTTTGCTGTCGATTGCAACATCAACCTTGCTGTGGTTTGACCTGAGCAACCGCTTTGTTTGGATCGTGCTGATGGTCACTTTGGGCTTTGGTGCCATTGGCTGGGTAGACGACTGGCGCAAAGTGGTCCACAAAGACCCGGAGGGCATGCGCTCGCGCGAAAAATACTTTTGGCAATCGCTGGTCGGCCTGATTGCCGCGCTGTACCTGGTGTTCAGCATTTCCGAAAGCTCCAACCTGAAAGTGATGGAGCTGTTCTTCAATTGGGTGCGCTCGGGCTTTGACGTGAATTTGCCGCCCAAAGCGGGTTTGCAGTTGCCGTTTTTCAAAGAAGTGAGCTACCCCTTGGGGGTGCTTGGCTTTGTGGTGCTCACCTACCTGGTGATAGTGGGCTCTAGCAATGCGGTGAATTTGACGGACGGCCTGGACGGCTTGGCCATCATGCCGGTGGTGATGGTGGGCTCGGCACTGGGTGTGTTTGCCTACGTCACTGGCAGCTCGGTGTACTCCAAATACCTGTTCTTTCCGCACATTCCTGGCTCGGGCGAGCTGCTGATTTTTTGCTCCGCCATGGCGGGGGCGGGCCTGGCCTTTTTGTGGTTCAACACCCACCCGGCGCAAGTGTTTATGGGCGATGTGGGTGCGCTGGCCCTGGGGGCTGCTTTGGGCACCATCGCCGTGATCGTGCGCCAGGAAATTGTGCTGTCCATCATGGGCGGCATCTTTGTGGCCGAAGCGGTGTCGGTCATGCTGCAAGTGGGTTACTTCAAATACACCCGCAAGAAGTATGGCGAAGGTCGGCGCTTGCTGAAGATGGCACCCCTACACCACCATTTTGAAAAAACGGGTTGGAAAGAAACCCAAGTCGTGGTCCGCTTTTGGATCATCACCATGCTCCTGTGTCTGGTGGGGCTCTCGACCCTGAAACTGAGATGAACCCCAGCGACCCGCACATCCCTGGCGAAACTCCGGCAGCGTCCCCTATGGATGGGGCGGTGGAGTTGCGTGCGCCCGATGTGCAGGCCGAGGTGGTGCCCGCCAAAGAAGCGCGGGGCTTGCCCACCACGCTCACCGCCGCGCGGGATGCTGCCGCCTTTGTGGCCCATATTTTTGCGGACACACCGACTGACAAAGCCGATAAAGACGCTTTGGTTGAACCCGTCGTGGCGGCAGATGGCACAGATGCCGTGACCGATAGCACGACCACAATTCCGGAGCTACTGAGCGATGCGCCTCTGCAGCCGCTGCTAGGGCAGAACATCCTGATTCTGGGGCTGGGTGCTTCAGGCTTGGCCATGGCGCGCTGGTGCGTGCGCACCGGTGCAGCGCAAGTCACTGTGGCTGACACACGCGCAGCGCCGCCCCAGCTCGCTGCTCTGCAGCTAGAGTTGCCCCAGGTGCGCTTTGTGGCCGGCGCGTTTGACACGGGTTTGGTGGAAGGCCAGGGCCTGCACGCGGTGTACCGCTCGCCTGGCCTCAGTCCAGCGCAAATCGCTCCTGTTTTAATAGCTGCTCCCGCACATTCCATGCGGGTTGGTGGCGAATTAGACTTGTATGCCATGGCGCTGCTGGCATTGTGCACCCAGCGCGCTTACGCCCCGTCGGTGCTGGCCATCACGGGTACCAATGGCAAGACCACGGTCACGTCTTTGACCGGCCAACTGGTAGCCCACGCGGGCAAGACGGTGGCGGTGGCGGGCAATATTGGCCCTACATTGCTGGACACACTTGCCAGCCACCTGGATGCCGACACGCTGCCCGAGGTGTGGGTGCTGGAGTTGTCCAGTTTCCAACTGGATGGCGTGGTGGGTTTTGAGCCCACCGCCGCCGTGGTGCTGAATGTGACCCAAGACCATTTGGACTGGCACGGCAGCATGCCCGCCTATGCAGCAGCCAAGGCCCGTATCTTTGGCCAGCACGGCTTGATGGTGTTGAACCGCGACGATGCAGGTGTGATGGCCATGCTGCCCGCGCCGGTGCGCGTCAAGCTGCAGCGCCCTCAGGAGCGGCCCCACCTCAGCTTTGGCACCGACATGCCCCAGCGCCCCGGCGATTTTGGCATCGAAGAAGTCAACGGCATGGTCTGGCTGGTGCGCGCGCTAGAAGCTGACGAGACGCGCAAGAAGCGTAAGGATGAAGTTGAAGAACTCCACATTCAGCGCCTGATGCCGGCCGACGTGCTGCGCATCCGTGGCCGCCATAACGCCTCCAACGCATTGGCCGCTTTGGCTTTGTGTGCAGCGGCGGGTTGTGCCTTGGCACCCATTTTGTTTGGCCTGCGCGAATACCGCGGCGAGCCCCACCGCGTAGAGCCTATCGGCATCCTCAACGGCGTGGAGTTTTTTGACGACAGCAAGGGCACGAATGTGGGTGCCACCGTGGCCGCATTGCAGGGCCTGGGTGCGGATCGCAAGCTGGTGCTGATTTTGGGTGGCGAAGGCAAGGGCCAAGACTTCGCGCCCTTGGCCGGCCCGGTGTCCCGCTTCACCCGGGCCGTGGTGCTGATTGGGCGCGACGCTCCAGTCATTGCGGCGGCCTTGCAGGACAGTGGCGTGCCGCTGATCCACGCAGCGTCGATGGAAGAGGCGGTCGCACAAGCCAACCAGCGCGCCCATGCGGGTGACGCGGTGCTGATGTCCCCGGCTTGCGCCAGCTTTGACATGTTTGACAATTACGCCCACCGCGCCCAGGTGTTTTGCGCTGCGGTGCAAGACCTGGCGCTGGCATCTGGCACCCAACTGGAGACGCTGGCATGAGCACGGTGCGTCAGGGCATTGCGGGTTGGTGGGCCGCCCGTATCGCAGGTGCGGATGCTGCGCTCTCTGTGCTGCCGGTGCGTTTGGGTGGTGGTGGCTCGTTCTCTGCCACCACCGCGCCCGCCCGCGTGCGCGGTTTTGACCAGCCCTTGGTCTGGGTGACCGTTGCGCTGCTGATGTGGGGCATGGTCATGGTGTATTCCGCATCCATTGCCATGCCGGACAACCCCAAATTTTCGAACTACACGCACACCCACTTTCTGGTCCGGCACTTCATCTCAGTGGGTATTGCGTTTGTAGCAGCACTGATCGCCTTTCAGGTGCCGGTGCGCGCTTGGGAAAAGATGGCGCCTTGGTTGTTCATTGCTTCTTTGATACTGCTGATGCTGGTGCTGGTGCCCTTCATTGGCAAAGGGGTGAATGGTGCGCGGCGCTGGATCGCGCTGGGTGGCATGAACTTCCAGCCCTCCGAGCTGGCCAAGTTCGCCGTGCTGCTGTACGCCGCCGACTATATGGTGCGCAAGATGGAGGTGAAAGAGCACTTCTTCCGCGCCGTCTCTCCGATGGCGGCGGCGGTGGCGGTGGTGGGCTTGCTGCTGCTGGCGGAGCCGGACATGGGTGGCTTTATGGTGATTGCGGTCATTGCCATGAGTATTTTGTTTCTGGGTGGCGTCAATGCCCGCATGTTCTTTTTGATTGCTGCCATTTTGGTGGTCGCGTTCGGTTTGATGATCGCCTTGAGCGAATGGCGCAGAGAGCGCATCTTTGCCTACCTGGACCCTTGGAACGAGAAGTACGCGCTGGGCAAGGGTTACCAGCTCGGGCACTCGCTGATTGCGATTGGGCGGGGTGAGATTTTTGGCGTGGGTCTGGGCGGCAGTGTGGAAAAACTGCACTGGCTGCCTGAAGCGCATACCGACTTTTTGCTGGCCGTGATTGGCGAAGAGTTTGGTCTGGTGGGCGTGCTCACCATCATCGGTTTGTTCCTGTGGCTGACGCGCCGCATCATGCATATTGGTCGCCAGGCGATTGCATTGGATCGCGTGTTTTCGGGGCTCGTGGCGCAGGGCGTGGCCATCTGGATGGGTTTTCAGTCCTTTATCAATATGGGTGTGAATCTGGGCGCATTGCCCACCAAAGGGCTGACCCTGCCGCTGATGAGCTATGGCGGCTCGGCTATTTTGGTGAATCTGGTGGCTATTGCCGTCGTGTTGCGCATTGACTATGAGAACCGACAACTCATGCACGGAGGCCGTGTATGAGTGAGCATGTGAACGCCGCTGGGGCACAACGTACTGCTTTGATCATGGCGGGGGGCACCGGTGGTCACATTTTCCCAGGCCTGGCCGTGGCCCACGCCTTGCGTGACAGAGGCTGGCGCGTGCACTGGCTGGGCGCGCCGGGCAGCATGGAGAGCCGCCTGGTGCCACCCCAAGGTTTTGCGTTAGAAGTCATCGACTTTTCGGGCGTGCGCGGCAAAGGCCTGCGCAGCTTGGCATTGCTACCACTGCGCCTGCTGCGCGCCTTTTGGCAAAGTGTGCAGGTGATGCGCAAGGTGCGCCCGCAGGTCGTGGTCGGCTTGGGTGGCTACATCAGTTTTCCGGGTGGCATGGTGGCCGCGCTTTTGCGAAAACCCTTGGTTTTGCACGAACAAAACTCGGTGGCCGGCATGGCCAACAAAGTGTTGGCTCGCGTGTCCAATCGCATCTTTACTGCCTTCCCCCAGGTGCTGGCCAAGGGCCAGTGGGTGGGCAACCCCTTGCGCAGCAACTTCTTGATCCAGGCCGATCCGCAGACCCGGTTTGCGGGCCGCACGGGGCCCCTGCGCCTGCTGGTTGTGGGTGGTAGCTTGGGTGCTACGGCGCTCAATAGCGTGGTGCCCCAAGCGCTGGCGTTGATAGCGCCCGCGCTGCGCCCCGTGGTAACCCACCAGAGTGGCGAAAAGCAGATTGACACGCTGCGCGCGCACTACGCTGCGGCGGGTGTAGACGCTATCTTGACCCCCTTCATTGACGACACCGCCCAAGCCTTTGCCGACGCTGACCTGGTGCTGTGCCGTGCGGGAGCCAGCACGGTGACAGAGATCGCCGCAGTGGGCGCGGCCGCTGTGTTTGTGCCTTTTCCATCGGCAGTAGACGATCACCAGACCCACAACGCGCGCTTTCTGGTGGACCAGCAGGCGGCCTGGCTGTTACCGCAATCGGAGCTGACGCCGCAAGGCCTGGCCGATTGGTTGCAAAAAATCGACCGTGTCGCGCTGCTGGAGCGCGCACTCAAAGCCAAAACATTAGAGAAAACAGGTGCCACTGCCACCGTGGTGGCCGCCTGTGAGGAGTTGTGCACATGAAGCACGCGATTAAAAATATCCATTTTGTAGGCATCGGCGGTGCCGGTATGTCCGGCATTGCCGAGGTGCTGAGCAACCTGGGCTACACCATCTCAGGCTCAGACCTGGCCGATAGCGCGACCTTGCAGCGCCTGGCCTCGCTGGGCATCCAGACCTTTGTGGGCCACGCCGAATCCAATGTGGCAGCGGCGGATGCCGTGGTCACCTCCACCGCAGTGCAGGCAGACAACCCTGAAGTGGTGGCTGCACGGGCCCGGCGTATTCCGGTGGTGCCGCGCGCGCTGATGCTGGCCGAGCTGATGCGCCTGAAGCAGGGCATTGCCATAGCAGGCACGCACGGCAAAACCACCACCACCAGCTTGGTGGCCAGCGTGCTGGCGCAGGCCGGGCTGGACCCTACCTTTGTGATCGGTGGCCGCCTGAACAGCGCCGGTGCCAACGCCAAGCTGGGCAGCGGTGACTACATCGTGGTGGAAGCCGATGAGTCGGATGCGTCCTTCTTGAACCTGCTGCCGGTGATGGCGGTGGTGACCAATATCGACGCGGACCACATGGAAACCTACGGCCACGATGTGGGCCGTTTGAAAAACGCGTTCGTTGAATTTTTGCACCGCATGCCGTTTTACGGCACTGCCATTTTGTGCACCGATGACCCCGGCATCCAGGACATTTTGGGCCAGGTCACACGCCCCATCACCAGCTATGGCTTTGGCGAGACGGCCCAGGTGCGGGCCGTGAACGTGCGCGCCGTGGGTGCGCAAATGCACTTCACCGTGCAGCGGCGCAATGGCGTGGTGCTGCCCGATCTGGAGGTGGTGCTGAACCTGCCGGGTCGCCACAACGTGCTCAACGCCTTGTCGGCCATTGCGGTGGCGGTGGAGCTGGATATTGCAGACGCCGCAGTGTTGGCCGCGCTGGCCGAATTTAAAGGTGTGGGCCGGCGCTTCCAGCGTTATGGCGATCAGCCCTTGCCCAGCAAGGACGGCAAGCCGGGCGGCATCGTTACGGTGATCGACGACTACGGCCACCACCCGGTCGAGATGGCAGCCACGCTGGCTGCGGCGCGCGGCGCGTTTGAAGGCCGCCGCCTGGTGCTGGCCTTTCAGCCCCACCGCTACAGCCGCACGCGTGATTGCTTTGAAGACTTCGTCAAGGTCATGGCCTTGGCGGATTCGGTATTGCTAGCCGAGGTGTATGCCGCCGGTGAGGCACCCATCGTGGCGGCAGATGGCCGTGCCTTGGCCCGTGCCCTGCGCATTGGCGGCAAGGTCGAACCTATTTTTGTCGACGACATCAGCAGCATGGCGCAAGCCGCTATCGACAACGCCCAGCCGGGGGACGTATTGCTGTGCATGGGGGCAGGGTCGATTGGTGCCACACCCGCGAAAATTGTCAGTCTGCTACAAAAAAGTGAGCTGCTCCCGCACGAAGGACGGGCTGTATGAGCCAAAACACTATGAATTCAACCAGCGCAGAGTCCATTCGCGCCCTGGGCAAGGTCGCGGTGTTGATGGGCGGTGCGTCCGCTGAGCGTGAAGTCTCACTCATGTCGGGCAGCGGCGTACTCAAGGCCCTGCAGTCCCAGGGTGTGGATGCACATGCCTTTGACCCGGCAGAGCGCGATATGGGCGACCTCAAGCGAGAAGGCTTTAGCTGCTGCTTCATCGCCTTGCATGGCCGCTTTGGTGAAGATGGCACGGTGCAGGGCGCCTTGGAGCTACTGGGCATTCCCTACACCGGCTCCGGGGTCATGGCGTCTAGCATCTCCATGGACAAAGTGATGACCAAGCGCATCTGGATTTCTGAGGGCATTCCAACGCCTAAATACCTCTTGCTGCGACGCGGTGCGATGGACCGGCACACGGTCATTGAAGTGCCCGATACGCTGGGCCTGCCCGTCATCGTCAAGCCCGCGCGTGAAGGTTCATCGATTGGCGTCACCAAAGTGGCGGGCTATTCGGGCATGGCCGACGCGGTAGCGCTGGCCAGCCAGATGGACGCAGATATTTTGTGCGAGGAATGCATTGAGGGCGATGAGGTCACCTGCCCAGTGCTGGGCAGTGGCGACGATGCGCGTGCCTTGCCGGTGATCCGTATCGTGGCACCTGAGGGCAACTACGACTACCAAAACAAATACTTCACCGACGACACCCGCTATCTGGTGCCCTGCGGCCTGCCCGAAGGTGAAGAGCAGGCGATTCAGGCCCTGGTGCTGGATGCCTACCGCGTGCTCGGTTGCCGCGGCTGGGGCCGGGTGGATGTGATGATTGACGCCAAAACCCGCAAGCCTACCTTGCTGGAAATCAATACCTCGCCTGGTATGACCGGGCATTCGCTGGTACCCATGTCGGCCAAAGCCGCAGGCATTAGCTACGAGGCACTGTGCTTGCAGCTTTTGCAGGATGCCGCGCTAGACGGCGGTGTACGCCCATGAACGACGGCGTTGTGACCCCTTTGGACGTGAAGCTGATGAACATGACCGCATCGGTTTTGTTGCTGGGCTTCGTGTTGCTGGTGGGGGTGACAACAGCGCGCTGGGCAGCACGTCAACCGATTTTTGATATTGCGGGTATCACCGTGACTGGGGATGTTACGCACAACAGCGTACTCAACCTGCGCGCCAATGTGGCTCCCCGGGTTGGCGGTACCTTTTTTACGGTCGATCTGGCCCGCGTGCGCGCCGCCTTTGAGGCGGTGCCCTGGGTGCGCCAGGCCGTGGTGCGCCGAGACTTTCCAAACCGCTTGCAGGTGCAGTTGCAAGAGCACATCGCCGTGGCGTACTGGGGTTCTGAGGGCGAACTGCAGTTGATCAACAGTTTTGGCGAAGTGTTTGAAGCCAATGTGGGCGAAGTGGAGCAAGACATGCTGCCGCGCCTGAACGGCCCCGAAGGCCAAAGCGCCGAAGTGCTGCAGATGTACCGCACGCTCAAGCCCTTGTTTGGCAGCATGGAGCTGTCTCTGGATCAGCTGGAGCTCACCGGCCGGGGCAGCTGGCGTGCGCACCTGGAGACCGGGGCCGACATTGAGATGGGCCGGGGCGAGCCGCAGGAAGTCAGCGACCGGGTGACCCGCTTTCTGAAGACGGTGACGCAGATTACCGGGCGCTATGGGCGGCGGGTGAATTCCGTAGAGTCGGCCGATTTGCGGCATGACAACGGCTACGCCCTGAAGCTGCGCGGCGTTAGCACCATCGCCCCGCCCGAGCCCAAAAAATAACGCAAAAAGTAACGCAAGACACACGCAGGATTCACAGGACCCACTATGGCAAAAGAATACAAAGACCTCGTCGTCGGCCTCGACATCGGCACTGCCAAAGTCATGGCGGTGGTGGCCGAGGTGATGCCGGATGGCAAGCTCAAGCTGGCGGGCCTGGGTGTGGCCCCCAGCAATGGCCTCAAGCGCGGTGTCGTGGTCAATATCGATGCCACCGTGCAAAGCATTCAGCAGGCCCTGCGCGAAGCCGAGTTGATGGCGGACTGCAAGATCACGCGTGTCTACACCGGCATTACCGGCAGCCATATTCGCGGTATCAACTCCAGCGGCATGGTGGCGATCAAAGACCGCGAAGTCACCGCCGCCGATGTGGCCCGCGTGGTAGAGACTGCCAAGGCCATCAGCATCTCGGCCGATCAGCGCCTGCTGCTGGTAGAGCCACAGGAATTCATCATCGATGGCCAACTCGTCAAAGAGCCCATCGGCATGAGCGGCATTCGCCTGGAGGTGAAGGTGCACATCGTCACTGGCTCACAGGCCGCAGCGGAAAACATCGTCAAATGCGTACGCCGCTGCGGGCTGGAAGTAGACCAGTTGATGCTCAACCCACTGGCAAGCAGCCTGTCACTCCTGACCGATGACGAGCGCGAACTGGGCGTTGCGCTGGTCGACATTGGTGCGGGCACCACCGACGTGACAATTTTTACCAACGGTGCCATCCGCCACACCGCGGTCATCCCCATCGCCGGGGATTTGATCACCAGTGACATTGCCATGGCGCTGCGCACCCCGACCAAAGACGCGGAAGACATCAAGGTCGAGAGCGGCCATGCCAAGCAACTGCTGGTAGACCCCGAGACCCAAGTGGAAGTGCCCGGCCTGGGCGATCGTGGACCGCGCATGCTCAGCCGCCAGGCGCTGGCCGGTGTGATTGAGCCACGCATCGAAGAAATTTTTGAGATGGTGAAGCAGGTGATCCGCGATTCGGGCTACGAAGAGGTGCTCTCCAGCGGCATTGTGCTCACGGGTGGCAGTTGCATCATGCCGGGCATGGTGGAGCTGGGGGAAGACATCTTCTTGAAGCCCGTGCGTCGCGGCATTCCCCGGTATGCGGGGGCACTGTCCGACATGGTGGCCCAGCCCCGCGCGGCCACGGTCATGGGTTTGTTGGAAGAAGCCCGCATGGGCCGCATGCGCGGCTACAAGGTGGCGCAAAAAGCAGGCTCCATGAAGTCTGCCTTTGGTTCGGTCAAAGACTGGTTCATCGGGAACTTTTGACCATGAACAACAAAATTTGGTTGGCGCGGGGTAGCCCGCATTGGCGATGGAGGTGCGTTGACCCGCCTTCATAAAAATTGCAAATCCGTTTTAAGCATTGAATTCACCGATATTTTTATAGTTTTCAGGAGTCCCATATGTCCATCGAAATGATTGAAGAAGAAGCGTTTAACCAAGGCACCCAGATCAAAGTGATCGGTGTAGGCGGCGGTGGCGGCAATGCCGTGGAACACATGATCAGCACCGCAGTGGGCGGCGTGGAGTTCATTTGCGCCAACACCGATGCGCAGGCCCTGAGCAAAAGCACGGCTCACAAGATTATTCAGCTCGGCGGTACCGGCCTGGGTGCGGGCGGCAAGCCCGAAAAAGGTTGCGCTGCGGCCGAGCTGGCCGAGGCAGAAATCCGCGCGGCCATTGATGGCGCGCACATGTTATTCATCACCGCCGGTATGGGCGGCGGCACCGGCACTGGTGCTGCGCCGGTGATTGCTCGGGTGGCCAAAGAGATGGGCATTTTGACCGTGGGCGTAGTGACCAAGCCTTTCGACTTTGAAGGCGGCCGCCGCATGAGCAATGCCGACACGGGCTTGGCCGAATTGGAAGCCAATGTGGACTCGCTGATCGTTATCTTGAATGAAAAACTACTCGGCGTGCTGGGTGAAGATGTCGGCCAAGACGAAGCCTTTGCGCATGCCAATGACGTGTTGAAAAACGCGGTGGGCGGTATCGCCGAAATCATCAATGTGCCAGGCCTGCTGAACGTCGACTTTGAAGACGTGCGTACCGTGATGGGCGAGCCCGGCAAAGCCATGATGGGCACCGCCATCGCCAATGGCCCAGACCGCGCGCGCATCGCCGCCGAGCAAGCCGTGGCCTGCCCACTGCTCGAAGGCATTGATCTGTCGGGTGCCAAGGGCGTCTTGGTACTGATCACCGCGGCCAAGGGCTCCCTGAAACTGCGCGAATCCAAACTCGCCATGGACGCCATTCGCACCTATGCATCCGCAGACGCGCACGTGATCTACGGCGCTGCCTATGACGATTCGCTGGGTGAGGACATCCGCGTGACGGTGGTGGCAACGGGCCTGAGCCGCCAGGGCGTGCGCCGTACAGCGCCCCCATTGCAAGTGCTGCGCACCGGTACCGATAACGTGCCTTTCCATGTGCCCACACTGAACACGCCCGTGGCCGGTGGTACCTCTGCCAGCCTGGGTGGCAATGCGGGTCATGCGGGTAACGGCATGACCAGTATGGGCGCAGCCCAGCCCGACTATGCGGGTATGTCCACCCCCAGCGTGTGGCGCACCAACCGCACCCAGGCCGCGGCCAAGGTCGATGCTTTGTCCAACGGCGGCATGGACGACTACGAAATCCCTGCTTTCCTGCGGAAACAGGCGGATTGATAAAATCTGTTTGTGCTGAAACAAAGAACCCTCAAGTCTCTGACCCGCGCCGTGGGCGTGGGTCTTCATAGCGGCCAGCGTGTGGAACTCACCTTGCGACCGGCGGCGCCCGATACGGGCATCGTTTTTCGCCGGGTGGATTTGCCCGATCCGGTGGACATCGTGATGAGCGCCACCGCCGTCACGGACACGCGCATGGCCTCTACGGTGTCCAGCGGCAATGCCAAGGTGGCTACTGTGGAGCACTTGATGTCAGCCTGCGCCGGTTTGGGCGTTGACAACCTGTATGTGGACATCACTGCCGAAGAAGTGCCCATTCTGGATGGCTCGGCCGCATCGTTTGTCTTCTTGCTGCAAAGCGCCGGTATTGAGCTGCAAAACGTGCCGCGCCGTTTTATCCGTGTGCTCAAGCCCGTAGAAGTGCGCGAAGGCAGCGGTGCCAATGAAAAGTGGGCCCGGCTGGATCCCTTCCATGGCTACAAGCTGCGCTTCGAGATTGAATTCAACCACCCCGCCGTCGACTCCTCGGGCCAGATGGTGGAGTTTGATATGAGCGTGGGCTCGTATTCCCGCGACATTGCGCGCGCCCGCACCTTTGGCTTTACCAAAGACGTGGAAATGATGCGTGCCAATGGCCTGGCCCTGGGGGGCGGATTGGACAATGCCATCGTCATGGACGACTACAAAGTCCTCAATGCCGATGGCCTGCGCTATGACGATGAATTCGTCAAACACAAAATTCTGGACGCCATGGGCGATTTGTATGTGATTGGCCGCCCCTTGCTGGCGGCCTTCAGCGCGTTCCGCTCCGGTCATGCGCTGAACAACAAGCTTTTGCGCGAGCTGCTGTCCCACCAGGACGCTTGGGAAATCGTCACTTTTGAAGACGTGCGAGAGGCCCCAGCGGGCTTTGCAGTGCCCGCGCGGGCTTGGTAAGCCGCAAGGCTCCCGATTGGCGTTGGCCGATGTGCGGCGCATAATTTGGCCATCTCCTTTGCAGGACACACGCTATGGCCTCCATTTCTTCCATTGCCCTGTCGGGCATGAACGCAGCCCAAACCCAGCTGCAGGCCTCGGCCAACAACGTGGCCAACTTGGCCACGCCGGGCTATCGCCGCCAGGAAGTGGCGCAGACGCCGCAGAGCGGTGGCGGCGTGCAAACCCGGGTGGAGCGTGCCGAATCAGTCGGTCCCTCATTGGAAGCCGATGCCGTAGCCCAACTGCAAGCCAAGAACAGCTTTTTGGCCAATCTGGCGGTGTTCAAAACCAGTGATCGGATGGCAGGGGCCTTGTTGGACGAGAAGGTCTGAACTTCATTTTGCTATAAATTTAGTATCTGCTCCCGCACTATCCACGGCCTAAAAGGCTGATTTTTCCCACATTAGGAGCACTATGCCACTCCTGTCTCTGGCAAACATTGGTCGTACTGTGTGTGGGGCTGCCATGGCCTGGCTATTCGCGCTGGGTTCGGCGCAGGCCGACGGACCGCCTGCGGTGGAGCCCGGCCCGTCCCAGGTTTACCGGCTTGAGCAAGTACGCGACTACGTGCGTATGCCCCGCGTGCCCTTACAGGTGCGCGCCAACGGTACCTCGCGCATCAACTTTGGTAACACCAACTGTTCCCCGTGTTGGGGCGAGGTCATCAGCTACACCACCTTCAGCCAACCCACCCAAACCTTCAACGTGGCGCGGTACGACGGAGCTGCCATTACGCTGCTGATTCCTACGGTGCACCCGCGCGCCGCCAAGCTCAACCCGGTGCGTATTCAAACCTTGGTCGACCGACTGGACTTGCTGTACGCAAGCTACAAAGAACTGTTGGGTTGGGCGCCGGAGTTGACGAGTGACCCGCGCGGCAAACAGGTGTTTGCCTTTCTGCCCAACGAGCCTACTAACTTCTACGGCCTGGCGTTTGCGCCCGGTGACTCTACGGAGTACAGCAACGCCGTGCTGGACGAAATCGGGCTGGACGACGACATCCTCACCAATGTATTTGTGCACGAACTGGCGCACAACTTTGATGTCATGTCCGCCTGGGCTTACGGGCCTGACTCTTCCCACAATTGGACGACGATTTTGCAAGAGTGGTTCGCTCGGGTGCAGGCCAAGATGGCAGACGGTGGATCTTCGGTTAAACGGCCCACGGCCGTGTTGAATGATTGGCTGGGCACCTACTGGAAACCTTACCTGGCCAACCCCGCCCTGACGTGGGCCGACTGTGCTGCCGCAGCCAATGATGTACCCGCCTGCACCGCAGCCCAGGCCCAGTACCTGATGGGAAGTTTATTTACCGTGGTGGCGCAACACATGACGGGTGCGCAGGTCAAGGCCTGGCTGGCCGAAGGGGTTGCCAACTCGCTCAACGGCGATTTCTATGATTCTGCCGAGCAGGCGAGTGATGCAATGTTGATGTCGCTTGCCCGGGTCACACAGTCAGACCCGCGTTGCCTGGCAACCCACCTGAAGTGGTACCAAGGTCCGGGCCTTGCCGGTGCTGCAGCTTTTACCACGCCGTTTGCAGGTTGTTTGGACAGCGACAACGACGGTGCCAGCCGTTTTCTGGATTGTCGTGACGATAACGCAGCCATCGCACCCGGCAAAACCGAAGTGCTGGATGGCTTGGACAATGACTGTGATGGTGTCGTGGATAACTTGACCGTCAAAGAGGCCGACGCTGTCGGCGGCGACTACTCCAAAGACCCGTTCAAGGGCACGCGTGTCGCAGCTTTGCCACTCATTATTCGGGGCCAATTGAGTCAGCCGGGTGTAGCCAATGCCGATGACGTGGACTCCATCCAATTGTCTGCGCCGCTGGCGGGTGTTGGGACGCTGAGCTTGTGCAGTGATGGCGGCCAGTTTCAGGTGAATGGCCTGCGCACGAATGGCACTGCGGTGGGGCCATTGCTGCGCACCCAAGGCGCGGGGTGTGCGCAGCGCACCCTGACAGATGTGGAGCCCTGGGCAGGTTTCTATGTGCTCAGGCCGCCCAATGCCACGATCGGTGGGACGTATACCTTGTCGATTTCACAATCCACGGAGACCAGTAGCTTGGCCGCTGCCGCGACCCAACTGACGCAAAGTAACCAAAAACGCGTGCAGTCCAACCACACGCCTGCAAGTTTGGCCGGTGGCAATTCCGGTCTGCAAGTGCGGTGGTTTCAGAGCGGAGCAGGTTTTGTGCAAAGCCTGGCTGCCGGTGACGCCAATGCCCACATTGCTCCCGTGTTGACGATTCCTGCCAACGCCGCGCGCCCGGTCAAACTGCGCGCCCAACTCTGGCGCGACGGCATGCCCACCGAAGAACCCAGCCGCCCCCTCACCATGGTGCAAAGCGGCAGTTTGGCGGACTGCATCTTTAGCTGGGGCGAGCGCAGCCTGCCCAGCGCCTTTCCCACCACGGGTGCTTCGGCTGGGAATTTGGGGGCTTTTTATTTTCGGTATTACCCAGCCAGCAATACGTTTCTTGCCAGCTCTAGTGCGGACGACAGCCTGTACTACCTGGCTGCATCCTCGGGCAATGGCGTGGTGAGTTTGGGTGACTTGGCTATCTGGAAGACCCATGCGGGCTGCCAATGAGTGTGGCGCTGGCTGGTGTGGCGCTAGCTAGGCCCAGTGCGCCCGTCGGCCTTAGCGCCGCCGCCCATCCTTGTAAGACGATTTACCGTTGCCCGAAGCCGCTGCGCCAGCACCACCCACGCCATCCGCCAGCGCCATACGCGCCATGGCCTTGCCCGCGTGCGCGTGGGTGATGGCCAGGCCCAGTGCATCGGCCGCGTCTGGCCCTGGCAGGCCCGGCAGGCTCAATAGGCGTTGCACCATCGCCTGAATCTGGGTTTTATCGGCGCGGCCATAGCCCACCACGGCTTGTTTCATTTGCAGCGCCGTGTACTCGGCCACCGGTAAGTTGGCAGTCACTAGCGCGGTAATCAAGGCCCCCCGGGCTTGGCCCAGCAGCAGCGTGGATTGGGGGTTGACGTTGACGAACACGATCTCAACCGACGCGCAGGTGGGCTGGTAGCGCTGCACCACCTCGCCAATGCCGTCAAACAGCACCTTCAGGCGTGAGGGCAGGGCGCGGGTGTCCAGGTGCTGGGTGCTAATGGTGCCGCTGGCCACATAGGCCAGGTCGGCACCCACCATGTCCACCACACCAAAGCCGGTAACGCGCAGGCCGGGGTCAATGCCTAGTATGCGCATGCTATTGAATTAGGAGCTGCTCCCGCACTATCCACGGGCTCAAAGGTCAAAATACCACCGCGCCGAGTGAAAGAAAACGGGCGCTGCAAAGCACAGCGCATCCACCCGGTCTAACAAGCCGCCCGCGCCGGTCACACCCCGGCCCTCGGGGCCCCAGTTGGGGATGCCCCGGTCGCGCTTCAGGGCCTTCATCACAAAATGCCCCATAGACCCCGCCGCGCAGGCGATAAAAGAAAACGCGAACGCGGTGCCTGGTACCCAGGGCGTAACGCCAGCCAGCAGCGCTCCCGACAAACTGGCCACCAGCATCCCCACCCACCAGCTGCGCCAGTGAAAGCTCTGGCTGATCGCCGGGGCCACGGGGGGGCGTGGATATTTACGGGCCACAAAGTGCTGGGTCACCATGGAGATTTGCACCACCATCACCAAAAAGAACACCATGAAGGCGTTCCGGTTGTCGTAACCCGGAAACCGCAGCAACAGCAGCGCGGGCACATGGCTCATGCCATAAATGCACACCATGATGCCCCACTGCAGCTTGGCGTTGCGCTCCAAAAAGCGGGTGGGGTCATTGGCCAAGGCACTGGCCACGGGCAGCGCCAAAAACACATACACCGGGACAAACACCGCGAACATGTCAAAGTGCTCGCTGCCAATCAACCAGTACTGCGCGGGCAGCACCACAAAGAAGGCCAGCACCAGGCTGCGGTGGTCGCCCCGGCGCGTGGGCGACAAGGTTAAAAACTCGCGCAGCGCAAAGAAAGACACCAGCCCAAACAGCGCCAGCGCCACCCAGTCGCCCGTCACCCAACTGATCCAAAAAATCAGCATCATGAACCAGCTGGTGCGGATCATGCTCTCCAGCTTGCGCAGCTCCAGGCGGCGGCGCTCGGCTACAGTGTCATCGGCGTATTCGCGCAGAGACAACAAAAACGCGCACACGCTGGCCAGCAGCAGCAGGCCAAACACGATGACAAACAGCGCGCCAATCTGCTGCGTAGGGGTCAGGTCTTTCAGGTAGTGGTACATGCAGCTAGCTCACACATCGCGCAGGGCGATAACGGCTTCGCGTGCCCGGTCCAAAAAGGCCCGGCAAGCCTCGCCCTCTTGCACCCGAATGGGCGCGCCAAAGGTGACTGAGCACAGCACCGGCACCGGTACCACCTCGCCCTTGGGCAGCACATGCTGCACATTGTTGATCCATGCTGGCACCAGCACTGCACCCGGGCACTTCAGCGCCAAGTTGTAGAGCCCCGCTTTGAAGGACTGCGGCATCTCGTTATGCCCGCGCGTGCCTTCAGGAAACAAGATGATCGAATCACCATTCCCCAGCGCTTCCACCAGCGGCTCCAGTGGGTCTTCGTCCGAGCTGCGGTCGCGCGAGACATAGATCACGTTGAACACGGCCGTGGTCAGCCATTGCTTAAAAGGGGTTTTGGTCCAGTAGTCTTTGGCCGCAATCGCGCGCGTCACGCTGCGCAGTTCTTTGGGCAGGGCCGCCCAGATCATCACCAGATCAGCGTGGCTTTGGTGGTTAGCAAAATAAATGCGCTGTTCCGCCTTGGGCGGGCACCCATGCCAGCGCGCCTGGGACCCCGTCAACACCCGGATCAGACCCAGTAAAAAGTAACTCATTAACTTGGCAAGCATGGGCGGATGATACAGAGCTAGATGACACTTCTATGTGGGGTTGTGTGGGGGAATACCAGGGGGCATGCGGCTTGCTTGGTTGGCGCTGGATCAGGGCGGCTGGGTGCTCTGCTGCGCTCATGTCCCCCGGCCTGCGGCCTCCTCCCTGACTTCGCTCCGCAGAACACCCAGCCGCCCTGATCCGGGTGATGTACAGGAGACAGTTCCCAAAGACTACCCGTAATGAGCTTTCCGATGGCAATTTGGGCAGATGGCAATCGTGTTCCCCAACGTATCCTCTCCGCCTGCGGCTAATGGTACGAGGTGATGCACCTCAAGGTAGGGCTCACCACTTTTTCGTTTGACAAAGGGCGCGCTATTTCCGCAAGATTGACAACTTCCATTCGCTTGCAAGAGAGCTTCCGCGGCTACGTCAGGATTCCGCGCGTACGCATACGATGAGATCAATACTCGGGTTGGTAACTTTGGTGCTTGAACCAAGCGAGCGCGCCTTGTCTCGTGGTGGTCGCGCAGTGCCGCTTCAACCTGGCTGTCGAACTATGTGCGGACTTGCTCCGACAGGCTTTCTGCAGAGGCCGATATACCAACCGCTATCTCATTGAAGAACGCGCTACCAAGTCGCTGGACAGGGGTTCTCGTGCGTGACAATTCCCATCCTCGGATGCGAAGGCCTATCGCGGTGCTCGGCAGGGGTTGAAGTGAGAACCTGCGGCACAGCCATGGCTTCGAATTTTCCTCACTTTTGAATCGCCGAAAAGCTTCGCTGCCAATAGAAAATTCGGTTCCTTCAGCTTCGATGCCTGTGACGCGAAACGGACGAAAGATCAAGTCGTCGACGATTACAACGACGATATGAATGCGCTCCTTGTGCGGGTGAAAGAAGTCGTACTTTGATTCAATCGGTTGTATTGCGGTGTACTCCTCTACGCTTACTCCGTGTCGACGCAGATCTTGAACATTTGCATTGCTGTGGCGAAGCAGCATGATCGCCGCTAGAGGAACCTGACACTCTTGTGCAATGAGTTCTGCGAGTTGCATGTTGGGGATTCCCAATGGCTGGAGAGATGGCTAGCTTATCAAACGAACTTCCTGCGCGACCAATCGAGTTGTCGGTTTGCCTCGCAGCAGAAGGCCCAGGGCGCATGCCAAAGCGAGGTAAAGGAGGAGCCCGCAAAGCGGGCGGGGGACACGAGCGGCGGCATGTGCCCTGGGCCTTCTGCGGAGCGACAGCAAATGTCCGCTCGCTCAAAAACTACTAAAGCCAACAACCCAACTCAAGGCAACTGCGCATCCCCCATACGCCCCACAATCACACTGGCCCTTCCCGCCACATAGGCTGAGTTGGGCAGCTTCTCAAAGTAACGCGGCCTCGGCAGCATCACCGCCAGCCGCGCCGCCTCATAGGCGTTGAGCTTGCTGGCTGATTTGCGAAAGTAATGCTGGGCCGCTGCCTCGGCACCAAACACGCCTTCACCCCATTCCACATGGTTCAGGTAAATTTCCAGAATCCGTTGCTTACTCAAAAATTGCTCCAGCAGCAGCGTCACGACCAGCTCCTGGCCCTTGCGCAACAGCGTGCGCTCACCCGTAAAAAACAAGTTCTTGGCCAACTGCTGCGTGATGGTGGAGCCGCCCACAATCTTGGGTGGCTTGGCGGTGGCAGCGGCCTGGGGGGCGGTGGGCTTGCGCGAGGCTGCGCGCTGCTCGGCTTTGGCGTTTTTGTCCCAGGCCTTCTGGATCGCATCCCAATCCACGCCGCCATGGCTGCTAAAGCCATCGTCTTCCGACGCAACCACCGCGCGCTTCAGGTTGTCCGAAATTTGCGCGTAGGGCACCCACTGCTGCCGCCACGGTAGACGGCCTTTTTCAGCGACTATTTGCCAGGCCTGCGAGCGTTCAAAGGTAGTGGACTCGGGGGCGATCACCGCCATGGCTGCAATGCGCAAAATGAAATAAAGCTGCAAGGCCAGCAAGGCCAAGACCAACAAGCCCACAACCCGCAGCGCGGATTTCATGGCTGGGTGGCGACGTTGGCTTCCAGCGTCTCGTCGCGGGTGAATTTGAAGCGCGACACGACCACAATCTGGTCAGCTTGGCGGCGCATGGCGGCGCTGAAGACGCCAAAAGGTCCCGCCGATTTGGCAATGGCGGCAGCCCGTTTGTCCAGCAACCGGTTGCCCGAGGTTTCCACGATTTCGGTCTCCAGCACGCGGCCATCGTGGTTCACGGTGACGATCATGGTCAGCTCACCGTAGAGTTTTTTGCCTGCCGCGGTGGGAAAGTTCTCAGTGCCCCGGGCCTCAATCGCATTGCGCAGACCGTCGTAATAAATGGCAAACACCGCCTCACGCGCGGCGGGGCTGATGTAGCGCTTTTTGGGGCGCGCATTCTCTTTGTTGATGCGCCGCTCAATCTCGGCCAGCAGGTTGATCAACTGGCGGCGCTTCTCCTCGCGCTCCATCTGCTCAGACTTGGTGGCCACTTTGTGGGGGTCGGGCGGGGGCAGGGCGGCGAGCTGGTTCTTGATTTGCGACAGCAGCAGCATCTGTTGCTCTTGCAGGTTTTGCAGCTTTTTGACGGACTCGTCTTCCAGCGAATCGCCCACCTCGGTCAGCGCCGAAGACGGCAACGGGCTGGTGGCGCGGCCCTTGTCGGCCTCACCACCACCGGCCAGATTGCTCTGGGCAATCGCCTTGGCTTTGTCGGGCTTGTCCGCGCTTTTGGCGTTGACCAAAATGACTTCCAGTGGCGTGTCTTCAAACACGCGGTTGAACGACTCCGGGTCCACAAAGCGCACCGTCAACAGCACCGCATGCACCGCAATGGATGCACCCAGGGCGAGTTGCATGGCGCTAAAGGACCGGAGGTTCACAGCGGCGGATTATCGTTGGCTGGCGCGCTCTCTGCGGGCGCATCACTCACATCAACCGCAATGGCAATCGGGCCGGCCACTTCTTCGTCATCTTCCTCAGCATCGTCGTTGGCTTCGCTGGTCTCTGTCGGCGCATCCAGGCGCTCAATTACTGTGCCGCCAATGTCCAGCGTGATCAGGTCCATCTCACCCAATTTGATGCGCACCCGCGCGCCGCGCGGCAAGCCCTGGGCACCCATCACGGGCAGCACCAGCGGCAGCGTGTCGGCGCGCACCATGTTCTCTTTGAACAGGCTGGCTTCGATCTCGGTGATGCCGTTCTGCGCCAGGTATTGCAGCGTCCAGAAACGCTCCATCGCGCCCTGGTAGCCGTTGTAGGCGCTATAAGCTGCATCAAAATTGCTGATGATGGCAAACAGATCGGCGTCTTTGGGCTTGAAGGGCGCAGCCAGCGCGGCGGTTTTGCCGTGCTTGGCACAGGCAATGATTTGCCACTGGTTGACCAGGTCGGTGTAGCGGCGCAGGGGCGAGGTGCTCCAGGCGTAGCACTTGACGCCAATGCCCGCGTGCGGCGCGGCCTTGGTGCCCATGCGCACTTTCACGCCCGGTGCCAGAGACGCCTGGCTGCGGTAAATGCCGGGCACACCCAGCTCGGCCATCCACGCTCCCCAGGTGCTGTTGGCCAGAATCATGGCCTCGGCCACGATTAAATCGAGCGGTGCACCGCGTTGGCGGGTCGTGATTTCGACGATTTCGTGGCCCTGTGGCTCCGCGCCATCATTGCCTTGCAGTCGGAAGTTGTAATCCGGCCGGTTAAAGGTCTCAGGTTTGCCGCGCACTATCTCGCGTTTGGCTTTCAGGTCGCGCGCCAAGCGGTATAAAAATGATAGCTGCTCCCGCAGGTTCTGTAAGGCTTGCGGGTCATTTTCATGCTCAAACGCAGGGTCCAATAGCCAGGGCTCGGTCACTACCGCGTCCAGCTTGTCATGGCGCAGGTTGTGGGCAATGGGCACGCGCTCCACGCGTGTTTCGCTGCTTTTTATTTCTAGCGTGGCTTCGTCCAGGGTCACATACAAAGACAGGGCCGGGCAATCGCGCCCCTCTTGCAGCGTGTAGGTCTGCACCAGCGCATCGGGCAGCATGGTGACCTTGTAGCCGGGCATGTAGACGGTCGACATGCGGGCGCGGCCGAGTTGGTCCACGGCATCGCCCGGCTGCACGGCCAGGGCTGGCGCAGCAATGTGAATGCCCAGCGTGACGGTGCCAGTGCCCAGGCCTTGCACGCTCAGGGCATCGTCAATCTCGGTGGTTTGCGAATCGTCAATCGAGAACGCCTGCACGCTGGCTAGCGGCAAGTCGTCATTGATGGGCGGCGCGCTGATGGCGGGAAAACCCGTGCCTTTGGGGAAGTTTTCCAGCAAAAACCGCTTCCAGTGGAACAGGTAGGGTGAGGCAATCGCCCCGGCTTTTTGCAACAGCTCCAGTGGCGCAATGTGGGTGGCGCGCGAGGCTTCCACCACGGCCTTGTACTCGGGGGCGTTTTTGTCGGGCTTGAACAGAATCTTGTAAAGCTGCTCTTGCACCGGCGCGGGGCAAATGCCTTCGCCCAGTTCCTTGGCCCACTGGGCAATCTGCTCGGCCAGCAGGCGCTTTTTCTCAATCGCGGCCAGGGCTTGGGCAATGATGTCGGCCGGGGCCTTGCGAAAGCGCCCCTTGCCGGCACGGCGAAAGTAGTGGGGCGACTCAAACAGCTTGAACAGCATCGCGGCCTGCTCGGATATCGGTGCAGAGGCGGAGAAATAGTCACGCGCCAGGTCGGCAAAACCGAATTCTTCTTCGGGCGCAAATTCCCAAGCCATTTCCAGCTCAATACCGGCGCTTAAGCTTTGGGCTTGCGCCACAAACTCGGCCGGGCTGGGCTTTTCAAACTTGATCAGCGCGTTGGCGGCCTTCACTTTGACGCGCTTGCCACTGTCCAGCTCTACCTGGGATGAGGCGTCCGCCTCCGAGAGCACCCTGCCGGCCATGAATTTTCCGGCTTCTTCAAACAATAAAAACATGGGCCGGATTGTCCCATGCCCCGTCGCGGTGGGCCGCGGTGGCGGGATAATCGGGGGCTATGGCGCAACAATTCGGTTCTATTTCTCTGCGTAAGCGCATTGCACCCTGGTTTGCGGGCTTTGACGGCCCGCTGGCGTTTGCGGTGTTTATGTTGGCCTGCGCGGGCATGTTGACGATGTATTCAGTCGGTTTCGACCACGGCACCCGCTTTGAAGACCATGGCCGCAATATGCTGATCGCGGCCACCATCATGTTTGTGGTGGCCCAAGTGCCGCCCCAGCGGCTGATGGCCTTTGCCGTGCCGCTGTATGTGCTGGGGGTGGCGCTGCTGATTGCGGTGGCCATATTTGGCGTGACCAAAAAAGGTGCACGCCGCTGGCTATACGTGGGCGTGACGCAGATCCAGCCCAGTGAGATCCTCAAAATTGCCATGCCGCTGATGTTGGCCTGGTGGTTTCAGAAGCGTGAGGGCCAACTGCGGCCGCTGGATTTTGTGGCCGCAGGCTTGCTGCTGCTGGTGCCGGTGGGCTTGATCATGAAGCAGCCGGACCTGGGCACTTCGCTGTTGGTGCTGATTACCGGCGTGTCCGTCATTTTCTTTGCTGGCATGAGCTGGAAGCTGGTCATCCCGCCGGTGCTGCTGGGCTTGGTGGGCATCACGCTGATCGTGTGGTTTGAGCCCCAACTGTGCGCCGATGGCGTGCGCTGGCCGGTGCTGCATGACTACCAGCAGCAGCGTATTTGCACGCTGCTAGACCCCACGCGGGACCCGCTGGGCAAGGGCTTTCACATCATTCAGGGGATGATTGCCATTGGCTCGGGCGGGCTGACGGGCATGGGATATATGCAGGGGACGCAAACCCACCTCGAATTCATCCCCGAGCGCACCACCGACTTCATCTTCGCGGCCTATGCCGAGGAGTTCGGGCTGATGGGCAACCTCTGCCTGATCGTGGCCTTTATCTTTTTGATTTTGCGCGGGCTGATGATCGCGCTGGAGGCCCCCACGCTGTTCTCGCGCCTGCTGGCAGGCAGCGTGACCATGATCTTCTTTGCCTACGCTTTTGTGAATATGGGCATGGTCAGCGGCATCTTGCCTGTGGTGGGCGTGCCGCTGCCCTTCATCAGCTACGGCGGTACCGCCATGGTGACGCTGGGGCTGGCGCTGGGCATATTGATGGCGATTGCCAACTCCAAGCGGCTGGTGCAGTCGTGACTTAAGCCCTTGAGCAGAGGCAATTTGCCGCTGGGCCGCCTCAAGGCAAATTAACCCCCATGGGGGGCAGCGCCCTGCGTAGCGACGCAGCGTGCGGGCGACATCCCGCCTAAAATGACCCCATGATCACCCGCGAACCCACAATCGAACGCTTGGCCACGGCCAAGTCCCTGCTGCTGACCCCCTTTGGGCTGGACGAGAGCCATCTCACCCAAGCGCTGAATGAAATCAAGGCCTACCAGGTGGACGAGGCCGACCTCTACTTTCAGTACACCCGTTCTGAGGGTTGGAGCCTGGAAGAGGGCATCGTCAAAACCGGCTCTTTCAGCATCGACCAGGGCGTGGGCGTGCGCGCCGTCAGTGGTGAGAAGACTGCGTTTGCCTACTCCGACGACATCTCGCAAGCGTCTTTGCTAGACGCCGCGCGCACCGTGCGCACCATCTCCAGCGCGGGCCAAACCAAGCGCACGAAGACGGCTACCCAAAAAATCGCGGGCAGCCGCAGTCTCTACCCGGGCGTGGACCCGATTGCTACGCTGGACAGCACCACCAAAGTAGCGCTCCTGGGCAAGGTAGAAAAACTGGCGCGCGCCAAAGACCCGCGCGTCATTCAGGTAATGGCCGGGCTGGCCAGCGAATACGACGTGGTGCTGGTGGCCCGTGCTGACGGCACGATTGCCGCCGATGTGCGCCCCCTGGTGCGCCTGAGCGTGAGTGTGATTGCCGAGCAAAAAGGCCGCCGCGAATCGGGCTCCAGCGGTGGCGGTGGCCGCTTCGGCCTGGCTTACTTCAGCGACGAGCAGATTGAAAAATACGTCAACGAAGCCGTGCACGCGGCGCTGACGAATTTGGAAGCGCGCCCTGCGCCCGCTGGTGAAATGACGGTGGTGCTGGGCTCGGGCTGGCCCGGCATCTTGCTGCACGAAGCCATTGGCCACGGGCTGGAGGGCGACTTCAACCGCAAGGGCAGCAGCGCCTTCAGCGGCCGCATTGGCCAGCGCGTGGCTGCCAAGGGCGTCACGGTGCTGGACGACGGCACCATTGCCGACCGCCGTGGCTCGCTCAATGTGGACGACGAAGGCAACACCAGTCAGCGCAATGTGCTGATTGAAGACGGCATTCTCAAAGGCTATATCCAGGACAGCATGAATGCGCGCCTGATGGGTGTGGCACCCACCGGCAATGGCCGACGCGAAAGCTACGCCCACGTGCCCATGCCCCGCATGACCAATACCTACATGCTGGGTGGCGACAAAGACCCGCAGGAAATCATAGCCAGTATCAAGAAAGGCCTGTACGCCCCCAACTTTGGCGGTGGGCAGGTGGACATCACCAGCGGCAAGTTTGTGTTCTCGGCCTCTGAGGCGTATTGGGTAGAAAACGGCAAGATTCTCTACCCGGTTAAGGGGGCCACCATCGTAGGCAACGGCCCGGAGTGTCTGAAGCGCGTGGCCATGATCGGCAACGACATGAAGCTGGACCCCGGTGTGGGCACCTGCGGCAAAGAGGGCCAGAGCGTGCCCGTGGGCGTGGGCCAGCCCACGCTGCGCATTGACGGTTTGACAGTGGGTGGCACGGCCTGAACGGCTAGGTGCAGCCGCATTGCGCCCACCTTTTGCGCACCCCACGGATGCCCACAGATGACATATGGCCTCTGAACCATCACACCCGCCGACTGGCCCCAAAGCATTTCAGTCCACCCGGCCACTGAGCGCAGCAGACAGCAGTTGGCCTTCGTCCGGTGCATTTGCCGCCGCGCGGGATACCGAATCCCCAGGCCCCAGCTCACGCAGCTTTGGTGATTTCAGCGAGTTTTTGCGCGCATCGGTGGCTGATGAAGAGTCCTTGCAAATGGGTGAAAGCCTGCAGGATTTGGCGGCACAGATTGAGTCGATTGCGGAAGCCTGGCGCTTGCCGCATCCGGATGGCAGCTGGCTCGCGCCGGGTCTGCTGGCTTTGCTGGAGGCCTTGCGTGAACACCACCGTATGCTGCTGGATCTGAACCGTGACTGGGACCGTTTTATCGAGTTCAAAGCACATCTGGCATCGCTGAACCAGTTTCGCACCCACGTGACCCAGTGGGCCGGTGTCGTTCAGCAGCCGGGCGCGCAGCCGCCAGCGTTGTCGGAGTTTGATGTCAGCGCCTGGCGCATGCTGGGTGCAGGCGCTTTGCTGCTGGATGTGTACGAGCAGTCCAGCAAAGTGCAGGGCACTGACGCCGCAGCCCCCAGCAGTGCCTGGTCGCGGCTGATGGTTTGGATTCGCAACGAAGACTAAGCGCCTGGGTGGCAGAGCGCTTTGCTTCATCACCTCAGTTAGCCCCGGCCTGCGGCCTCCTCCTTTTACCTGCGCAAAACGCTCTGCTACCCAAGCGCTTAGGTTCTCAGGTGATCTTGAACACCGTGCGCACTGTCTTGGCGCCTGCCTTTTGCTCATAGACCGCCCACTGCTTGATGCCTTTGACCAGCACCAGCATACTGATGTCTTTGACCGGCTTCTTAGCGCTGAGCTGAGCGGTAACCCAATCTTGCACGTGCGGAAAGTAAGCGCCCTCCTTGCCTGTGGGGATGAGGAGTTCTTTGTCCGCAATTTGGCCTGCGGAGGTGACGAGGAGTTCGGTGGCGGGCATGGGGGCTATTTTCAACTGTGCTACAGTCTTCTAATGCATTCCGCACATTTCTTTTTTAGCTACTTTTGGTTCTCAAGCGCTTTAGGCGGTAGAGAGATCTGAACGTATCCAAAAGAAAAACGTCCTGAATCTTCTAAAAACCGCCGGAGCCACCGGCGGTTTTTTTTTGCGGTTTTCATTTGTCGGTTTCATTTGTACCTGGAGTTCTGTTTATGCCAACCAAAGCCTCTTCCGCTTCTGCCGCTTCTTCTTCGTCATCGTCTGATGCCTGGTATCCCCACGGTGCCCGCCCCGCAGACCGTACCAGCCAGACCGACGACGAACGCATTCAGAACATCACCGTGTTGCCACCTCCTGAACATTTGATCCGCTTCTTCCCCATCCAGGGCACGCCTGTGGAAGCGCTGATCACCGACACCCGAAAACGCATCCACAACATCATGGTTGGCAAAGACGACCGCCTGTTGGTCATCATCGGGCCCTGCTCGATCCATGACCCGGCCGCTGCTGTGGAATACGCGCGCCGCCTGAAAGAGCAGCGCGTCAAATACGCCGACACGCTGGAAATCGTGATGCGCGTGTATTTCGAAAAACCCCGCACCACCGTGGGCTGGAAAGGGCTGATCAACGACCCCTACCTGGACGAAAGCTTCCGCATTGACGAAGGCCTGCGCATTGCGCGCCAATTGTTGATCGAGATCAACCGCCTGGGCTTGCCAGCGGGTAGCGAGTTTCTGGATGTGATCTCGCCGCAGTATCTGGGCGACCTGATCGCCTGGGGCGCGATTGGCGCGCGCACGACCGAGAGCCAGGTGCACCGTGAATTGGCCTCAGGTCTCTCCGCACCTATCGGCTTCAAGAATGGCACTGATGGCAACATCAAAATCGCGACTGACGCGATCCAGGCGGCGGCGGGTGGACACCACTTTTTGTCGGTGCACAAAAACGGCCAGGTGGCGATTGTGCAAACCAATGGCAATAAGGACTGCCACGTGATTTTGCGCGGCGGCAAAGCGCCCAATTACGATGCCAAGAGCGTGGCCGAAGCCTGCGCCGAGCTGAGCAAAGCCAAGCTGAACCCGACACTGATGGTGGATTGCAGCCACGCCAACAGCAGCAAACAACACGAAAAGCAGCTCGAAGTGGCGCGTGATATTGCGTCGCAAATTGCCTCGGGCTCGCGCAGCGTGTTTGGCGTGATGATTGAGAGCCACCTGACCGCGGGCGCACAAAAATTCACCCCCGGTAAAGACGATGCCAACGCTTTGGAATATGGCAAAAGCATTACCGATGCCTGCCTGGGCTGGGATGACTCGCTGGCCTCTTTGGATGCGTTGGCGCAATCCGTCAAGGCGCGGCGCAAGTAGAGGGGAGCGTGACTCCGCGAATCCACAGCCCCGAGTCGTTTGATGCCAAATAGGCGTTTCAGGCCGTGGATAGTGCGGGAGCAATGGGATGGACGCTCCCACCTTAACGGCATCGCAATGTGCCAAAGTGGAGGTGTCTACCAACCACTTAAACCGACAGGAGCGTCCACCATGAAGGTTACAACACTGGGCATCGATCTGGCAAAGAACGTCTTCCAACTCCACGGCGTCAACGCGTACGGCAAGACCATTCTTAAGAAGCAATTAAAGCGCGAGCAAATGGCCGCGTTCTTTGTGAACCTGCCCCCCTGCTTGATTGGCATGGAAGCCTGTGGCAGCGCCCACTACTGGGCGCGCAAACTCCAAGACTTAGGCCACACCGTCAAACTCATGGCCCCCCAATTCGTCAAACCCTACGTCAAATCCAATAAAAACGACGCAGCCGATGCAGAAGCCATCTGCGAGGCAGTAGCCCGCCCCAACATGCGCTTTGTACCCATCAAGAGCGTTGAGCAGCAAAGCGTGCTGGCATTGCACACGGTGCGCCAAAGCTTCGTCAAAGCCAGAACCGCCCAGGCCAACCAGATCAGAGGCCTGCTGGCAGAAGTCGGCCTGATCATTCCCCAAGGCATAGGGCACATCGCCCGCCGAGTCCCCGAACTCCTGGAAGACGCCAGCAACGAACTGCCTGGCACCTTTAGACTCCTGATCCAACGCCTCTTGGACCACCTCAAGGTCTTGGACACCCAAGTCGATGAGCTAGAGACCCAGATCGTCAAGTGGCATCGCAGCAGTGCACTGAGCAGCAAACTCGCAGGCGTACCCGGCATTGGCCCCATCACCGCCAGCGCTTTGGTAGCCACCATTGGGGATGCCAAGAACTTTGACAACGGCAGACAAGTATCGGCCTGGCTGGGTTTGGTGCCACGCCAGCATTCCAGTGGGGGCAAGCAAAACCTGCTGGGAATCAGCAAGCGGGGTGACACCTACTTGCGCACCTTGTTGATCCACGGTGCACGTTCGGTGATTCACTGGCAGAGCAAGAGAGCAGAGACTGACGCCTGCAGTTGGGTCGCTGGAGTCCTTGCGCGGCGTAACAAGAACGTGGCTGCGGTGGCGCTGGCCAACAAGAACGCGCGCATTGTGTGGGCGTTGATGGCGTACGACAGGGAGTTCCGCAGTGACTACGTGGCCGCCAGGGCGACCCCGTAATCACAGCGGTCGATGACTCAGACGATGACAGGCTAGGCTAGCGCTTGGGGATTACAGGCTAGGGCAACAGGCAAAAGGAGCAAAACTGAACCACCGATTGCGCAGGCGATCATGAAGTGATGGCAAGACAGGTCAGACCGTGGTGGGCAAAACCCGTAGTAGCTGCAGCACTGTGAGTGCGTGGGAGCAATAGAGGAGCCGACCAGCGAATCCCATCAGGGACAGTGACGGGGAGTCACACCTAAAGTCCGAATGTACGGGTGCAATCTTTACCTTCGAGCCAGAATGAATTGAGAGCTTGGCAAACCGGGAGCGTCCATGTACAGCTATTATTTCAATAGCATTTTAAAGGAAGCCATGATGGTATTGACCCCGATGACGGAAGCGCAGTTCCAGCACTACCTGGCAGAGTCGATCCCGGCCTATGCACAAGACAAGATCGAATCCGGCCAGTGGGCCGCTGCGCAGGCGCTGGCCTTGGCCACGCAGTCGATGCAAGAGTCATTGCCACAGGGGCTGGCCACGCCCGACAACTATTTGTACACAATGCAAAACGGCCCAAGCAACACGGTGGTGGGCATGCTGTGGATTGCCGCGCAGCAGCGGGGCGAGCGCAAGGTGGCCTATGTCTATGACGTGATCGTGCATGCAGCGCACCGCCGCCAGGGGCATGCCTCGGCGGCTTTTGTCGCGCTGGAGCAAGAGGTGTTGGCGCTGGGCCTGTCGGGTATCGGCTTGCATGTGTTCGCCCACAACACGGCGGCCCATGCGCTGTACCTGAAGTTGGGCTATGCGGCGACCAATATCAATATGTTCAAGGTGCTGGCAGACGCCTGAGCGGTGCTTGCAAGCGCGCGCCATGTTCTGCGTGCTGGGGCTTAACCCGCCGCAGGGGGTGGGAGTTGGGCGAGCACCCAGGCTTGGGCCTCGGGCAGGGTCGCAAAGATCTGAAACGGGCGCCGGATATCCCGGTAAATTTTTCGGTAATGTTGCGCCATGATGATGTTGCCTTCTACATCAGGCCCCATCACAAATGCAGTCGCCACCGGGATCATGAAGTCGGGTTTGGGGGCCGCCATGATGGCGGCGTAGCGGGCAATACCGTCGGGGCTGGTCATGGCACTGATGCAGATGGTGGCAATGCTCACCCACGCGCCCTGGGGCTTGGCCGCCAGTAAAAAATCTCGCTGGGCGATAGCCAGCGAATCCAGCAACTCGGTGTTGAACGGCCCCGTCGCTTGGTAATGAATCACACGACCCTCCATACGGATGTCTATGACGCCGTGCTGGTTAAACGGCGAGATATTCACCTGGGCAGTGCTACCAATGGCGGGCGTGGCGTTGGGCATGGGTGGGCGGTGTGTAGTCGGGGTGTTGTGTCGGTGGTGTCCGTCTATGTTAGTGGCAGATGGGCTTGGATATTGCTGCTGCGCAGCATGCGTGGGCTGCGGTCAGACCAGTGCGGCGCGTAGCTTTTGGTGAATGCCACCAAACCCACCATTGCTCATGCACAGAATATGGTCGCCGGGTTGTACCGTGGCCAGCACTTGGGCCACCACCGCGTCCACCTGGTTGGCCACCTGGGCACGGCTGCCCATGGGGGCCAGGGCTTGCGCGGCATCCCAGTCCAGACCGCCGGTGTGGCAAAAAGCCAGGTCGGTTTCTTCGAGGCTCCAGGGCAACTGGGCCTTCATGGCCCCGAGCTTCATGGTGTTGGAGCGCGCCTCAAACACGGCCAGAATGCGCGCGGTGCCCACGCGGCGGCGCAGGCCGTTGACGGTGGTGCGGATGGCCGTGGGGTGGTGGGCAAAGTCATCGTAAATGGTGACGGCAGCCGCATCGGGCGCAGTTTTTAGCGGTGCATGGGCCAATATTTCCATGCGGCGCTTCACATTTTCAAAGCTGGCCAGGGCTTGGGCTGCTACGTCGGCAGGTACACCTACATGGTCAGCGGCTGCGATGGCGGCCAGAGCGTTGAGCTGGTTGTGCACCCCGCCCAGTGACCACTGCACGCGCGCCACAGGCTGGCCCCGGTGCAATACGGCAAAGTCGTGCGGTTCGCCGTCGGCGCTGAAGTCGCTGACCGCCGTGCCAAAGCTGCGCACCTCACTCCAGCAGCCTTGGTGTAGCACGCGCGCCAGGCTTTCCTCTAAGCCATTGGTCACGATGCGCCCGGTGCTGGGTACGGTGCGCACCAGGTGGTGAAACTGGCGCTCAATCGCGGCCAGGTTGTCAAAGATGTCGGCGTGGTCGAATTCCAGGTTGTTCAGCACGGCCGTCCGGGGACGGTAGTGGACGAACTTGCTGCGTTTGTCGAAGAAAGCGGTGTCGTATTCGTCGGCCTCTATGACGAAATACCCTGCGTTGGGACGGCGGTGGGACGGCGGATGGCTTTGCTCCGTGTCCCCCGCCCGCTTTGCGGGCTCCTCCTTTACCTGCGCAAAGCCCTCCACCGCCCCACCGCCTAGGCGTGCGGACACGTCAAAGTTCATGGGTACACCCCCCACCAGGAAGCCGGGTTGCAAACCAGCGCATTCCAAAATCCAGGTCAGCATCGCCGTGGTGGTGGTTTTTCCGTGGGTACCGGCCACCGCCAACACATGGCGGCCTTGCAATACATGTTCGGCCAGCCACTGGGGGCCGCTGGTATAGGCTGCGCCGGTGTTCAAAATCGCTTCCATCAGCGGAAACTTTGGTGTGCCGTCCGCCAAGCGCGCCCGGCTAACCACATTGCCCACAACAAACAAATCGGGTGCTAAGTCCAGTTGGTCGGCACCAAAACCCTCTATCAAGTCAATGCCCAGGGCGCGCAATTGGTCGCTCATCGGCGGATAAACCCCGGCGTCGCAGCCGGTGACACGGTGGCCCGCCTCGCGGGCCAGCGCTGCCAGGCCGCCCATGAAAGTGCCGCAAATACCCAAAATATGAATGTGCATGGCGGCATTCTAAAGGCGGCCCGCACCTGGGAATGGTAGGTGTTTTAAGTGCCAAATAGGCCTCTGGACCCCATGAAACGTGCGGGAGCAGCTCCTGTTTCTATAGCGTTTGGTTTTTTAAACCGGCGCTGCCAAGTACAAGGCCACCAGCCCCAGCACGGCGGGCACCGTCTGGATGTACAAAATCCGCACCATCACCGTGGCGGCACCCCAGATGCCGGCCACGGCCACACAGCTCAGGCCAAAGTAGGCAAAGGCCGTGGCAATGGCTGGGTTGGGGTAGACCAAGCCCAGCAAACAGGCCGCAGCCAAAAATCCGTTGTAGCAACCCTGGTTGGACATGGCCACGGCGCGGGATTCGACCTCCGCCTTAGGAATACCAAACACCTTGGCACCGCGCGATTTGAACAACACGGTCTCCAGCAAAAAGATGTAAACGTGGATCAGGAAGACGAGGCCGATGAGGACTTGGGCGGCGATTTGCATGGCAATTTCTTTCAAAAAGGTGAGACATGGGCTGGGAAGAGGTGGAGAATACATAATCACGTTATGTTTGTAAAGCCTTGGTTTGAACTTTAGGTGACCCGTTAAAATTTTTAGAGTGACCGCTCTCCATCCCCCCTCAGAACCCGAAGCCTCCCCCAAACCTGACGGGCGGCGCGAAAACGCCAGTGCCACGCAGGCCGCGCTGATGGCGTCGGCTGCGCGCTTGATTGGCCTGCATGGCTACGGGGCCGCTTCGGTGGGCAGTATTTGCGCAGAGGCCAAGGTGACAGCCGGCGCGCTCTACCACCACTATGGCGACAAAAAAGGCCTGTTTGCTGCGCTGGTAGAGAACATCGACGCGCAACTGGTGGCCGCCGCCTTGCAGACGGGTGCGCGCGTGCTGGAGGCTGGCGGCAACCACTGGGATGCGTTTTTGGCCACCACCGATACCGTGCTGGCTGCCGGGCTGGATGTGCCCATGCGGCGCATCATGCTGACCGAGGCCCCTGCCGTGCTGGGCGCGCAAGTGTGGGGCGAGATCCGCCAGCGCCAGGGTTTGGGTGCCATGCAGCGCCACATCCGGGCGCTGCAGAGCCAGGGCATTTTTCTTCAGCACCATCCGCAGCGCCTGGCCCCCATTATTTTGGGCACGCTGTATGGTGCGATTGAGTCTTTGCCAGATCAGGCCGAGAGTGTTCCCCAGGCGCTGCAAGAGGCCAAACACTGTGTGCACGCCATGCTGGAGGCGCTGCGCGACCAGCCCCGTCTTGCCGCCGCAAACGCGGTATCCATGTAAGCCGCCCCGTCAGCGCCGTGTCGACCGCCCAACGCGGATGACGCCCAGCGCCAGCACACTGAGGGACAACAGCGCCACCAGCCCGCCCCAAAACCAATACGGCAGCCAAAGCGCTTGCGCGATGACGGCACTGTCAGACGGGTAGCGAACGCCATTGACCACCGCTTCGGCAGAAAACATGTAGTCCAGATCGGTGAACCAAGACAAACACAAAGTGACTGCTATCAGGTGCAACAGCAGCGCCGCCCAAACATCAGAGAAGTAGCGCGCAGCCAGCGCCAGAACCGCTGCGCTGATCAGTAAAAAGAAGATGCCAAAAACATTGCGCGCCCAGACCACCATGCAAACCAGCAGCAGTGCAGCGAGCAGCCCCAACAAGCCCCGCGCCCGTGGGGTGGAGCGCGCCAGCAGCAGGAGCGAAATGCCCGCCAGGCTGGGACCAATGAGGCCGCCCGCGGCAATGGCCGCAATCGCAATTGGCCCGGGGTTGCCCTGCCAGACTGCGCTGCCGGAGCCATCGGCATTGAGCTGCAAGTGGTCAAAATTTGCGCCCACCAAAAGCGCCGTGAGACCGTGGCCAAACTCATGTGCAAATGTGGCCAAGAGGGTTAGGGGGTAGAGCAACTGCCGCCCAAACGGCAGTTGCCATATCACCGCGATGGCAGTGGCCGCCAGGACCAAAATAAGGCGTTGATGCATGGTCTGGCGACTGTAGCCGCTCGGCTTTGGACCGAGCGAGTTACGCGTTACTGCGAGATATGCAGATCAAACGTAGCGCCGCTAGAGAACACGCAGCCGCCGGTGCCCAGCGTGGCATTGCTCATGGTGTAGGTGCATTTGGCATACGCGCCCCGGTTGCCCGCTGCATTGGCCGTGCCCTTGGAGGCGTTGGGTGCGCGGGTGGCCTCACCCACAAAACTTTCACCCCCCATCACGAAGGCAAATTCGCCCTGGCCGCGTTCGGGGTTGCTGATGGTGCCGGAGATGCGGCCCGCTGCGGCCGCAATGTCATTGGTAGGGTAGAGCCGTGCGGTGTAGATGGGACGCACCGCCACTACGGCGACCGGCGCGTAGGCCTGGTTGGATGCGGCCGGGGCCTGGTGGATAGGGACCACATAACAGCCCGACAAAAGAGCGCTGGAGAGGGTGAGCGCGGCAATAGTGCCAAGAGACTTGAAACGAACCACTGAAGGATTTCGCATAGATTCAATCCGTTGTTGCAGGAATTGCAGTATGACGCAGAGTGCGCGCCGTGGCGAGAGCGCTAATTTTTGAGGTAGGCCTTCACCGCACGCACCAGCAGGTCCGGCTCATCCGACTTGAAATCACCGTTGGTGAAAAAGACCACCGTGATGCCCAGGCGTTTGATGAACCAAGTCTCTGCATTGAAGCCGGTGATGGAACCGGCATGGCCCCAGGCCTCGCCCCAGGGCGTGTCGACGATGCTGCAGCCCATGCCGTAGCCACTGCTGGGCTCTTCCACTTGAGGCTTGCACATCTGGGCCACGGTCTTTGCAGGCAGCAATTTTGAGTCGCGAAACAGCGCATTCAGAAACGCTGCGTAGTCGCCCGCCGTGGTCACTACGGCACCGTCCCCGGTGATAGCGTTCCACCCGGTGTAGCTCACATCGGTGGGGCGGCCTCTGTCGAAATCGTAGCCATGGGCCAGCCCGGCGCTGGCGGGCTTGGCGCCCACGGTGCTGGATGGCATGCCGACCGCATCAAAAATACGCCGCTGTACGGCTTTGGCATAACTGGTGTTGTCGGCTTGCTCGATCACACCGCCCAGCACGACGTAGTTGCTATTGTTGTAGCCATATTCCGCTCCGGGCTTGAACTCGGCGTCTTCGTCATAGGCAAAGGCCAGCGATTCCTGGATGGAGTAGCGCTTGTCGCGGTTGTCGTTGGCATCTTCGCCAAAGGCATCCGTGTAGTACTCGGCCAGACCCGAGCGGTGCTTGAGCAATTGCTCTACGGTGACAGACCGGATATTGCGCAGCGCCTGGATGCCTTCAATGCCCTTCACCCATTTGTAAGCGGGCTCTTTCAGCTTGACTTTGTTTTCTTGAACCAATTGCAGGGCGGCCACTGCGGTAACCAACTTGCCGCTGGACGCGATATAAAAACGGGTGTGTTCGGTGACCGGTTCTTGGGTCTTCAGGTTGGCCACACCGGCAGTGGCGATCTGCCGGCCATCGAGGCCTGAAACTAGCAGCACCGCACCGGGCAGCTTCTCTTTTTTAACCAGTTGGTCCAAAAAACGCTGAAGGGGCCCTGCCAGGGCCATGGCCGGAGCCGCCAAGACCAGCACTGCTGCAGTAGCGACAAAAAAATGTAGCGGCTTCAGCATGGTGTTGGCCTGGCTTGGCGCTGTGTGCGCCGGTTCGGTTATCACGGGCGTTGCACCCGTGCCGCGCTTTACTCGGTGACGGTGGGGGCCATCATTCCACCGATGACGCCCGCGCCCACGCCCAGCACCAAAATCACCAGGCCAGCGATGGCCCATTTGCGCTGCACGCTCTTGAAGTGCTCTACGCTGTCCCACTTCTTGTTGCGCCAAGCCCATTCATTGCCTTTGGCACCCAGCATGAAGAACATGACGAAGTTGACGAAAGGCACAAACATCAACAATGCGATGAAGGTGCCATTGAAAAGGCCCCACACCCAATTCATCAACATGGCACCCCAGTTCCAGCCCTTGATTTCTTCGGGGACGATGGACTCTTTACCTTGACCGGACGTGTTTTGCATGGGTTTTCCTAGTTGTGAAGCCCCCAGCATAAACGCGGATATTACTTTTCCTTACGTCTGAATCTGAATCTGAATTGATCTGAATCGTGGTTTCTATTGATCTTTTCATAATTCATGACAACCAATCGCTATCTCATGCGTTATATCCTGAACGGGTTGTTTGGAGATACGAGACATGGTCAAGCGAGCGATGGACGATGCAACGAAGA
>NKIK01000081.1 GCA_002256115.1 Burkholderiales bacterium PBB3
ATCGCCCTGCTGGGCCAGCTCTTGATCTTGATCTCTGAGCCATACGATATTGGTCACTCAACCGGCCCCATTCGGTGCGGGGAAGGCCTTTCCAATCCTTAGACCGCGCAAGCGACCATTGCCACATGCCGCCGCTCTTTCAAACGCAGCAGTTCGCAGTCCGCGAACTGTCCGAGGAGCAAATTCCCACGCTGCAGGCCTTGTTCGAAGCAAATCCGGACTACTTTCTGAGCGTCAATGGTTTGCCGCCCGGTCCAACGGAAGCACAACGAGAATTCGAGGAGTTACCGCCCTCACACCTCAGTTACGGAGCCCGTTGGTTCGCCGGCGTCTTTGATCAAGCCGACGCCCTTCGGGGTGTCATCATCTTGGTATCTGACTTGGCCGCCAAAGGTGTTTGGCACACCGCGCTGTTCTTTCTGGAGCGAAGCCTGAGAGGGACTGGCGCTGCGAACGAGCTGCATAGGGCACTGGAAGCGACGGCGCGCAAACAGGGGGCGCAATGGCTGCGCTTAGGTGTCGTGGCGGGCAACTTGCGAGCCGAGAGATTCTGGTCAAAGTGCGGTTACAAAGAAGTGCGCACGAGAGCGCATATCAATGCCGCCGGAGAAGCCAAAATCACCAATGTTCTTGTCAAGTCGCTCTACGGTGGCGACCTGCGCCAGTATTTGCAGCTGGTTCCACGCGATGCACCAAATTCTCAGCTGCCATAGGCAAGTGCGGTTGAACTCAAACGGTGGACCTCAAAGCCTTAACGAACCGCTCGTGTTCTTGGCTGCAAGGACCCTGCTGCAGCAGGATGTGTGTGACTACCCTCACAAGAGGAAGCGGCTGTACATGACGGGCCCCGAGGAGGCGCTTGTGGACTTCAGTGAGATCATGAAATGAATCGCGCTGCGAAACTGCAGCTTGCCCTGCGCGCGCAGTGCAAGCCCGTCAGCTTGGTCAGGCATTCGACCTCGACGTTCGTGGCGTCGGCGGAAGAACGAGGCGCCAATTACTCAGGAGAGCGAATGGTCACTCGAGTTGTCACAGGCCTCATCGCATCGCTGGGCCTCAGCATCGCGGCCATGGCCGCAGAGATCAAAGTGCTTGCACCAAACGCGGCCAAGGCGTCGGTAACCGAAGCAATCTCAGTATTTGAGAAGGCCTCGGGGCACACTGTCAGCGTTTCGTGGCTGGGCACGGAAGCCATTACCAAACGTGTGGCCGATGGCGAGGCGGTTGATGTGGTCGTCAACGCAGCGCGGAACATCGATCGACAGTCCAAGGACGGGCGATTGGCAGCGGCAACTCGCACGGACTTCGCCAAAGCTCAGATTTCTGACTATTTGGCCGGCGGCGATGCCGATGTGGGATTCCAGCATATCAATGAGCTCCTGCATGCCAAGGGAATCAACTACCTCGGGCCCTTGCCAGCCGATTTGCAAAACCACACCGACCACCTACCGCAACAGTTCGGTCAGATCAACAGCTTGGCCGCAGAGAATGCAACAGATGGCACATCCGCAACCAACCCCAACGCTCGCCACAGCCCGTTTGTGTCTGGTGCCACTGGACAAGGCGTGTGAGCAGCTCTACCAACGTTTCTACACGAATGCCGAGGCGTCCAAAGCCTACGGCGGCCCGTTGACTGCAGCTGCCGCGTGGAACAGATTGGCCAGCGATATCGGTACTTGGACTTTGCAAGGCTTTGGTGTGTGGGCAATTCGCGAGTCACAAAGCGAAGGCCTTGTCGGCGTATGCGGCTTCTGGCAAGGCGTGGGCTGGCCAAGGGAATTGACTTGGTGGCTTGTTCCTGAGGCCCGTGGTCGCGGACTGGCGAGGGAAGCGTCGCTTGCCGCCATTGCGCACGCCTACGAAGTTTGGAAGTGGGACGCTGTGCAAACCTACATGCAAGACGAAAATCACGAAGCCCGAGCCCTGTGCTCGGGGGTGTCCGGATTTCTGTGTGTGAGGCGGCTTACTGAATTGGCCCTTGGCCGTTTTCTCACTGCATTCAGGCCCCTGCCAGGCCGCCGGAGGCGCTCCCTGAATGCCTCATCGGCCGGCCCCGTGCGCGGCCTGCGTGAACCGCTCTTCGTAGAGTATCGCGAACTGGTTCATCGCCAGTTTCCATTCCTTGGCCGCGCGGCTCCAATCGGCCGTGATGTTGCGCAGCGCCAGCCAGATGAGCTTGCTGGCCGCGTCATCGCTGGGGAAGTGCCCGCGCGTCTTGATGATCTTGCGCAGCCGGCTGTGTACGCTCTCGATCGCATTGGTCGTGTAGACCACGCGGCGCACCTCGGGCGGGAAAGCGAAGAACGGAATTACCCTGTCCCAGGCCCTGCGCCAGGCCGCGGTGACGGTGGGGTAGCGCTGCCCCCAGGGCCCGCGCTCGAAGTCGTTCAGCGCCTGTTCTGCGGCCTCGGCGCTGGCCGCCGTGTAGACGGGTCGCAGGGCCGCCGCCAACAGCTTGCGGTCCTTCCAGCTGGCGTAGTCCAGGCTGTTGCGGATCAGGTGCACGATGCAGGTCTGCAGCGTGGTGGCCGGGAACACCGCACCGAGGGCCTCGCCGATGCCCTTCAGGCCGTCTGTCACGGCGATCAGGATGTCAGCCACGCCGCGCGTCTTGAGGTCGTTGAAGACCTTCATCCAGAACTTGGCTCCCTCGGTGTTCTCGATCCACAGGCCCAGGATGTCACGCGTGCCGTCGGGCAGGATGCCCAGGGCCAGGTAGATGGCCTTGTTACGCACGACGGCATCCTCGCGGATCTTCACCCGCAGCGCGTCAAAGAACACGACCGGGTACATCGGCTCCAGCGGCCGGGCCTGCCAGGCGCTGACCTCGGCCATGACGGCGTCGGTGACCGAGCTGATGAACTCGGGCGACACCTCGGTGGCGTACTGCTCAGCCAGGAAGCCCTGGATCTCGCGCACCGTCATGCCTCGCGCGTACATCGCCACGATCTTGTCATCGAACCCGGTAAACCTGCGCTCGTGCTTCGGGATGAGCAGCGGCTCGAAGCTGCCCTCCCGGTCGCGCGGCACCTCAATGCGCACCGGGCCATCCTCGGTCAGCACCGTCTTGCCCGTACTGCCGTTGCGGTGGTTGCTGGCGTCCTCGGGCTTGGCCGCGCCGGGCCGGTAGCCCAGGTGGTGCGACAGCTCGGCGCCCAGCGCGCGCTCGATCAACGCCTTCTTGAACGCCATCGACACCGCCTGGACCGCCTCGGCACTCATCGGCCCGGTCACGAACTGGTCAATCAGTTCCTTGGGAATCGACGGCATCGCCGCCGCTGCGGCCGCAGCCGCCTTCGTCGTCTTCCTGCTCGGCATACATGCTCCTGTTGGTCATGCTATGCCTCGCACACAAAATTCCGGACAGGCTCCCGGCAGGCAGCCCTTTGCCTCCGTGTCCCCCGACCTCAGTCCACGGGACTGAGGTCTCCTCCTTGACCTGCGGCAAAGGGCTACCTACCGGCCTTGCCACCACCACCTCGGCACGCCGGTTTTCAACAGCCGTCGCATGCCACGCTGGTGGCGCCGAGGACGGTGGGTGCCCGGCTGCCGCAGGTTCTATAGTTTTCGTCAAGCCGCTGGCTGGACTTTTGCCGGTTCAAATGGTGTTCCCGTGCGCCAG
>NKIK01000035.1 GCA_002256115.1 Burkholderiales bacterium PBB3
CTCGCACCCGCTTCTTCGTTGCATCGTCCATCGCTCGCTTGACCATGTCTCGTATCTCCAAACAACCCGTTCAGGATATAACGCATGAGATAGCGATTGGTTGTCATGAATTATGAAAAGATCAATAAAAAGCAAATCAGATGGTTTGAACTGGTCTCATAAGTTCTATGGATACCGCGCATCCATGTAGCCCAATTGACGAATCGGTTGCACAAATCGAGACTCCCCCACTTGGCGAAAAGGCATGCTCCCATTAGAGGGCTGTCGAAGAATTTGGAAAAACAAGAGATGTACATATGAATCAGCAGCCTGTTGTGATTGTGGGTGGTGGACTCGGAGGACTGAGTGCTGCATTGGCGCTGGCCCTTAAAGGTCGACGGACCATCGTGTTGGAGCAGGCGAAGGAGATATCGCCCATTGGGTATGGTATTCAGCTAGGCCCTAACGTATTTCACGTGTTTGATCGGCTTGGGATCTCTGACGCAGTAAAGAGGGCGTCCGTCTTGCCGCAAAACCTGGTCATGCCCGATGCAGATTCGGGTGAGGTACTTATACAAGTGCCTTTGCGCAGCGACGAGTTTGAACAACGGTATTTGCATCCTTACGTTGTTGTGCATCGTGCGGACATTCACAACATATTACTTGACGCGTGCCGACAGGCCAATGGCATAGAGCTTGTTGTTGACGCGACCGTTGTGTCGTTTGAAGACCGGGGGCGCGACGGTGTAATCGCCCATTGTGAGGATGGCCGTACCTTTGAAGGTGCTGCATTGATTGGTGCAGACGGCATTAAAAGCACGATGCGCGAACTACTGGGTGCCAAGGATGAGCCGATTCCCAATGGATATGTTGCGCATCGGACCATTCTGCCCATGTCTGAAGTGCCGCCCGAGTTGCCGCATCAAAAGGATGTCGCTTGCTGGGCCGGTCCGGGCTATCACATAGTCCATTACGCGCTGCGTGCAAGCAGCATATTCAACATCGTTGCCGTGTTCAAAGACCCTTCTGGGGGTCGCGAGGAGGATGCAAGCAACTATGAGTCAGAGGTCGCAAAGGTCTACGCCGCGGCGCACCCTGCCCTGAAGGCGTTATTGGCAAAGATGGACCTTTCGCGTCGCTGGGCACTCGCTGATCGCAACCCAATTCGTCAATGGAGCAAGGGCAAGGTAGCTTTGCTTGGCGATGCCGCCCATCCAACCCTTCAATCCTATGCGCAGGGTGCCGGTATGGCGATTGAAGACGCAGGTGTACTTATCGAGTCGTTGGAAGAATGTGGCCTCGACTTTGAGAGGGGCTTCGCCGACTATGCCAAACGACGACTGCTGAGAACTGCACGAATTCAACTTGGATCCCGCGAGCTTTGGCATTTCTACCATGTTGAAGGCATTGCTCGGGAGGTAAGAAATGCCGAGTTGCGAGAGCGAGGAACCGAGTCGTACTACAACTGCCTGGATTGGATATGGCGCGGTGAACCGGGGTTGCGCCAGCGAACACAAATGGGGCTTACAGCAGGGACGAGCCAATGAATGCCAACACAGGTGCGACTTTGTCTCAAGCAAGCGCACAACAAATGGCCTGGAAGACCGAGAACGTTGCCCCGCTTTGGACAGTCTTAAAAGGGCTGGTCCCCGCCGAACCCCGGCCCCAAGCCATTGCCTATGCATGGCGCTGGCGCAAGATGCGTGAATTGCTCCTTCACGCCGGCGAAACCATTAGTGCGGCAGAAGCAGAGCGTCGTGTGTTGATGCTGAACAATCCCGGGTTGGATGGGAAACCCCATATCACTGACACGCTGTATGCCGGGCTTCAGCTGATTTTGCCTGGAGAGATTGCACGCGCTCATCGCCACACCCAGGCTGCGCTGCGTTTTGTTTTAGAAGGCAGTGGTGCTTATACAGCGGTCAATGGCGTTCGCGCGGATATGCACCGCGGCGACTACATCGTGACTCCACCGTGGACATGGCACCACCATGGTCACGATGGGAGTGAGCCCGTGATGTGGCTTGATGGGCTGGATCTGCCAATTGTCAATTTCTTGCGTGCCGGATTTAGAGAAGAGTATGAGTCAGAAGAATTTCCACACAGTTGTCAAGCAAATAAGCTTTGGGACAAATACAGCGGAACATTGCTGCCCATCAATACCGAGCCTACATCCCTGTGCTCACCCGTCTTTAGCTACCCGTATGAGCGCAGCCGGGAAGCGCTCGAGCGACTCAAAAAGCATGATGAATGTGACCCCCATCTTGGTGTCAACGTTCGATATGCACATCCTCTGACCGGTGGCTGGACCATGCCCACGATTGCTGCTTCCATGCGGCTTATCCCTGCTGGCTGGGGAACACGTCTGTATCGCTCCGTAGAGGGGACGGTGCTGACCGTGTTGGAAGGGTGTCCGACGGTTGAAATTGAAGGGCAAGGAAGCTTTGAACTTGAACCTAACGATGTTCTTGCGGTACCCGGATGGACTTCGTGGAGAGTTCAGGGCGGTGTCGGTAGAGATGCCGTGTTTTTTGCATTTTCAGACCGCCCCGTATTTGAAAAGTTGGGACTCTACAGAGAAGCCCGCGCATAACCACAATCTAGGACGAAAATGAAAATCTGCATCTACAACGACAACCGTCTGGGCCTGGTCGATGGTGATGAGGTCGTTGACATCACACACCTGATGGCAATGCTGCCGGTGCCCTCATGGCCCTATCCGCGATACGACTGGCTGTTAGGCCATTTCGATACGTTGCGGCCAGCACTCGCGACGCTGAACCTTCAGGAAAATCGTTTACCTCTTACTGCGGTGTGTCTACTCGCACCTGTTGCGAGTCCCGGCAAGATCATTGGTGCACCCATCAACTATCGCGACCACATTGTCGAAGCAAACGCAGACCACGAGATCAACCATGGCAAAACCTACACAACACTGGATCAGTATGGCTTGTTCCTGAAAGCCAATACTTGTCTTGCGGGACCGAACATCGACATCGAATATCCGTTTCCAGAGCGCCGGACAGACCACGAGGTGGAACTGGGCGTAGTGATCGGTCGCGCAGGTCGGAGAATCTCGCGCGAGAATGCTTTGGATCACGTGTTTGGCTATTGTGTCGCGCTTGACATGACTGTGCGGGGACCGGAGTTTCCAGGGTTCCGGAAATCTGCCGATGGTTTTGGTGTCATTGGCCCCTGGATCACAACCAAAGATGAAGTGCCCGATCCGAACACGCTGGATCTCACTCTCACCGTAAACGGAGAAGTACGTCAAGCCTCCAACACGCGCTATCTGCTTTTTGACGTGCAGCGGTTGGTGGAATACGCATCAGCGATGTACACGCTAGAGCCTGGCGACATTATCATGACCGGTACCCCAGCTGGAGTAGGCCCAGTGTTACCGGGGGACGAAATTTGTGCGACAGTTGAAGGACTTGGTTCACTTCGTGTACGCATGGCACAGTCGGAACGCAAGTGATTGTGCAGAAGGATTCGGCGATCGCCACTGTTTGTTAGAGCCTATACTCGCCTCGAAACTGCCTGCAGCCAACGCGGGCAGAGTGACCATGCCGCAAAGAACACTTCCTGTCAGGCGGCGTCGTAGAGGAGATTCGGTGGACTGGCAGAAGATCGATCTGAACTTATTGGTGGTGTTTGCCGAGATAGCGCGGTGCGGTAGCGTTACCGAGGCCAGTAAAGCACTGGGGCTGAGCCAGCCTGCAACCAGCTATGCACTGCAGCGCCTGAGAAATACCTTGGGAGATCCGCTGTTTGTCAAAGTCGGCAAGCAGATGCAGCCCACTGCGCGCGCTATTGCCATTGAACCCGTAGTTCGTGAATTGCTCGAACGTATTCAGGTCGAAGTGCTTCGGCCTGGTAGTTTTGACCCTCGCACCTTAAAGAGATGCTTCCGAATAGCGATGAGTGACATTGGTGAGAGCTACTTCGTACCCCCGCTAGTCAGAGCATTGCAAGAAAATGCTCCTGAAATGAGCCTGCAGGTTCACTCCATCTCACCGCGGCAACTTGAAGCAGCACTGGAGTCTGGGGAAATAGACTTGGCATTGGGACATCATCCTGACCTGGTTGGTGCCGGGGTACACCAGCAAGCATTGTTCACAAGCCGGTTTGTTGTGCTGTCTGGCGCACAGTCCGAGCACAAGGTGTTTAGCATCGACGAGTTCCAGAAGCGGCCGCATGTCGATGTCTGTACGCCGGGCAGAAACCAGGAAATGATTCAGCTGCACATGAAACAGCTGGCCATACCGCGACAGGTTCAGGTGCGCGTGTCGCGCTTTCTAAGCCTGCCGGAAATTCTGAAAGGCTCGGAGTTTCTTGCGGTGGTGCCGTTGGAAGTCGCACAGTATTTGCGGCGAGTTGCCAATCTCGGAGTCAGTGAGTTGCCCTTTGAAAGTCCGAGTTTTCGACTGATGCAGCATTGGCACTCTCGTTTTCAAGACGAACCTGCACTGAAGTGGCTTCGGGAGCAGATACGATTGCAGTTTGGGCGATCAGACTGAAGAAATGTGGCGAGAGCAGTACTTCAAAGCACATTGAAGAAGCCTGTCTCACGAAAGAAGAATGCCGGCGTGCAACTCCAAGCATGACAATAGCTGTTGGCATGCGAGTCACCATACGGTGAGTGCAATGGATCCTTTGGGTTGTAGGCTTCCCAAAAGGTATCAGCGCCCAGTTCTGCCATGCCACCCCAATAGTGTTTGAGCAAGGCAGTTGCACCCGCTCGGTCGCCGCAAGAGTGCAAAGCTTCGACCAGGTAGTGATACAGGTAGGGCGTAACCGGCTTCACCGAATCCGCCCTTTCCATTGCCTTTCGAACTGCAGCGGCACCCAGTAGGTCATCGGGTGCGACTCCAGCAAGGACCAGCCAAGCTTGAGATGCGCAAGAAACTTGCCCCCCTTCTCCGCTGACGAAAAGCTGTTGGTCTGTATCCCAGTATTGGGCGCGGGCTTGTGTTTGCATCTGTTGCGCCAATACTTTCCATTGCACTACTTCGTCATTGAGCCCGAGTATTTGGGCCAGTGCCAAAAGCTTCTGCAGCGAAAAAAGAAGTACCCCCTGCATAGCAGAACTCCTCTCCAATTCGTCGGCCCAATCAATGAAAATCCAGACGTCTCCAGGGTCGCTAAAAAGACCGTCTGGCCCCACATGCTGAAGCAATAATTCCAATTGACGGCGCGCTACTGGCCACAGGTCAAGCCCTGCTTCATGATCGCCTGATGCGACAACGTATTCGCACAGCACAACCGCATAGAGTGCAGAATAGTCGAGCGCAACAATGTTGGCATAGGTGGGACGCGGGCGTTCATAGACACATGCGTTCACAAGGCCATCCTCTCGCGGCAGTCCCGCGAAAAGATAGAGGCAACGTTTGACAAGTTGCATGTCAACTTCATTCCCGTAGACACGATAAGAAGTCATGGCTTGCAAGCGCAAATCGCCGATCCAGAGTCGCCGGGCACGTCGTGGACCGTCTTCAAAGCAAGTCTGCATGCAGTCTCTGAGCGTGGCAATCGAGACCTCGTCAACCCGCCGCACCCAATCTGGCACTTGGGTTGGTAATTCGTTGAATGTTGCTGGTGCTGAAGTAACGGCGTGTGCACGAACTTTATGCACTTGAACGGCAAACTCCTTGGAGGTCGCAATCACCTCCAGTAGCACGAAGCGGAATGCGTGTCGACGCGGAACGCGCACATCCTGCGGGATGTCATCGACCGTAATGATCTCTTCCGGAAGCCATGCTTGGCTCAGCCACGCGCTATAGGGATACAAGGGAGATGCGACATCATTGAGCACTTCACCAAAAACCAGGCGTAGACGCACTGGTGCGTCCGCCTCGCGACCCGTGGCACGCAACTTGAATGACAGGTAGCCGGTGCGGTGCCCCCCAAAGTCAATGATGACCGAGTCACCAGCTCGTATTGACCGCTGTTCAAGCTCCTGAATGGAGCACGCAGCTTGGCTTTCGAACCGCATCGGATGAGCAGGATTTGCACGTGCTTTTATGCAGTTCAGGGGGAGTTGCTCCTGTTCACGGATGCCTGGCTTAAGCGCATCCGCCAGAGCGAGCCAGTGCAATATAGGTTCGCCTTGAGGAATGGTGGGAGTTTCGTTGAGTGGCATGAGGGCGGGGCTGTAAAGATGTTGTCCATGCAGGATCGAAAAACATCTCGATAGCGCTGCGGCGAAGCCATGACTTTAGTTTTCAACCCTAATTTGCACAACTCCATTCAGCTTAACCGGCGTTTCAGTTCTGCTTAACAAACGCGTTGCATGGAGATGAAGCAGGCATGCCGCAAGCATCTGCATTCTCCACTCGTAGGCAAGTGGGCCTCAGCAATTCGAATGACGAGGTCGAGTCCCCGAGATTCTGGATTTGGATAGGTGAAAACCCCACGGTCATGCAGCAAAAGTCATTGACGTCTGGTGTCAATGAGCCTGTGCACGCAACGGGTAAGCACGGCTGCATAACGGCGAGGGTTTGCTTATCGTTCACATCAGTTGAAAAAAACGTGAAGCGCAGACCCAATTGATTGCAGATGAGCCCCCTATGAGCCATTCCGAAACCCAGTTCACCAACACCTTGCTGAGGTCGAAGCCTTTCGACTTGAACGATCAGCAATGCAATTGGGTCTTTGAAACGCTCGGGAGTCTCAGCCTGGAGGATCGAGTGCGTCAATTGTTTGCTCTAGCCGTTATCGGTGAAACGCCGGGTGCCATTAAGGCGGCAATTACGTTCCGTCCGGGTGCTGTAGTTCGTGCGCCTGGACCCGATGCTCAGGCCGCGCGCAATGCCACGGCGGATCTCATCAAGGCTGAGCGTCTGCCTTTGCTGGTAGCCGCAGATCTGGAGGGTGGCGCGAATCACCCCTCCAACCTGCCCGTCGTGCCGAATGCACTCGCAATGGCGGCTGCTGGGGATCGCGCATTGACGCGTAGTGTGGTTGCCAATATTGCCAAGCATGCAGCAAACCAGGGCTTTAACTGGTCGTTTGGTCCGAATATTGATATTAGCCATGCACACCGCAGCGCCATCGTCGGAACACGTTCTTATGGTTCAGACCAAGGAGCAATTGCGGAACACGCGTTGGCGACGGTTGAAGCATTCCAATCGGCTGGCATTGCCGCTACCGCCAAGCACTGGCCTGGAGAGGGGCATGATGAGCGGGATCAGCATTTGGTTACGACGGTGAACCCGTTGGAATGGGCTGCCTGGTTGGATAGTTTTGGTGAACTCTACAGCCAGCTCATCGACGGAGGTGTGCTCGCCGTAATGAGTGCGCATATTGCATTTCCGGCGGGTGCAGAAGTGTTGGGGGTCAATGAACCAATTGATAGGTATACGCCAGCCAGCCAGTCTTATGTACTGAATCAACGCCTGTTAAGAGAGCGCTTAGGCTTTGGTGGCGTCATTATTTCTGATGCCTTGGCGATGGCTGGGTACGGCCAATGCCTATCTCAGGAGCGCAGTGCAGTGAACTGTCTGACTGCGGGATGCGACATGTTGCTGTTCAGTCTCGACCCAGAGAGTGATGTACGGCGAATCATGGCAGCAATCGCTGCAGGCTCGTTGCCAGAATCCCGAATTGTCGATGCCGTATTGAGGATACTGGCATTGAAAGCCAAGCTCAATCTTCACATCAAGCCTCAAGCAGCGCGATTGCCACAGGCGGACATTGTAGATACGGCCTCGACAGTGGAATTGAATTCCCGGGTAGCACATGCTTCGGTGACATTGGTCAAGAACCTCGATTCCCAACTGCCTCTGAGTCTCACGACCGATCGTCGAATTTTGATTCTGGAGCAGCCGCCTAAGCAGTTGTTCCCCGGAGCTCCTGCCCCATCGATTGAGCCCTTGGTAACTCGGCTGCAAGAGATTGGATTTGAGGTACGCAGAAAAGGCACAGGCGATCCATTTGAACCGCTTGAGGGCGAGTGCCTGCTGTACGTCCTGACACAGGAATCCCAATTGACTGTGGGCCAGGCGCGGATCCATTGGGACGCTTTGCACGGCGGCTTCATTGAATCCATGGCCCGGCCGTGGATTGGCCGAAAAGTAGTGATGGTGTCCTTTGGCCACCCGTACTACTTGTATGACGCCACAGCGATTCCTTGCTATGTCAATGCATACACCAGTACTTCGCAGACACAGATTGCGACGGCCGATCTGTTAGCGGGGAACAGCAAATTCTTGGGACGGAGTCCCATCGATCCTTTCAGTGGTTGTCCAGAGGCCAACTGGCTCAAACCTCGCTGAAATGTTTTTGCCCCCTCGGGGCTCCCTTGAAACTAGAACTTAGGAGACGAAATGAAAATTCAAAAGAAGACCTGTTTTACCGTTTGCGCCGTAAGTTTGGCCATCGGTCAAGCGTGGGCTCAGCAAAGTCAAGCAGCGGACGGATCAGCTATCTTGGTTGGCCAGGACAAGGCCGTGGAACGGAATCAAACCAAGCTGCCCGATGTCAACGTTACTGCAACCAGACGGCTGACTGCTGCGTCGGCAACGCCGTTGTCACTGACGGTTATGGATGGCGACGATCTGAGGAATGCTGGAGCGACGAATGCAGCTATCTTGACGGAGTTGGCTCCTAACGTGCAAATCGGTGCAAGCAATGGCGCAATGAATATCACCATTCGTGGCGTTTCAAGCAATGACACCTCCGAAAAAGGTGACCCTTCGGCCTCGTTCAATGTAGACGGGATCAATTTGGCCCGCCCGCAGGCTGCTGGCTTGGCGTTTTACGATCTGGAGCGAATCGAAGTGCTGCGTGGTCCGCAAGGTACTTTGTATGGACGCAATTCGACAGCGGGTGCAGTGAATTTGGTTTCCGCAAAACCGGGTAAGAAGTTGACAGGCCGCGTTGGCATTGACACCGGCAACTATGGCTATCGAATGCTTGACGGCATGATCAATGTTCCAGTCAGCGATTCACTGGCCATCCGTGCCGCCGTACAAGGTGTTGACCATGAGGGCTACATCGGCACCACCAGTTTGACGACTGGCAAGGCATTCCCGAATGGACGTGACGATCAAAATGACTTCTCTGGACGTGTGCACGCTTTGGTCACCCTGACTCCAGATACCAGCGTGCTGCTTACCTTAGACAGCAGCAAGATGAAGGGCCACAGTGAAGGCTCAATTGATGCTTCGTCCTATCTGGCGAATCGCGACAAGCGCGAATCAGTCTCCGCAATCGCCGGCCGTCGGGACAACAAATCAGACGGTGCAACCGTAGAGGCCAAGACAAAGCTTGGAGAAAGTGAACTGGTCTATCTGTACGGTCACCGCACATTCGAAATTGACAGTGAGTCTTCGCTTGGTGCTGCACCTGCAACGAGCATTAGCAAAGCCAAGTTTGTACAGACATCGCACGAGTTACGGCTGGCATCCGGCAGTAGTTCGCCATTCCAATGGTTAGCTGGACTCTATGCATTCAATGAATCCGGACAATCGTTGTTCAATGTGTTCAATGCTGTTCCGTTCGGCGATGGTTCATTGAAATTCGATCAAGACCCAGCCAACTCAAAGTCGACAGCGGTATTCGGGCAAGCTTCCTATGCATTCACGCCCGAAACAAAGGTCACAGTAGGCCTTCGGTCTACGAACGACGAAAAGTCTCGCAAAGGGATCAATACCGTTGCCGGCTTTATCGTTACGCCGAACGATGCTTCGGTGAGCTATAGCCAAACCAACTACAAACTGGGCGTGGACCACCGTTTAAGCAGCAACCTTTTGGTCTATGGCGATATCTCCACGGGCTACAAGGCCGGTGGATTCAATGATGGTGTTGCATCCAGCAACCCTGACCTGGTATATAAGCCAGAACACTTGACTGCGTACGAAGCGGGTGTCAAAGGGAAGTTTATGGATGGTGCCGGTCGCATCAATGCATCGATTTTTTGGTATGACTACCAAGATCTGCAGGTCTCAGCCGTTTCGGCTATTACAAACAATTTGACAACCACCAATGCAGCGCGAGCAAAGGTGACGGGTGCTGAAGTTGAAAGCCGAGTGAACCTAACACAAGATGACAGAATTGACTTCAGCGTGGGACTGCTGAACGCTGAATACAGAGAATACCTGCCGTTGGCTGGAGTGAACTGGAGCGGGCAATCGCTGGACAAGTCGCCAAAGGCTGTTGCGACTTTGGGCTATTCACATTTCTTGCCGTTAGCTGGCGGACTTCTAGAAGCCCATATTGATCTGCGCTATTCCGCGTCATATCGCATCAGTGACTTTACTTCTGCAACCAGCTATGAGCAGCCCGCCTACACAAACACGAACCTCCGTCTGACCTGGACAAGTGGTGACGAGAAATGGTTGACCGAGGTGTATGGCCGAAATTTGAGCGATAACAAGGTGCTCACTGGCTTTACGTTTGGCACCTTTAGTTTGTACGAGCCCAAGCGCTACGGCATTCGTGTGAGTCGTTCGTTCTAAGCAGCCAGAGCGAGTACTAATATGAGCCCAATCACCCTTCGTCAGAAGTTCGCTTATAGCGGTGGCGACTTTGCCTTCAACTTACTGTTTGGATCCGTCGGTGCATTTCTTCTGTATTTTTATACGGACGTCTATGGCCTGAGTGCGGCCCAAGCGGGGTTGGTGCTCTTAGTAGCCCGAGTCTGGGACGCCTGCTTCGATGTCGGACTGGGCATGGTAGTGGACCGAACCAAGAGCCGATGGGGGCAAATGCGCCCCTATCTTTTCCTTGGCGCTCCATTGCTTGGCTTGACCGCTGTGGCGTGTTTCTCAGTTCCTGAAGGCGGCAGTGAGTTCAAGTTGATGTATGCCTTCCTGACGTACACGGCACTGATGAGTGCATACAGCCTTGTCAACATTCCTTACGGAGCGTTGCCGACCTTAATGAGCGACGACCAGGGTGCGCGAACTGGCTTGGCCAGTTGGAGAATGTTCTTTGCCTTTACCGGCACCCTTGTGATGGGTGCAGGAACGCAACCATTGGTTGCAGTTTTTGGGCAGGGTGATGCCAAGCATGGCTATCAAATGGTGATGGCAATTTATGGGGTGATAGTCACCCTTCTGGTTTGGATTTGCGCATGGACGTGCAAGGAGACAGTTCCTGCGGTACGCCATGCTGAGAAATCAAGTCCTTTCGCCGATATCGGCATGCTGATTAATAGCCGCGCATGGTTAATTTTGGCTGCAACGAGTCTGATCACCTTTTCACTTTTGCTATTGCCAATCGCGAACGCTGTTTATTTCATGTCCTATGTGGTTGGCAGCCCTCAAAGTATTCCGATCTACATGATGGCGCTCGGTCTCTCAATGATGATGTCGGCACTATTGAGTGGGTTTCTGACCAAGCGTTTTTGCAAACGCAATGTATGGCGTGCCAGCTCCTTGGTGTCATGCCTGGGATTCTTGACTCTCTATTTCATTGACCATAAGAATTTTGGCCTTGTGCTCTTTGTGACGTTTCTGACAAATGTTGGCGGTGGAGTATCCATGCCGATCAACTTCTCGAATGCGTCAGATGTTGCAGATGATATTGAAGCTAAACGCGGACGTCGTCTTCCTGGATTGGTATTCAGCACATTGGCCTTTACCGGCAAGGCTGGCATGGGCCTGTCTGGCGCAATAGCAGGAGCGGTGTTGTCCACCACAGGCTATGTGCCAAATTCAGCCCAAAGCGCTGACACTCTATTTGGAATAGTGGCTTGTATGAGTCTAATTCCAGCCGCTGGTTGTGCTGCCTTGCTTCTGTTGCAACTGGTCTACCCAATCGGTAAGAAAGATCTGACCAATTTGGCTGAGAAACTGCGACTGCAACGCGCGGCAACCTAACCGACGTAAGCGAATTTCAATCGCAAGACCATCGGTATCGCGTTTGTGGTGCGCGATTGATTCGCAAGATCACCTCACATTTTCGATACCGATTTCTCTTTCCAAAGCTCAATACTTCAGGACTCTTGAATGAATTCCGCTCCCTTCCCCTTGTGGAACGACCATCACGCCACCACTTTGGATGAGCCTCAGTTGTTGCGCTACCGCTCCAACTTGCTTGGATCCGATCTGCGCATTACCAACTATGGCGGGGGAAATACCTCGGCCAAAGTCAGCATGATGGATCCGCTGAGTGGCAGTATGACAGAGGTACTGTGGGTCAAGGGCTCCGGCGGCGACGTGGGCTCCATGAAGCTTGACGGATTTGCAACGCTGTATATGGACAAGCTGCAGACACTCAAGAATCTCTACCGCGGATTGGAGTACGAAGATGAAATGGTGGGCTACCTGCCTCACTGCACATTCAACTTGAATGCCCGTGCAGCTTCCATCGATACACCATTGCATTCGTCACTACCGTTTGCACATGTAGATCACATGCACCCGGATGCTGTCATTGCCATTGCGGCGATGGCAGACTCCGAAGCCATTACGCAACAAGTCTTTGAAGGCAAGGTGGGCTGGTTGCCATGGCTGCGCCCAGGTTACGAACTGGGAAATCGCTTGGGTGATTACGTATCCAAGAATCCTGGTTTGGACGGAATTGTTCTGGCTGGGCATGGTTTGTTCAGTTGGGGTGAAACATCCAAGTCCTGCTATGACAACACGGTGAATCTGATCTCGCAGGCTCAGAGTTGGCTGGCACAACAACGCCAGGAACGAAAGCTACAAGTATTTGGTGGCACCCGCTTCGAACCACTGTCACAGACCGAAAGTGGAGAAACCTTGGCCCGCTTGTTGCCGGTAATCCGTGGTCTGACGCATCAAGGCCGATCGAAGCTCTTGCATGTCAACACTTCGCGTGAGGTGTTGGACTTCGTGAACTCCAACGATCTGGAGCCTTTGGCCGCACTCGGAACCTCTTGTCCGGACCATTTCCTGCGCACCAAGATTCGTCCCCTGGTTGTTCAAGAGTCTGTGTATCGACTGCAAGGAGCTGAGCTCAAGGATGCGCTGGAAAAGTTGTTGGCCAACTACCGCAGCGAATACGCAGCCTACTACGAACGTTGCAAGCGCCCGACGAGCCCGGCACTGCGGGATCCGAACCCTGTTGTGGTGCTGCTTCCCCGCATTGGCATGGTCACCATTGCCCTAGACAAAGCCACAGCCCGAATCGCTGGAGAGTTCTATGTCAATGCGATCAATGTCATGCGTGAAGCAAATGCAGTGAATCGCTATGTCGGCTTGCCGGAGCAAGAGTGCTTTGACATTGAGTATTGGTTGCTTGAAGAGGCAAAGCTGCAGCGTATGCCGAAGCCAAAGCCACTCGTCGGTAAGGTGGCCCTCGTGACAGGCGGTGCGGGTGGCATTGGTCAGGCTATCGCGCGGCGAATGTTAGCGGATGGTGCCTGCGTGGTACTCGCCGATATTGATCAGTCTGCACTCGATAGTTCCAGCGCAGCTATGTCCAAGCGCTATGGGAAGGACCATGTGCGAGGCGTGTTCTGCGATGTAACCTCCGAAGACTCAGTTCAGACTGCATTCGCGAAGGCTGCACAGGAGTTTGGCGGAGTAGACATCCTGGTGAGCAATGCAGGCATTGCATCTGCTGCACCTTTGGAGGAAACCACATTGGAGCTGTGGCAACGCAACCAAAATATCTTGGCAACGGGGTTTTTCCTGGTTGGCCGGGAGGCATTCCGTCTGATGAAGGTGCAGGCCACTGGCGGGTCCATCATTGTGGTGGCAAGCAAGAACGGCATGGTGGCCAGCAACCAAGCCACCGCATATTGCGCCGCAAAGGCAGCAGAGATTCAGCTAAGTCGAAGCTTTGCGCTGGAAGGTGCCCCTTTGGGTATTCGCTCCAACGTAGTGAATCCGGATGCGGTTATACGTGGTTCGAAGATTTGGACGGGCAAGTGGAGTGAAGAGCGTGCGGCCGCCAGTAACGTGAATGAAGAAGAACTGGAAGCCTTCTACCGTGACAGGTCCATGCTCAAACGCAGTGTATTTCCAGAAGACATTGCTGAAGCTGCGTACTTCTTCGCCGCCGAGCAACTTTCGGCAAAGTGCACGGGAAACATCGTCAACGTTGATGCGGGCAACCTGGCGGCGTTTACGCGCTAAGGCAATCTGACTTTCACCAAGACTGGACTGTCACTATGACTCTTGTATCAACTGACTTGATTGCATCGGAGAATGCGCGCCTGGCCGAGCACTTGCGTAGCGACTACGCCCATCTGGGTGAACAGCTTGCTCGGCAGGGCGTTGACATTGACTCTGTGAAAGAAAAGCTAAAGTCATTCTCGGTGGCTCTCCCGTCTTGGGGAGTAGGAACCGGAGGCACGCGCTTTGCGCGCTTCCCCGGCGCCGGTGAGCCTCGACATGTTTTTGACAAGCTTCAAGATTGCGGTGTGGTGCACCAGCTGGCGCGCTGCACACCTGGCGTTTCTTTGCATTTGCCATGGGATCACTGCAGTGACTTTGGTGAGTTACGCGGCCACGCTAATGCGCTGGGCTTGCACTTTGATGCAATGAATTCCAATACCTTCTCAGATCAGAGGGGGCAGGCAAACAGCTATAAGTTCGGTAGCCTCACGCACAGTGAAGCTGGCACTCGCGCCCAAGCCGTAGAGCACAACTTGGAAGTGATTGCTGCAGGTCGCGAGCTAGGCTCGAAGGCGCTAACGGTGTGGATTGGTGACGGCAGCAACTTTCCCGGCCAGCAACACTTTCGCCGCGCATTTGATCGCTATGTAGAAAGCGCCCGCGAAATTTACGCAGCCTTGCCAAGCGACTGGCGCATGTTCCTGGAGCACAAAACCTGTGAACCGGCCTTCTACGCAACGGTCATTCAGGACTGGGGCTCCAGCTATCTGGCTGCAAGCGCACTTGGCCCAAAGGCGCAATGCCTGGTTGACTTGGGTCACCATGCGCCAAATGTCAATATCGAATTGATTGTTGCTCGGTTGATCGCTTCAGGAAAGCTTGCTGGGTTTCACTTCAATGACAGCAAGTATGGTGACGACGACCTGGATGCAGGCAGTGTTGCACCTTATCGACTTTTCCTGGTTTTCAACGAGTTGGTGGCTGCGGCGTACGAACAAGTGCAGGACTTTAATCCCAGCTACATGCTAGATCAGAGTCACAACGTTACAGACCCCATTGAGAGTTTGATGATCAGCGCCGCCCAAGTACAAAGAAGCTACGCACAGGCCCTCTTGGTAGATCGTCAGGCATTGGATGTGGCACAGCAGGGCAACGATGCAATTGCGGCATCTCAGTCATTGAAGGCAGGTTTTGAAACTGACGTGACACCGATTCTTAAACAAGCGCGTCTTGAGCAAGGTGGCGCCATTGATCTGTTGGCGTGCTACCGCGCCAGCGGCTATCGTGCACAAGTCGCTGCAGAGCGACCTGCTGCAATGGCCGGTGGAGGCGGTATTGTCTGAGCTCGCATTGACTTTGGTGTTGGACGTTGGAAAGACGCGCACCAAACTCCTGGCAATCGACGGCAATGGCGATCTATTGAGGAGCTGGCAGCGCGAAAGCCGCTGTGTCAAGACAGCGGAAGGGTACAGGGCTCTGGATTCCGCCGATGTCGCGGCATGGCTATCCGATACGCTCTCATGCATGGGGTCATTGCGAAAGTCAGTACGTTGTATCGTACCTATTACCCATGGCGCTGCTTTTGCTGGAATTGGCCCCTCTGGGCTGGCGTTGCCAATTCCTGATTACGAGTTTGAGGGCTTCGAAGATCGTGCCGCTGGCTGGTCGAAGAGCGTTGACTCGTTTGCCCAGACTCTGTGTCCGGTGCTTCCACTTGGCCTCAACGCGGCGACCCAATTCGATTGGCTTGAGCGGTATGTGCCAAACAAGATGGCGGCCGTAAGGCAGTGGATGCCATATGCGCAGTATTGGGCTTGGTGGTTCAGTGGGGTCGCAAGCAGTGAGGTTTCGGCACTAGGTTGCCACACTTTGCTATGGAAGCCACGCGAGGGCGATTGGTCCTCGCTCGCCGTTAGACGCGGATGGGCTCAACGATTCGCACCCGTTCGCCACGCTTGGGAAACCGTGGGTTTACTGAGACCTGATCTGGCGCAGTTGTTCGGTTTGCCACGGGGTGTGCGCATTTTGTGTGGAGCGCACGACAGCAATGCCTGCCTAGCACGTTACATGCGAAGTTGGCCGCGAATGACCTTGGTTTCCAGCGGGACCTGGGTTGTTGTGATGGCATCTGGGACATCCATGAAAGCATTGGATGGCACAGGAGACTTTCTGGCAAACGTATCAGTTCGCGGAGACCCAGTGCCTACGGGCCGTTTTATGGGGGGACGCGACATTGAGAGAATCTGCGCTGGAGCGTCTCCATCACTGGCCGATGTTCAAGTGATGAATAGTCTGATCGAGCGGGGTGTGCACATAGAGGAGGGTGGGCAAAGGATTGTTCTATCCGATGGCCAATGCATTCACGTAGATCAGGCTGCTAAGCATTTCAACGATGGTGAGCGGGCGACCCTGGCTGCACTGTACGCAGCGCAGGAAACAACCCGTTGCGTGCGTTCACTTGGGGCCGTTGGTCCGCTGAATGTGGACGGTCCATTGGCCTTGAATGAGGTCTACCTGGAGGCACTTTCAGCGCTGATTGGGGATGTGCATGCCAGCGATGATCCTATTGAGGGAACGGCGCGTGGCGGGTATGTGCTTGCGAGGTGGACCGATCCACGTCCAATCACCCCGCGCGTTCGTTTTGTCGCAGCCCGAAAGGTCACAGACAAGCTAAGGCAGTGAGTGGCCCACAGTGAAGGCAGGGCAAGGCCCATTCCGGTCATACGCATTGCTCTGAAGCGGCAACGGATCCTTGGCCCAAATGGGAAGGCCGCAATACCAGCACCGATGCCCTTGTTGTACAAGGGCGGCTTGGCGAAGTTTTCGGAGTTTCTTGGCGTTCATCGGAACTCACTTGGTTAAACAAGCAAATCCCCGTATTCGTCAAAACGCAGAGCGCCTGCCGTCGTGACAACGTATCGGCGATAGATAGGATCATCCCGTATCCGGTCGTGGGCGCATATCCCGAGCGATGGAATTCTATCTAGATCCAATGGTCATATTCAGAATCTTGGTGCCCGGGCCGTGTTGCCAAGCCTAGTTTTTGCCGCGCGTCCTGCATAGGTTGGAGGGCCAAATTGACTGGGTGGCCGTTCGAAGCAGTTAGAGATTCCGCGCTCGTGGTTGTTTACATTGCTGTATTTTTATCTATACTGTACAAAACAACAGTTTTGGAGAGATGGCGATGGAAACAAACGAATGGATCGCACGGTGCTCGGCCCGCCTGCACGCCCAATGGCCCCGTTTGCATAGAGAACAGCGGGACGAAGTGGCCAGAGACCTATGGCATGACCAAAGGTGGCAGCAAAGCGAGCCAGAGGTGGCTGTCGTGGAATGGTTAAGCCAGGGTATTCCGGTGCCTGTGGGGACCCAGTTATGAGGTACACCTACTGCCAAAGGCCCCAAGCGAAATTTCACTGGCGACTGCCGGACCGCCTACCTGGGCGGAAGTTTCTGTTAGCGATCTGGCGCTGGATGTAACTTGAACAGCAAAGGAGTTGGAGCGGATCTCGCTCGCGCGGCCGAAAGCCTGGGCTGCCTGTTACGGCGCTTGGTGTCGACAACCTCCAATGGAATTACAGCCAACGATCGCTCGGCGTTTGCATAGCGGATCACTGGGGGCCATTTTGAAGAGAGCCCACGACATGGGGAATGACAACAGTTTGTGGCTCGGGATGCGGTGGTCCAGCGTCTTGGTATGGCCCAAATGTCGCCCAGCAATTGAAATAGTTTCCGACAGCCAAGAGGCCAGCTGCGCGGCGCTGTGAGACCCATGAATTTGTACACTTACCCAGTGATTGCCTCAACCCTCACAACTCCCATCCCGCCCACTCCCAAGCGGCAGCACCTCACCCGCCTGCTCAAAATCTGGCGCTCTGATGGCTGGCCCAGCAAAGACGCGCTGGAGATAGAGTTATTGGTCGCAGGCTGGGTCCACGCAGTCACTGAAGATTGCCACGAGAAACTGCGCTTGAGCGAATCGGGCCTCGCTCTGATAGCGGCATCCCGCCAACGCAACCAGCGCGCCCTGAGTACGCATGACCGTTTGGCAGAACGCGTTGCAGGGCACTTGCACGATGCAGGTCGTGTGGTCTGGCGCGAGTTGTCCTTGCGCGCCAAGGTAGGACCAGAGCCCGAGATCACGTTCCCTCTAAAAGCCCTAGACCTGTTCAACCAGGAGATGGAAGGATATACCGACGCTCCATCCGCTTCCCTGGCTACGCCCGCACCAATTGAAGCTGCCGGCACGTTTGAGCCCACTGTAGGCGGCTGGCGCATGGCCCGACCCGATGTGTTTTCGGTGCGAAACACTTCGGTCGAGGCGTATCTGCACCCAGTGGTTCACGAGATCAAAGTCAGCAGGGCTGATCTCTTTTCCGACCTGCGCCACGCTGCTAAGCGTGCCTCTTACCAGTGGCTGTGCTGCGAATGCCACTACGTGTTTCCTGCCGGCATGGCACAACCCGATGAGCTGCCCCTCGAACTGGGTGTGTGGGTCATTCATGGCGATATCGATACCGGTCGACTGGAACAGCTGCGGCCAGCTCGACACAGCAGCTGTACCTTGCCTTTTCCCGTGTGGTTGTCCCTGGCCAAGGCTACGGCGTGGCAACCCGAGCGTGAATCGCGTCAAGTCCACCTGGGCCAACCCGAAGGGCCACTACCCGGATCGCCAAATACCTCTGATTCCGGAGTTTTATCGGCAAGTGTTGCGCCTGGCGACTGCGATGGCCACGCCGACTGAGACGCCTCTCACGACCATCGAACTACCGCCGCGATTCACCGTGGCCGTGCGTACGCTGTGCGAGTTCACAGCCAAACGAGGAGACCTGGACTTACGCTTCACCCCCTCACCGACGGCACAAGAAGGCATAGCCGGACACCAACTGGTGGCAGCGCGGCGCCCCAAGGGATACCAAACCGAGGTGTCGCTCAGCGGTCGCTACGGTCCACTCGTCGTGCGCGGGCGCGCCGACGGTTTTGATCCGAATGTCGGACAACTCGAAGAAATCAAAACCCACAAGGGCCCCTTGTCTCGACAACCAGACAACCATAGGGATCTGCACTGGGCCCAACTCAAGGTGTATGGCGCATTGCTTTGTGCGTCGCAAGGCCGCAGTGAACTTCAACTGGCCTTGGTCTATTTGGACGTAGCCACAGGCAAAGAGACGGTGCTGGTCGAACGTTGGAGTGCGAGCGACTTACAGGCTTTCTGGCACCGCCAAGCGGAAGCGTTTTTGTCCTGGGCCCTGCAAGAGGCCGCGCACAGAGACGCCCGTGATGCCTCCTTGCTGTCACTAACATTTCCCCACGCCACCTTTCGGCAAGGGCAGCGGACATTGGCAGAAGGTGTATTCAAAGTGGCACGGGCCGGGCGTTGCCTTCTGGCCCAGGCTCCGACCGGCATTGGTAAAACGATGGCGACCGTATTTTCACAACTCAAGGCGGTATCCCAGCAAAAGCTGGACAAAGTGTTCTTTTTGACCGCGAAGACATCGGGTCGCGGCATGGCGCTGGTGGCACTCAACACCTTGCATACAGCCCAGAGCCCATCACTGCGGTCTCTGGAACTGGTGGCCCGCGACAAGAGCTGCGAGCACCCGGACAAAGCCTGCCATGGCGCATCGTGTCCGCTGGCGAGCGGCTTTTACGACAGATTGCCAGCGGCCAGGCAAGCGGCGGTGGAACAGGCGATGGACGGTCCCCTGGTCGCAGCAGTGCTGCGTCGTGTCGCGCTGGACCACCATATCTGCCCGTACTACCTGGGCCAGGAAATGGCACGTTGGGTCGATGTCGTGGTGGGCGACTACAACCACTTCTTCGATCTGCATGCGATGCTATTTGCATTGACGCAGGCCCAGGGGTGGCGTGTGGCGCTTCTGGTGGACGAAGCCCACAATCTCACCGAGCGTGCTCGAAAGATGTACTCCGCCGAGTTACGCCAGCACAGCCTGGCTGCCGCCAGAGCGGCGATTCGCACCACAGGACCGGCGAGACTCAAACGCAAGCTTGGTAGTTTGCAAAGCGCGTGGCGCAAACTGAACCAAGTCGCCACCAGCCCTCTGCACCCCCTGCCCAGCCTGCCAGACGACTGGTTGACGGCACTGCAAAGCGCGGTGACGGCCATGGCTGAATATTTCAATGAGGCGGAGGGTGCACTGGGCCTAGCGGAAGCTACTAGCAGGAGCACCGCTCTCCACTCGGAGGGGCAACTGGACCCGGTACCGCAGGCCTTGCGAGCCTTTTGCCTGGAAGCATTGCACCTTTGCAAGATCGCTGAACTCTTTGATGAGCATGGACTATGCGATCTCACATCGAACGGTGCACAACTGCAAACCCCGCGCAGCCTCTCCAGCCTTAACTTGCGCAACGTGGTGCCGGCCCCTTACCTGATACCGCGCTGGGCGGCAGCGCATAGCGCTACCTTGTTTTCTGCAACGCTACAGCCTATGGAGCACACCCGACTCATGCTGGGCTTGCCTGAATCCACGGCGTTATTGGAGGTGGAGTCGCCGTTTGCGGCAGAGCAGTTGCGGGTGGAGGTGGCGCACAGCGTCTCTACCCGTTATGCACACCGGGCGCACTCACTATCGGCAGTCGTCGGCATCATGGCCCGGCAGTTTGCAGCGCAGCCAGGCAACTATTTGGCGTTTTTTAGTAGCCATGACTATCTGCAGCAAGTGGCCTCTGAGTTTCAGACTGCCCACACCCAAGTTCCCGTGTGGGTGCAGCAGCGCCGCATGAGCGAGGTGGATCAGCAGAGCTTCTTGGACGCCTTCACTGAGTACGGGCAAGGGATTGCATTTGCAGTGTTGGGTGGCTCTTTTGGTGAAGGCATAGACCTTCCCGGTCGACGGTTGATCGGCGCGTTCATCGCCACAATGGGTTTGCCACAGGTCAATCCGGTGAACGAGCGGATGCGCAAAAGGCTCGATGAGTTGGGCCGGTATGGCAATGGGTACAACGCGGTCTATCTTTACCCTGGTGTTCAGAGAGTCGTGCAGGCTGCGGGCCGTGTCATTCGCACCACCACGGACCGGGGGGTGCTCCATTTGATGGACCAGCGTTACGGAAAGGCGGAGGTGCAGGGTTTGTTGCCTGGTTGGTGGGGTAGGAGTGTTAAGGTAAACAGCTGCAATGAGGAAAGTTCAGCCACTCCAAAATGAGGTCGGCATTTGAATGTCGACTTGGCCTATGCAATCCGTGGCTTCTGGTCACAGAGTGACCTCACTGACTTACATGGCGATTTGAAACTGTGACTGGAACAGACGTCACACCGGACCCAAATGGTACGTCGCGACAAACGCGCATGCTGCTCCAACAAACGCACGCCCTCTATACTTAAGTTTCAAATCGTTGGAAGTGATGCGACCCAGATCGCCTAAACCAGGAAGTAAATTTACCGCCTCTTCAGCCACATGTCTTGGCCCACATTCAGTCAGCAGGTACCGCAGTCTTTGCAGCCGATACTGCACTCAAATCTGCAGTCAAAGAGTACGCGACTCAAATCGAAGGTGCACTGGCAAGCAATCCCTTTGATGTTGGCAACGACGCGCTCTTCGAAGAATGGAAAAACGTTGCGTGTTTGTCCCAAGCCGTAAGCCGCATCGAACAGGAACTACGCCAGATCTTTGATGCCGCTGCTCAAATTACAAGCGCAAAGCAAATTGCTGCCCCGACACCCCACCGTATCAGTACTGATCCAGTGTCCTTGATCAGCGAAGTCACCGCTACCGACGTTGTTGCAAAATCATCCACCGGGCGACCCAGCGGCAATTCACTTTTGGTACTGGGAGCCTTACTGACTTTGCTGACCGAAAGCGAGTTCCGAGAAATCAATATCTCTGCCGTTGCAATGGCAACAGGTGTGGCCCAAGGGTCCATGGCCGCTACGCTGAAGCGCTTGATCCGAGATGGTTACCTGCTGGAAGCTAGCAAAGGCCAATACAAACTGACTGGTCGAGGTTAGTAGGGTAGGGCCCTGCCCATCCAGCCATTGCCCCCTAAAACTTGCCATTGCACTTGGTGAGTTTCCAGTAGTTGGCCATGTTGCCTTTTGACAAATGCGGAAAGGGACCTATCCCTGCCGCTTTTGTCCGGCTCGCAATGGCTTTCATCTGCTAAGTTCAAGGTCTTTGCCTCCGCGGATCGATGAATCTCACTACCCTCCTTGCCAATGCGAAGAACAGCCCCTCGGGAAGTTTGACCTCGTCCGGTCAATCCGCAGCGACCACCAGCAAAGTCAGTGCTTCATCCTCTCCGTTGGCAAAGGCTCAGGATCGGATCCAGAAGGAAGCAGATTCGACCCAAGCGCAGCTCTCCAAGATCGGACTGCTCAAGTCATCCATAGCGGGATTGCAGACCCAGTCCAAAACTCTTGCCAACCTCCCGGCAAATGCATCCGCGGATGCGGTGACCACCGCCATGGCCAGTTTTTTCAACGCTTATAACTTTACGGTGACGACCGCCAAGTCGGCGTCAGGCGCCTCAGAGGGTCTCGCGGGCGCACAGGGAGCGCGCAAAGTATTGACCGATATACGTCGTACCCTTTCAGCCGACACCGAAGTCAGCGCAGCGCTTAAGAAAGCTGGACTCAAGATCAATGCCGATGGCACGCTACTGCAAGATGCCAAGGTGTTTGCAGAGGCTTTGACCAAGGACCCTTCTGCGCTGCGCAGCGCCTTGAAGCTTATCGGCTCCCTAACGGGGGTAACGACTGATCGTGAACTTGCGAGCACGGGGAATCTGGAAACCACAGTGGCCGGTTTGAATCAACGCAAAGCGCAATTGTCTGCGCAGCAAAAAGCCATCAAGGCCTACACATCCTAACGTGTGTTGAAAAGTTCGGGTCTTGGCCGACGCCGTTGAAGGCGCTTCCCAATAGAACTCGCGGAACCCATAGGTAGTCAGTGTTGCCGACAACATTCAAAACTGGGGTTTTGGGTAGAGCCGGTGTCGTTCAGACGTATGGAGACGTCGGTAAGTCTCTACTTGGCGGCGCGCTTCGTCTTAGTCCCAGGAGACACAGATGCCGCCATGGCAGCGCCTTTTTCCATTGCTGTGCTCAAAGTGCTCTCTGCAGTTGACGCAGCAGCTTTCATACCTTTGACCATTGGTGCGAGACTGCCACCTGCTGGGTGTGACTTTTGCACGGCATCGACGGTGCCATGAAACTGAGTCACGCTGAGTGCGACAGCGTCTTTCAGATTCTGTTGAAAGAGTGCCACGGCAGTTTCGGAGGATGTCCTAAAAGCTTCAAAGGCCGACTGAGGGTCCTTCGCACCCTTCACGGCCTCAACAGTTTCCATCATTGCAGCTTGTGCTTGGGCCGCTTGGGACTGAGCCAAATCAGCCCAAGCTTTCAGGTTGTCTTGGCCGTTACGCATTGCGTCCTGCGCGGCCCCAAGATCAAATTTAGGCGCCGACTCTGTCATGGACTTGGCGATAGCTTCGAAGGGTGTGTTCTTGAACATGGTGGTCCTTTGTAAAAATGGTGCAGTGCAGCAATTATGCTACCAAATGTCATTAGCCTCGTCCAGGCGGCTTCCAGCCGTGCTAACTATGGCGTGGGGAACGCCATCCACAGCGCATTGTCTGCGGTGACCAGCAATTCGGAACCTGCCTCAGCTATCCGCCAGAGCAGTCTGAACGGCAAAAGCGGCTCGCGGTCATGGTCGAGTTGAGTCACCCCTCCTCCGCCGTGTGTGTAGACCGCTACAACGCAGGTCTGCGCCGCTTTGAACTTTGCTTGACCTGCAACACGCGCCATCTCCACCGGTGCCAATCCGCGTGGCAGCATCAGATTGAAAACCTGAATAGGACTCTCACACACCCTGCAGCGAATGTCCGCGCCACCATCGAAAAGCAGCGGGGCATCAGTCGCCGTCAACGCATGCTCTTGCCCGTCAATGGTCAGTACCAGGCCTTCGCCGTGCAACACCGCAAGACGGCGATCAAGCCCTTTAAACTCTGAAAAAGCTTGGGCAGAACCAATTTCAGCCACTGACATCCGCCACGTCCAGCGGGATGGACTAGGCCAGCGCAACAACTCATGCGTGGAGCCCACACCATTTTTCCAGGGGGTAGCCGGGATGTCTCTGAGCCCAACAGTTTGCCAATTCATCGGAGCGGTGGGTACCATGGGAGCAAGTATGGCACTGGTAATGGACTTCGAAGTGCCTCTGGTATCTTTGTGCAAGTAAGTGCGCAGCAAGTTGAAGTCGCTACCGCCATTGAGCGAGCAACTCTGCACCACCTCATCCGCCAGAAAGGCCCCTATGTCCTGGAAATTACAAGATATCGCGTCGCAATCAGGGCGCATAGCCATCGTCACCGGAGCCAATATTGGTCTGGGCTTTGAAACCGCCGCGGTGCTCGCAGAGAAAGGCTGTGTGGTGGTACTGGCCTGTAGAAACCTCGACAAAGCGCAAGCCGCTAAGCAACAGATGCTCAAGAGAGACCCTGATGCGTCGGTCATCTGCATGGCGCTGGACTTAAGTAGCCTCAAGTCTGTTCGTGCATTTGCACAGGCGTTTTCGCGCAGTCATAGCCAGTTGGATTTGTTGATTAACAACGCCGGCATCATGATGCCTCCCTACGCATTGAGCGAGGACGGCTTTGAGAGTCAGTGGGCCGCTAACTATTTGGGCCACTTTGCTTTGACCGGATTACTCTTGCCGCTTCTGGTCAAGACACCCAAGTCGCGGATCGTGAGTTTGAGCAGTTTGGCCCATACATGGGGCGCTATCCGACTTGAGGATCCAAACTTCACGAGGGGCTATGACAAGCGCGAGGCTTATGGCCAGAGCAAGCTCGCCTGTCTTATGTTCGCTTATGAGTTGCAGCGCCGACTTAGCAGGGCCGGACACAACACCTTGTCTGTGGCGGCCCACCCAGGTGTCTCCGCCACCAATCTATTCCAGCACATGCCCAAGGCCGTTCAGGTCTTCAGTCCGTTGATGTCGCTGATCTTTCAGTCGGCCAAAGGCGGCGCGCTGCCTTCGCTCTATGCTGCATTGGGCGCTGACGTGGCGGGTGGTGACTACTATGGACCCGGATCCATGGGACAGATGCGGGGTGCGCCGGTCAAAGTAGGCTCTAACCGCGCGTCACGCGATCTCACTGTAGCGACTGCGCTTTGGTCCCTTTCAGAAAGCCAATCTGGTGTTCGCTATCTCGATTGAAGTACTTCTTCCGGTTCTCTTCGCAATCGGCACTGGCAGCAAGCGTTTTACTCACGTATAAGAGTGACATACAGCCTGACCTTGGCCTAAGAGTAAGGCAATAGTGCCTTAGCGGCTTCGATACGCAAGTGCATTTCTACAGTTGGGTCGTTCATGACCCCAGTCAGGAAACGCTTGGCGTCTGAATCGCAGTGTTTGGTGGACGGTGGCACCACGGTAGTGCTGGATTGGTGGGTTGCTGAGATTCTTTCGACATCGGAAATAACCTGATCAAAGATCGCCTCAAACACCGATGCCTTGATAGATTCAAGCGGTGCAAGAACTTTGGCCTGAGCTTCAACCCGTGGGGACACATCCAGTCCTGGCGAGTCGGCGAATATGGCTGCTAGGTCAGGGGCAACAAAAGCTGACCATAGCCCCGTGCTTTGCTGCAGAGCGGGTACCCACTGGGCATGCCGAGTTTCGGTGGGCAGCATGCTGATGCGCTCCGGCACGATATCACTCAGAAAGCGCTGACGCAGTGACTCCAAGAAGAACGACGCCTCCGCCGCAGAAACTGGTTCAGCCAGAGAGAACCACAGCTGGTAGCCGTCATTTCCAGTTACCGCGATAGCCGGAGGCGGTAAACCCAGGTCGCTCTGTACACGCTGCCAAACTGTGGATACAAGGGACCAGTCTGCAGGGCGAGCGAGTTCCATCACCATGGCACGTACACGTCCGTCCACCGTCATTAAGCTTGGAGCGATGGCTGTCGCATCGTCAACAAGGTACAAGCGATGGAATTCAGTTTCGAGTGGGTTCATTCGGGGAATATACCGTGCGCGCCGCGCGCCAGTATCTACTTCGCACGAGGGCGTTGCCAGGCTGCCAACGGCGTCCGTCCGTGCGCTAAAAGAGGTCGTGCTGCGAGGAAGTGAGCGCTGCGAAGCTCTCTCCCAACGGCTGCAGGAGGGCATCTGCAATCGGCTTGAGCTGCTTGCTGAGGTAGTGCGCGTAGTCGACTCTGGACTGGCGGGCTTCCAGCGGCTCGGGGCCGTTGGTTGTCATCACATACTGAATCCAGCCGCCGTTCTGGTACTGCATGGGCCGGCCCATGCGGACGTTGTAGTCATCGGCATTCCGTGCCGCACGCACCTGCGGCGGCACGTTGACCAAGTAGTCACCCAGCCGGTGGCGAAGCCGTTTGCGGTAGATGAGCAGATCATCCTTGGCACCTGCCAAAGTGGAGCGTGCATAGTCGGTCACGAACTCGCGATAGGGCTGGTCGTGGAAGATGCGTGAGAGCAGCCCCTCCTGGAACTGCCGCGCCAACAGAGTCCAGTCGCTGCGGGCCATTTCCAGGCCACGAAAGACCATCTCTTGCTTGCCCGCAGCGTCTGTGCTCAAGCCGGCATAGCGCTTCTTGCTACCCACTTCCGAGCCACGGATGGTGGGCATGAAGAACTTGGCATAGTGCGTATCGAATTCGATTTCGAGAAAATTCTCAAGGCCCTGTTCATCCTGCAGGGTTTTCGTCCACCAGGCGTTGATGTCGCGCACCAGTTCTGCGGCAACCGCATGTGCCTCCGCGTTGGTGTGGGTGCGGCCCAGCCAGATGAAGATGGAATCCGTGTCGCCATATATGGCCTCGTAGCCACGGTCCTCCACAAACACCTGGGTGCGCTTCACGATCTCGTGCCCGCGCAGGGTCACGGCCGACACCAGTTCCGGGTTGAAGAAGCGGCATTCGCTGGCCCCCAGCACCCCAGCAAAGGAGTTCATCAGCAGCTTCAGGGTCTGTGACAGGGGTTCGTTCTTAAGCCGCTTGGCCTCATCGCGGCTGCGCGAGAGCGTGGTCACAATCTCCGGCAGGCAGTGTTTGTCGCGCGAGAACAGTGTCCCCATCGGGCCTTTGATCTGGGCTGCGGGGTCGTCAGCGTGTTGGCCCTCTGCATGGCCCACCGGGTCGACGCAGTAGGTGCGGATGATGGACGGGTACAGACTCTTGTAGTCCAGCACCACGACCGAATCGTAGAAGCCGGGCTTGGAGTCCATCACATAGCCGCCGGGGTAGGCCTTGCTCTGGATATCGCCCACGCTGGGCGCCACATAGCCCAGGCGGTGCATGCGCGGCAGGTAGTGGTGGCTGAAGGCGGCGATAGAGCCACCAAAGTGGTCGGCAGCCAGGCCGGTCGTCTGGGCCCGCTCCATCACAAACTGCAGCAATTGCGCTTTCTCAAAGATACGCAGCACCAGCTCGCAATCCCGGATGTTGTAAATGGCCAGTGCCGGTTTGTCGTCGCGGTAGCGCCGGTTGATCTCGGCCATCTTGTCGTACTCGTCGCCTATGGCTTTGCCCTCGCCCAGCAGCGCCTGCGAGACGCTCTCCAGGCTGAACGATGGAAAGCTCCATACCGCTGCCCGCAACGCCTCGATGCCATCGATGACGATACGGCCCGGAGTGGGGGCAAAGAGCTAACCTTGCTTGCCCGGATGCGTTCGCCATTTGATGGGCTGACCCTCCCGGCCCAGCAGCAGCGCGGTGCCATGCTGGTCAGCCGTCTTCTGCAGTATTCGCAGGTCGAACTGGATAACGCTCCAGCCCATGATGACGTCCGGGTCGTTGCGCGCAAACCAGCTGTTCAGGCTGTCGATCATGGCCTTGCGGGTAGGCAGGTAGATGAGCGCGAAGTCCAGAGGCCGCGCGGCCACAAGCGGTTCTGCGGGAGGCTCGCCCAGCATGAACACCACGCGCTCCGGCATGCCATCCAGCGCAATGGAATAGAGCTCCCCGTTTTCGCTGGTCTCTATGTCCAAAGACACGAGCTTTAGCGCCGGGCGATAGTCGGGCTCTGGCTTGAGCTTGCAGTCTACGACGGTGGATGATTCAACCCGGCCGCCTTCCACCGATACACCGGCGGTAATGAAGCGCTCCATCAGGTAGCGCTCGTGGGGGCGAATGTCGGCTTCCAGCAGGGGAATGTTGTGCGGCTGCAGCTTGCGTGCCAATTGCCCGAGCTGGCGAAACCGCTTGGCGTACACGCCCAAAACGGGACCTTGCTGGAAGGTCTTGAGTTCCAGTTCGCGCAGCTCCACCCCTGGCATCGATGCCAGCTCTGCTTCCACCGTCGCGCGAAACCGGGTCTCTACGAAGGCAACCGAGGTTTGTGCGGTCAGCAGCACTTTCAACGGTCCGGCGTCCGTGGCCAGCCAGTATTCAATTTCAGTGCCATTCGGCGTGTCCCACCAGCGGCGGGTCAGGATGAACCCTTTGAGTTTAGTGGGCACTACAGGAGTTTGAGGTTGGGAATAAAGCCAGACACTCAGCGTGCGGCCCTTTCCGTGGACTTGGCTAGGGTGTAGGCAAGGCCCACCCCCAGCGCAGTCGCATGGTTCTGTCGCACCAGCGGACTGCTCCCATTCGCGGCTCCTTCCAATGTTGCCCAGCGGGCAAATCCGAATACGCTGATGTCCGGCGTGATCGCCCGACTGAGATTCAGCGACAAGCGCGTCATGATCAAACCGGGTTGCGCGCTGTAGGCGGGCCGGGTGGCGGTGGCATAGACCGGTGCAACACCGTAAAAGGTGTCCGTGAGTCGTTGATCACCGAAGACCAGTCCCATGGACGCCCCATAGCGCCACCCACTTTGGGGCCGCCCCACATAGATCAGTTCTGGCTCCAGTGAGACCCCTTTGTCGCGCAACTTGTCTGAGAGATCAAACACACCGCGCAAAGCCAGTTCAGCGCGCCATCCATCCTTGCGGGTGACATCGCCCAGATACCACTTCAGCTTGGGGCCGAATTCAAACAGCGTGCCGAGGTCTGGCATGCCGTTGCGGGCATCTACTTCGTTGGAGTTGGAGCCAAACGCGCCCGCAAACCCCACGTCCAGCTCCAAGCTGTCGGTCTTCACGGCGCGAAGCCCTATGTTCCCCTCGTCGGCGCGCCAGTATTGGCCGCGGTAGATAAAGTAGGGCAAGACGAAGGCCCTTCCAATCTCCTGCGAAGACCCAGGGTAGGCCTGCTGGCGCAGACCGACGCCCAGGGCACCGACTTCCCAAAGTGCCGGTGCCTCGGGCGTTTGTGCGAATGCCTTGGGGGAAAACGCCAGTGCAGCGAGCAAAGCGAACTCTGGCAGAGGGCCGTATCGGCGTAGTTTCGCGGGAATGGGTGTGAACATATGGGATGCTTTCGTGGGCGGAGATTTGAATGGTCAAAAGGCCATTTGAGCTTATGGATAGTGCGGGAGCAGCTATAAAATTAAGAGCAATTTGGCGGGCGTCATCGCTGATCGCCCTGGACCTACGGCGTTTGCCCGCCCGCGATCTTGACAGCCTGCTGCGCAGGCTCAGCCGTAGTGGGCAATGGGTTCAGGCAAGCCGTCGTCGGAATAAAGCTCGTAGGCATCCCATTCGTCTGCGCCAAAGTTCTCGTCACATTGCGCGGCAATGTCGTCAAAAGACGTAAATTCCACGCAAAACATCAGCGTACTAAATACCTGCCGATAAGAGCGCCCCGCGTCGTCGGTGAGCTCACCTGCCGGGTCGAAGATGTGCTGACAACAATGCACCCAAACGTACTGCCCCTCCAATTGGTCTTCTACGTCCAGCGCTCGTAAGGCATCAGCCTCGTCTGCCAGGCTCGGCCAAGTCTTGTGCACCCGAAAGCTTTGCCCGTGGCGGGGGTGGGCGGCGTCCAGCTCCAAGTCGATAGTTTTCCAATCCTTTGAAATCTGGTCCGCTACCTCGATCAGCTCTTCCCGCGTTATGTCGCCTTCCCAGTACACATCGGTAATGTGACGGGAGTTGTCAAAGTCGCCGTCCCAAAGACTGGCTTTGTGCTTCATGAGGTCTGCGTGCATGCGCTTCTCCGTGGTTGTTTGGGCTACTCTATCGCATGCGGGTCTGCCTGTGGTGCGTCAACAACTTTGACTAAAGATAAGCGCACTGTATGTATGCCTAGTAAAATAGCGGTATGAGCAAGGCAATTAGCAAAACCAAAATTGTGGATGATGGACTTCGGTACAAATCCAAGGTGTCGGGGTCCCCATTTGCGACCGCCCCCTATGCGGGCGCGGCCACCATGTCGTGCTTCCTGTGTGGGAAGCATCGCCCCCGCACTGAGCTGAAAAACCGCAATTTGATGGGGAAATCCCAGGCCGTTTGCGCCCCCAAGTGCGAATAGTTGGATTTCAGCCACGCGGTCAGGCCGTAACGGCTTCTACCTCCACCAAACAGTCATAAAATGTCGGCCCACGGCCCATATCGGTCAGCTTCTGGCTGGTAAGCTGGTTCACGTTGGTGCCGTCCAGGCCCAGCTTGCGCCACCACACGCCCAAACCGTTGACCACGCCGGGGCGGGCACGTTTGGAGACCACGGCTTTGCAGCGCGACTCGCCCCGCGCATTGAAGACCCGCACCACATCGCCACTGGCAATCTGCCTTGCAGCAGCGTCGTCCGCGTGCATTTCCAGAATCGGTTCGCCCTCAATATCCCGCAAACTTTTGACATTCACAAAGGTGGAATTGAGGAAATTGCGCGCTGGCGGTGAAATCATCGCCAGCGGGTAGGGACTACTTCCACCTGGGGCTTCGTAATTGGGCAAGTAGTTGGGCAGGGGGTCCTGGCCGCGCGCAGCCAGCCGCTCGCTGACAAACTCGCATTTGCCGGAGGGCGTGGGGAAGCCACCCTGGGCAAAGGGGGCCTCCGCCAGCTTCAGGGTGGCAAAGCCCTGCGCCAGCAATTGCGCATAGTCCACGGCATCGCCATAGGCCATGCGGCACAGTGCCTCATCGTCGTCCTGAAAGCAGGGGTCGTTCAAGCCCATGCGCACGGCCAGTTCCCGAAAAATCTGGGTATTGGGCTTGGCCTCACCAAGCGGCGCTATGGCAGGGCGGTTCAAGAGTGCATCTGTGTGGCCGTAGCTCAAATGCACATCCCAATGCTCCAGTTGGGTAGTGGCGGGCAGGATGTAGTCGGCGTAGTCTGCCGTGTCGGTTTGAAAATGCTCCAGCACCACGGTGAACAAGTCTTCGCGGGCAAAACCCTGCACGACCTTACCGGACTCGGGGGCTACGGCCACGGGGTTGCTGTTGTACACCACCACCGCCTCCACCGCAGGGCCAAAATCGGCAGACGCGGGACGCAGCAAGTCGTCGCCAATCGTGCTCATATTGATGGTGCGCGGCGTGCGGCCCGCCAGCAGGTCGGGGCGCTCCAGCGCCTGGCGTTGCACCGGGAACTGGCTGGAGCTGGACAACAGCACGCCGCCTGCGCGGTGGCGCCATGCACCCACTAGTGCGGGCAGGCAGGCGATGGCGCGCACGGCATTGCCGCCACCCCGCACACGCTGCAGGCCGTAGTTCATGCGAATGGCCACCGGCTCACCGCGGGCCGCGGTTTCGCCGTAGTCTTTGGCCAGTGATTGAATTTGCGCGACTGGCACGCTGCAGACTTCGGCTGCGCGCTCTGGCGGCCATTCCAGCGCGCGGGCTTTTAACGCGTCCCAGCCTACGGTGTGTTTTGCCAAGTAGTCGGTATCCAGCCATTCGTGCGTGATCAGCTCGTGCATCACCGCCAGCGCCAGCGCTGCGTCGGTGCCTGGCAGCAGCGCGATGTGCTCATGGCATTTATCGGCCGTCTCGGTGCGGCGGGGGTCGATGCAGATCAGCTTGGCACCGTTGCGCTTGGCCACCTGGGCGTAGCGCCAGAAGTGCAGATTGCTGCCAATCGAATTGCTGCCCCAAATCAGGATCAGCTTGGACTCGGCAAAAAACTCCACGCGCATGCCGACTTTGCCGCCCAGGGTTTGGGTCATACCCTCGCCACCGGCCGTGGCGCAGATGGTGCGATCTAGTAGCGACGCGCCCAGGGTGTTGAAGAAGCGTGCCGCAATGCTCTCGGCCTGCACCAGGCCCATGGTGCCCGCGTAGCTGTAAGGCAGGATGGCCTGACCGCTGTCGGGTCCGCGATTCGCAATCGCGCCCAGTCGGTTGGCGATATCGCTCAAGGCGCTGTCCCAGCTCACGCGTTCAAATTGGCCTGAGCCCTTGGGGCCGGTGCGTTTGAGGGGATGCAGGATGCGCTCGGGGTGGTAGGTGCGTTCGGTATAGCGCGACACCTTGGTACACAGCGCGCCGTCGGTGTGGGGGTGGGCGGGATTGCCCTGCACCTTGATGGCGATGCCGTTTTGCACGGTGGTGACCATGGAACAAGTGTCGGGGCAGTCGTGCGGGCAGGCGCCCAGAACGGTAAATTCAGTCATGCTGGCAATGGTAATGGCTGCGGCGCAATAATGCCGCATGAACCTCTCAGACCTGAACCTGATTCCCGAACTGGTCGCCAGTGCCAGCACCATTGCCACCATCCGCCAAGACCTGCATGCGCACCCCGAGCTGTGCTTCCAGGAAGTACGCACCGCCGATGTAGTGGCCGCCAAGCTCACCGAGTGGGGCATCCCCATCTATCGCGGCATGGGCACCACTGGCGTGGTGGGCATCATCAAAGCGGGTACCAGCAGCCGTGCGCTGGCCTTGCGCGCCGATATGGATGCCCTGCCGATGCAGGAGTTCAACACTTTTGCCCACACCAGCCAGCACCCCGGCAAGATGCACGCCTGCGGCCACGACGGCCACACCGCCATGCTGTTGGCGGCGGCCCAGCATTTGGCCCAGCACCGCAACTTTGACGGCACGGTGTACTTGGTGTTTCAGCCGGCCGAAGAAGGCGGTGGCGGCGCGCGCGAAATGATCAAGGACGGCCTGTTTGAGAAATTCCCGGTGGATGCCGTGTTTGGCATGCACAACTGGCCGGGCTCCGAGGTGGGCAAGTTTGCCGCCAGCGCCGGGCCGGTCATGGCCTCCAGCAATGAATTCAAGATCGTGATCCGCGGCAAAGGCGGCCACGCCGCCATGCCGCACAACGGCCTGGACCCGGTGCCGGTGGCCTGCCAGATGGTGCAGGCGTTTCAGACCATCATCAGTCGCAACAAGAAGCCGATTGAGGCAGGCGTGATCTCGGTCACGATGATTCATGCCGGCGAGGCCACCAATGTGATCCCCGACAGTGTGGAGCTGCAGGGCACGGTGCGTACTTTCACTATCGAAGTGCTCGACATGATTGAACAGCGCATGCGCGACATGGCCCAGCACACGGCGGCAGCTTTTGGTATGACTTGCGAGTTTGAATTTGTGCGCAACTACCCACCCACCATCAACGCGCCCAAGGAAGCCGAGTTTGCGCGCCGGGTGATGGCCAGCATCGTGGGTGAAGCCAATGTAGGCCAGCAGGAGCCCACCATGGGCGCGGAAGACTTTGCCTACATGCTGATGGCCAAGCCCGGCTGCTACGCCTTTATTGCCAATGGCGATGGCGATCACCGCGCCATGGGCCACGGCGGCGGCCCCTGCATGCTGCACAACCCCAGCTACGATTTCAATGACCAATTGATACCGCTGGGGGCGACGTACTGGGTTCGGTTGGCAGAAGCCTGGCTTTCGCCCGCTCAGTGAGTATGATAGAAATATTATTACGTTCAGGGAATCGTCACCATGTTTTGGCAAGCTGTAAATCCGCCTCCTAAACCGGAGGGGCTCCCCGCCGCCTCCAAACGCCGCATGGGCCTAGGGCAAATGCGCTACATCTTCGTGCACGATGATATTGAGATTGATGACCCGTCTCAAGATGTGTCCACACGGTACTTCAAGTCTCCGCGCGAGTATGGGTTTGCAGTGCGTGAGTACGATGGCGATAGAACCGCGTGGGCCCGCGATTTTGAAAATGGCACCATGCTGGTCACTAACGCGGCTGGGGACTCGCATGTGCTGTCGCCAAAGCTCCCGGCACGTATTCTTTTTCTAGACCCGAGCGGATATCCACTGCAAGACACCGGCTCGCTGCAGTCGGCGGACCACCGCGATGCAGAAGTGGTCAAGGTGCGTATGACCATCACCGCCACCTATGACCTTCAGGGTGCTGAGCCCGAAGCCGCCAGGTCAGCGTTGATTGCGCTGTTGGATGAAACGTTAGTCGACGCGATGCGTTTTTCAGAAGAAAAAGTGCAGCTTCTCGACCACACTTTTGAGTCCAGTAGCCTGCTTATCGACGAGCGCAAGGCTTCCAGCGACACCGATTTTTCCAAACTGCTGGACCTGTAGGGCTCCGGCGCACCGCGCCGACCATAGCCTTATTTAGCCTTTGAAGCGTCTTTGGGCCAACTGCAATAGCCCGTCAAAAATCAGGTTGTCTACCAATTCAAAAGGCCGGGTCATGCTGGGGGCCATCTTCCAGCCCGCACCGCCGGTCATGATGCATTTGGGCTCGTCGCCACAGTGGCTGCGCACATGCTGCACCATGCGCTCCACCGCTCCGGCAATGGCGTAGGTGCCACCACTGGTCAGCGCATCGCTGGTATTGGTGGGGAACATGCTCACCTCGCCCGTGGGCACATGCAAGCCCGCAGTGCCAGATTCCAGGGCGCGCAGCATGATGCCATGGCCCGGCAGAATCAATCCGCCCAAAAACTTGCCTTCAGCATCCAGGGCCTCAACGGTCACCGCGGTGCCCACCATCACCACCACCATGGGGCGCGGTGCGCCTTGGCTGAGCATGCGGTGGTAGGCACCAATCATGGCCACCCAGCGGTCTGCACCCAGGCGGGTCGGGTGGTCATAGCCATTTTTCAAGCCCGCCTCGGATTCACTGGCAACCACCCACTGGGGCACGACATCCCACAGGTCCAGTTGTTCGTTGACACGGCGCTTGATGGCATCGCCAGCCACCACGCAGCCCAGCACTTGCTGGGGCGCGTCAAGCCCCGCCCAAGCACCCTCGGCCAGCTTGTCGATATTCTCTAAAAACTCCGCGCCGTGGCTTAAAAGCTCGGCGTCGGGTTGGTGGGATGCGTACTGCGCCCATTTAAGGCGCGTGTTGCCGATGTCGAGCGCAAGAAAAGTCATGGGCAAATTATCCTCGACGCCAAGCGCACGGCATTCCTGCGCGGATGTGGTCTGTGTTGTCAGCTTGGTGCTGGGGAATTCGGCTACAGTTGACGTTTACGTAAACGTCAACTGCGCCATGCTGGCGTCGTGACCAAGGAACCTGACCATGACCGACTTGTCCGCCGAATTCAAAGCCCTGGCGAATTACCGTCCCACCCACAAGGTGCGCTTTGTCACTGCCGCCAGCCTGTTTGACGGACACGACGCCGCCATCAACATCATGCGCCGCATTCTGCAAAGCATGGGCGCTGAGGTCATCCACCTGGGCCACAACCGCAGCGTGGAAGAGGTGGTGACCGCCGCGCTACAAGAAGATGTGCAGGGCATCGCCATCAGCTCCTACCAGGGCGGGCATGTGGAGTACTTTAAGTACATGGTGGACCTGCTGAAACAGCGTGGGGGTTCTCACATCCAGGTGTTTGGCGGCGGCGGCGGTGTGATTGTGCCCAGCGAGATTGCCGAGCTGCAGGCCTATGGCGTGACCCGCATTTACAGCCCTGAAGACGGCCAGCGCATGGGCCTGGCCGGCATGATTGGCGAGATGGTGATGCGCTGCGACAAGGACTTGACTGCCTTGGCCCCGAGCCGGGTGGAGGCTATTCAAGGCCATACCGAACAAAGCTGGCGTGCCTTGGCCCAATTGTTGACGGCCCTGGAGGCTTCTACGGTCGATAAGGCGTTTCAGGCCGTGCTTAGTGCGGGAGCAGCTACTAAAAAGATAGCGGTCGTCGGTATCACCGGTACGGGCGGGGCGGGCAAATCCAGCCTGACTGATGAGCTGATCCGCCGTCTGCGCTTGGACCAGAACGACAGCCTGCGGGTGGCGGTCATCTCTATTGACCCCTCACGCCGCAAAAGCGGTGGAGCCCTGCTGGGTGACCGCATCCGCATGAACGCCATCAGCCCCTGGCAGCAAGGGCCACGCGTTTTCATGCGCAGCCTGGCCACGCGTGATTTTGGCTCCGAGATTTCCCAGGCGCTGCCGGATGTGATTGCCGCCTGCAAGGTGGCAGGCTTTGATTTGATCGTGGTCGAGACGTCCGGCATTGGCCAAGGCGACGCGGCCATCGTGCCGCATGTGGATGTGCCGCTGTATGTGATGACACCGGAGTTTGGCGCGGCCAGCCAGCTGGAAAAAATCGACATGCTGGACTTTGCCGAGTTCGTGGCCATCAACAAATTTGACCGCAAAGGCGCTAGCGATGCACTGCGCGATGTGTCCAAGCAAGTGCAGCGCAACCAGGAAGCCTGGACCACGCCCATGGAGCAAATGCCCGTGTTTGGCACCATGGCCGCGCGCTTCAACGACGATGGCGTGACCGCGCTCTACCAGGCGCTGCTGCCGCGCCTGCGCGCGCTGGGCGTGCCGCTGCAAGACACGGGCGTGCTGCCGGTGGTGAACGTACGCCAAAGTTCCAACCAGACGCCTGTAGTGCCTGCAGCCCGTACCCGTTACCTGGCCGAGATTACCGACACCGTGCGCGGCTACAAGCGCAACGCGCTGGCCCAGGCGCGCCTGGCGCGCGAGATTCAGCAACTGCGCGCCGCCGCCGCCATGCTGCGCGTCGACAAACCCACGCGCGCGCCTGCCGCCGAAGCCAGTGACGACTTGGCGCACCAGCGCGAGCTGCGCCAAGACCCCGCTGCCCGCAAGCTGATCACCCAGTGGCCGGAAATGCAAAAGGCCTATGCGGGCGACGAGTACGTGGTCAAGATTCGCGACAAGGAAATCCGCACGGCGCTGACCACCAAGTCCCTCAGCGGCACCACTATCCGCAAAGTGGCTCTGCCCGGCTATGAAGACCACGGTGAGATTTTGAAATGGCTGATGCTGGACAACGTGCCCGGCAGCTACCCCTACACCGCCGGCACCTTCGCCTTCAAGCGCGAGGGCGAAGACCCGACCCGCATGTTTGCGGGCGAGGGCGATGCCTTTCGTACCAACACGCGTTTCAAGCTGCTGAGCAGTGGCATGGCTGCCAAGCGCCTGAGCACCGCGTTTGATTCAGTCACGCTGTATGGCAATGATCCTGATCTGCGCCCGGACATTTACGGCAAAGTGGGCAACAGCGGCGTCAGCATTGCCACGCTGGATGATTTGAAGGTGCTCTACGGTGGCTTTGATTTGTGCAGCCCAAGCACCTCTGTGTCCATGACCATCAATGGGCCCGCGCCATCGATCTTGGCCATGTTCATGAACACCGCTATCGACCAGAACCTGGAAAAATTCAAAACCGACAACGGCCGTGAACCCACGGACACGGAAAGCCAGAAAATCAAGGAATGGGTGCTGGCCAATGTGCGCGGCACGGTGCAGGCCGATATCCTGAAGGAGGACCAAGGCCAGAACACCTGCATCTTCAGCACCGAGTTTTCGCTCAAGGTCATGGGCGATATTGCGCAGTACTTTGTGCACCACAACGTGCGCAACTTTTACAGCGTGTCCATCAGCGGGTACCACATTGCCGAAGCCGGGGCCAATCCGATTTCGCAGCTGGCGTTCACGCTGTCCAATGGCTTCACGTTTGTCGAGGCCTATCTGGCGCGCGGCATGCATATTGACGACTTTGCGCCCAACCTGTCGTTCTTCTTCAGCAACGGCATGGACCCGGAGTACACCGTGATGGGCCGCGTGGCGCGCCGCATTTGGGCTGTGGCGATGAAAGAAAAATACGGTGCGAACGAGCGCAGCCAGAAGCTGAAATACCACATCCAAACCAGCGGCCGCAGCCTGCATGCGCAGGAGATCCAGTTCAACGACATTCGCACCACGCTGCAGGCGCTGATTGCGATTTATGACAACTGCAACAGCCTGCACACCAACGCGTTCGACGAAGCCATCACCACGCCCACCGAAGACAGCGTGCGCCGGGCCATGGCCATCCAACTGATCATCAACCGCGAGTGGGGCCTGGCCAAGAATGAAAACCCGTCGCAAGGTGCCTTCATCATCGAAGAGCTGACCGAGCTGGTGGAGGAGGCGGTGTTGTCGGAGTTCACCGCCATTGCGGACCGCGGCGGTGTGCTGGGTGCGATGGAGACCGGCTACCAGCGCGGCAAGATCCAAGACGAATCCATGCACTACGAGATGCTCAAGCACACCGGCGAGCTGCCCATCATCGGCGTCAACACCTTCCGCAATCCGCATGGCGAACAGGTCATGGACAAGCTGGAGCTGGCCCGCAGCACTGACGATGAAAAGCAAAGCCAGCTCAAACGCTTGGCTGACTTCCATACCCGCCATGCCGCAGAAGCGCCTGCGATGCTGAAGAAACTGCAGCAGGCCGTGATCGACAACGACAACGTGTTTGAAGTGCTGATGGATGCGGTGCGGGTGTGCTCGCTGGGGCAAATCACCAGCGCGCTGTTTGAGGTGGGTGGGCAGTACCGGCGGAATATGTAAGGGCCTTTATGTCGCAATACGACTTTGATCTGATCACGATTGGCGGCGGCTCCGGAGGCGTGCGCGCCAGTCGTTTTGCCGCCAACCTGGGGGCCAAAGTGGCCGTGGTGGAGGGCGCGCACATGGGCGGCACCTGTGTGAATGTGGGCTGCATTCCCAAGAAGCTGATGTCCGTGGCCGCGCACTACCACGAAGATTTTGAGGATGCGGCGGGCTTCGGCTGGCACCTCAAAGACAAGCCCACTTTCGACTGGCCGACGCTGATTGCGCGCAAGGACGCTGAGATCGCTCGGCTCAACCGCATCTATGAGAACGTGTTGACCACGGCTGGCGTAACTATTCTGCGCGGCTGGGCGCGGCTGGTGGATGCCCACACGGTAGAGGTGGATGGCAAGCACTACAGCAGCCGCACTATCTTGTTGGCCACCGGCGGACAGCCGGTGCGCCCAGACCTGCCGGGCGCAGAGCTGGCCATCACCTCCGACGAGTTTTTTCCTCTGGGCGCGCAGCCTGCGCGTGCACTGGTCTACGGTGGCGGCTATATCGCGGTGGAGATGGCGTCTATCTTCAATGGCCTGGGCACGGCCACATCGCTGGTGTACCGGGGCGAGCGTTTGGTGAAAGACTTCGATGCCGACCTGGGCCTGCACTTGGCGCAAGAGATGGCGAAGAAAGGTGTGCAGATTGCGCTGCACACGGTGATTGAAAAAATAGAGAAAGCCGCGACCGGTTTGCGCGTGCACTTGAGCGATGGGCGCGTAGAAGAAACCGACTGCGTACTGCTGGCGACTGGCCGCAAACCCAGGGTTGATGGCTTGGGGCTGGAAGCCTTGGGTATTACGCAAAAGGCCAACGGTGCGGTTGTGGTGAACGAGGCTTTGTGCAGCAGTCTGCCTTCGGTCTATGCCATTGGTGACCTCATCGACCGCATGGCCCTCACCCCAGTGGCCACTTCCGAGGGCATGGTGGTGGCTGAGGCGCTGTTTGGCAAGCCGGGGCGCAGCACCCGCTACGACTTGGTGCCCACCGCCGTGTTCAGCCACCCGAATGTGGCTTCAGTGGGTTTATCAGAGGCGCGGGCCAGAGCGCAAGCCAGATCGCAGGGGGGCGCTGTGCGGATTTTTCGCAGCACCTTTACGCCCCTGCGTCATACCTTGTCGGGGCGGGCCGAGAAGACGCTGATGAAGCTGGTGGTAGACCCCACCACGGACCGCGTGTTGGGCGTTCACATGGTGGGGCCCGACGCGGGCGAAATTGTTCAGGGCTTTGCGGTGGCCCTGGTGTGCGGTGCGACCAAGGCGCAATTTGACGCCACCATTGGCATTCACCCCACACTGGCCGAAGAGTTTGTCACGCTGCGCACGGAGTATGTTGCTCCGGCGTAGCAGTCTGGGCGAGCTAGAGCGCAGGCTCCACAAACTGGTCGACAAATTTTTGCACATCGCCTGTGGCGGCAATGTCAAAACACGGCGTCGTGATCGGGAAGCGGTGCTGCCACTTGCCTTCAAACACGGTAGCGCTGGCCAGAATTCTTTGCACCAGTTTTGCGGGCATGGCACCCACCATGGGCGTGTCCGACCAGTGCTCGCAATAGGCATCAATTACGGCACTTTGCAGCCCGGCCTCGCGCGCCTTCAGGACGACATCGGTGCCATAAAAGTCGTAGCCCAGTGCCGGGTCCAGCCGCAGCCCGCTGCCCACCCGCACCGCAAACAAAAGCTCATCCACGCTATCTACCAGGCAAGGCAGGGCGCTGGGTTCGTGCAGCTCCTGGCCCCGGTCTAGCAGATGCCCGGCCCGGCGCGCTAGCGCACCCGCACCGGCGATGCCGTGCACGCCCGCGACCGCCAAGTCGGGGTACAGCGCCTGTGCGCTTTGCAGGCCCTGCAGGAACTGGGTATCCCAGCCCTCAGGCAGGTACACGTCTTGGTGCACCCACACCAGCCAGGGGTTGCTGCCGTCTTGGCGCAACCCGGCCATCGTGGTGTTGAACGCGTCTGCTGCAGACGGGACGTTGTGGTGCGTGATCAGCCGCCGACCGCCCCTTTGCAAGCAAGGCGATGCCATCAGGCGCTGTTCAAACACGGCAAGATTGCTGACGCAGGCAACAAAAACAAGTTCTTTGGCAGGGGACATGGGCCGTTTTTTTAGTAGGACGGAGTGGCTTTATATCAAATTGGCACTTCAGGCCGTGGATAGTGCGGGAGCAGCTCCTATTTCTATAGCGTGCTGCCCTTGTATCCCTTCGAATGAATTTTCATCAAACCCAAAACCGCAGGATGGGACAAAGCCTATCTGAAATCAATACCCTTTCTGACCGCCAATCTTTCATGGGTCAGCTACAACTGCATAATTAACCAGTCGTACCTCACACGTGAATCCGCCATTCCAGCGGAACGATGACCACGCAACGCGAAGGAGAAACTGCAATGACCGCACTGGAATCCAGATTGATGCAACGCCTTAAAGTGTTGCCGCCAGAGCGCGTGGCTGAGGTGGTGGATTTTGTGGAGTTTTTGGCATCCCGTGTGCAGCGTGATGCTGCCGCACAGCGGCTGACGGATTCCATGGCGCGGCTCGATGCATTGGGTCTACCACCAATCTCAGACGAAGAAATTGACGAAGAGATACAGGCGGCACGCAATGAGCGGCACGCCGCACAGCAAGCCAATGGCAGCAGCTAACTCTCGGCCCTATGCGCATTGTCATTGACACCAATTTGCTGGTCTCGGGGGTTATTTCCGCGGGGCTACCGCGCCAGTTGGTGGATGCGGGCAAGGCTGGAGAGTTTGAGATGTGTACCAGTGAGGTCTTGCTGGCCGAGTTGTTGGACGTGATCGGGCGGGGCAAGTTTGCCGCTCGTCTTGCCCAGGCGGGTCTGACACCCCTGGCCATTGGGCAGGACTTGCGCGCCCTGGCGGTGGTGGTCTCGCCAACATCGGTGCCGCGGGTAGTACCCACAGACCCGGATGATGACCATGTGCTGGCCGCCGCGTTGGCTGGCGCCGCCGACTTAATCGCTTCCGGTGACAAGCGCGATTTGCTGCCGTTGGGCAGCTACCAAGGCATACCGATCATCACCGCCAAGGAGGCTCTAGAGCGTATTGCCTTCAGCTACTAAGGTGACCGCCGTTTGTGACCCCAAGTTCTGGCTATGGAGGTAGTTACGCAGCGTATACCTTGCACCGAGCAAGGAGTTCCAGAATTCGTCGGGACTATGATTTGCTGCTGACGGGGTCTATTCCGGCAAATCTGCCTAACACGTGCCCATTGTTGTGGAGATAAGACTATGCCGACTGTGTCTCGCCGTTTTGGTGCCTGCGCCGCTTTGTTGGGGGCCGTGCTGGCCCTGCTGAGTTTGCCCGCCACCGCCGATCCCAGCTTGGCGGGTGGGCTTTACCACAGCCTGGCGGTGGACAGCGCCGGGCGCGTGCTGGCCTGGGGGGAAGACGGCAGTGGCCAGCTCGGCACGGGCCGCGCCACCTTTGTGCCCACACCCACCGGGGTCGCGGGGCAGCCTGCGGGCTCCATCGTGGCCCTGTCGGCGGGGGTATTCCATTCGCTGGCGCTGCTGGACGATGGGCGCGTGCTGGCTTGGGGCAATAACGCCGAGGGCGCGCTGGGCGATGGCGGCACACAAAGCCATAGCAGCCCACTGCCGGTGGTGGGGCTGGCCGGTGTGGTGCGCATTCACAGTGGTGAGCGCCATGCCTTGGCTGTGGACGGCCAAGGCCGGATCTGGTCTTGGGGCCTGAATCACCAGGGGCAACTGGGCCACAGCGCCAATGCCTACCAAGCCAACACCCCGCTGCAGTTAGCGCTGGCCGATGTGGCCGATGCGCGCGGCGGTGCGGGCCACAGCCTGGCGCTAACCCGCAGCGGCGAAGTCTGGGCCTGGGGCGACAACCGCGTGGGCCAATTGGGTGTGGCCCAGCCCAGCCAGTCGGCCACCCCCGTGCGGGTTATTTTTCCGGTAGGTGCGGCGCGCATTGTGGCCATCGATGTAGCGGGCGACCACAGCTTTGCGCTGGATAGCGACGGCAAGCTCTGGGCCTGGGGCGACAACCGCTACCGCCAGTTGGCCGATGCCAGTGTGGCGCAGCGGGCTAGCCCGGCGCAAGTGTTGGGATTGGGCAGTGTGACCAGCGTATCGGCGGGGCGCGTGGGGGCCGCCGCCATTGCCGCCAATGGCACGGTCTGGACTTGGGGCGGCTACGAGGCCGTGGCGGTGCCCACCCAACTGAGTGCCGTGTCCGGTGTAGCCACCGCCGTGCGGCTGGGTGAATACCACCTGCTGATCAAGCTGAGCGACGGCACGCTGCGCGCGGTGGGCGGCAACTTCAATGGTCAACTGGGTGATGGCAGCAGCACCACACCTTTGCCCGGCACGGCCGTCAAGCCGCTGGGGCTGGCGGGTGCGGTGCGGGAGTTTGCGGTGGGCAACAAACACTCCTTGGTGGTAGACGCTGCAGGCCGCCTCATGGGCTGGGGCGATGACCTCAAAGGCCAAACCGGCAGCACCACAGAGACCACGCGCAACATCGCCGCCGTGGTGGCTCTGCCAGGGCTCGCAGCCCAAGTAGCGGCGGGTGACAGCCATTCCCTGGCCCTGCTGCGGGATGGCACGGTGCTGGCCTGGGGCGACAATTTTGGCGGTGCGGTGGGCACTGGCGTATCTGGGGTGCGCACTGCGCCCGCAGCGGCGGTGGGCCTCACCGGTATCCGCCAGGTCAGCGCCGCCAAGGCCAGCAGCGCGGCGGTGGACGCTGCCGGTGCCCTGTGGGTGTGGGGCGATAACAGCCGTGGGCAATTGGCGCGGCCACTCTCAGAATCCACGCTCAGCCAACCCGTCAAAGCGGCCGATGTGCCCGCTTTGACCCAAGTAGCCCTGGGTGGCGCGCACAGCGTGGGCCTGGACGCCAATGGCAAAGTTTGGGCCTGGGGGGATAACAGCGCAGGGCAACTGGGCGATGCCAGCAAGACCGGTGGACCCACGCCGCGTGCTGTGCCTGGCTTGGCCGATATTCGGGCCGTGGCGGCGGGTGAGGGCCACACGTTGGCGCTGGACGGTCAGGGCCGCGTCTGGGCCTGGGGCCGCAACACATTTGCCCAAGTGAGCCCGGCCGATGATCTGCAGGTGGCCACCCCGGTGTTGGTCAGCGGCCTGCCCAGTATTCGGGCGGTGGCGGCAGGTTTGGGCTCCAGCTTGGCGCTGGACATGAATGGCCGCCTGTGGGGCTGGGGCCTGAACCAGTTTGGCGAGCTGGGGCAGGGTGGCACGGGCTTCACCCTGAAGCCCGCGCTGGTCGATGGGGATGCCTATGCGCGCATTTCTGCCGCGCCCTGGCACACGTTGGCCACCCGCACCGACGGTGTGGTCTGGGCCTTTGGCTGGAATGACTACGGTCAATTGGGTGACGGCAGCTTTGTGCGCCAGGTGCTGCCCGTGGGCGTGGTCAACCCCACGCTAGACGCCTTTTTGGACCTGCAGGCGGAAGGCGTCAACCTGGCCATACCGGCGGGCAAGGCCGTGCCTTTTTTCTCCCAAACCCGCAAGCTGGGTAGCAGCCGACGCTTGCAGCTAACGACGGGCATACAACTGGCCCCGGCCCCCGCCGCGCGCGGTACGCAGCACCCGTCAGCCGTGGGCTACAACGTCTATGTGGTGGCCGTGGTGCCCGGCGCGGTGGTGGGTCAGGCGGCGGGGCCGTCCCTGATCTTTCTGAAGTCACGCGTGGCCAGTTGGCAAAGCTTTCTGGGCTTTCCGCTGGCTGAGTATTTGCGCGGCGTGTCGCAAGACGCCAACAACACCATCCTGGTGGACATCTTGACCAATGACGACATCAGCCTCTTGGTGGGTACCCAGTTTTTGATTGGCTACGGTCTGGACGATGCCGAGATGCTGGCTTCTGGGCGCTTCCGTGTGGTCTATGTGGTGCAGCCTGCCCAATAGTTGGGCTTGTTTGATGGGCTGAAACGCCCCTTGGTGCGGAAGTTGCTTGCATTGGGTGCATGGTGACTAGACTGACGCTGTGGCTGGGTCGACTGAGTGTGGGGCGCAAACTCACACTCATTTATTTGCTCGACTTATGTGCCGTCATTTATGTGTCGGGCATTCTGATCCATGAGAAATACATCGCCATCGACTTCGCCCGCAAAGAGATTGTGGGCGTCACCTATATCGAGGTGGTGCGCGCCAACCTGATGGCGACTTTCATGCTGCCTGCAAAGGCCGCCCCAGCGGCTACGGCGGGCCAGCCGCCACCGCCCACCCTGCCTCAGGTGCGCGAGGCCTATGACGCGCTGCTGCAAACCACCGACCGCTCCGCCCGTTTTGCCGAGCTTCTGCAAAATGCCACCACCGCACCAGAAGCCCAAAAGACCCAGCTCCTGAACGAAGGCCGGGTCTTGCTCACCACGGTGGGCAACCAGTCCAATTTGATTCTGGACCCGGACTTGGACAGCTACTACGTGATGTCGCTGACCTTGCTGCGCTTCCCGGAGCTGCTGCAAATCCTGCATGACACCCACAAATTCATGCAAAGTCGCGACCCCAAGGCCAGCGGGCAAAGCCAAACCGCCCAGTTGCTGAATTTGGCGGGGCGTTTGGACGCGGCGCTCTTGGGCATTGAGGCCGATTACGGCCAGGCCTGGCTGGCCGGCTCACCGCAGCTCAAGGCGGCGCTGCAAGCATCGCGTAGTGCGGTCATGGAGCAAGCCCGCCTGTTTGGTAGCCAGGTGCAAGACGCCGCCAGTGGCAGTGCCGCCGCAAACCAAGACGCCGCGCTGCAAGCCACTTACCAGGGCGCGCTGGTCGCGTTAAATGGTGCCTGGCAAGTGGCCGTGGTGGAGCTGCAAGGCCTACTGCACACCCGTGTGGAGGGGTTGTTCTCACGCATGTGGCTGCACTTGGGCACGGCCCTGCTGCTGTTGGGCTGCATTTTGAGTTTGGTCTATATGGTGGCCAGCCAGATTGCGCGCCCCTTGCAAAAGCTGGCCCGCGTGGCCGACGATGTGCGCCGTTCTACCGATTACACCCGCCGCGCCGAGTGGCATAGCCGCGATGAAATCGGGCAACTGTTCACCGCCTTCAACGGCATGCTGGCCCAGCTAGACCAAGACCGGCTGGTGCAGCAAGAGCTGGCCGCCAGCGCTAGCGCGGCGGCGGCCCAGCGCGAGCTGGTCGAAGCCTTTCCCATCCCCATGGTGGTCACCTCGGTACCCGACCATGAGGTGCTGCACGCCAATGGCCCGGCCCAGCCCTGGTTGGGTGGCATCACCCGCGACCCCTGGCGCGTGGGGTTGGACTCTAGTGTGCGGGGCCGCTTTTTTCAGCGCTTGGCAGATTCGGGCGCGGTGGATGAGTTTGAGGTGCGCTGGGCCGGTGGGGCCAGCCCCTCGTGGGCGGTGCTATCAGCCCGCCGCCTGAAGTACCAGGGGCGTGATGCGGTGCTGACCGCGTTCACGCCCATCAACAAGCTCAAGGTGATGGAGCAGCGCCTGGAGTTGTGGGCCAAGGTGTTTGAGGCCTCGGGCGAGGGCATCATCATCATGGACGAGTCGCGCCGGATCATCAGCGTGAATCGCGCCTTTTGCCGCAGCACCGGCTATGACTTTTACGAAGCCATCGGCAAAGACCTGGGCTTTTTGGTCAATGACGCGCAAGAGTCCCTGTGGTCGGGTTTGCAGGCCAATGAGTCCTGGCAGGGCGAGGTGCATGTGCAGAAGCAATCGGGCGACACCTACCCCGCGTGGCTGATGGTGTCGGCCGTGCGCAAGAGTGCTGTCAGCGGCGAAGTGGTGAACTACATCGGTATTTCCATCGACATTACCGACCGCAAAGTCAAAGAAGAGCGCATCCGCTTTTTGGCCCACCACGATGTGTTGACCGAGCTACCCAACCGCGCCATGTGCCACCAGCGGCTGGCCGAGGCGCTGGCGCAGGCGCGCCAGACCGGCGAAAAGGTAGGCGTACTGTTTCTGGATCTGGACCGCTTCAAACTCATCAACGACACCCTGGGCCACCACATTGGTGATGGCCTGCTGCGCACCGTGGCGCGGCGGCTCACGCAGGCGGTGCGTGCCGATGACACCGTGTGCCGCCTGGGTGGTGATGAGTTTGTCATCGTCATGCGCCACGTGAGCGGGCGCGATGAACTGGACGCCACCGTGAACCAGCGGCTTATCCCCTCTATCCGGCAAAACACGTTGGTAGAAGGCCATAACCTGACAGTGTCGTGCAGCGTGGGCGTGGCCCTGTACCCGGATGACTCGACCGACCAGGAGGAGCTAATGCGCCAGGCCGATGCCGCCATGTACGAGGCCAAAACGGCGGGGCGGGATATGGCGCGGTTTTTCTCGCCAGAAACGGACCAGCGCGTGCTGGCCCGCCAGACCATGGAAGGCCAACTGCGCCAAGCCCTGGGCAACCAAGAATTCAGCCTGCACTACCAACCCCGGCTGACCGCGCGCACCCGGCGCTTGCAGGGCGCTGAGGCGCTGCTGCGCTGGAACAACCCGGTGCTGGGCAATGTGCCGCCCGCCAACTTTATTCAGCTGGCCGAAGAAACCGGCCTGATCAAACCCATTGGCCTGTGGGTAGTGCGCGAAGCCTGCACGCAGTGGATGCGCTACCAGCAAGACGGATTGTTTGAGGGCATAGAGCTCTCGGTGAATGTGTCGGTGGCGCAATTGTCTGACCCCGATCTGGTGGGCCAGTTGCAAGAGGTGCTGCAGCAAACCGGCATGCCGCCCGGGCTGCTGGAGCTAGAGCTGACCGAATCGCATTTGATGGACAACCCGCTGGCCGCTCAGGAGCAGGTGGCAGCGCTCAAAGCCTTGGGCGTGCAGATCGCCATTGATGACTTTGGCACCGGCTATTCCAGCTTGGCTTACCTCAAGCGTTTTGAGATTGACAAGCTGAAGGTGGACCAGTCGTTTGTGCAAAGCATGTTGGACGACAGCGCGGATGCGGCCATCGTGCACGCCGTGATTGCGCTGGGGCACACGCTGGGGCTGAAGGTGGTGGCAGAGGGGGTAGAGAACCTGCCCACGGCCCAGACATTGACGGCGCTAGGGTGTGACGAACTTCAGGGGTATTGCTTTAGCCGCCCCTTATCGGCGGGTGATTTTGAAGCCTGGGTGCGGGTGCAAGATGACTTGCCTCAGCGGCGCAAAGTCCGTTGAGCCATAGCACTCGCTAGAGGATTCGGGGCGGCAAAGCGTTTTGCTCCGTGTCCTCCGCCCGCTTTGCGGGCTCCCCCTTTTACCTGCGCAAAACGCTTTGCCACCCCGAATCCTTGGGGCGGGGTTTGAGGCTCACGGGTTTCGGACTACAGCTCGCTGTTGCGCTCGGCGTAGGCGGCCAGCAGGTCGCTGACCAGCACGCCGTCTATCGTCATGCCGGTGGTGTTGCACTTCTCTATGCGAGCGTTTTGCAGGTTGCAATCTTTAAACACCGAATCATCCTAAATCCGGCAGTTACCCTGCCCTCATGAGCTGAATGGGGCGACTCCACGGAAGCAAAGGGCGGGTAATTTTCGCCACCACGTAGTCCAGGAACGCCTTCCAGCGATCAGTCAGTGGCAACTG
>NKIK01000036.1 GCA_002256115.1 Burkholderiales bacterium PBB3
CGAATTGCAGACAACCGCGCGCAACAAGCTCAAGAGTGCGCAAAGACGCCCCACGATCATCGCCGCTTGTTGGGCGCAGGCAAAATTGTGGTGATGTCATGATTTACGAAAACGTCAATAGTAGCTGCTCCCGCAATATCCACGGCCTAAACGGCCTATTTGGCTAGAAATTCAATCCAAAGAACGACTTAAGAGAGCGACTTCATGGTTTTTACGGTATTGATGGGTGTGGCCGCTGCGCTCATCGCCTTGGGTTGTGTGGCCATCGGCCTGAACCGGCTGGCACCTCTGGCCCTGGCGCGCTGGTTGCGCGAGGTTTTGCGCCGCTTGGCTGGGCTGCAAGCCAAAACGGTGGATGTGAATGGCCAGCCTTTTCCCTACCTGGTGGGCGGCACCGGGGAGCCGTTGGTGCTGGTGCACGGCTTCACGGCCGACAAAGACACCTGGGGCGCGGTGGCGCGGCACCTCACCCGCCAATACACGGTGATCGCTCCCGATCTGCCTGGCTTTGGCGATGCTACGCGCGACCCGCACGCTAACTACAGCTTGGATGTGCAGGTAGAAAACCTGCGGGATTTTCTGCGCACTATGGGCCTGGCGCGTGTGCACCTGGGCGGCAACTCTATGGGCGGTGGCGTGGTGGCTTTGTATGCCGCCAAATACCCGCAAGAAGTGGCCAGCCTGTGGCTGATAGACGCCGCCGCCACGGGCGAAGTCACCCGCTCGGACCTGATGAAACACTACGACGCCACGGGTGAATTTCCGCTGCTGGTGCAGACACAAGACCAGCAGCTGGCCAAGCTGGCATTCGTGTTTGGCCGCCGCCAATACATTCCGCATTCCTTGGCCTACGCCATGGCGGCTGAGGCCAAGCGAGACTTTGACTTTCACCGCCAAATCCTCAAGACCATCCGCGATGACATTCCCATTGAAGCGCGCTACAGCGCCCTGCAAACCCCCACGCTGATCGTGACCGGCGACCAGGACCGTGTGGTGCCCCCAGCCTCGGTGCACACGCTGGCCCAAGTTTTTGTGAATAGCGAAGTCAAGGTCATGGCTGGCTTGGGCCACATCCCCATGGTGGAAGCGCCCAAGGCCGTGGCCAAGGACTATTTGGCTTTTCGCGCAGGTTTAGCGCCCTGAGCCTTTACCACCGCTCACCGGCACCATGGCGCGGACAAGTTAAGCCGCATCCTTGCTGAGAAAGTCCACCAGCGCGCCATTCACCTGGCGCAGGCGCTCGCTCAGCAGCCGGGTGACGCGCAGCAGCAGTTTGATACCCAAGGCCTCGTTGACTGCCAAGATGCGTTCAAACTGAGACTTGGGCAACAACGCCAGCACGCAGGCTTCGGTGGCGATGCAGGTAGCGGAGCGCTTCTCGCCATCAATGGCGGCCATCTCACCAAAGGTGCGACCCGCCACGATATGGGTCACAAATTGCGGCACGCCCGCGGCATCGTTCTTGCGCACTTCAATCTGGCCGGACAGCAATAACCCCATGGCGTCCCCATCGCCACCTTCCTCAAACAACAGGTCGCCCGCTTGGGCGCGGTAACCCGCCATGTAAGAGCTGAGCGTGTCGAGTTCTTCCCAAGACCAGTCCTTGAACAAAGGCGAGCGTGACAGGGATTCACAGACCTCGATGCGAAACGCGCGGGACTTGGGGATGGCTTCCAGAGTATGGGTGTGCATAGTGGGCGAATTATAGAAACGCTACCATTTGCCATGGCTAGCAATGCATCCACCACCAAACGTTATCTGCCTTGGGTAGTCGCCACGGCGCTGTTTATGGAGCAGTTGGACTCCACCATCGTTAACACCGGCATCCCGTCGATGGCGGCCAGCCTAGGTGTTACGCCGCTGAGCCTGAAGGCGGTGGTCACCAGCTACATCCTGGCTCTGGCGGTCAGCATTCCCATCAGCGGCTGGCTGGCCGAGCGTTATGGCACGCGGCGTATTTTCATGCTGGCCGTGGGCTTGTTTACGGTGTCATCGGTGTTGTGCGGCTTGGCGGTGAATTCGACCATGCTGATTGCCGCCCGCGTGCCGCAGGGCATTGCGGCGGCCATGATGATGCCCGTGGGCCGCGTCGCTATTCTGCGCACCTTCTCTAAGGGCGAGCTGCTGCAGGCCATGAACTTTGTGATCATCCCAGCGCTGCTGGGGCCACTACTCGGGCCTACGGTGGGCGGGCTGATCGTGCACTGGTTCTCGTGGCGGGAGATATTCTTTGTGAATATTCCCGTGGGCCTGGCCGCACTGTGGTTTGCCAAGAACCACATGCCCAACTACCAAAACGACACGCCGCGCCCTCTGGACGTGCGTGGTCTGCTGTTGTTTGCCAGCGGCGCGGGTCTGCTGTCATGGCTGTTGGAGGTGTTTGGCGAAATCAGCCTCTCTAACGAAACCATGGTGATGTTGCTGGCCGTGTCATTGGGGCTGCTGGGTGCCTACGGCTGGCATGCCCTGCGGGTGCCGCATCCGCTGCTGCGCCTGTCCTTGTTTTCTACGCGCACGTTTCGGGTATCCGTATTGGGCGGCTTTGCCACGCGGCTGGGTGTTGGCGGCATGCCGTTTTTGCTACCGTTGCTGTACCAGTTGGGCCTGGGCTTGCCGGTGTGGCAATCGGGCTTGCTGATGATGCCGGCCGCTATTGCCGCCATGGGCATGAAGGTGTTGGCCGCGCCCATGCTCAAGCGCTTTGGCTACCGGCGCGTGCTCATCGTCAACACTCTGCTGGTGGCCTGCGCCATTGCCAGCTATTCGCTGGTGGGGCCGGGCACGCCGCTGTTGGTGATTGTGGGTATGGGGCTGGCGCTGGGCCTGTTCAACTCACTGCAGTTCTCCAGCATGAACTCCATGGCCTATGCCGACATTGATGCTGCCGACACGGCCATGGCCAGCACCATTGCCAGCACCCTGCAGCAAATGTCCCTGAGCTTCGGGCTGGCCTTTGGCTCGTTGATCACCGGGTATTTTCTGCAAGGCCTGTCCCAGTCCGACCGCGTGGCGGTGACGGCTTCACTCCACCACGCTTTCATTGCGCTGGCGGTGTTGACGGTGGTGTCGTCTGCCGCGTTTTGGACGCTGCGGGCTGAGGATGGGGAGAGTGTTAGCAAAGGGAGTGCAAAAGAATGACAACCATATTCAAAATTTACTGGACCGACGAGAACAACCAGGCCTGCGGCCAGGAAGCCACCGAGCTGGTGCAGGCTTTGCAAATCACCAAAGACAAGCGCGACGCAGGCTACAGCTTCGTCACCATGGTTAGCGAAAACACGCAACATGTGGGCAAGCCGGGCGTGGACACCATCGTGGACGGCAAGACGCCCGATGGCGAGGACTACGACTGGTCCAAAGCCGGGCGGGCGGGCAGGCCGCGCAAGAACGACCGCGTCATCACCCATAAGGACCGTTGATCCTGCGGTGGGGGTGGGCCACAGAGGGTAGTTTTGCTATAAAAAGAGAAGCTGCTCCCGCACTATCCACGGGCTGAAGCATGGCTTAGCCGTCCTTACCGTCCACCCTGGCTTGGGCCAGCCACGGTGTGTAAACCACGGCATAGATGCCGAAGGCCGCAGCCCAGCACGCAGCGGCCATGAGCAAGCCAGATGCCATCCAATTGGCCGCTACCAGGGGCAGCACTACGCGTGCCGTGGCAGCCAGCATGACCAATGCGTAGGCCACCACCTCAGCACGGGATGCTTGCAATACGCGCCCTGTGTGGCCGCGCGCCGTGCGTGTGACCATGGCAATGATCAGGCCACCTGTCACCCCAACGGTGAGCGCGTGCAAGCCTGCTGACGGCGATACCCAGCCGAGTTGGGACATCGCCAGAAGCCCCAGGGCCAGCGGCATCCAGGCGTAGGCGGCATGCAGTATCCAAAGAATGGGGCGCTTGCGGGATACCAACGGGCTCCAGCGCCACTGGCGCACAACATGGCTGGCAGCAGCCAACAGCAGCACCCCAGCAGTTAGAGCGTGAGGGGGTAGAAACACCCACAGACCCAGACCAATCAGGGTGCTGCCCAGTGTGATTGCCTCTAGTGCGGACAAACCCCGAATCTTCAGACCCGGGTTGGCGCTCAGGGTGAAGCCCGGAATGACGCGCCCGGCAATCACGCACTCCAGCATCACCACCAACGCCAGGCCCGCATGCAAGGCATCCAAGGGCGATAGTCTGATGAAGCCCAGCACGGCCAGATGGAAGGCTCCGTTGGCCACGGCCAGCAACACCAGAATGCCCGCAATGGGCAAATTGCGTATGCTGTTCGCCCTGATGAACAGGGTGACCAACACGACTGCAATGATCGGCAGCAACGCCACATCCAACAGGGCAAACACAGCATAGGGTGCTAACACCGCCGCCAGCCGGGCGGCCACCCACAGCGCAACCAGGGTGGCGAGTTTGGCCCCGCGCGGTGTTGCCAGACCGGTCCAGGCTTTTCCAGCGGTCAGCAAAAAGCCGACGATGACTGCGCCTGCAAAGCCAAATAGCATCTCATGCGCGTGCCAGAACAGTGCGGGAATGGCAGGCTGCCAGGCGATGTAGCCCAAAAAACTCAGTACCCAGACTGGGATAGCCATGGCCCCAAAGTAGGCCGCACACAGATAGAAAGGGCGAAAGCCCAGGCGGAACAGCGGCAGGCCATGTGCGGTCTGGGAGCCAGGTTCCAGAATATTCAGGGTCGACGCGCGTAGGGGTTTGGTCATGGGGCCCAGTAGCTTGCGCCGTGTGAGGTATAGGTCACGCTGCAATGGCTCAAAGAATTACATAAAGAAGTATTTAAAATGAATGTATTGTATTCCCGGCATTGCAGAGGCCCGAGGGGCTCTCAGAAGTCGCCGCCCTGTTCTGCGATCAGCGATAAGATCGCCCCGCAATTTGGATGCTCCCCATGAAACTCACCAGCTTTACCGACTACAGCCTGCGGGTCCTGATCTACCTGGGAACCGATACGTCCCGCCGCGCCACCATTTCTGAAGTGGCAGCTGCATTTGATGTCTCAGAAAACCACCTGATGAAAGTGGCGCATTTCCTCGGCCAGCAAGGCTGGCTGACCAATGTGCGCGGCAAAGGCGGCGGCATGGAGCTGGCGCTAGCGCCCAAGGACATCGTGGTGGGCAAGGTGGTGCGTATTGCCGAGGCGGGCGACTTGCCGGCTGCATGCTTTAGTTCGGAGCCCGACAGTTGCCCCATCGCCCGCATCTGCCGTCTGCGTGGTGCACTGAATGACGCGGTAAACGCCTTTTATGCGGTGCTAGACGGTTACACGCTGGAAGACCTGGTGCAGAACCGCGCCATGTTGGGTAAGGCCCTTCAAATACAGCCGCTTACTTTTTTGCGCTGATCGTCCACGCGCTCCATTCGCCTTCAAGCGGGTTTTCTGCAGGCTGTATCTATCTATGCTTTTGTTGATCTAGCGCAAGCTCGTGGTCGTAGTCCTCGCTACGATAAAAGATACATGTAATTTGCATGTTCGAAAAAAGAGCCCGTGGCTCAACCCGAGGAGACTTCCATGACCGCGCATTTGAAGAAAGTGGTGTCCATCGCAATCATTGCCATGGGTCTTGTTAGTGGATATGGATTCGCTGCTGCAGCGTCTGCACCGGCCAAACCGGGCTCTGTCCGCTACGCCGGTGACTTGGGGCCACCCCAAGGCGCACCCATCCGCGCTGTACTCACCAGCCCACCCCATGTGCCACCGCCCACCCATCGCAAGGTGCCTGCCAAGGTGATTGTCGAACTGGAGGTGATTGAAAAAGACATGCCTATTTCTGAGGGCGTGAGCTATACGTTCTGGACCTTCGGTGGAACCGTGCCCGGCAGCTTTATCCGCGTGCGCCAAGGCGACACCGTGGAATTCCACCTGAAGAACCACCCGAGCAGCAAGATGCCGCACAACATTGACCTGCACGGTGTCACCGGTCCGGGCGGCGGTGCTGCCTCCAGCTTTACCGCGCCGGGGCACGAGTCGCAATTCACTTTCAAGGCCTTGAACGAAGGACTGTATGTGTACCACTGCGCTACTGCGCCCGTGGGCATGCACGTTGCCAATGGCATGTATGGCCTCATTTTGGTAGAGCCGCCCCAGGGGCTTTCACCGGTAGACCATGAGTATTACGTGATGCAGGGAGACTTTTACACCACGGGCAAGTACCGTGAAAAAGGCCTGCAACCCTTTGACATGGAAAAGGCTATCGACGAGAAGCCCACCTATGTACTGTTCAACGGTGCCGAAGGTGCGCTGACCGGCGACAAGGCCCTGAGGGCTAAAACCAATGAAAAGATACGCCTGTTCATTGGCAATGGTGGGCCGAACCTGGTGTCGAGCTTTCACGTCATTGGGGCCATCTTTGACAAAGTTCGTTTTGAAGGCGGCTCTAACGTGCAAACCAATGTGCAAACCACCTTGATCCCTGCTGGCGGTGCGGCTGTTGTGGAGTACCAGACCCGGGTGCCGGGCAGTTACGTGATGGTGGACCACTCCATCTTCCGTGCGTTCAACAAAGGTGCCCTTGCCATCATGAAAGTGGATGGCCCTGAGAACAAGGCCATTTACTCTGGCAAAGAGGTTGACTCGGTGTATTTGGGTGACCGGGATGCTCCCAACTTGGCCTCGGTCACCACCGCCAGTGCCAACGCGGCAAATGGCACGCTGACTGTGTTGGATCAGATCAATGCGGGCAAGTCGCTCTTCAACGGTACGTGCTCGGTTTGCCATCAGGCCAACGGCGCAGGCCTTGCCGGTGTGTTTCCACCGTTGGCCAAATCCGATTACCTTCACGCAGACCCCAAGCGCGCCATTGGCGTTGTGGTGCATGGCATGAGTGGCAAGGTCACGGTCAATGGCAAAGACTATGACTCGGTCATGCCCCCGATGAACCAGCTCAATGACGATGAGATTGCCAACATCCTGACCTATGTATTGAACGCCTGGGACAACAAGGGCGGCCAGATCAAGGCCAGTGATGTCAAAGCGGAGCGGGCCAAAAAGGTGTCTAAACCCACCGCAGAGCATTGACCATGCAAGCGTTTAGCACCCGCTGCCTTGGCGTGATGCTGGGCTTGCTTGGCGCCATATTCCAGCCCGCGTATGCCGGCCCGCAGGCAGCCTATGTGCCGGTGCCTGCGGGCATGCTTTCCAGCGTTCTGTCGGGTGGAAGTGGGGCCAACGCGCCGGTCGAAGTGGGGGGCTTTGCAATGCGCGCTACCCCGGTTACGGTCTCGCAATACCTGCGCTTTACCAAAGCGCATCCCCAGTGGCAGCGTGCCCATGTACCCACGGTCTTTGCGGACGCAAGCTACCTTCGCCCCTGGGCCGCTGAGCCCACCCCAAGCCAAGCCGACCAGCCGATCACCAATGTGAGCTGGTTTGCCGCCCAAGCCTTTTGTGAAAGCGAGGGCGCGCGGCTGCCCACCTGGTACGAGTGGGAGTATGTGGCCGCGGCCGATGACAGGCGCGCGGATGCCCGCAAGGATGCGGCTTGGCGGGCCAAGATTTTGGGCTGGTATTCCAAGCCATCCAACGGGCCGCCCAACGCGGTGGGCGCAGACATCAACTTCTACGGTATCGAAAACATGCACGGACTGATCTGGGAGTGGGTGGACGACTTCAACGCCCTACTGGTCAGTGCGGACAGCCGCAACCAGGGCGACCCCGACCAGCTTCAATACTGTGGTGCGGGCGCTATCAGCCTGCAAGACCGAGACAACTTTGCCATCCTGATGCGGGTGGCGCTGCTGTCGTCGCTAAGCGGTTCGGACTCCACCAACAACCTGGGCTTCCGCTGTGCCCGCAGCCCTGAGAAATAGACCTATGAAAACGACTTTGTTGAAGACACTTTCTGCACTGGCAGTGAGCGCGCTGGGGACCTGCGCCCTGCTGACTATGCCGATGGCAGTGGCACAAACCCTGGCCAGCACCGCTCCGGCTGGCACCGCGCTGCCGGGGGATTCCATCTACCAAGTTGCCGCCACGCTGACTGATCAAAATGGCCGCGCTTTCAAGCTCGTGGAGCGGCGGGGCCAACCCACACTGGTCAGCATGTTCTACAACACCTGCAAGTTCGTGTGCCCCATGCTGATCGACACCATGGAGCTAACACAGCAAGGACTCACTGCCCAAGAGCGCGCGCAACTCAGCATGCTGTTGCTCACCTTTGATCCGGCCCGCGATAACACCAAGGCCTTGAAATCTATTGCAGAGGCACGTGTCTTGGACACGCACCAATGGACCCTGGCGCGCACGGACGCCACCAGTGTGCGCAAGATCGCGGCTACCTTGGGCATCCAATACCGACTTCTGGCCGACGGGGAATACAACCACACCACGGTGCTGGTGCTCTTGGATGCAGACGGGCGAATTGTGGGGCGAACCAAGCGCATAGGTGCCTCGGACCCCGACTTCATCAAACTCGTCAAGCAGACCCTGCAAGCCAACAGCCGCAGGGGCTCCTGACGCGTAAAAGCTTGCAGCGTCCGCAAAACCCTGAATTCCCTTTTTCATTCACCCAGGAGACTTTTTATGACCACTAACCGCAGAACTTTTGTGATTCGTTCCATCGCTGGCGCAGGCCTCATCGGCAGTGTGGCCGCGCTTAATTTGGCGCGCGCGCAAACCGCATTGCCTGAGACCGACCCCACCGCCACCACCTTGGGCTACAAGGCCGACGCCACCAAAACCGACAAAACCAAATTTCCCAAATACGCTGTCGGCCAGCAATGCAATAACTGCGCGCTGTACCAGGGCAAGCCTGCAGATGCGTCGGGTGGATGCCCCCTGTTTGCTGGCAAAACAGTAACCGCCAAGGGCTGGTGTGGTGCCTGGGCAAAAAAGGCCTGATCGGCGAAGAAGTCGCTACTACCTGGCCGCCAAGGCACCGGCGTATCCACTGGCATCTTGATATATGAAGCGTATATAATACGTATACGTTTCATATGGAGTGAGTTCATGGGTATTGTCAAAATTTCGGACCAGATGCACGAGAACCTGCGGGTAGCGGGCACGGCGCTGAGTCGGTCTATCAACGCGCAGGCCGAGCACTGGATGCGCGTCGGGATGCTGACCGAGATGTACCCCGAGCTGGACTACCGGGAAATCTGCCAACTGCTCATTCGGGCTGAATTGGCGGGGGGGCTGGACATCACCATGGCCTCTTCAGGCCAGTTGCATAAGCCGGGTGCGGCCCCGGCCGGCAAACACTGATGGCGCACAACGTCCCCCTCAAATCCGCCGAAGAACTCGCCCTGTCGCGGCGCGCTGCCCAGCTGGCGGCCCAGGTACTGGCCATGATCGAGCCCCATGTGGTGCCCGGCGTTAGCACCGAGGCGCTGGACCGCATCTGCCACGACTACATCGTCAATGTGCAGGGTGCCATCCCCGCCAATGTGGGCTACCAGGGCTACCCCAAAACCATCCTCACTTCGGTTAACCAAGTGGTGTGCCACGGCATCCCGTCGCCAGACAAGATTCTGAAGAAGGGCGACATCGTCAATATCGACGTGGCCGTTATCAAAGACGGCTGGTTTGGCGACACCAGCCGCATGTTTTATGTGGGCACGCCCAGCGTGCTGGCGCGCCGCTTGGTGGAGACAACCTACGAAGCCCTGCGCGCCGGTATTCAGCAGGTCAAGCCCGGCGCGACTTTGGGAGATGTAGGCCACGCCATCCAGTCGGTGGCCCACCGCGAACGCTTTAGCGTGGTGCGCGAATACTGCGGCCACGGCATCGGCCAGATCTACCACGACGAACCCCAGGTGCTGCACTACGGCCAGCGCGGCCACGGCCTCACGCTGGAGCCCGGCATGGTCTTCACCATCGAGCCCATGCTGAACGCCGGTAAACGCGAAACCCGGCAAATGCCCGACGGCTGGACCGTGGTGACCAAGGACCGTTCGCTCTCCGCCCAGTGGGAGCACATGGTGGCGGTGACGGAGCAGGGCTACGAAGTGCTGACCGCGTGGCCCGGTGGCACGGGGTCTTACCCGGCGATGTGATGCTTTTGCTGCTTCTGTTTGCTATCAAAACAGAAGCTGCTCCCGCACTATCCACGGGCCATACAGCCGATTTTCTGTAAACTTCGAGCAAGCATCTTCTTAGATGCCCTTTCGGCGTCTGTTGCCGCAACCCCGACGCCATCATCCCGGTTGAATATCCACGAGGACTATTGCGAATGGCTACAAAACAGAACACACCGAGCTGGAGCGACGTAAAAACCAAGCTCGTAGACTTTGACCGCGCTGGCTTGCTCGGGCTGGTGCAAGACCTGTATGCGGCCAGCAAGGACAACCAGGTATTTCTTCATGCCCGTTTTGCGCTGCGCGATGACGTGTTGAAACCCTACAAGGCCACAGTGGACCGTTGGCTATGGCCAGATGTGTTCAAGAACCAGAACACCTCTGTCGCCAAGGCGAAGAAAGCGATTGCTGACTACAAGAAGGCAGTCGGGCATGCCGAAGGGCTAGCGGAACTGATGGTGTTTTATTGCGAACGGGCAGCGGGATTCAGCAACGATGTCGGCCTGCAGGATGAGGGCTACTTCGACGCGCTGGTGCGAATGTTCGAGCAGGCACTAAAAACCATAGCCACTCTGGCTGACGCGCAACGCCCACCACTATGGGCCAGGCTAAACGCCGTGTGCCACATCAGCGACAACTTCGGCTATGGCGTGGGTGACGACATGGGCGACTTGCTTGCCGAGTACGGGGTCGATGACTGAGCCCGATCCGTTGGTTGCGCTGCAAGGCGAAAATGCCCGCCTGATCGAGCTGCTGCGGATGTGGGAAAAGCGGCAACATCCGCATCATTTCTATGCGAAAGGCAGACTTTGACGGTGCCAAGCTGCGCGTGGCGGGCCGCGATGTCAACCGGGCAGAGTGGCAAGTAGCGATGCGCGCACGGGTTTCTGGGGGAAGTGATTTGCTGCTTCGTTCATCCGTTGAGTAGAGTCTGAAGCGCAGAGGGGGTGCGTGGAAATGCTGCTTAAGATTGCTATCAAAAAAGAAGCTGCTCCCGCACTATCCACGGGCTGAAACACGTATTTGGCATCGCAATCCTGCCCTAGAAAATGCTTCCATGGACTACAGCCCGTCGACTGACTTAAGGTAGGAAGATTCGCCGGGGCATTCATTTATGCGGGCAGTGCAACAGGAGTCCTTTGCCGCCGACGAAACTCTGCCGGCGTGCAGCCAACTTCCCGCTTAAAAAACTTGCTGAAGTTGGTGGCCTCATCAAAGCCCAGCCTGTCTGCGATGCTGACGACGGGAAGGTCCAAATGCATTAGGAGGCGCTTGGCTTCCAGATTGATGCGCGCTGCGATGAAGGCTTTGGCGGTCATGCCCGTGGCCGCGGCCACTGCCCGCGCCAGACTCTTTTCGGTGTAGCCGAGCTGGCTGGCGTAGTCGGCTACCTGGTGCCACTCCGCGAAGCGCTTGTCCACCAATTGCTGAAACCGCTGAAAGCGTTGCGATGCGGGCGATACCAGCGGCTCCTGCGTTTGGCGTCTGCCTTGCAGAATGCTCAGCCGTGTCAGCAGCGTATGAAGCTGATGGCGCAGCAATCTATGCACGTCTTCCTGCGGCGCACCTATCAACGCATCCATCAGCGTGTCCTCGCGTATCTGTTCAAGCAAGTCCGTCACCTTCTGCAGCTCTGGGCCGCTGAGGGCCATGTGTTCAGGCAGCCGCTCCAAATCAAGCGCGAGCTTGAGATCGTGAGAGGTCGTTGAAACGGGTAAGACAAATTCAGGGCGGAACAAAAGGTTCCAGCCGTCCCAATCTTGATCCGGCCCGTAGTTGTGGGCCTGGCCCGCCCGCACCATCACCAGCGACCCCGGCGCACAGGTGATCGACTTGAAGTCCACCATCTGGGTGCAGGTGCCCCGCGTGACGCACACCACCGTGTGGAACTCGTACCGGTGGGTGAGGCGCAATTCTTCCTTGCCCCGTTCCCGGAGGTCGGCCACGGAAAAGACTTCCAGGTCGAGTTGGTAGGGCGTTTGGGGTTGATAGCCCAAGCGCTGAATATCCATCGTCACGTTCATCCCTCCTGATGCGGGCTGCGCCACTTTGCTGACCATCTATGAGGTTTATATAAAAAGTCTAATATGTATCATCAATTGTCGTCTATATACCGTGTAAATAGGTCTAGGTTGTCTAACAATAACCATACCTACATTTACCAAGGAACACACCATGAACACCACCGACATCGCCAAGACCTACATCAAGGCCGTACAAACTAACGACCAAGCCACACTGGGAAGCATCATTTCGCCCGACGTAATGTGGCACCAACCTGGCAAGAACCGGTTTTCCGGCACGCACCGGGGCATGGCCGCTGTTGGCCCGATGCTGGGGGCGATGATGGAAGTCTCCAAAGGCACGTTCGCCATCACCCGCGCCGACCAGTACATGGCCAACGGCGATTGGGTGGCCATCACCATCGAATTTGCGGGCGAGGTCAATGGCCTCACGATGAAGCAAGCGGGCGTGGACCTGATCCGCATCGAGGGCGGCAAGATCGTTGAAGTCAAGCTGTTCTCTAGCGACCAGGCGCAAGAAGACGCTTTCTGGGGAAAGTGATTTCCCGCTTCGTTCGTCTGTTGAGTAGAGTCTGAAGCGCAGAGGGGGGTGCGTGGAAATGCTGCTGAGGGTTGCTATCAAAAAAGAAGCTGCTCCCGCACTATCCACGGCCTGAAAGGCCGATTCGGCATTCAGTCAGCAGGGTTACTTGAATACAAGAACCAACCCGCTGCACAAGCCCCCGTATATTCCGATCCGCACTATTGCCACCTTGCCGTGGCTGAAAACGCCAACTGGACCCCATCGGAATCATGAAGACCAAAACGACTTGGGTGACTGTGCTTTGCGCCATAGGCTTACTTCTGGGCTGCTCTACCGTGAACGACAACTACAACGCCTCCAAAAAACACCACCGCCCTGAGGGCTTCCAAAACAACTACACCGAGGCGACCGACAAGTCAGGCGCAGAGCTACTGCGATGGATGTGGCAGCGTCAGCGCGACGGCCTGCCCAAGCCGCCACAGCAGCCCACGCCGGTGGTGGCGCCAGAGTTGGCATTTGTGCACGCCAACGTTGGCAAAACCCAGGAGCCCGCCATCACTTGGATTGGCCACGCCACCATGCTGGTGCAAATGGGCGGTCTCAACATCCTGCTCGATCCGGTTTTTTCTGACCGTGTTTCCCCCGTGCAATTTGCCGGGCCCAAGCGCTATCAACCGCCCGGCATTGCATTGGCAAATTTGCCCCACATTGACCTCGTGCTGATCTCTCACAATCACTACGATCACCTCGACATTGGCAGTGTCAAAGCCCTGAACACGCAGGCCGGTGGGCCGCCCCTTTTTATCGTGCCGCTGGGCGTCAAAAAATGGATGGCGGACGCGGGCATTGAGAACGTAAAGCAAATGGATTGGTGGGACACCACGCAGGTGAAATTACCTCTGGGCGCGGTGGATGTCCACTTCACGCCGGTGCAGCATTGGAGCTCTCGCACCCCTACGGATCGACGCGCCACGCTGTGGGGCGGCTATGCCGTGTTTGCTCCGGACTTTCAGATGTATTTCAGTGGTGACACCGGCTACTCGCAAGACTTCAAAGACACCCAGGCGCATTTTGCGGCGCGACAAACCGCCGCCTTGGGTGGTGGCTTTGATGTTGCACTGATCGCTGTGGGCGCTTATGAGCCGCGCTGGTTCATGAAAGAGCAGCACGTCAACCCGGCAGAGGCCGTGCAAATCCATCTTGATTTGAAAGCCAAACGCAGCATTGGCGTGCATTGGGGTACGTTTGACTTAACCGATGAGTCGCTGGACCAGCCGCCCAAAGATCTGGCCGCAGCACGCGCGGCCAATGGCTTGGTGGCGCAAGACTTTGATGTGATGGCGATCGGGCAGACGCTGAAACTACCTAGAAGAAGCGTGCGTGTTGCACTGGATGGGCGCTGACTGCATTTTGAAAGTGCAGGCCTTGAGACGCGTGTGAGGACTGCACCAGTGCGTTACAGCCTGCGAAATATATGCGCTGCGGCGGGAAGCGCGGTAGCATGTCCTTTCAGAGGCGAGCAGAGCAATAACTTTGCCTTTTGCAATAAGCATAGGGAGCTAGAAAATAATGAAAATTCAATCCGTTCTCATTAAGAATTTTCGCACGCTAAAAAACGTGGCTATCACTTTCGATTCCGTCACGACCTTCATTGGACCGAACGGGGCAGGCAAGTCGACTGTGCTTCGTGCGCTCGATTGGTTCTTCAATGGCAGGCCCGGTTCTCTGACTGATAAGGATTGCTTTTTTGGCGTATCCGACGAAGAGATCGAAGTTCAAGTTACGTTCGCTGACCTCACAGACAACGACCGAGATCAGCTTGGCAAGTACGCCCCCGCGGGGGCCATGACCTTCACCGCGAGAAAGCGACGCAGCACAGATGGGGCTGAGAGCCTGTCAGCAAACTCGAAGAGTTACGCCCCGTTCAATGCGATTCGAAGCAAGAGTACAGCTAGCGAGAAAAAAATCGCTTACAACGAATTGCGGAGCTCAGATTCGTCACTTGGCCTCAGCGCCTGGAGCAATGCGGAAGTTGCCAATCAAGCAATGACGACCTGGGAATCGGCTCATACCGATCAGCTTGTCGAGGCTCCTGAAGCGCTGCAGACAAACTTCTTTGGTTTCAACAGTGGCGGCAAGATGAGCGGTCTTTTTGATTTCGTTCTGGTTACTGCAGATCTTCGGGCGAGCGAGGAATCGGTTGATGGTAGGGCGAGCATCATCGGTCGAATCTTGGAGCGTTCAGTTGATCGTGCCGCTGCTGATGAAGAGATTGCTGAAATCGTGGAGGAATCACGCATAAAGCAGCAAAAAGTCTATGAAGAGAAATTCAAAGACCAACTCAGTTCAATGACGACGCAGCTCAACGGGATCGTCAATTCCTATTCCCCTGGTCGGACCGTAACGGTTGCCCCGTCCGAGGTGGAACTCAAGGCACCACGCACGACATTCGAAGTCGCCATTTTGGATGGCGTAACTGAGACCTCGGTAGAACGACAGGGGCATGGTTTTCAGCGCACACTTTTGATTTCGGCGCTTCAGCTCTTGGCACAGTCCGGATCTGCTTCTGCAGAGGGGGTAATCTGCCTAGCTATTGAGGAGCCTGAGCTTTATCAGCATCCGATCCAAGCTCAGACCTTCGCCAAAGTGCTCCGATCACTCGCTGAAGATGCCGGAAAGCGCATTCAAGTGACCTATGCGACTCACAGTCCCTATTTCCTTGAGGCACGGCATTTCGACCAGGTAAGACGATTGACAAGGTCTACGGAAGTGCCTCCGGTTGTTTCCGTTCACTACGCAACAATTGCCGACGTCAAGATCAAACTAAATGGTGTGCAGAACCCAGATGTAGTCGATCGTCAACTTGATGGGATCGTTGCTGATGACCTTGCCGTGGCGCTATTTGCGCATCGCGCATTTCTCGTGGAAGGAACGACGGAACTATCCGTGTTCTATGGCATTGGTGACAAGACGGCTTTCGGTTCGCTTGAAGCCGCTGGTATTTCCATCGTCCCCGTAGGAGCAAAGTCGTCAATACCGCTCGCACATGCGATTCTTACGTTGATCGGAATTCCCACCTACGCGCTCTTCGACTCGGATAGTGGCTTTGAAGCCCGTGCGTTGGCCAAGGGAAAGAAGCCAGAAAAAATCTCCGAAGAGCGAGTGGGCCATGTAAAAGCGAATCGCGCAGTACTAAAGTATTTTGGTCGAGCTGAAGAGGACTTTCCCTCTGCCATCGTTGCTGACGAGGTAGCAATCTTTGATGATCATCTTGAAACGTTTCTGTCGAAGAACTGGGCCGAATGGGAAGTGGCGTTTAAGAACGTCGAGACTGCCGCAGGCTTCAATCTGGCGAAGAATCAACTCGCGTACCGAACAGCAACGCTCAAAGCAGAGGGTGTTGTGCCAAAAATGCTCACACAAATCCTGAGCAAGGTAAAGGGTGAATAGTTATGCATGAAATCATCTGCCCGCATTGCGGAAAGGCGTTCAAGATCGATGAAGCCGGATACGCCAACATCCTTAGGCAGGTTCGCGACAGCGACTTCGACAAGCAGCTGCACGAACGACTGGAGCTAGCCGAGCAGGACAAACGGAATGCGGTAGAGCTAGCTGAAACAAAGGTTGCCGGCGAGTTGCAGAAGGCTGCTGCTTTGAAGGACGCTGAGATTCAAGATCTCCGAGCCAAGCTCGAAGCCGGTGATGTCGCGCGGAACCTTGCGGTGACCCAAGCTTTAAGCGTCATTGAAAAAGAGCGCGACGCGCTCGCAAATGAACTTGAACAGTCAAGACGCGACAGGCAGGCTGCATCCGAACTGGCCGAGGCGAAACTGGCAAACGGATTGCAGAATGCTGTCGCAGTAAAGGACTCGGAGATTCAAGGCTTGAGGGCGAAGCTCGATTCCATCGAGGTTGCGCAGAAGCTTGCGATTAATGAGGCAGTCGGTGCCGTCGAGAAGGAACGCGATGAATTGAAGAGTGGCCTTCAGAGGGCGGAGCTTGAAAAGCAGCTTGCCGAGAAGTCGCTCAAAGACAAGTACGAAACGCAGATCAAGGATCGGGATGATGCTATCGAACGTCTCCGAGACATGAAGGCTCGCCTGTCGACCAAGATGATAGGCGAGACCCTTGAGCAGCACTGCGAGACCGAGTTCAACCGCATTCGTGCGACCGCGTTTCCTAGAGCTTATTTCGAAAAGGACAATGACGCACGGACTGGAAGCAAGGGCGACTATATCTTTCGAGATTCAGATGAGGCTGGCACTGAGATCGTTTCAATCATGTTCGAGATGAAGAACGAGAGCGATAGCACCGCGACGAAGAACAAAAACGAAGAGTTCCTGAAGGAGCTTGATAAGGATCGCAATGAGAAGGGTTGCGAGTATGCGGTGCTGGTTTCCCTGCTTGAGCCCGATAGCGAGCTTTACAACACTGGAATCATCGACATGTTTCATCGCTATCCGAAGATGTACATCGTCCGACCGCAGTTCTTTCTTCCAATCATCACGCTGCTGCGAAATGCGGCGATGAACTCGCTCAAGTACAAGTCGGAGCTTGCCCTTGTTAGGGCACAGAACATCGACATCACAAACTTCGAAACAGAGCTCGATACTTTTAAGACCGCGTTTGCAAAGAACTACGACCTTGCCACCAAGCGTTTCCAGACGGCAATTGATGAGATTGATAAATCGATCGATCACCTGCAGAAGACAAAGGAGGCCTTGCTTAGCACCGATCGAAATCTGCGTCTTGCGAACGACAAGGCGCAGGATGTGACGATCAAGAAGTTGACGCGAGGCAATCCGACGATGGCAGCCAAATTCTCAGAGCTTAAAAATTCCGATCCTGAATGAGTCAGGTCGTACGTCTTGTTTACAAGCCGATGGTATTGGCTTGACTATCTATTGCTCCGGCTCGATGAAGTCATAACTTTCGTTTGTGCTGAGCTTGTCGAAGCCGGGGACTCCCTTCGACAAGCCTAGGGTGCACGGTTCATACTTCACAAGGCCGGATCAATAAGCTACGCGTAGAGTAGGAAATGCAGTCATGTGAGTGATGCAATGTTCACAACTCTTCGTAAATGTGCTTCATGCCTTTATCGCCTTTGTTGTAGCCGGGCGGGTCATTCTGGAAATTTTTCTCAAGAACTTTCAGATCTTGGATTTTAGAAATTTCGCAGAGATCCCATTCGTGGCCGGGAGTGACGTGCCCCCCGGCCGTTTGATAGCACCGTAGGACATCGTTGCCCGCTCGCGAGACACCAATTGTTGCGGGCTGCGCTTCACGTTGCAGGCCGCTATAAGTGAACGAGATATATTGACGCCCCCGAATAGCAGCTGTTAATTTATTCAGCATAGTTCTCCCTTTCAAGCAGGCCTGTAATAGTGGGTATGTAGCTTAATTCTTGGCCTCCTATCAATATAGGCCTATGGTGATCTTCTGTCACTTGTTCTTTTCGGAATCCTATAAATAAGATGTCTCAGGACCGTTCAAATTGACGTAACGGCTCATGCTCACAGCTGAGCTTCAAACCATCGAAGCCCGATGCGCCCCAAACGCAGCCATCGCGCCATCCGCCACAGCCAACGTCACATTCCCCGCCGCGCGCGCTGCATCCCCACACGCAAATACGTTGGGCACGCTGGTGGCCTTGCCTTCGTCCACTTTGATGAACAGGCCCATGGGGCCGTCTTCCAGCGCGCAGCCCAGTTGTTCGGCGATGGGGCTGCTCATCAGCGTGCGCGGCTGGGTGAACAGGCCGTTCATCGTGAGCGTGCGGCCATCTTGCAGCACCACATCGGCGTGGCCGTCTATGCGATCAATCAACACCGGCTCCACCTGCGTGCCGCGGCGGGCGATGGCGGCCAGGTCTTCGGCGCTGGGTGTGTAGGCGCCGTTCAAAAATAGCGTGGGGCTGCCCCAGTCCGGCAGCATGAGGGCATGGTGCAGCGCCAGCGGTGACGCGGCGATGATGCCGATGCGGCCCGCGTTCATCTCGTAGCCGTGGCAATACGGGCAGTGGAAGATGCTGCGGCCCCAGCGCTCGGCCAGGCCGGGCACGGGCGGAAGCTCGTCGCGCACGCCGGTGGCCAGAATGAGGCGGCGGGCGCTGATGGTGTCCGTGCCCACGCGGAACTCCAGCCTGCCGTCGCTGGCCACGCGGGCGTCTTCTGCGGTGCCGTGCATCCATTCCACGTTGGGGTAGTTCATGAGCTGCTCGCGGGCGTCGGCGGCTATCTCAGCCGGTGCGCGGCCGTCTTGCGTCAAGAAGCCGTGGGATGTTTCGCCAGCTTCGTCCACAAAGCGGTTGCGGCGCTGGCCTGCGTCTATCACCAGCACTTGGCGGCGGGCGCGGGCCAGTTGCAGGGCGGCGGACAGGCCGGCGTAGCTGCCGCCGATAGCTACAAAGTCAATGTGTTTCACGAGGTGTGGTCCTTCAGTTGGTGATGGCCCATATGACCTGTGAGGCCTGATGCTTTGTGCTGCGCCATGCGGCGGTGAAAGTCGTTGGAAAGCGTGGCCAGGGTGACCGCACCAAAGCGCTTGAGCAGCAGGGCCTCGGCCTCTTGCGCCGCACCTGCCAGCGCGTCGTTCACGGCCAGGGCCACCAGGCAGGTGGGGCGGTCTTCGCGGAAGCCCAGCGACACCAGCGGCGGTGCGCCCAGCGCCTGGTACACATCGCCCAGGGTGATGCGGCCCATGTCGCACGACAGCACCCAGCCGCCGCCGTGGCCCTTGGCCGACACCACAAACCCAGCCTCGCGCAGGCCGCCCATCAGTCGGCGCAACACCACGGGGTTGGTCTGCATGGCAGCGGCTAGTGATTCGGATGTTGCGGGGCCTTCGCCTTCGGCCATGTGCAGCAGCACATGCAATACGTCAGAGAGTTGGCTGTTTTGTTTCATGCAACATTATTAGTTGCATGTGTTTGACATTGCCGGGTCAGGGGACTTTGGATAAACCGTGTGCAATACGAAACGTATATAAGTTGTAGACGTTTCATAGTGAGGTTAGCCATGGGTATTGTCAAAATTTCGGAGCAGATGCATGAGAACCTGCGGGTGGCGGGCAACGCGCTCAGCCGGTCTATCAACGCGCAGGCCGAGCACTGGATGCGCGTCGGCATGCTGACCGAGATGTACCCGGAGCTGGACTACCGGGAAATCTGTCAACTGCTGATACGCGCTGAACTGGCAGGGGGGCTGGACATAGCCGGGGCGGCATCAGGGCTGGTGGGCAAGGCCAGCACACCCGCTGCGACCAAGAAACACTGATGGCGCGCGACATCATCATCAAGTCTGTCGAAGACATAGCGATGTCGCGGCGGGCCGCCCAGCTGGCGGCAGCGGTGCTGGCCATGATCGAGCCCCATGTGGTGCCAGGGGTGAGCACCGATGAACTAGACCGCATCTGCCACGACTACATCGTGAATGTGCAGGGCATCACGCCTGCCAATGTGGGCTACCTGGGTTACCCCAAAACCATCCTCACCTCGGTCAACCAGGTGGTGTGCCACGGCATTCAGTCCGTTGCGCACCGGGAGCACTTCAGTGTGGTGCGCGAGTACTGCGGCCACGGCATCGGGGCTTACGCGCCGGTTTGATACGGCAACTTGCGCCGTGTCATCGCCTCCTGGCTAAGGGCCCCAGAGCGATCCCTTCCAGGGTGTTGAGCCATCTGCCGAAACTTGCGGAGGCGAGCATGGATCGTTCGATGAGGCCGACCCTGACGGCCACAGAGTAGTTCATCCGCACAAAGTCAAATGGCAAGCAAAGAACTGTTTGCAGTTGCTTTCTAGCGCTGCTAAGTGCGGCACCCGAATAGTTTGCAGAACTTGTAAAAAACATCTCAAGACCCAAAAAAGCGATGCTGGGGATTCTAGGGTTTACCCTAGGTTCCGCACTGTGCGCTAGCACACGGTGTGTGTTCGGTTTTTCCTCGGTGCTTGAGTTGGTGTCGCGAAGTGCTCCGTCCAGCGGGCCACCCGAATTTGCACAAGCGGCTATCACCGGGCTCAACGGCGAATCGGTCGATAGACGCTCCATCGTGGTGAACCTGGCCCGCCCCCGCGAAGACCGCGGCGGCTCCTTTCTCTAAGTACTGTCGGCCGTGGGTCGCTGCGTTTAGCATTGGGCCTAATTTGTCAATTGCAGGGGGTAGCGCATGCATATGAGAGCGATTCTGGCGACCTTGGTACTTGCGGTGTGGGGTGCCGCGCAGGCTGGCGGCCCGCCGCTGGCGCGTGTTGAGCCCGTGCAAGACATCTACTTCGGCGACACCGTCTCCGACCCTTACCGTTGGATGGAGCGCGGTGGGCCCGAATTTGAGACCTGGATGCACGCGCAAGACGACGTGACCCGCAGCGAATTTGCGGCCATGCCCGGCCGCGCGTCCCTTCTGAAGGAAGTATCGGCCAGCGGGGAGGGCATCGCTCTGATGAATGGCCTGGTGCGAGTCGGTTCGCAGTTCTACTATCTCAAACGTACAGCCGGAGCCGAGCGGCCCGCGCTTTATATGCGGCGGGTCGGCAGCGCCACCGAGGCGCTATTGGTCGATCCGGCCACCATCGATGGCGGCGGCGAGAACTCCGCCATCGACTATGCAGTCCCTTCTCCCAATGGTCGCTACATCGCTTTTGGACTCTCGCGTGGCGGGTCTGAGTCGTCGGTGTTGCGGGTATTTGATGTCGCGCAGCGGCGCGTTTTAGCCGAGGCCATAGACCGTTGCCGTTTCGGCTCGCCCGAATGGTTGCCCAGCAGCACAGAGTTCTTTTACACGCGCACGCGTGCGCTACCGCCCAGCAGCCCCCGTGATCAAGAATTCAAAGACATGTCGATCTGGCACCACCGCCTGGGCGATGAGCCCACAGGTGATCGTGAGATTTTCGACGTTGCCACACACGATAGTGCGCTGGGCCATGACGCGTTCCCTTACCTGACGCTGGCAAGCGGTGGGCAGTACGCCTTTGTGCAATTGAACTCGGGCGTGTCGGACGACGGGCCCTGGTACATCACGACGCGCAGCGAGCTGGATAAGCCCCGGCCGGCCTGGCGCAAGCTGGCCGATGCCAACACCCGCCTACAGCAATACTCAGCGGCGCTCAATGCGCCGCAGCGGCCCATCGTGCGCGGTGACACGGCCTACTTTGTTTCATTCCAAGATGCGCCGCGTGGCCGCATGGTGAAAGTTGATCTGCGCGCGGGCCACGAAAACCAAGTCACCCCGGCCATGCCACAAGGCGAGGACGCGCTGCTGGGTATGGCCGAGGCGCGCGATGGCGTTTACCTTGCGCGGCTGTCGGGTAGCACCTATCGGGTGCAACGCTGGTCGCCAGGCACCGGTCACGTTGACCCGGTGACTTTGCCCAAAGATGTTGCCGTCTCTGAATTGGTGACCAATCGCAATAGCGCGGGCGTCACGTTAAGCCTCTCATCCTGGATCGCGCCGGCCGACTATGTCCGCAGCGGCGTGGGGGTGCCCCAGCGCTCTTGGCGGCTGGGCAATAGCAGCGCGCCGCCGGGCGTCGCACTGGTGGCTGAAACCCTAGACATCACAGCCCGCGACGGTGTCAAAGTGCCTGTCACCATCGTTCGCCGAGTGGGTGCCCGTCCAGCTGGCCCGGCTGCTTCCCTTCGTCGAAGCCTACGGGGCCTACGGAATTTCTACCGACCCACTTTACCTATACCGCCTACAGCCTTGGCTAAAGCGCGGCCACCTGTATGTGGTGGTGCATGCCCGTGGCGGTGGCGAGTTCGGTGAGCCCTGGCATCTGGCTGGCAAGGGTGCAAACAAACCCAATACCTGGCGCGACGTGATTGATGGCATCGAGGCGTTGAAGAAGTCGGGTGTACTGGCCAGTGACAAGGTGGTGACCATAGGCACCAGCGCAGGCGGCGTGATGATTGGCCGCGTGGTGACCGAGCGGCCAGACCTGCTGGCGGGGGCCATCATGAACGTGCCTATTTCAGACATGCTGCGTTTTGAAACGACGCCGGGTGGCCCTGGGAACACCGCAGAGTTCGGCAGTGTGAAGGACGAAGCCGGTTATCGCGCCCTGCGGGCGATGAGTCCCTACGCCAATGTGGTGGATGGGACTCGGTACCCGCCAGTGCTTATCACTGCTGGCATGAACGACCAACGCGTCGTTGCCTGGGTGCCCGCCAAGATGGCAGCCCGCCTTCAAGCAGCCACCGCGACTGTGCCCGGCGCTGGCGCCGTAAGGCTGCGCGTTGAGTTCGACGAAGGGCACGGCCAAGGTACCTCGAAAGCATCTTCTGATCTCAAATTCACGGACGTTCTGGCGTTTAGTTTGGGCGTGGTGGGAGACAAGGACTTCCGGTAACACAGGCATTGTTGAGGTTTCGCGTCTCGTAGGGCGCTGGAGATTTGGCGAGTACCACCTGGCCACACTGAGTCCATTCTTTTTTGGAAGAGGACTGTGCTTGGCGGCTACTCGCGCATCGCAGTATCACAAGCCACTTCACGCCACATATGCACTTTGCCTTTGTATCCGGAGGGCGTAAGCATTGCCATGGGCTCGATACCGAAAACTTGAAAACCGGCGCGCGTGTACAGCGCGATAGCTTCCGCATTGCCCTCAGTGACCGTGAGTGTGATCAGCGAAATGGCTGAATCCGCCTTGACGTGTTCGAGGGCACGGTCTATCAGTTGGCGGCCAACGCCCTTGCCCCGCCAGGAGTCCAGAACATACATGCCAATAAGGTGCGCCTTGTGCCGGGTCTTGAGCCTTGGCGATAATTCAATGGCAACCGAGCCGATCAGTTGGTCGTCCGCAAAGGCACCAAACGCCACGCTGTTACCCGCTGGATCGGCGGCTCGCTCCACCCACCAGGCAAGTGGCATAGCTGCCCGCTCTTCAGGCGTGGACGTAAAGGCATCGGGCGCATGCTGATATCCATGGAGCATGAGTTCACGGTACTGCGCAGCATGCTCAGCGCCTAGAGCTAGGACCTTCATGGCTTTTTGACCTCAAGTTGGAAGTAGTGCTGCTTCACTTTGTTGCCTTGGGCATTGCTTGGATGATGGGTTATTTCCATTCAACTGCTATTAAATAAGTAGCTGCTCCCGCACTATCCACGGCCTGAACGGAACATATGGCACTTGAATTTGCCCCTACTCAAAGCGCCGTGCGCAGCGTCCAAATCTCCGGGAACAGCACCACGTCCAGCATCTTGCGCAAATAGCTCACGCCACCGGTGCCGCCGGTGCCGCGCTTGAAGCCAATCACGCGCTCTACCGTCGTCACATGCCGGAAGCGCCACAGGCGGAAGGCGTCTTCCAAATCAGTGAGTTCTTCGCCCAGTTGGTACAGGTCCCAGTGCTTCTCGGGTGCACGGTAAACCTGCAGCCAAGCGGCCTCTACTTCGGGGCTGGCTTCATACGGCTGCGTCCAGTCGCGCTGCGTGTGGCTGGCGGGCATGGCAATGCCACGGCGCGCCAGCAGGCGCAGGGCCTCGTCGTACAGCGATGGCGCTTCGTACGCGGTCTGCACCAGCGCCAAGCGCTCAGGCGCGTGGGCGTGGGGCTTGAGCATGGCGGCGTTTTTGTTGCCCAATGAAAACTCAATGCAGCGGTATTGAAAGCTCTGAAAACCGCTGCTGGCACCCAGGTAGGGGCGCATGGCGCTGTACTCGGGCGGCGTCATCGTGGCCAGCACATCCCAGGCGTGTACCAGTTGTTCCATGATCTTGCTGACGCGCGCCAGCATCTTGAAGGCTGCACCCAGTTCGTCTTTCGCGACACAAGCAATAGCAGCCGTCAGCTCGTGCAGCATCAGCTTCATCCACAGCTCGCTGGTCTGGTGCTGGATGATGAACAGCATCTCGTCATGGGTGGGCGACAGCGGTTTTTGCGCCGACAAAATGGTGTCGATCTGCAGGTAGTCGCCGTAGCTCATGGACTTGCTGAAGTCGAGCTGGGCTTTTTCTTCGGCGACGATGGATTCACCCGCTGACGGAGCGGTGGCATGCAGGGGGCAGCCGGGAGGAGGGGGTGATTGGGTCATAGATTTTGGTTCCAAATATCTCGTGTTCAACAGCGTTGGCGGACGCAAAGGGGGTGGAGGTGTTGGCCGATTTGTGCGCATTTGGCACCATGAGGCCGACGCCTCCACCCCCTTTGCGTCTCACGTAACAGCGTGTTTAAGATTGAATTCGGGTTTCTTCCACTCCTCAGCAACCAGCACCTGGCGCAAATGCTCCACTGCATTCCACACATCCACAAACCCGATGTACAGCGGCGTAAAACCAAAACGCAAAATGTCTTTGTGCACACCGCCATCACCCGCGCGGTAGTCGCCAATCACGCCACGGGCGATCAGCGCTTGCACCATGGCAAACGCACCCGAGCCCAGTGCGCCACCCGCGCCGTGCTCACGCGTCAGGCAGACTTGCGAGCCACGTTTGGCGTGGTCCAACGGGGTGGCGAGACCAATACCATGGCCCGCGCAGCGCTCTTCCACCAGTTGAATGAACAGGTCGGTCAGCGCCAAGGATTTGGCGCGCAGCGCGGCCATGCCACCCAGTTTGTCAGCCGCCTCAAAGCCTTCTAGCCCACAGCCTAAAAGCGACAGGCTGACGATAGGCTGCGTGCCGCACAGGTAGCGCGTGATGCCGGGGGCGGGTTGGTAGTCGGCGGTAAATGCAAACGGTGCCGCGTGGCCCCACCAGCCCGACAGGGGTTGCCAAAAGCGGTCCGCATGCTTGGGGTTGACCCACACAAAGGCGGGCGCGCCGGGGCCACCGTTCAGGTATTTGTAGCCACAGCCTACGGAGAAATCAGCACCCGATGCCTTCAGGGTCACTGGCACCGCGCCCGCGCTGTGCGCCAAGTCCCAGATCATCAAAGCGCCCGCGGCGTGCGCGGCGGCGGTCACTGCGGGCATGTCGTGCATGGCACCGGTGCGGTAGTTCACATGGGTCAGCATTAGCACGGCTACGTCGCCCGTCAAGGCACCGGCAATCTCTTCGGGCTCCACCAACTTAAGCGTGTAGCCGCGCTCTTTGCACAGGCCTTCGGCAATGTAGAGGTCGGTGGGGAAGTTGCTGCGCTCGCTGACCACCAGTTTCTTGGCGGGGTGGTCTTGTGCGGCAATCGACAAAGCGGCGGCCAGCACCTTGAACAGGTTGATCGAGGTGCTGTCAGTGGCCACCACTTCATCGGCATCGGCACCAATCAGCGGGGCAATGCGGTTGCCCAGGCGCTGCGGCAGGCTGAACCAACCGGCGGTGTTCCAGGAGCGGATCAGGCCCTTGCCCCATTCCTGGGTGACCACCTCGGCGGCACGCGCAGCGGCAGTCTTGGGCATCACGCCCAGTGAATTGCCGTCCAGGTAAATCACGCCTTCTGGGATGTCAAACAAATCGCGAAGGGGGCGCAGCGCATCGGCAGCGTCGCGCTGTTGGCAGTCTTGCAAAGTGGTCATGGTGTGTGTTCGGATCTTGGTTGCGGTAAGGAAGACGCGAAGTTAACACCGGGCAAAAAGTAGTGGTGTCGGTTATTTCCAACAACAACGCAATTGCCTGAACTCGAAAGATGAAGGGCTCACAGCCCCCACTAGAAAACTAGCGTTTGGGTTTGATGGGGGAGTCGTTGGCGATGCCCCAAGCGCTGCTGGGGGTCTCCTTCTTTTTTTCAGCGCAATGCGGGCAGGCCGTGGCGGGCGCGGGCGCGTTGGCAGGCATCACTGCCCTCGGCAAACTCACGGCAGGGGGAGGGCCGCCATTCGTAAATGCCGCAGGCCACGCTGGCACCCAAAGCACCTGTGAGCGCGGCGCAGCGGGCGGGCGCGTGGTCGGTGCCGCGCATACGCGCCGTGTGCTGATTGACGTCGACCGCCAGCCCACACGGCACGCAACCACCCTGATCTTCCAGCTCTTGGACTGCAAAGTCCACCCGAAAGCTGGCGCAGCAGGCTCCGCAAGTGGTGCAGGCAGACATGGTTTCCCTTTGCTGGCCGGGTCTAGTCTTGCCGCCCCAGCAGCAGGTATTCCATCAGGGCTTTTTGCACATGCATGCGGTTTTCGGCTTCATCCCAGACCACGCTTTGCGGGCCATCAATCACTTCGGCCTCTACCTCTTCGCCCCGGTGGGCGGGCAGGCAGTGCATGAACAGGGCGTTGGGCGCGGCCACTGCCATCATTTCGCGGCTCACGCGCCAGGCGGCAAAGGCTTCGCGGCGCACTTCGTTCTCGGCCTCAAAGCCCATGCTGGTCCAGACGTCGGTGGTCACCAAGTCCGCCCCAGCGCAGGCTTCCATCGGGTCGCTATAAGTTTTATAGCTGCTCCCGCACGATCCATGGGCACTAGAGGCCAATTTGGCATCCACTTCATAGCCACGCGGTGTGCTCACCCGCAGGTTAAAGCCCAGGGTCTCGGCGGCTTGCAGCCAGGTGTTGGCCATGTTGTTGCCGTCACCCACCCAGGCCACGGTCTTGCCCTCAATCGGGCCCCGGTGCTCAATGAAGGTGAAGATGTCCGCCAAAATTTGGCAGGGGTGAAACTCATTGGTCAGGCCATTGATCACCGGCACGCGGGAGTGCGCCGCAAAGGCCTCAATCTTGGTTTGCTCAAAGGTGCGGATCATCACGATATCGGTCATGCGGCTGATGACCTTGGCGCTGTCTTCAATCGGCTCGGCGCGGCCCAGTTGGCTGTCGCCCGTGGTCAGGTGCACCACGCTGCCGCCCAGCTGGTACATGCCGGCCTCAAAGCTCACGCGCGTGCGGGTCGATGCCTTTTCAAAAATCATGGCCAGCGTGCGGTCCACCAGTGGGTGGTGGCGCACAAAGGTCTTGAACTTTTGCTTGATAAATGCCGCGCGCTCCAGGATGTAGGTGGTCTCCTCACGGCTGAAGTCGGCAAACTGCAGGTAATGCCGCACTGGCGGCGCGCCTTTGGGCAGCGTGCTGGGCACCCCGTGCTGCAAAGAGGTGGGCAGGGGGCTCATGCGGTTTCCTTGAGCAGTGCGCTGATCAGCGGGCACAGAATCGCCACGATTTCATCGGCCTCGGCCGCGCTCAAAATCAAAGGCGGCACCAGGCGCACCACCGTATCGGCCGTCACGCTGATCAGCAGGCCCGCATCGGCCGCGCGCTGCACCAAAGCGCCGCAGGGCTGGGCCAAATCGATACCCAGCATCAAACCTTGTCCGCGAATCTCTTTGACTGCGCCGCTGGCCAGTTCATCTTTCAGGGCAAGGGCCAGGCCCGCTTTGAGGTGTGCACCTACGCTGGCGGCATTGGCCAGCAGGCCGTCTTCTTCCATGATGCGGATGGTTTCTACCCCGGCGCGCATGGCCAGCGGGTTGCCGCCAAAAGTGGTGCCGTGGTTGCCTGGCGCAAAAATAGTGGCGGCCTTGGGGCCAGCTACCACGGCGCCCACCGGCACGCCGGAGCCCAGGCCCTTGGCCAGCGGCATCACATCCGGCTTGATACCGGCCCACTGGTGCGCAAACCATTTGCCAGTGCGGCCCATACCGCATTGCACTTCGTCAATCATCAAGAGCCAGTCGCGTTGGTCGCACAGGGCACGCACCTCGCGCAGGTAGTCCATGTGCATGGGGTTGACGCCGCCTTCGCCCTGAATGGCTTCAAAGAACACGGCCACTACATTGGCATTGCCCTCAGTGGCAGCCTTCAGTGCGTCGATGTTGTTGACTGGCACGCGGATAAAGCCTTCCACCAGCGGGCCAAAACCGGCTTGTACTTTGGGGTTGCCGGTGGCGCTCAGCGTGGCAATGCTGCGGCCATGGAAGGCTTTTTCATAAACCACGATCTCGGGGCGTTCAATGCCCTTGTCGTGCCCAAATTTGCGCGCCAGTTTCAGGGCGGCCTCGTTGGCCTCCAGGCCCGTGGAGCAAAAGAACACATTGGTCAGGCCGGAACGCTCCACCAGCATCTGCGCCAGCACCTCCTGGTTGGGCACATGGTAGTAGTTGGAGCTGTGGATGATTTTGCTGATCTGGTCTTGCAGCGCGGGCACCAGCTTGGGGTGGTTGTGCCCCAGGGTATTGACCGCAATGCCGCCCAGCGCGTCCAGGTATTGTTTGCCCGTGGTATCCCACACGCGGCAACCCTGGCCATGGCTCAGCGCGATGGGCAATCGGCCATAGGTGTTCATCACATGGGGTGAGGAGGGCGCAGTGGCGGCAACGGTCATTCGGTAACTCCGGGTTGGCTAAAAAACAAGGCGGCCCAAGCTGTGCAAAGGCAAGTTGGGCCGTTGGAGTCTGATTTTAGGCGCAGTACCCAGTCGCCTTCGGTGACAAATCCACATCACAGTGATGCGAACCATGGTGTGAGCAATGACGCGCAAGGGGTGCCGTGTTCGTACCGCGCTTGTCATCTTCATGACAGCATCACGGTTAGAATTATTGTGCGCTGCACACTAGCAACGACCCGATGGCATCCACACCCCCTAAAGAGCTCTTCATTCTGGGTATTACCCACCAAGGCAAGACGTTTCGCCCCAGCGATTGGGCTGAGCGCCTGGCGGGTGTGATGAGCCAGTTTCGCCCTGGCGGGCCCCAGCCAGGCAGCCATTTGGGTTATTCGCCCTGGTGCGTCCCCACATCATTTGGCCCGACCAAATGCGTCATCGTGCACAGCGACCTGCGTGACTATGACGTCATGGCCTGGGACTTTTGCCTGAACTTTGCCAAAGACAACGAGCTGCAAGTGAGCGAGACCCGGCCCCTGCTGACGCCGCGGGAAGACAAGGCCTAGCGGGGCAGGGCCTGCGCATTGACGAGGGCTAGCCATGATTCAATGTGTGTTGGTGGATGATGATCCGGCGATCCGAAGCCTGCTGGTGGAGTACCTGGAGCAGTTCGGGTTTGCCGTACGCGCGGTGGGCGACGTACGCAGCCTGCGCCAAGAATTGGCGCGCACAACATTTGACGTGCTGCTATTGGACTTGATGCTGCCAGACGAAGACGGCCTCAGCGTTTGCCAATGGGTGCGGCGCGAGCACGCTGTCATGCCCGTGATCATGCTGACGGCGCAGGGCGACCCGGCATCCCGCGTGCTGGGCCTGGAGCTGGGCGCGGACGATTACCTCGCTAAACCGTTTGAGCCCCGCGAACTGGTCGCGCGCATCAAGGCCGTGCTACGCAGAGGGCGGGGTGCTGCGGTGGCGGTTGCCAAGCTGGTGCGCTTTGACAGCTGGACGTTTGACCGGGTGCGCCGCGAGCTGATGGCTGCGGATGGCACGGTGGTGGCCCTGTCTGCGGCTGAGTTTCGTTTGCTGTGCGCTTTTCTGGAGCACCCGGGTCGCTTGCTGTCTCGTGATCGTTTGATTGATTTGTCGCGTGCGCCAGGTGTGGTGGTCAGTGATCGCAGCGTGGATTTGGCGGTGTCGCGGCTGCGCAGCAAGCTGGACGGCAAAGACCGAGACAGATCGCTGATCCGCACGGTGCGGGGTGAGGGCTATTTGTTCGATGGGGGAGTGCAACTATGACGTTGCGCCGGTTCGACACCTTGTTTGTGCGGCTGTTTGTGCTGATGTGGCTCACGCTGGTGCTGAGCCATATGGCCGCCTTTTTGACCGTGACATCCGGGCGCGGCGGGGAGCCACCCGGCCGGGCCACTCCCACGTTTCCCTCACTTCCGCCAGGCGATTTGTGGGCCGCCCACGGCCCAGAAGCCCGCCCGCCGCCGGCCGACTCCCGGCCTATGCCGCCCTCTTCACCACCGCCGCCACCTCCGCAGAATGCGCGCGGCCCCGGTGTCGGTCCTGGACCAGGCCCTGGCCCCGGTGATAGCGCCCCGGCGTTGGCGCGGGCGGATTTGTGGCTTGACTATGGGGTGCGGCTGTTTGTGATTGCCTTTGGGGCCTGGTTGGGCGCACGCTGGTTGTCGCTGCCCATGCGCCGTTTGTCGTCGGCAGCTCAGGGGCTGGCACAGTCGTTTGGTGGCGCGGCCGCTGCACCCTCCTTAGATGAGCAGCGCGGCACGGTAGAGGTGCGTGATGCAGCGGCAGTGTTCAACCACATGGCGCTGCGCTTGCAGCAGCAATTTGATGCGCGCGGGCTGCACATGGCGGCGGTGTCGCATGACCTGCGCACACCGCTCACCCGCCTGCGCATGCGTATTGCGCACATCCCAGACGCTTCTCAGCAGCAGGCCGCGGCGGCGGACATTCATGAGATGGATGAACTCATCGGCGACACGCTGGCGGTGCTGCGCGAGCAAAACGACGGCAGCGGTGCGCGCCCGGTGGATGTGGCTGCGTTTTTGCAAGCCCTGGTCGATGATCTGGCGGATCAGGGCAATGCGGTCACGCTGGCACCGCCTTTGCCTATGCGGGTGCTTGCCCACCCGGTGGCACTGCGGCGCGTGCTGGGCAATTTGCTGGGCAATGCACTGCGCCATGGCGGCAGCGCCGAGGTGTCGGCAGAGCGCACTGGGCAACGGCTGCAGATTTGGGTGGACGACCGCGGGCCGGGTATTGCCCCCGAGCTGCTGACACGGGCGTTCGAGCCCTGGGTTCGGCTGGCCGACCCGGTGGCCGGGGCCGCGCCGCAGGCGGCCAAGCCCTCTTTGGCAGGGCACGGCTTGGGTTTGGCTATCGCCCGTGACTTGGCGCAGCGCGATGGCGGTAGCGTCAGTTTGCACAACCGCCCCGGCGGTGGGTTGCGTGCCTGCCTGGACTTGCCCGCCCTGGTTTGAATTCTGGCGCGCTGGTGCTTTTGCCGATTGTGTCCAAGCTGACACACATTGCCATTAATGCGGAAACATTCGGGTAAGACACTGCAGCTCTGTTTACTAGATGAGGACCTTTGCCATGCATGACCACGGATTAATTCACGACCTTGCCACCTTAAACCAGCGCGCCGCAGGCCGGCGCAGTGCCTTGCGCTGGCTGGCTGCCGGCATCACGGCACCTGTCGGTTTGTTGGCCTCCAAGGGGCTGCTGGCCCAGCAATCCACCAGTGATACGAACACAGTTTTTGCCTACGCGGAATCGGCCTACGGGCAGTGGTTTCCCGGCCCGCAGAGCAATTTGGTCGGTAGCGACTATGTCTACCGCTACTACCCCTCCACGGGCAACTACATCGGGGTGCGGGCGGAGCGTGTCTATGTGTACGGCCCCTTGCTGGGAACTTCTTTGGTTGACGTAGGCCCGGTATCCGCATTTGTGGCGCTCGCTAACGGCAGCGCGGGCGCAAGCAGCTGCAGCCTGATACCGGAGGAGACGGCAGGCCCGTATCCAGGCGACGGCTCTAACAGCAATGGCACGGGCATCGCCAACGCACTGAGCCTGTCCGGCATAGTCCGCAGCGACATTCGGTCCAGCATTGGCGGCGCTACGGGCACCGCACTGGGCGTGCCTTTGACCATCCAACTCAACCTGGTGAATGTGGGGGGCTCTTGTGCGCCGCTGTCAGGCTACGCGGTCTACCTGTGGCACTGCACGCGTGATGGTTTGTATTCCATGTATTCCAGCGGCGTGACTGGGCAGAACTTTTTGCGCGGGGTTCAAACTACGGACACCAGCGGCACGGCCACTTTTGTGAGTATTTTTCCGGGGTGCTATGCGGGTCGCATGCCGCATATTCACTTTGAAGTCTTCCGCAGTCTGGCTGCCGCCACCAGCGCCAGCGGGAAAATCAAAACCTCCCAGATCGCTTTTCCGGTGGCAACCTGCCAGCAGGCCTACACCGCAGACGGCTACAGCGCCAGCGTGCGCAATCTCGCACAGATGAGTTTCTCTAACGACAACGTGTTCAGCGATGGAACCAGCTTGCAGTTGGCTAGCGTGCGCGGCGACAACAGCAGTGGCTATGTGGCCAACCTGCAGGTGGGGGTGAACTAGCCCGCGTTCACAAATTGCGCCCACAAAAAAGCCGTCTTACGACGGCTTTTTTGCTTTGCTGACAGCGCACCCGTTACAAACGGCACAGGGTGGTTTAAAGCACCCTGCGTGCGATTTGCCTAAAAATTAGGCGGCAGGTATTTAAGCTGCCAGGGCCAAGGCTTTCACCTTGGTTGCCAGACGGCTCTTGTCACGAGCGGCCTTGTTCTTGTGGAAGATGCCCTTGTCAGCCACGGTGTCCACCACGGCTTGCATCTTCGCAAACAATTCTGCTGCTTTGGTCTTGTCACCAGCAACCACAGCCTTTTCCACGTTCTTCACCGCGGTGCGATATTTGGAGCGCAGGGAGGTGTTTGCTGCATTGATTTTGATGTCCTGACGGACGCGTTTACGGCCCGACGCCAGGCGTGGGTTCTTTTTCTTCGGCTTAGTAGATGCCATGATATGTGTTCCTTGTGTCTGAGGATGATGCCAGCAAAGCCGATGATTATATACCGGCGCGGAAGACGGGCCAATGTGCATCAACGCCAAGGCAATTTCCCGCCGGGCCGCCCCAAGGGGAGGGGGCAGCGACCCGTGAAACGGCGGAGCGTGGGGGCTACACTCGCTTGGTGAGTCTTCTTAAATCTGCTTCTACAGTGTCGCTTTGGACACTGCTCTCCCGCATTACCGGCCTGGTACGCGAACTCCTGATGGCGGCCATGTTTGGTGCCAGCGCCATGACGGACGCCTTCAATGTGGCCTTTCGCATCCCCAATCTGTTTCGCCGTTTGTTTGCCGAAGGGGCTTTCAGCCAAGCCTTTGTGCCGTCCCTGGCCGCCAGCAAGGCGCAGCATGGCGAGGAGGCTACCGCCGCTTTGATCGACCGGGTGGCCACGTTGTTGGCCTGGGCCTTGGTGGGGACCTGCGTGTTGGGCGTGCTGGCAGCGCCTTTGCTGGTCTGGGCCATGGCCAGCGGCCTGAAGCAAGACCCGCAGGGCTATGACGCTGCCGTGTTCCTCACCCGCATCATGTTTCCTTATATCGGCTTTATGTCGATGGTGGCTTTGTCGTCTGGTATTTTGAACACCTGGCGGCGTTTTGCGGTGCCTGCCGCCACGCCGGTCTTGCTGAACCTGGCAATGATCGCTGCGGCTTGGCTGCTGGCACCCTGGTTCAAGGCCCGTGGTATTGAACCCATCTACGCCATGGGCGTGGGGGTGATGGTGGGTGGTGTTTTGCAGCTCGCGGTACAGGTGCCGGTGTTGTTGCGTATGGGCCTGTTGCCCCGGATTGGTGTCAATGGGGCGGCTGTCAAAGATGCCTGGAATGACCCCGCCACCCGCGCCATTGCCCGCCTGATGCTGCCGGCCCTGCTGGGGGTCAGCGTGGCGCAGATCTCCTTGCTGATCAACACGCAAATCGCTTCACATTTGGCCACCGGCAGTGTCAGTTGGCTCACTTATGCAGACCGTCTGATGGAATTCCCCACCGCCATGCTGGGTGTGGCCCTGGGCGTGGTGCTGATGCCGCAGCTGTCGGCGGCGCGGGCGGCCAACGATGGCCAAAAGTACTCCGATATGCTGGATTGGGGCCTGCGTATGGTGGTGTTGCTGTCGGTGCCCTGCGCGGTGGCACTGCTCACGTTTTCCAAGCCGCTGGTGGCTGTGCTCTACCACTACGGCAAGTTTTCGGCGCTAGATGTGCAGCAAACCGCTTGGGCGCTGATGGGCTGGGGGGCGGGCCTGGTGGGAATTGTGGCTATCAAGGTGCTGGCACCTGGCTATTACGCCAACCAAGACATCAAAACCCCAGTGCGCATTGCCATCGTCGTGCTGGTCATTACCCAATTGCTCAATCTGGCCTTCGTGCCTCTGTTTCAGCAGGCGGGCCTGTCCTTGTCCATTGGCCTGGGTGCGTTGATCAACGCGACCTGGCTGCTGGTGGGGCTGTTGCGGCGTAAAAGCTACCGCCCTTTGCCCGGCTGGGGGCGGCTCGCATTGCAAGTGTTGGCAGCCAGCGCGCTGCTGGTGATTTATCTGATGTGGGCGCAACAGGCCTTCGATTGGATTGCGCTGGCTGGCCAGCCGCTGTACCGGATTGGATTGCTGGCGGCCGTGTTGCTGGGGGCCGTGGTCTTGTATTTGGGGGCCGCTTGGGCTGCGGGCCTCAATCTGCGAGAATTTCTACGCCGATAAACGACTTTTGCCGCCATGCCGCTGTCTTTTGCGCCCCTGTCGCCCCTGCAGTACTTTGCATCCCTGGTGCAAAGCGACGATGACTTTGCACTCTTTGAAGCCGCGGTGTGCCTGGCGCAAGACGAATACCCCGACCTGGATGTGCAAAGTGTGCTGGGCGATGTGGATCTGCTGCTGGCCCGCGTCAAGCGGCGGCTGGCGCCCGATGCCGGGCAAGTGCAAAAGCTGCGCATCCTGAACCAGTTCTTTTTTCGGGACCTGGATTTCGGTGGCAACTTGAACGACTTTTACGACCCCGACAACAGCTTTATCCACGCCATGCTGCGCACCCGCCGGGGCATTCCCATCTCATTGGCGGTGCTGTGGATGGAGTTGGCGCAGGGCTTAGGCCTGTCGGTACGCGGCGTGGGTTTTCCGGGGCACTTTATGGTCAAGGTGCATTTGCCCATGGGTCAGGCGGTGATTGATCCTTTGAGCGGTAAATCGCTCAGCCGTGAGCAACTGGCAGAGCAACTGGAGCCATTCCGGCGGCGCAGCGGTTTGCTGGATGAGTTTGAGGTGCCGCTGGGGCTGTATTTGCAGGCAGCGCCTGCGCGGGAAATCATCGCCCGCATGCTGCGCAACCTCAAGGAAATTTTCACCACGCAGATGGACTGGGAGCGCCTGCTGGCGGTGCAAGATCGCTTGGTGATCTTGCTACCCGACTCCTGGTCGGAATACCGAGACCGTGGGCTGGCCCATGCCGAGTTGGGCCATTCGGAAGAGGCTTTGTCGGATCTGGAGCGCTATCTGGACCATGCCGAAGATTTGGTGGACGTCGAAGCGATTACCGACCGGGTTGACTTTTTACGCCGACTCAAAGGCTAGCTAAATGCTTAGTTGAGTGGCTAGTACCGCAGCAAAAACTGCGGCGCTCCAGCACCTTGGAGGCTGGGTGTGGGGCGGGTGTCGGAAGGTGTATCTGCATCTGCATGCGCGCCGGATCGGGTGAAAGCGTGCAGATTGCCGTGCACCAAGCCCTCTTGCGCTGGCATCAGACTGGCGGCCCGCGTGGCATTCATGCGCTGGCTTTCTTCCTGAACCGGTGCCATAACAATCGGGGCCGGTTCTGCCACCACAGTGCGGCTCATATGGGGCACTTTCATGATGGGGCTCAGCCATTCAAGGATCGGGTCCCACTGCAAAAGATCAACGGCATGGGCATTGCCGGGCAAGTCGAACACGGTCAAGCCGCTGTCCAAGCTCTTAACGTACAGCTGGGCTTCGCGCAGCACGCCCAAAAACGGCACACCCAGCGCTTTGGCCCAATCCCGCAGCGCATCCGCAGCTTTGGTGCGTGCATCCAAGCGCATGCCCACCACGCCCAACTTGCAGCGGCCCGAGGCCACACGCGGCAAAGTTTGGAGTTCGGCATAACAAGCCGCCGCCGATTCGCGGTCAAACATGGAATGACAGACCGGCATGATGACCGCGTCGGCAGACATCACCACCTTGGCCAGCTCAAAGCCATGCATGCCGCCGGGGGTGTCTAACACCACATGGGTGACACCGGGCGGTACTTTCAATACGTTTTTTTGGTCTAGCGCCCAGGGCACGATGGATGGGAGTGCGGTGTCGCGGCGCTTGAGCCAGGCGCGGGTGGATTGTTGGCGGTCCACATCGCCCAGCACGACGGCAAGGCCTTGTTGGGACAGCCATGCAGCGAGGTGGGTGGCAAGGGTACTTTTGCCACTTCCACCTTTGCGATTGATCACGGCGATAACCGGCATGGGGCGCTCCAGAGTTCCAACAGACAGCAAGTTTGGAACAAAAAGCCCCGAAAGTCCAGTAGGGATAGGCCTTAGTAGCTATAAATTTACTAGCAGGTCCCCTGGCTGTGGCTGTGGTTTTGGCGCACCAGCGCCCGAGCGCCCAATGTCAGGCTACGACCACCGATTCACCGTCGCCCTGGGCTGCAATCACGCCAATGGTGTGCACCGATTCGCCGCTGGCGCGCAACGTGGCGGCCGTGGCTTCGGCGTTGGCAGCGTCCACCACCACGACCATGCCGATGCCGTTGTTGAAGGTGCGGTTCATCTCGATGTCATCAATACCGGCCGTAGCTTGCAGCCAGGCAAACAGCTCGGTCTGTGGCCAACTGCCCTTCACCAAGTGGGCGGCGGTGCCTTCGGGCAGCACACGGGGAATGTTTTCCAGCAGGCCGCCGCCGGTGATGTGGGCTAAGGCTTTGATGCCGCCGGGTGAGGCGGCATCGTTCGAATGCGGGTGGGCGGCCAGCGCGGCCAGCACGTTTTTCACATACAGGCGGGTGGGTTCCATGATGGCTTGTTTGAAGGGCTTGCCGTCTAACGTGGCGGGCAGGGTGCCAGCAGCTTCAGCGCGCTCAATGCACTTGCGCACCAAGCTGAAACCGTTGGAATGCACGCCGTGGCTGGCCAAGCCCAGCACCACGTCACCCGGTTTCACATCGGCACCGGTCAATATTTTGGATTTCTCCACTGCACCGACGGCAAAGCCAGCCAAATCGTATTCACCGGCGGGGTACATTCCTGGCATTTCGGCCGTTTCGCCGCCGATCAGCGCGCAGCCGCGCAGCTCACAGCCCTTGGCAATGCCGCCAATCACCGCGGCTGCGGTGTCAATATCCAGCTTGCCGCAGGCAAAGTAATCCAGGAAGAACAGGGGCTCGGCACCCTGCACCAGCACGTCGTTCACGCTCATAGCCACCAAGTCGATGCCCACGGTGTCGTGCATATTCCACTCAAACGCCAGCTTGAGCTTGGTGCCCACGCCATCGGTGCCGCTGACCAGAACCGGCTCCTTGTAACGCTTGGGCACTTCAAACAGCGCGCCAAAACCACCAATGCCAGCCAGCACGCCCTCGCGCATGGTCTTCTTGGCCAGGGGCTTGATGCGCTCAACCAGCGCGTCGCCAGCAACGATATCAACACCGGCGTCTTTGTAGGAAAGGGGAGTGGGGGAGGCAGATTGGGTCATGGGAAGTGGCTTTGGGGCAGAACAGAGGCAGACCCCGATAGAATTTGCCCAGATTTTAGCTTCGACATGACAAACCCTTCGGGTAATTGTCAGTCTTCGCTGAAACTGCGTTTTACGGGTCAACTCACTCCATGCAATTTACCTCCACCCAAAAAAGTTTCGCCGCCTGGTGCGGGATTGCGGCGCTTTTGTCACTGGTGATATGGCTTCTGGCCCCCGTATTGGCCCCGTTTGTGGTGGCGGCGGTGCTGGCCTATGCGCTGACTCCGGTGGTGAATTGGCTGGACGATGTGGGTCGTGGCCGCATTCCCCGCCTGCTGGCGGTGATCGTCGTGGAGCTGGTGTTTTTAGTGGCTTTGCTGGGCGTCTTGCTGCTGATCGTGCCGATTTTGGCTAAGGAGATTCCTTTGATGCGCGAGCAACTGCCCCAGTTGCTGGACACCGTCAGCCGCTCTTTGCAGCCGCTGTTGCAGCAGTGGGGCATCCATGTGTCGCTGGATGTGGCCAGCGTTAAAGCCTTTGTATTCAAGTACCTAAACGCCAATGTGGAGGACGCTTTGGGCTCGGTGCTCACCTCCGTCAAGCTGGGCGGTAGCGTGGCGTTCGCATTGATTGGCAATGCGATTCTGATTCCCGTAGCGCTGTTTTACCTGCTGATGGATTGGAGCCGCTTCGTGGCCCAGGTCGGCGAATTGATTCCGGCGCGGCTGCGTGGTACCACCCACAGTTTCTTGCAGGAAGCAGATGGCGTGCTGGGCCAATATCTGCGTGGGCAACTGCTGGTGATGCTATCGCTGGCAGTCTTCTACAGCGTGGGCTTGGGCTTGTTTGGTTTGGATTTGGCCTTGCCCATTGGCATATTCACCGGCTTGGCTATTTTTGTGCCCTACGTGGGCTTTGGCGTGGGCCTGGTGTTGGCCACGCTGGCAGGGTTACTGGAGTTTTCTGCCACCTCGGGTGTGATGTACACCTTCATTATGGTGGCGGTGATTTATGGGGTGGGGCAACTCATTGAAAGCCTGATTTTGACGCCGCGCCTGGTGGGAGAGCGCATCGGCTTGCACCCGCTGGCAGTTATTTTTGCGTTGTTGGCCTTCGGCCAACTATTTGGTTTCATTGGCATTTTGATTGCGCTGCCTGCCAGCGCGGTGCTGCTGGTGGCCATACGGCGCGTCAAGGCGCATTACATGGCCAGCGCCCTGTACCTGGGTTGATGGCTGCGGCATGAAACAGATTGCTCTGGACATTGGCCTGCACGCAGGCCCCAGCCTGGATAATTTTTGCGCCGGGCCGAACCAGGCCGCGTTGCAACACATGGCGCTGTGGGTGGGTACCAAGGGCCAAGCCCAGGTGCGCTCTCCCGTGCCCACTTATTTGTGGGGTCCCTCTGGGAGTGGCAAAAGCCATTTGCTGAAAGCCGCACGGGAAGCGCTGCGCAACGAGGGAGCCCGCGTGGGCTGGCTGGACGCCAATGTGTTGGAGGCCCCCGAGTTTGACGAGAACTGGGCGGCCGTCTTGATGGACGACGTGCACTGGTACAACGCCCAGCAGCAACACACCGCCTTTGCCTGGTTTGTGGCTGCGCAAACCCACCAACGCGCCGTGCTGGCCGCTGGAGAGTTTGCCCCGGTGGAGCTCAAGCTGCGCGAGGACTTGCGCACCCGCATGGGCTGGGGGCACGTATTCAGCTTGCAGCCGCTGACTGAGCCCGAACGCCGCGCGGTACTGCGCCAGGCCGCCGATGCACGGGGTGTGTTTTTGAGCGATGACGTGATGGACTACATGCTGACCCGCTTCAGCCGAGACCTGGGCAGCCTGATGGAACTACTGGACTTGCTGGACGGCTACGCCCTGCAGACCCAGCGCGCCATCACCATTCCGCTAATCAAATCGATGATGGAAGACGCATGAACAAGTTAGCTGGGCACAAGCCCAAAGTGGCCCTCTTTGATCTGGACCACACCCTTTTGCCCCTGGACTCGGACCACGCCTGGGGTGACTACATCATTGGCTTGGGCTGGGTGGATGCGCTGGAATACAAGCGCCGCAACGATGCCTTCTACGCCGACTACCAGGCCAGTAAGCTCAACCTGCACGAATACATCCAGTTTTCCATTGCCGCGGTGGTCAAGCAAGGTGCTACCAACTCGATAGCTGCCCACGCAGGTTTTATGCGGGCCACAGTGCAAAATGCCATCAAACCCGAGGCCTTGGCGCTGGTGCAGGCCCACCAGGCCGCGGGCGATGTCGTGGTCATAGTCACCGCCACCAATGAATTCGTCACCCGCCCGATTGCCGACGCCTTTGGTGTGCCAGACCTGATTGCCGTGGAGCTGGAGCGCGACGATGCACCCGGCGGCACCGGCTGGTACACCGGGGCGATTCGCGGCGTGCCGTCTTACCAGGCTGGTAAAGTGACCCGCGTTGCCGCGTGGCTGCAAGCCCGCGGCTGGGACTGGGATAGCGTGCACACCACGTTTTATTCAGATTCGCCCAACGATTTGCCCCTGCTGGAAAAAGCCGACATCCCCGTGGCCACCAACCCCGACCCCCGCCTGCGTGAGGTCGCCATGACCCGCGGATGGCGCATACTTGACCTGTTTAGCTAGAGAGCCTCTGAGTGGCCTGCCAAGTTGTGCATTCCCATGAAGCACAGCGCACAGGCCCGAAACCTGAAAAATGATCAAAAAATTCATCGATAAATTGCTGGGGAAGACCTCCTCGTCGTCGTCCGCCAAAAAACCGAAGTTCGGCAAGCGGGTGGACGTGCCCGTGGCCACCCATGGCATTGACGTGAACCTGGTGGACGAACGCGCCATGAACGTGGTGCGCACCCTGCAGCAAGCGGGTTTTGAAGCCTATGTGGTGGGCGGCGCGGTGCGCGACCTGCTGCTGGGTCTGCGCCCCAAAGATTTCGACGTGGCCACCAACGCCACGCCCGAGCAGGTCAAGGGCCTGTTCCGCCGCGCCTTCATCATCGGCCGACGTTTTCGCATCGTGCACGTGGTCTATGGCCGCGGGCGTGAGCACGAAGTCATTGAGGTCTCCACCTTCCGCGCCTATTTGGACAATGCCGCTGCCGAGCAGGTAGCTGGAAATGAGAAAACCAGCCGCAGCGAATTGGCCGGCATGAAACACGCCGTGGACTCTACCGGCCGCGTGTTGCGCGACAACGTCTGGGGACCGATAGAAGAAGACGCCGTGCGCCGTGATTTCACGATCAACGCCATGTACTACGACCCTATCACCCAGGTCGTGGTGGATTACCACAATGGCCTGAAGGACTCAAAGAACAAAACCATCCGCATGATTGGCGATGCCGCCACGCGCTACCGCGAAGACCCAGTACGCATCATCCGTGCCGTGCGTTTCTCGGCCAAGTTGAGTCCGTTGGGCTTTGAGCTGGAATCCAAAACGGCGGCACCGCTGATCAAATCGCAAGAGCTGCTGGCCGATGTGCCGCAGAGCCGTCTGTTTGACGAAATGCTGAAGCTGCTGCAAACCGGGCACGCGCTGGCCTCGATTGCAACGTTGAAAAAGCTGGGCATGGCGCGAGGCATCTACCCACTGCTGGATGTGGTGGTGGAGCGTGCCGAGCAACCGTTTGTGAACGCTGCCCTGAAAGACACCGACCGCCGCGTCGGCGAAGGCAAGCCTGTGGCACCCAGCTTCTTGCTGGCCTGCGTGTTATGGGCCGATGTGCGCGACGGCTGGGACCGCCGCCAGGCCGGTGGACAGCCCGGCCACCCCGCGCTGTTTGATGCGATTGACGATGTGTTTCATTCCCGCATCGGTGATGTGTCCGGCGGCGGCAAGCTGGCCAGCGACATGCGCGAAATCTGGGTGATGCAACCGCGCTTTGAGAAGCGCACCGGTAGCGCTCCGTGGGGGATGGTGGATCAAGCGCGTTTCCGCGCCGCGTTCGACTTCATGCGCCTGCGTGCCGACATTGGCGAGGTGGACGAAGTGCTGGCCGACTGGTGGCAAGAATTCAGCATGGCCGATGACAATGCGCGCCAGGACCTGATTGACCAAGTGCGCGACGAACAACAAAAACGCCAACGTGCGCCTAAAGTGCAGCGTGCGCCGCGGCCGGTGGATGCGCCGAAACCTGGCGCGGCAGGTGCTGCAGCTCCAGCCTCTGCACCGCGCAAAGCGGATGGTGCGGAAGAGTTTGAGCCCGCAGAGTCTGAAGGTGGTGACGCGGGCGCACCGCGCAAGCGTCGCCGCCGTCGCCGCACCGGTGGTGGCGGGCAGGGCGCGGGTCACGTTGGTGGCAATGCGGGTGGTAATGATTCTGGCCACACCGGTGGTGGCGATTCCTCTGGCAACTAATGCAGCGTGAGTCGGTTACCGCTTATGTTGGCATTGGGGCCAATTTAGGCGATGCGCTGCTGGCGGTGCGCCAGGCGATTGAAGACCTGGGCCACGTGCCTGGTGTGCATTTGCTGAAGGCATCGTCGCTGTACCGCACAGCGCCGATTGATTCCAGCGGTCCGGATTACATCAATGCCGTTGTCGCAGTACAAACCACGTTCTGTGCTCCCGATTTACTGGCGCGTCTGCAAGCCCTGGAGAGCGGCGCAGGTCGCGAGCGGCCCTACCGCAATGCACCGCGTACTCTCGATTTAGATCTGCTGCTGTACGGCGATGCACGCATTGCCAGCGCCGATTTGACAGTGCCGCATCCGCGGATGTGGGAGCGGGCTTTTGTGGTCATGCCGCTGACAGAGATTGCGCCTTGGATAGTGGCACCGCAGGCACTATTGCGGGTGCGCGATCAGCGGATTGAAATAGTCTAAGGTTGCAGCTAGGTGTTGGCATGTCTATCCAAAACGATGCATGGATGAGTGCACTGGAGCGCATCTTTCCATTCACAAAAGTCGGGTTGCCGACTTTCCTTTTTCTTGCAGTGAAGTAGTCGATCATGGCTTTAGCAACTTTTCTGAATGCCCCCAACTTTTGGTAGGAAATATGTCCTTGAGTTCATTCATAGGTTGCAAACTAGCAGTTTTCCATCCGTTCTAATACCCCCATGGATGGGTGAGCATTCCTTCAGTTACAAATCTGCACATCAGAACAAAGTAGAGCGTGGTCTGAGATCGCATTGGTGTCGCCAGCCAAGACATAGTTTTCGCATGCTGTGACATATCGGCTGTTTGAAAACGTGCACTTCGAGTTCGCCAAAATATGGTCAATCTCAGACCGGCTCTCTCCGCTGCCAAAATAGCTGCTTCCAGTTCCAAAGCCTGCCCGATGCCAGTCAAGTGAGAGTATCCGCCTGAGGTGTGCTCCGCCCCTAGACGCAGGCGAATTCAGTCTCGCGTTGAAGTCGCCAAGCATGAGTGTTGGCTGATCTAAGTTTTGATGTGCGAAGTTCTCAAGCCAATCCCAGGATTGGGAAATCAGTTCAGGTGTCTTGTTTGAGTACCATGGGACCCTTATTCCGGCCACCGTTATGCCGAACTCAGGCACATCGACACAAAGCCAATTTGAAGAAAACTGTTTGTCAAATACTGGTGGGGGAGTCGTATTTTGACGCAACTCAAATCGGGACGCGATCAACACGCGATTGGCCTTAACTCCGCAGTCTTCGGAAAGACATTGGTGACTCCATCCATGGTCTTTCAGTATGTCTTGAAACTCTCCAGAGGCTTCTTGAGGATAGTATTCGTTGAAGACAATGACATCAGCATTCACAGAAATCGCAGCATGTGCTGCCTCTGGACGAAAACGGACCATCCCAACACGGTTATTTAAGTTCCAAGTGGCAATTTTCATGGTTGTTCGTAAAAGTCACTGCAATCTATCGGTTGGCTGGGGATCTGCTCTTGGTTTCACTCGTTCTTGAAAACTAAACGCCTGGTTCAGCCTCTTCATGTGGGAACAATTCGTTGTTCAAAAAAAGACCAAACTGTTCAAGCCGATCTCTGGTTTCCGCTGAGTCTGGGGCAAGTAGATCATTGAGGGCCACAATGTACTCATAGGAAAGTATGAGCTCATTGTTCCATGATGCCGTTTTTCCTACCCACCGGCCAACTACCTCTCCGGTTGCGATTGAAAAAGCAGAATTTTCTCGGGCTGTCAGGCGTGCGGTATCCGTGGATTTCACATAGACCTTCGCAATCAAGTGGGGCGGTGCAAGTGCGGGGATTGCAGGCTTAACAAATCTAGCGGCCTGAATGTAGAGCATGTGAATAGTGCCGATTTGCGGCTTTATCTGAAATCCCAGGCGCGAAGGGTCTGCTTGAGAGCGAGCCCCTTGCTTTTCGAAAACGGCTCGCAGCCGATTCGTAACCGCGTAGAAGTTTTCCGCAGCCGCCTGATCGGCAAATAGGTCTTTCCATCCGCCTTCTAGCAAGCAAGGGGCCATCCCTAAACTGCACATGTAAGCTGCAAAATCTTGCGCAAGCCTGCTATCTGAGTTCGACACTGCAGGGAACAGATGTTCCCAATAGAAATATGGTCGCACAGCCCCTTGCGGTTTCAAGAATACGGGAGATCGAATCACCTCGTCCGCAATAACATGGTTGCGGTTTGAAATCAGCACCAGATAGGTGGGGCGTGCGGCGGGTAGTGCAATGTATCGCTCCAGCTGTTTGTATCCCAAGTCGCTTTCTAGCTTGTGCTCGCAGAGAATGTCAAACTCAACACAACGCAATAGAAAATCCGGCTTATTCTCTGCATCGCCGTCAGGATGGTCGATGGCACATACAAATGTTGTCGATGGCAAACCCGATCTACGACATATCTGGTTGACGATTTCTTGTCCTACCGTCGGGACAGTATCAATTACATAATGAAGGTATGACGTGAATCGGTCTTCTGGCCCAAGGCTGGAGGATCCAATGTGAAATATATTTACGCCATTCTTTGCGTGATTCATTTATGTCGCCTCACAATTCTGAAGGCGAGACCAAAGCCTTCGTTTTAGGTGACTCGCCTTTTCAAGAGTTTTGATGAAGTTGACACGGGAACCTGCAAACCGTCTTCGCCAACTATTTAGAAGGGATACGGGGTATCGGGACATCCGGGTATCTATCGTCTGGGAATGGGTCATCATCCCATTCTGAGTCAAGTTCTGGCGCATAGCCAGTTTCAAGCTCGGGGTTGTTCATAAGCTCCTGGTTAGGGTTCTTCAGCATGTCCCCGTAGGCAGCTTGAAGCTCCTCAAACGGCGGAATCTCGGATTGGTCGACTAGATCAATTGCTTTTGTACTCATATCTTGGCCCCATCATTCGGCGCTAGACCTAAGCCGGGGAATGCCGCCGATCTGGTCAACAATATCACACCGTGTTTCTGATTTGCGAAGAGGTATTTCAAACACGTGACCCCACTCATCACGATCCGCACCGCTATTGCCACCGAGCAGAAGGCACTCAAGGCGCTGCAGCGGCGGGCGTCGCTCAGCAATCCCGGCGACCGGGAAGTTTTTTGGCCCATCCAGAGGTCATAGACCTTCCACTTCCGCACGTCGAGGCGGGCGGCGTGAAGTAGCGGGTGTTGTGAAAGGTTAAGCGGTAATTGGCCCGTGTGATGGCGGTGATGTGGAGCTGGACGCTCTTTTAAATGCGTTTTGGTGTTGGCTTGATGCTGCAGCGAGATCTGTGGTGAGCATCGGCAACCGCGCCTACGCCAAAGTGTCCTTTCCGATTCAGCGGTTGATTTTGCTTGAATATCTCAAATGAATTGCAAACGCAATACAATTTGCCTATGAAAACCGCAACCCTCCCCCCCATTCGCGTCGCACCTGAATTCAGGGTGGAAGTGGAGGCTGTGCTAGAGGATGGCGAGTCGCTGTCTGTTTTTGTAGAAAACGCGGTGCGCCAAACCGTTTTGAAGCGCAAGAATCAGGCGGAATTTCTTCGCCGGGGCATCGCTGCCATTGAGGAGACCAAGCGCACCGGGAATGGCATTGCAGCGGAAGATGTGCTTTCCCAGTTGGATGCCAAATTGGCGGCTGCGCGTCAACGGAAGTCCGCGCGCAACTGATGGCGTACGACGTTCAATTCAGCGCTGCAGCCAAGGAAGACCTGGAGAGACTGTTTGATTTTGCTCTGCAGCGGGAACTGGATAGCGCAACCGGTGACCTTGATATTCCCGAGCGGGCACTGCAGGCGATCAGAGATGGCATAGGTTTTTTGAAGTTGTCTCCTTTTGCCTGTCGAAAGCTTGGCGACAGCCCTTTTGTACGAGAGCTGGTGATTACGTTCGGAAGCTCAGGCTATGTGGCGCTGTTTGAAATCGTGAACAACAGCACCGTCATCATCGGTGCAGTGCGCCAACAGCGCGAGGATGATTACCACTGAAGGTGGTACGACCCTACCCTTGGTTTTTGGTTGAGTTTGCTATCAAAAAAGAAGCTGCCCCTGCACTATCCACGGCCTCCAAGGTCGATTTGGACCTTGACCGCAAGTGGTTAACCGCCGCTAACCGACCGCTGTCGCAACGGCAATTCAAATGTGCAAAACGTACCAAGTTTGATACACTAAGCTATGGAGAGAAAAGCACCACCAACCTTAAGCGCACGTTTCTATAAGACGGATGCCGGTGGCGAGCCAGTTCGTGATTGGTTGAAAAGTCTGCCCGTTGCAGAGCGTAAGACCTTGGGCGAAGACATCAAGACTGTTCAGTTCGGGTGGCCCTTGGGCATGCCGTTGGTGGCGCATCTCGAAAGTGGCATCTGGGAAGTCCGTACGAGGTTAAGTACACGCATTGCCCGGATATTGTTTGTTCTTGATGGTGACGTGATGGTCTTGTTGCATGGTTTCATCAAGAAGGAGCAGAAAACTCCCAAACCGGAATTGGATTTGGCAAAAGAGCGGCTCAAACTGTTGAAGAGGCAAAAATGAAAAATCAAAACATCGGTAGTGACTTCGATGACTTCCTTGCAGATGAGGGCATGCTTGAAGAGGTGACTGCCGTGGCCGTTAAGAGGGTGATTGCCTGGCAGATTGAGCAGGAGATGTCGGCTCAAAAGATCACCAAGACCGCGATGGCGAAGAAGATGCGGACCAGTCGCGCTTCACTCAACCGTTTATTGGACGAGAACGATACCAGCCTTACTTTGACGACCTTGGCGGCCGCGGCAGCGGCGCTGGGTCAGCGCATAAAACTGGAGTTAGCGCCAGTCTGACAATTGCCCTCAAGCTGTCTTATTGCTCCGGCCCTGAGAAGTCTCAAGCCGCATAGCGAACCCGGCGATCCTGGAAGTAGCCCATAACGCGCTCAGGATTTTGCTCCAGCATCGCCATATGCTCG
>NKIK01000002.1 GCA_002256115.1 Burkholderiales bacterium PBB3
AAAGATGGTTTGGGTGCGTAGTAACAACCATCCTATCAATCCACGGGGCAGCCACCTCCTTTTGCGTTCAAATTCAAAGGCTTACGCACGTGACTTCAGCGTCATGTGGCTAAAGTAAGTGCCATTCCCCCTAATCCCTCTTGTGAACAGCGCATTCTCAGGCTGAACCTGCCACACGGGCGGGAAATCCAAGGTTCGCTCGGGGTTCGAAGCCTGTAGCTGAGGTCTATACTGCGGCTCGTGCGGTTGAATGGCTTATCCGTTGATGTGTTTGACTGTAGCGCTGGTACTGCACAAATCATTGGCATCCACGGCAAAAAATGGCACTGGTATTCAATGCGTTGCTTAACTGCTAGGCATCGACTCGGCTCTCGAAGAGGCTGACGGGAACTCAATAGGTTGTTGTCTGGGCTCTGTCGCGCTGTTGCAGAAATGCAACCGGGTTTTCCCGCAGCTAACACCCTGTTCAAAAACCCCGGTCACTTGAAGTAGCGAAGTATCGGAAACGAGCGTTTGGCTGGCACTCTTGCTGCTGGCAACGCTGCACCGACGTTCAACTGGCCATACTGGAATGGTGTGTGGACACTCATTTCCCGCTGAAAGCGCAAGTCGTCCCAGCCGTAGTCGACCTGGAGCACGCCCCGATGCTGCGGGCTAGCCAACATGCTGAACATCCTCTGCAAGCCAATGGTGCGAAACAGTCGCGCGGTCGCCACGGTTGGATTTAGATATAGCAGCGCCTGTTCGATGTCGCGATGTGCCGGCGTAGGCAGGTCAGGAAAATACAACAGATCGCCAAATCCGTCCTTGAGAAGTTTCTCATCGATACCTTCAAGCAAAGACGCGCCAACCAGAAAGTATTCGTTTGCCAGTCGCGTGGAATTTTCGGGTGTTGCCGAGTCTGTGTTCTCGCCGGGACGCTGCCGAAACTGCACCAGTTCGCGTTCGCTGACGTGGATGTCAAAGTATTTGACTAGGCGCGCCCACATGTCGAAGTCTGGCACTTGGCGCAAACGGTTGTCGTAGGCACCGACTTTCTCGTAACAGGCCTTGCGGATCATGCCGCTGGGATGACAAAAACAGTTGCCAACAAAGAAGAGTTGGCGCATCCAGCCACCCCGCGAGCGGTTGGCCTGACGATACACCTGCTGGCGCGGGTCGGTAGTGACGGGGGACGCGCCATGCGCGTCAACAATGCGGGGCTGGCCGAAGCAGGCACCCACGCTGGAATCGGCTCGCAATATGTCTACCTGATTGCTCAACTTGTCGTCGCAGCTCCACGCATCGTCGGAATTGATGACCGCAATAAACTCGCCGCGGGCACGAGCGATCAGGTTGTTGAGGGTGGTGCAGGCGCCCAAATTGACGGATCTGGGGACGAAGTTGACGCGCGCATCCTTGATTTTGGCGATGGTTCGCACTGACTCATCCTTAGAGCCGTCGTCTTCGATTAGGAATTCGAAGCTTACATCTCTTTGCATCAATACGCTGCTCATGGCTTCGCGCACGAAGCGAGCGTGGTTGTATGACGCCATGATGACGGAGATCTGAGGAGCGGATGCCATGCAGTGGGGCTAGCCTTTCGATTCGAGGAACAGACGGGCTTTATCCAGCAAATCGCGCTGCCTCTCCTTGATTCGCCGGGCCGGAATACCTGAATATATACCGAACGCCGGACAGCTGGTGTTGACCAGGCTGAGCGCACCGACCGCTACGCCTTCGTCCAATCGCACGCCCGGCAGGGTGGTGCTGCCGCAGCCGATGATGACATGTTGGCCGAAGAAAACGTCCGCGTGCCGGACCCCGGTGAACTCGGCTGCAACGGTGGGGTTGGTCATGAATTCCCCGGAATAGTCGTCGGTGCTGGAGTAGACGGAGACGCGGGACGAGAGGTTGCAGAAATCCGATAACGTGATCCTGCCGGCGCCGATGAGCGAGCTATAAGCGGCAATGTGCACGTGGTTACCTATGTCAATGCCGCCGCGACCAGCAGACAAAATGCAGAAATCGTCGATTCGCACATTGCTGCCCAAGGAAATGGCTGCGCAGTTGTGGAACGATGCGAGACTGGAGATCATGAGGTTCGCGCCCAAGGCGGCGAAGCCCATGTTTTCCAACGTCTCGCGTGCGAGTATCCCCATGGCTAGGCACCCACAATGAGGTCGATGACCCGCTGCTGATCCGCCCAGGCCAAGGCTGGAAAAATGGGCAGACACAGCACCTGCCGTGCCGTCCGTGTCGCGACCGGCAAGTTGGCAGGCTGGGCCGACGGCAGGCCTCGATACATGGGAAACTCAGAAATCAGAGGATGAAAATAGCGGCGGGCAAAGAGATTGCTTGCACTCAATTTTTCGTAGAGCGCGTCTCGATTGAGGGCATAGTCCTCTTGAACCAAAATTGGGAAATAGCCGTGATTGTTGCGAAAGTCACTGGAAGTGCCTACTACATGTATCCCTCTGACTCCGGTGAGCGCGCCAAGGTATAGCTCGGCTATTTCCTTGCGCCGGGCAATGGCTCCGTCGACATGCTTGAGCTGAAGCAATCCAAGCGCTGCATTGAACTCGCTCAACTTGCCATTGATCCCAGGCGCAACCACGGTGACCTCGTCGACGAAACCGAAGTTTTTCAGGTGATCAATGCGGTGCTTCGTCTTGGCATCCGGACACACGATGGCACCGCCCTCAAAAGTATTGAAGACTTTGGTGGCGTGAAAGCTGAGGACCGACAAATCTCCATGGCTGGCGATGCTTGCGCCCTGGCGGTGAACCCCAAACGCATGCGCTGCGTCGTAGATCACCCGCAAGTTGTATAGATCGGCAATCCGCTGAATGGCATCCACGTCGCACGGGTGCCCATAGCAATGCACGGGCAGGATCGCCGTGGTCTGGGGCGTGATGGCCGATTCGACTTTGTTGGGATCGAGATTGAGGGTATGCGGATCGATGTCGACAAAGACCGGCTTGATGCCGTTCCACAGGGCCGAATGCGCTGTCGCAACGAAGGAATAAGGTGTTGTGATGATTTCGCCAGTGACCCGCAGGGCCTGAAGCGCGGTAACTAGGGCGATAGTTCCGTTGGTGAACAAGGACAGGTACGGTACGCCCAAGTAATCGGCAAGCTCTTTTTCGAACTGCTGGTGAAACGGGCCACCATTCGTCAGCGTCTTGCTGGCCCAGATTTGCTCAAGGTACGGCAGGAACTCTGCCAATGGTGGCAAGTGCGGCTGCGTAACGTGGATTTTTCCTAGCATATTGGCGCGATGATAAGCGACATCCGGCTCTGGCCGTTGCATCGCACACGCACTCAGTTCGTCGCAAGTATGACCTGGACCCACGACGGCAAAGCATTTCACAATGGCTGGTACTGAAGCACGGCGAAGTGGTTCTGCGGTACGCCAAGCAATTGCTGCCGACCGTCAATATTTTTGACGAACGCAGGCACTTTGAACCTGGCCCGGATGTGGCCAAGGTGCTTCGAATTGGCGATATGCAAGTGGGCGTCATGATCTGTGAGGACGGCTGGAACGACGACGGCAATGACTACGGTGTGAATCCATTTGGCCGGCTAGCCAGTGCTGGTCAGTTCGACGGCCAGGGCTACCACCACAGCCCCAGGCCCTATGTCCGTCAGACCTTTCGCAAATATCTTGAGTGCGGCATCTTTGCCCACGGCTTTGCCCGCGCCTGGTGTGATGACTGCGGGCACGACTACTTCGTGGCCTATTCCTGCAAAGGCCGAGGCGTCTGCCCCTCGTGCAACATGCGGCGTATGGCGGCGGGAGACCACTGGACTACCCGGAACCGGCCGGTGGCGGTCGTCCGCTTACGCCCCTGACCCGACCTACGGGGTAGTTCCGCGAGCACCCGCTTTGGGCCTGAAGTTGCCTGTCGCAAAAAAGCAATGCTCAAAGGCCCAAAGTCAGCGACTTAAAACTACAAATTTCACAGCACCTCCCGCAGATTCACCGCAGGCCACTGACCGTTTTGCCATAACTTTTCAGTCACAGCGGTATGCGGCAGCAGCAGCGCTGCCACCAGCGGTGTCAATGAAGTGGTCTCGGGGTCAATCAGCAGCAAGTACCGCGCTTCCGCCGCATTGCCATCGCCTTCCTGCAGTTGCCCGGCCCAGTCCAGCGCGGTCAGGGCATCCAGTACGGGCTCCAGGCGCAGCGCGTCGGTCTGCAGCGCTACACACAATTCGCTAACCGTCAGGCCTTTGCGGTGCAAGGGCCGTGCGCTGTTTAACTGCTGCAGCACTTCTAGCGCCAATTGAAACTGCCAGCCCTGCCCCACCCTGCGCCGGGGTATGCCAGCGATCAGGCTGGGCACATACGCGGTAAGCGCCGCACCCAGCAGCACGATCACCCAGGCGGTGTAAATCCAGATCAACAAAATGGGCACCGTGGCAAAGGCACCGTACACCGCCGAATAGGTGGGCACGCTGCTCAAATACAGGGTCAGGCCGCGCTTGGCCACCTCGATGCCTGCGGCCACAAACAGGCCGCCCATCCAGGCATGGCCCCAGCGCACATGGGTGTTGGGCACATAGCGAAACATGGCCGCCATGCCGCCCCCCACCAGCGCAAACTGCAATACCTCCAACACAAACCCAAACCCGCCCAAAAAGCCCTTAGACGCTGAGAACGCGTACGAGGTCATGCTCAAGCTCACCCCCAGCAGCAGCGGCCCCAGGGTGATAGCGGCCCAATAAATCAGCACGCGCTGGCCCAGTGGCCGAGGTGTGCGCACTCGCCAAATACTGTTCAGCGTGCGGTCTATCGTAAAAATCAGCGCCAGCGCCGTGCCCAGCAAAAAGGCCAACCCTACCGCGCCCAGTTTGCTGGCCTTGCCCGCAAACTGATTCAGGTAGCCCAGCACCTGGCGGGAGATGTTGTCGGGCACCAGGCTTTCTATGAGCCACTTTTGCAGCACATCCTGAAACTTGGCAAACATCGGGAAAGCCGTGAACACGGCCAAGGCCACGGTAAAAAAGGGCACCAGCGCGATGATGGTGGTGAAGGTCAGGCTGCTGGCGGTGAGGCCCAGGCGGTCCTCACGGAAGCGTTCACGCAGGGTTAAAAAGGCATCTAGCCATGGCACTTTGGCCACATCGGATATCCAGGCACGCAGTCGTTGTAGGTGGGGCATGCCGCTATGATGCCATCGACTATGAACCCGCCATCCAGCCCCCCCGAACACGCCCCAAACAGCCCTCAGGCTCAAACTATCAATCGCATCCGCTGGTTGGCTTTCACCAGCACCCTCGCCCTCATTGCCTTGGGCATTGCTTGGGAGCTTGTCTGGGCACCGGTACGCCCCGGCGGCTCCACCCTGGTGCTGAAGGTGCTTCCGCTGTGTTTTACGCTGACCGGGCTGTGGATGAACCGCATGTACACCTACCGCTGGCTGAGCCTGCTGGTGTGGTTGTACTTTACCGAGGGCGTGGTGCGCGCCTACAGCGACAAGGCCCCCGGCAACTACCTGGCGCTGGCCGAAGTGGCGCTGAGCGTTGTGATTTTTGTTGCCTGCGTCCTGCATGTGCGCTTGCGCCAGCGCTACGCCAAAGACGCCGCCCTAAAACAAACCACCACAGAGGTGACCGTCTAATGGACAAAACTGCCATCCTGCAAGCCTTGCGCGCCATCGTGGGCGACGCCCATGTACTCACCGAAGGCGACCTGACCGCCTACGAACAAGACTGGCGCAAACGCGAGCGCGGCCACGCGCTGGCCGTGGTGCGCCCCGCCACCACTCCCGAGGTGGCCGCCGTAGTGAAGTGCTGCGCGGCGGCGGGTGTCAGCATCGTGCCCCAGGGCGGTAACACCGGCATGGTGGTGGGCTCTACGCCAGATGCCAGCGGCACACAGGTCGTGCTGAGCCTGCAGCGCCTGAACCGCTTACGCGTGGTGGATGGCGCGAATCTGACCGTGACGGTCGAGGCCGGCTGCATTTTGCAAACCCTGCAAGAGGCCTGTGAGGCCCAAGGATTTTTATTCCCCTTGAGCCTGGCCGCCGAGGGTAGTTGCACCATTGGCGGCAACCTGGCCACCAATGCGGGCGGCACGCAGGTGGTGCGCTATGGCAATACCCGCGAGCTGTGCCTGGGCCTGGAAGTGGTGACCGCCCAGGGCGAGATTTGGGACGGCCTGACCGGCCTGCGCAAAGACAACACCGGCTATGACTTGCGCCATTTGTTCATCGGCTCCGAAGGCACGCTGGGCATCATCACCGCGGCCACGATGAAGCTGTACCCGATGCCTGCTACGCAGCTCACCGCACTGGCCGCCGTGCCATCGCTAGACGCTGCCGTGCAACTGCTGGGCCTGGCACATAAGCACCTGAACGCCGGGCTCACGGGCTTTGAGGTGATGGGCGACTTTGCACTGGGCTTGGTGCGCAAGCACTTCCCGCAGCAAAAGGTGCCGTTTGGTGGTGAGGCCGCCGCAGCGCCGGGCCGCCCCAAGCAAGGCACGGCCCCCACGGGGGGCAGCGAACCACACGCAGTGGGGAGCGTGGGGGCACCATATTGCGTCGTTTTAGAAAACTCCGACCACGAATCCGAAGACCACGCGCGCAAGCAATTTGAGCGCTTGCTGGAAGCCGCGCTGGAACAAGGCTGTGTGCTGGATGCCGTGGTGGCCGAGAACATAGCCCAGGCCCGCGCGCTGTGGCACATCCGCGAGAGCATTCCGCTGGCGCAGGCGCAGGAAGGCCTGAATATCAAACACGACATCAGCATTGCGGTATCAAAAATTCCCGCCTTTGTGCAGGAGGCCGATGCCGCTTTGCAGGCGGCCTTCCCCGGTGTGCGTCTGGTCAACTACGGCCACCTGGGCGATGGCAATTTGCACTACAACGTGCAGGCCCCGGCAGATGCCGATGCCGAGGTGTTTTTGACGACGCAAGAAGGCCCGATCAACACCCTGGTCTACGCGCTGGTGGACCAGTACCGTGGCTCCATCTCCGCCGAGCACGGCATTGGCAGCCTGAAGCGCGACAAGTTGGCCCACCACAAATCGCCCGTGGCGCTGGCTGCCATGCGCGCCATCAAAACGGCGCTGGACCCGCACAACACACTCAACCCCAACCGTGTGCTGCCCGCGTGACCCATTTTCTTCTGCTGGCCATCGTTTATTTGGCCTTTATCAGCCTGGGCCTGCCTGACGGTTTATTGGGTGTGGCGTGGCCCGCCATACGTGCCGATATGGGCCAGCCACTGGCTGCGGTGGGCTACATCACGATCACGATGACGATTTGCTCGGCCGCGTCCAGCTTCTGGGCCGGTGCCATTACCAAGCGCCTGGGCACGGGCGCGGTGGTGGCGGGCAGTTGCCTAGTTACGGGCTTGGCGCTGGTGGGGTTTGCAGCCGCGCCGTCTTTCATCTGGCTGGTGTTATTGGGCATACCGCTGGGCCTGGGTGCGGGTACGGTCGATGCCAGCCTGAACCATTTTGTGGCCGAGCATTACTCGTCGCGCCACATGAACTGGCTACACGGTTTTTGGGGCATAGGCGCTACCACTGGGCCTTTCATCATGGGCCTGGCGTTGGCCAGCAGCGCGGGCTGGACCTCCGGTGCGCAAACCATTGGTTTCATTCAACTGGGCCTGGCCGCGGTGCTGGCCTTGAGCCTGCCGCTGTGGGCGAATGAGCACTCCAAGCCCCCGGCGGGCGAAGGTGAACACGGGCTGCCAGCGCAGTTCAAGCCGGTGCGCACGGCGGCGCTGTGGTTGTCGCCATTTATTTTCCTGTTGTACGTGGCCGCCGAAATGGGTACCGGCCTGTGGGCGGCCAGCATTTTGGTCAGCACGCGCGGCTTGTCCACGGGCGACGCGGGCCTGTGGGTTTCGGTGTACTTTGGTTCCATCACCGCCGGGCGCTTCGGTGTGGGCCTGGTGTCTAACCGGCTGGGCAATCGCAAGCTGGTGCAGTTGGGCATTTGCCTAGCGGCAGTAGGGGCTACCGTGTTTGCGCTGCCGCAGGTGTTTGGCGCGCTGGCGTCAGGCGGTTTGGTGCTGATGGGCCTGGGCTGTGCGCCTATCTTCCCATCGCTGATGCACGAAACCGCGCGGCGCTTTCCACCTGATGTGGCCCGCACGGTGATTGGCCGCCAAATGTCTCTGGCCTATGTGGGTGGCTCCGTCGTGCCCGCAGCCTTTGGCCTGGTGGCCACCTACGCCGGGCTGGGCACCGTCATGCCGCTGGTAGTGGCCGTGTTGATCGGCGTGCTGGTGCTGACCACCGCGCTGGACCGCATGACCTGAATCAGTCAGAGGCATATGAAAACGCATGGCAGTTGTGCATATACTGTGCGCATTGTTGATGGAGTATCTTCATGTTGACTTTTGATAACGCCCCCAAGAAAGCCACCAATTTATCCCTGTCCGCGTCTACGCTAGAAAAGGCGCGGGAGCTGGGCTTGAACCTATCCAAAACGGTGGATGAATTGCTGGAAAAAGAAGTCCGGCGCGTTTCCCGCATCCAATGGGCCGAGCGGAACAAGGTAGCTATTGAGCAGTACAACGCACGCATTGAGAGCGAGGGCACGTTTGCCCAGCAAGTGCAGGAGTGGCTGGTCGCACAGGGAGAGACTCCGGCACCCAATGACGCACCACATAACGCACACTCTGCGGCCTGAGCCCCACCTGACTGGACTTTTTTGACATGGCGCAATTTGATGTCTATACCAACCCCATGGCAGACCAACGCGCCCGTATTCCCTACTGGCTGGATTTGCAATCTGACCATATTGCCCAACTCGGCTCCCGCGTCATCATTCCCCTGCGTACCCTTTCCAGCATGGGCCCGCGCATTGACGGGCTACAACCCCTGGTCACAGTGGGACAGCAAGAATTGTGCGCCGATGTGCCGTCGGTTGCCTCATTTCCGGCCCGGCTGCTGAAGACCCCACACAGCTCCATCGCCACCCAGCGGCACGATTTGATTGCTGCGCTGGACTATTTGCTTTCGGGATTCTGAACACCTCAGAACAACACATGAATACTAGCCACCCCATCCGCTCCCAATACGAAGACTTCATGCGCCATGTGTTCACCACCGGTGTGCACAAAGCCGACCGCACGGGCACCGGCACCAAGAGCGTGTTTGGCTACCAGATGCGCTTTGATTTGAACGAAGGCTTTCCGCTGGTGACGACCAAGAAGGTGCACCTGCGTTCCATCATTCAAGAGTTGCTGTGGTTCCTGACAGGCTCTTCCAACAACAATTGGCTCAAAGAACGCGGCGTGTCGATCTGGGACGAGTGGGCGAACCCCGAGACAGGCGACCTGGGCCCGGTGTATGGCGTGCAATGGCGCAGTTGGCCCACGCCCGATGGCGGCCATATTGACCAGATTGCCGATGTCATCAAAACGCTGAAGACCAACCCCGACAGCCGCCGCATCATCGTGAGCGCTTGGAACGTGGCCGAGCTGAACAAGATGGCGCTGATGCCTTGCCACGCCTTCTTCCAGTTCTATGTGGCACCTGCGGAGACTGAAGGCGGCAAAGGCAAATTGAGTTGCCAGTTGTACCAGCGCAGCGCCGATATTTTTTTGGGCGTACCGTTTGTTTCCGGCATAGCGATTAACGACCGTGAATGTTTTTCTCTTCACTAAGTGGTTATTTTTCTCATCATAGCGCTATTGACAGTGAATGCTGTGTTGAAATAGTCTCACCTAGCATTTTTGGCCTCTTTGCTCGAATACAGCCGGGGCTGCAAACGTACGAACGCGCCAAGTGACTAATTCAACAGTGGACAATGTGGATATGCGACATCCGGAACATCAGTACCTTGATCTGCTATCACAGGTCCTCTCGAACGGCGATCAGCGCATCGATAGAACCGGTGTAGGCACGCGCTCAACATTCGGCACGATGGTGCGGTTTGATCTGTCAGATGGCTCGGTACCGATCCTTACCACCAAGCGGGTGTATTGGAAGACAGCGGTCAAAGAAATGCTGTGGTTTCTGACAGGTGGTACCAACATCCGACCTCTACTTCTCGAAAAGGTGAGGATTTGGACCGACTGGCCATTGGCTGCCTATCGCCGCTCAACTGGAGAGCAAATCACACAGGAGGAATTCGAGCATCGAATTGTGAACGATGAGGTATTTGCAGTGAAGTGGGGTGAGTTGGGACCGGTATATGGCAAGCAATGGCGTCGCTGGTTGGGAGCTGACGGCAGGGAACATGATCAGATTGCAACCTTGATCCGCACTTTGAAGGAGAATCCGTCGAGCCGCAGAATGTTGTTCCACGGTTGGAACGTTGCCGAGGTTAACGAAATGGCACTTCCGCCCTGCCATATGGTGTACCAGTATCACGTTACATCTGATGGCCGGCTCAATTGCCTCCTTTTTCAAAGGTCTGTAGACCTCCTCCTTGGCGCACCCTTCAATTTCGTAGGAGCGGCCGCATTGCAGTTAATGCTCGCTCAACAAAGTGATCTTCGGCCAGGCGAACTTGTATGGGTAGGCGGTGATTCACATCTATATTTGAACCACTTTGAACAAGCGCGCGAGCAGTTGACCAGAGATCCTAGACCATTTCCGAAAATGCAACTTCTACGCCGCGCGGCAAGCATTGACGACTTCAAGATTGATGATTTCGATGTTTCGGGCTACGACCCACATCCACCCATTAAGGCAGACATCGCAGTTTAAGCGCTACAGTCGAATATGGAACCCGCTCGGGGATTTCTGAACGAAGAGTTATTGCGATCGCTACTTGAAAGGGATCGTGCTAAGGGGGTTGCAGCGTCACGTGGCGGGAAAATCAATCGCAAACATTATGCAAAACTGCTCGGCTGCCATAGCTCCGCGCTCACCCGATTCAAACCTGTTTTCACTGAGTACGAGAAAGAGCTCGGCATCAAAACTGGACCAATGCGTCACCTTGACGCGATGCGAACTTGGCTAACGGAAGCTTTTGAATCCAAAGCCCTGGACTACACGGCGGGAAAACTCGATCGGTTGCAGTTTCAGTTAAATTTCAAGCTACGTGGTGGGGTTTTTCTGACCAAATATCCTGAAATCCGTAGATTATTCGATGAGTTTGATGCTCGTGCTTCTAAAGAAAATTATCTCCCTGCTATCCGGCTGGATGAACTCGCAAGACTTAAAGTTGGTTTGGCAGGACAGCCACCGCTGAACAAGGACCGCGTCTCTATCAATCGACCCGCTATTTCGGAAGCTACTGGAATTCCTGAGAGTCGATTCCGAGAGATTGCGCTTTTAGACTTGATTGAGGCGAAAGAAGCCGAAATCTTGGAAAACGCAAAGGCGAGCAAGGTCGACCCTTATTTCCACAATCGCGTCTACGCTTTTAGCTTACTCAGCCACGCGTGGCCAATTCCATTTCTCGAGAAAATCGGTATTCAATTTAAAGTCGGATTTTCCGGAAAGGGCACCCATTCAACCAAGCACGCCTACCTTCAACTTTACAAGTTGCTCTCTTGGTTGAACACGAGACGTTCCCCGAAATGTACTAGAGTTGCAGCGGAGATTCGCACACAGAGTAAAGTTGTAAGCGACGCAGACTGGGAGGAGACACTTCACGAATATCGGGACCATCTCTTGAGTTCGTTGGGTACCAACCGGGCACAAAGAGTAACAGTCGACCGCACGCTCCAGGAGCTACGATCTGCACTCAACATGTTCGCAGGGAGCCGAATTTTCCCAGAACTTTCAGTTCCTCTCCCAGGGGTGAAACTTTCCAAGGTCCACAGCCAGCATCTACGTAGCGTTGCGGAAGTTGTTGTTGAAAACGGAACATCGCGTAGTACCGAGTACATCAAATTCGCAAGCAATCAGCTCCGACTTTCCTGCGAAAAGTACGGGCTACATAGTGAGGTTGGAGACGGCAAGGACTTTCTCGCAAGCCTCGCGGCCGAGGCGGAAAGGGGAGCAAACCTCCCGGCAGATCCAGCGGAGGGGATAAAACTGCTACTTGAGCGGCGACTCGACGCACTCCGCTGCCGAGCAATTTCTGTCCTTCATAGCGCAGTCGATGCATACGAGCTAGGTCGCGACCTTTTAGCTGTTGCAGACATCGACGGTGAGACCTTCGAAAACAGTTATTTCAGATTGAGGCCCAAGGATTGGAACCGAGGACAACTCTTGCGCGAACATTTTCCGATCCCGTCGTCGACCAATGAAGCACGAACTTCAAAAGGTCTTGCAAACCTCCTTGGATTTATCGAGCAACGTTTTGCAGGAATTCCACCGAATGGGGGCTCAAACAAACAGGGCCCATACGGTCAATTTTTTGGTAAACGATATTTAGAGCACGGAGGTATTAGCACTATCGAGTCGTTGCTGTTTCCTGACCGTGATGCGGTTGGGGCGGTACTTACTCTTTACTTGTTAGAGAGCGGCGCGAACGTAGGGGTCGGGCGGACGCTCAATCAGGACTGCGCTGAGACGAGCGACCTTGCCGGCTTTGTCCGAATTACTGGACATAAAGCGAGAGCGCAGGGTAAACCGATCATCGTAGATCTTCCCGAACAATCTGAGGCGGTGCGCGGTATTCAGTGGTTATTGAGAACAGGTGAACGGTTAAGGGCAAACTGCCAGGATGATAGCGACAGACTTTTCCTAATGAAAATTGGTGATCGTATCCAATTGGCTACCTCTCATTGGTATACCAACTGGTTTAAGGCCTTTGCTGCGAACACTTCGGGGCTCGAAGGGTTAAGCCTTACTCCAAATATGCTCCGGCCGAGTGTCCTTTTACAAGCGGCGTTGAATAACGATGGCAGGCTCGCCGTTGGGATGGCCATCGGGCAACATGGGACCACAGTCTCCCAAGGTTATCAAAAGAAGTTTCCTACCCGACTTCTGTACGACAACCACATGCGCCATTTCCAATCAGCTTTCGAAATTCTTGTTGTTTCCTCCATACAAGACGCGGCGTCGAACTTAGGAATCAGCGAGGCAGAATTTGATGCACGTCTCCAGGCGCTGCGACCGACAGGCCTCGGCACGTTCTGTAAGGACTCTCGTGGTCGTGCTGGCAAACCGGGAACAACATGTAAGACCATCGATTGCTGGAATGAATGTCCACACTTGCAGATCATCGCCGAGGTCGAAGCAATAGCTGTACTTCAAATTTGGCAGGTGTCGCTGAGAGCCGCTCAGCCAGACTGGGAACGTGACAGACCTGAGCGATGGGACGAGGTTTGGCTTCCTTGGCTATGTCTGACTGACGTTGTCGCCGAAAAGATGGCGCGCGGCCCGTTGATCAAAATTTGGAATGCCGCCAGCGCAAAAGCGGCCGAAATGTCTGCTCATCCAAACTTCGTTCAACCGAAACCTTGGTAACTAGTATGCGCAAACAAGGTCAAAGCGTCATCGCACCAGATCAACGAAATCAATCAGTAGAGAAAGAACTGCTTCAGTTTTCGTGGCTGCACAGCCCCTATGCTAGTTCACGATGGACCGTTTCTGACACTTGGAACCATGGGCGCACGCAGACAATTGATTTCGACTATAGGTTAGCTGACGGGGAATCTCTCCTGAATGCAAAAAGGCTATACGCAACCGTAAAAGGATATGCCATCCTTATCCGAGATGATCGATATAGTGCTATCGACGATGCATTTACTCATGTTCAAGCAGTGCGAACCCTAATGCACCTAGCACATGCTTTAACGATACGAAAACTATCTTCCTTCGCGCATCTCCAACCCTATGACCTAGCTCAGATTGTCGAAGACTGCAGGTATGGAGTGGATGCAGTACTTCATGCCTCTGAGCGAGTAGAGACTTACTTGAACTCCTTGCCCTTGGGTGAGCTCCCTCGATACATAAGTCCCAAGTCGGGACGGCCAACTAATTTGGTATCAAGTAGTGCAGTTGTCGCTGCATGTAACCTCCCAGATTCAGCGACTAAATACCCCTGCGTTGCGACCTTAATAGCAAAAGCGGCGAAGGCACAAGGTCTAACCACCAATACAGCCAAGTTCGACTGCATTGATATCCGGCCAGTAAAGAACGTGACAGTTCAGGCAATGCAACGCTGGATTGTTCCATTTGAAAATCTCTACGCGATGCGCCGAAAGATAGATGCAGACAGCATCGACTTTAAACCTTTTGCACAAGGCGCTGCTCGCGTGGCTGCTGTAAAGGGTGTCGGCACAGAGAGGACGCCCACACCGCCCCCGAAGTTGGCACTCCATCTTTTCGAGCATGCTGCGCGGCGAGTTTTCAGTTACGACGAATCTGCAATTGGAACGATGGATTGGGCTACCGTACTTCGCTTAGCAACGGCCTGCTGGATCCTCATAGCTGGCTTCAGCGCTCGACGGGATGATGAGATTGACGATCTTCGGTTCGGTTGCACAAGCGGTGACGCGTCATCGGGCTACTGGCTTGACACGTATATTGGGAAAACACTACAGACAAATGAATTTATCCCAGTCCCAACCCTCGTCGTTAAAGCTGTAGAAGTGCTTTCGTCAGTCAGCGCAATGGCACGCGGTCAAACTGGCACCAATAACCTGTTTCAATGGATCGACCCCGACGGCCAGCTTCGAAAGATAGACGTTGGCCGTCACATCGACGACTTCGCCGCTGAAGTTCAGATGCCCTTACACACGCCGCAAGGTGAGGCTCCATCTGCATGGCACTGGCACCCTCATCAGTTCAGACGCTTTTTTGCTATTCTTTACTTCTATCGGTTCGAAGGTGCGACGATTGAGACTTTGGCTCATTTCCTAAGGCACTTTGATCTTGAGATGACGAAGCGATATGTGACTCAAGATCCGGAGGCTGCAGCTCTATGGACTGAAGTTGAATGGGGCTATATGGGTCATGTTGCTAGATCAATTGTCTCTGGAGAGCGCGCTGTAGCGGGAGGCGCTGGAGCACACCTGAAACGAGCGGCCAAGCGTCTCATCGATACTTTTCGTCGAAAGCTACAAATCGTATCTCCAGATCGCGTTGGAGCAAGCCTTACACTTTTAATGCAACGTAGGGGTATGGTACTGACGCCAAAGCCATGGGTAACGTGTACATGCCCTCAGACATCTTCTGCTGCCGCCACCGCATCATGTAGACGCGAATCAAGCGCGGACATCCAAGCGGTAGGCCCTAATTTCGCTCAGGCAGGCCCTACTGTATGTTCTTATTGCCCTCACGGCATACTCGAAAGATCTCGCACTGGAGTAGTGGAGGAAGAGTTGTTTCATCTAAAAGAGGCAGTTTCGTACAAACCACGAACAACCACTATCTTTGGAGAACTCGAAGCTGCGCGGGTAGTTGAACTTCGCCATGTTCTCGACGCGCGGTACGACCAAGCGACGTCCATAGCCCATCCGATTCAGCAATAACTATCTAGTGAAATGAGCAACAAATCTTCGTCAATCGCTGACCTGATGGCCACTAAGCACACGACGAAGCACACCGTTCGCGAGCGAATCGAGCGAAGACTTGCCGTTCTCCGCGAATGGCGGAAGGAAGGAGTTCCCGCAGGGAAGATTTTGCCTAAGAGCCTCAATGCCGCTCGACTATGGGCCGATGCTGAACTAGAAATTCAAAAAATCTCCTCACCAAACGAATTTACTACCGGGCATTCGCAGCATGGCTCTCTGGTTAGTGCCATTGAAAACTTGCTCAAGGAGTTGAACAAGGTCTATTCAAGGCCAGTAAAACGTGCCTCTGATACTAAATTAAGTACAACGAATAGCTTTGATAGCAAAGCAGCTGAGCAGCAACTGGCTGCTGCGTGCTCACAATGGCATTCAGAGCGGTCATTGCGACTCCAAGAGAAGGCGCGTGCCGACTCGGCAGAAGCACGCAGCGTAGTCATCCTTGAAGAGAACGCAAAGTTGCAAGAAATAGTCGCCAATCTCCGTCGTCAGGTAGCCTCTCACAAGGGATTGAGGGCCGTCGAATGAGATTCGCCGACATCGACAGCATATGGTTAGAGGATCTGAGCAGTCTTTCAAATGCAGACAAAGGTCGTGTCTATTTCGAACGTGCTAAGCAAGTGATAACAAGCGCACTAGCAGACCCCAAAATATTCCCCTTGGCTGTAGACGGTAAGCGATTTCGTCGCGACTACTTGAGTAAAAACATATATTGCTCAGAATCAGTCCTCACTCAAAATCCAAAGATCAAGCTTTTACTTGAGCAAGCTGATTTTGGAATTAGAAAAAAAGTGGGCGATGAGATAACGCCGCCGCATTCGCATTCAGTTCCAGAACTAGATGACGTTACTCAACTTCGCACAATAGTTATCGAGCTTATACGCCGCGTCAACGAGCAGGACACTCGAATCGCCTCGTTACAAGCGAAGCTACGAGTCGACTCTAAAGAATAGAACCTCTATTGGATTCGTTCAATTTGAAACAAGAGCTTCGCTGTTCGATATGACATACACCAAAATGAATGATGGTCTAATAATTTGCACCGACACAACTTGCACGGTAAGTAAACATTCTTGGCCCGATATTCCAACATTGCTTTGGCCCGAAGGTATTGACGAAGATGCGTCTGATTGGCTCCGCGAATTGGTCGTAGATTCCGGTATTCTCGCCAGTAGCGCGATGGAATATGCAAAAACGCTTCGACCATTCCTACGCTTCTGTAGAGGAAAACGGGACTGGCGAACTGTTGACGACGACTTCTTGATCATATGGCGCGAATACCTGCTTAGAACGCTCAAGCTTTCTATAGACCGCATCAACCGGTCGCTTGACACAGTCTTTTCCTTTTACCGGTGGGCAGAAGAAACAAAGCGTCTGAGGTTTCGAGTAGGCGTTTACACGATCGACCAGTTGCCGGTGGCAATGCAGCAAATTCCCTTTCCAATTACGGCGAAACAGAAATTCTCAAAGGGACAACATGGGCGGGTATTTGGAACTTGGACGACGCCCTTGCGGCTCAGCGGCTCCGAGCAAAATTCCGTAGTCCGCCATACGCCAACTGAGACTGAAATCCGCAAGCTTCATGAAGTTGCGGTCAATCAACTCTATGGCGAAAGAAATTCACTAATTCTTTCGTGGGCAGAAGAAGTGGGTGCAAGACGAGCAGAAATTTTGCGCGTATGTAAATCGCAAATGCCAGATGCGGAGAGCCTTGCTGACCTTATTGAAATGGACGAACCCTGGATCATTTATGTCGAGCGAAAAGGTGGTAAAAAAAAACCGCTGAATGTACAGCCCGATCTCATACTGCGAACAATGGACTTCATTGAGTATGAGCGCGCTCAAATCGTGACTCACTGTCGCCAGAGCATCCAGAAATATAAAGAGCCAGACGAGATTTTCTTGTCAAGTAAAACAGGTACGGTCCTGCATCGCGACAGTGTGACTTCCATCGGTCTCAGAACATTTAGCAAGGCAGGAGTGAAGAACGCCAATGTGCACCGACTACGTGCACGTTTTGCCGTTAGAACAATTGAAAGCTTGGTTGACGCCCTTTTCAGTGGTGAAGTAGTTGGACCCCAATCTTCTTGGGTTGAGACGATTCTCATCAAAGCGGCAGAACAAATGGGACACTCTAGCCCCAGATCTCTACGCCCGTACTTAAATTACGTACTCAACCGCCGGCTCCAAACGTCGCCATCCATCAAGGCTGAGAAACTCGCGTCAAGAGTTCGGCAGCTACACTTGCAGGAACGCACTCTAGTACATCGACTCGCGCAGTATCGTGAGTTAGAAGTTGCAGTTGCCCATCTGACAATCGGGCAAGGTAACGATGCGGCTACAGCGCTTCGAAAACTTGCAGATGAACTTTGCTCGGGTAGCACTCAGTCGTAAAGTGGCAGTTCAATAGTAGTGGTTTTGTTGCTTCGGTAACCCACAGTGTTCCATCGAGATCAATAGCTTTGGCATTAGATCTTAATTAATACAGAATCACGCTTAGCTCTAGTCAAAGCGACGTAGATCAACTTTCTTTGGCTTTCTGTTTCTTGAGGTAGTCCAAGATAGTCGGCTGGTGTTACAACAATGACGCGATCAAATTCCAAGCCCTTGGCACGATGCATTGTTGCAAAGTGAATTGCGTTGGTATCAGCAGATAAATTTTGGCTTGCATCAATCACCGAAGTTGAATACCCGGCTCCAGAAAACTGACGCGCCAATGAGTCTCGCACCACCTGACTGCTGGCAATCACGCAGGTGCTATTGATTCGTTCTCCAGGGTCCTCATCTCGCCACTTTTTGACATTGGCAATAGCTATGGCAACAGCTTCTTCCATTCCGCTTGCATCCACAATCAAAGGGGCGGGGCCATGTGACAAGGACTTATATCGGCGCGTTTCATCATGCCCTTCGTCGAGATCATCGATTTCGCATCCTTCGAGCACAGCCACCGCCGCCCTGCGAATCTCGTCGGTAGTCCGGTAATTGAGGTACAGCTTTCGGGAGCGACCACGAATGTCTATACCGCATTTGCTCATAGCAGCGCGATTTCGGGTGTAGATACGTTGATGTCCATCGCCAACAAAAAATAAATCATTCGAGTCACGAGGAATCATGGCTCTCAGAAGCTTTAGCGCTTGTGGGCCTAGATCTTGGGTTTCATCGATCACGATGCCACTGTAGGGAAGTTGCTGCCCGCTCGTATCTTCTTGTTCAAGCAGACTGGATATTTCACGGTAAGCGTCATCGACCTCTTTGAGTTTTCTTGATGTCAACTGACCACGGTACTCTTCAAAAACTGGCCAGATCGCATCCCGCTTAGCGCGACTGAGGATGACGCCTCGCCCAGTGCGTCTAACCGCGCGGTACTCATCCCGTGTCGTCACGCCTTGCGCCAATACAACCTGTTCAAGCTCCTGCTCATAGAAATTCGGCGGAACATCTATAGACACATCCTTCGACGCCATGGCAGCCTGCCAAGCTTGGAGTGCGCCATCTTTACTTCGGTCGTAAACAATCTTGTGCTCTAGCTTGTGTGAACGCATGTAACCGTGAACCCATGCATCCAGGTTACGAACTTCAATCTTCGCCATCGTCTTAGGCGAACACAGCGTCTTCAAGTTATCTTCAATATCCGTAGCCAGGTTTTTGGTGAACGTTGTAAAGAGCACCTTCTTCCCCTCAGGCGTACGATTTTCTGCCAGCCATTTGGCCCGGTGCATAGCCAGCACGGTCTTACCTGTGCCTGCACCACCCAGAACACGAACTGGGCCACTACGATCTCCACCAGCCAACTTGTGCTGTGTCGGGTGAAGGAAGATGCGCCACTGGGCCAGCGGAGCATTCATGATCGCCAGCATAGCTTCGTCGTCGTCCACCACTACGAAACGTGACTGAGATTCGGGGGTTGTCAGTGCAGCGGCAAAGTCATTGGTGTTGACCTGTCGATCAACACGCGTTTCACGCGCGTTCAAAACTTGTTCCACGGTGTCGCCCGCAGCGATCAGAAACAGGCCTTCGTAGGCTTCCACCGGCAAACTATCCTGCAGGCCGTCCAGCTCCTCCTCAGATTGAACTACCCGGATTCGTTCAATCCACTCCTGGGGTACACCCAGGCTCATCAGGTCACGATCAGCCATGTTGGCATAAACCGATGCCTTGGGTGTCAATGGCTGGCCACCCAAGAGCGGGAGGTCAGCCTCGACGTTGAAAACTGGCACTTGTACCGTGACTTGCTCAACGGCCAACACCTGCTCAACCACTACAACCTGCATGGCACCAGTCACGGGATTGATTGCCAATTTCCTTCGCTCAGCCCATTTGTAGGCGGCATCGTGGTGGTCCACGTACAGTAGGACGTAAACGTCACCACTTTCAGGTTTAAAGACGATGCCTCGCCAATCTTGGTCGATACGTACAGACTTCAAATTCGGATCGCGCGCAGCGTGAATTTTTTCGTAATTGATACCTGGACTTTTGGGATCTGTTTGAAAAATAACGGCCCACTTCAATACTTTGGAATGGACGTTGGAGGGCAGCTTAGCCAACTGAAACAGAAAGTCCTGCGACAGGGCAACTTTGGGCTTAAGACTCATGCTGACTCTTCCTCATTTAATTTCTTTGAAATTGCAATACCAAGAGCATCACACACAGCATCGGGCCATGACATGTCGCCGACTGTCTCACTATCCTCATTTAGAACAAGCGTCTTCCAACCAGCATTTTTCCAAGCGCCCTCAAGGTCAGTCTGATCAAACGTGAGCAACACCAAATGTGACGCAGGCCAAGCCATTTCAGCCTCGGCCACAACGGTTCCACGGTCATTTGCGAGCTCATAACCAACTAAAGGGGGCATCGCGCCAAGGTTCGCTAAGGCGCGCAAACCTGGCCGCAATGCGTCGACGGTCATTTCCAGCGCTGCCATCCATTCCTGCGATAGCGCGACTTGGTCAGGCGACACTCCGGGCACCGCTGTTGCGGGCTTGAGAATAACCAAGGACTCAAGGTCGCCAGCCTGAATCCCACTGACAGTGGTCATCACCATGCCGGGCAATGTTTGCAAGGTATTGAATGCACGTAGCCAACTGCGCCAGTTTGAGTGTGGCTTGGCTTCAGTTTGGTCTACGACGTCATCCAAAACCAGCACTCCAGGCGAGGTAAAGCTCTCCAGTTTCCCATCAGCACAAGCCATTGGCCACCAGGACAGCACTACGGGACTGGTACCTTTACGGGACAGGCTAGGCATGTGCTTCGTGCCTGGACTTTGAAGCCAAGTGGGTAGTTTGGCCATCCAGGCTGTCATTTCAGTCTTAACCTCTGCCAAATCTGTAGCGGTGGATGGCACCATGAGGTAACCCAGCCACAGCGCATTACGCTGCAACTGCGCTACGCCCGTGTCAGGCGTGCCCGCTGCTCCCGGCGGTATCGCAAGAAGGCTTAACAACTGAAAAACCGCCTGATAGGCAAAAGCACCCTGCGCGGCGCGAGGGAGGTTGGGCGGTGCGGTAGAACCATCGTGGCGATTGAAAGTAACTAGCGGTGAGTCCAGATCTGTACCGGCGGCGCTGGACAAGGCCATCTTCACGTCCTCATGCGTAACAGACCAAACCCAATAATTTCCACTTGCTACCAACGCACTGCGCTTGGCGGCATCTTCCCGTAATGAATGCTGGTGGTATGTCCATCCGTCACAGAAGACCGCAATAGGTTTGCGAGATGAGCCGACTTGCCAGGGCCAAATGACGAAATCAGGTTTGCTTGCAATAGCGACTCCTTCGGACGGTCCAAGATTGCATTGGGGCTCAACCCGATACCTCTGACCCGCAACTTCCATCACATAACCGGACTTGCCGTTAACTATGTCCTGAACCAGCTTCACGGGTGGCAGACCCAGTGTGCCACCCATACGGCGCAGGCTTTCAATAAAGCGACTCTCCAGAATCGAATCGAAATTCGGGTTGATGAAGATGTCGGAAATCGTGGCAACCTTTTCTAGCTGGTCCAGTGATGTGACCAACTCAGTCAGCACCTCTTTGCCACGATCTCGTGACACGAGGTTCATGTTGCGTCCCAAGCGGTACTGGTACACGCAGCGGTAGCAACCATCCTTTTCAGGGTCTTCATTGCAAGAACACTTGTTGATAGTCTCTAGCGCCATGCGCAGCACATCCGCCAAAGTGCCCGCGTCCTGCGCTAGAAGCTGATGAAGGTAACCCGTACCTCCAGGCACAGAGTCGTACAGCATCACAAAGTGCCTACGGGGGCCGCCATCTTTACCCGGCTCATCCTGTGTAACCAGACGCAGGTGGTCTACCCTGCCCCCAAATCGCTTTTTCAACCCCAATTGCAGGGCAGCCATGAACGACTGAACGACCTCTTCATCGACTCCCGACTTTGTATAGGGCACCAAAATCCGGAGTGCTTCAGACGTGAACTCGCGGTACAGGTACAGGCATTCCAACAAATTGGCTGGGGCTTCGCTGCCATGCTTTGCGCAATCAAAGCTATGGAGCTGCCCTTCTGGGTCGAAACGAGTTTTGGGCTGTTTTTGAACTTTTCCGCAATGCTTGCAAAGCTTGAACCCTGGCCGCGACGACTCTTTGTCCGCCACCTTGAAAGACTCACCAGGTTTCACCAATTCCCCAAAATTCACATCCCGGAAGGTAACCCGCGAGACAAACTCAAACCCGAAAGGCAAGCCCGATTTGATCTGCCAAGCCTCACGAATGTCCTTTGGCTCAAAATCTGCCATGAGCTGACGAACATAGAACTTTGGCTCCCGATCCTCAACACTGTCGTCAATGCGCACCTTCGTATCGTCGCTATTGGCAATTGCCTGTCGGAACCTCAGCAAGGTCCGTTTTTGTGCCGCGTCTGACCACATATCGTCGCCGCAATGAGGGCATGTAGCATGGGTATCGGCTTCTACCTCCAAGTTCTGCATGTGATGACAAGATGGGCAAAACCTCCAGCTCTCGGTTTTCGCCAGATTCATGTTGATCTGGTCGATCTCAACCCGACGTTGATTGGCGTAGAACCGATTTTCCGGTGCAAATTCTGATAGTGCGGAATTGGCTGGCCGCTCATATTTGATGGCTGGCAGCGCAACATACGCACCCTGCCCTTGCTCGTCCGCGCCACGCTTACGCCACAGAACCGATTTCAATTCAATCCCAGCCTCTGGGAAGGCGTAGTTCGGTATCAACCCAGCATCGGTCAGGGTATTCAGCAGATCTCGTTTGTTGATCTCTGCAATCAACTCCAGCATCTTGTCGCGCTCGCGCAGCAGCGCATCAATCTCAGCAACAGTCGCCTCATCCTGCGGACGCTGGGCCGCTACATTCTTCGCAATATCGATTTGTTCCTTGCGCTTTTTATAGGTCTTTCGTTCCTCTACCAGCTCTTGCAGGTATTTAAGTAGTCGCGGCCTCAGTCCGTCGGTGTCACCCTGCCCTTGAATGAAGTCTTGCAATCGCAGACGCACAGTTGCGTTCACATCTGCGCCGAGCAAATCCACGAATGCTGAAAACAACGTAGGTTCATTGGCCAGAACATGGTCACAAAAATTGTACGGAAAGCGCGTTTGATTCGCCTGCTCCACAGCATCCAGGGCGGTTGAGGTTTTTTCCGGAAAGGCCGTCGGGGTACTAATTCCGCTCACCCAGTCATCCATGCAAAAGGCGAACAGTTGTCGGCGCAGCACCTCCGCTGCTTGCAGGAAGACGCCGGGCGGCGCTACCTCGCCGGAAAGCATCTCCTGGGTTTCTTCAAAAAAATACAAGTCATGGGGACTGCTGCCATCGGCCAGCGTGGTCGTCATTGCATTGCCATCACGGCGACCCGCACGCCCCATGCGCTGCAAATAGCTGGCCTGGTTGGGCGGTACGGAACACAGCAACACTGACGACAAGTCCCCGATGTCCACACCCATCTCCAAGGTGGGGGTAGCAGACAGTAGGTTTTCATACCAATCGCGGGGTAGCTTGGACTTAAAACGAATCTCCAACGCCTCCCGCTCAGCACGCTCCAGCAAACCCGTGTGCTCAGCAGCTATCACGCGTCGCAGGTTTCCTTGGCTGAAACGGTCTGATAGCCAACCACCAGTTGGCAGCACGTCTTCATAAAACTCATCTGTGGCGTCAATACATGGCATGCCCTGCAAGACCTTAGCGGCACTGGCAGGCACAGTCAATCTTCTTTTGCCCAGTGGAGTAGCGAGGTAAGCCGTATCCACATACAGCTCTAGTGCTTGCGGGCTGATCGCCAAGGTATCGCCTTGATGGTCGGACGTTCGAACCAAGATGCCAACGTCCTCTAAAACGACCGCGGCTGCATGAAACAAGTCCGCCGCCATTCCAGGCGACAGGAGCATTTGACGGCCCAGGCATGCCGCTGCCCAACGGTCGAACCAGCTATTGCGCTTGGTGTTGGTCAGTTGGTCAAAGTCGCGGTGCTTGCCAAGGGTCAAAAACACTGGTTTTGGCGTGCGCTCTCCCATCGAGGGCATCCACTCTCCACGACCGCCGGATCGAATCAATCCGTACACATTGCCGTCCGCTGCATAGCCTGCTAATTCCGAGTGCATCACCGCACCGCGCCTGCGCAAGTGGTTGAGCAAGCCCCAAAGCCATTGAACCAATACCGGGTGATCCAAGCCCTTGGCTCCGAATTGTTCCTGCAACTTAGGCAACAGCGCTTCCGCTACCAACCCTATGCGTTGTATGGGGACAGAAATAGTGGCCTTGCCAATGCGCTCAAGGTTTCTACCCCGATGGCTTAGGTAAGTGAACTCGCTATAGGCCTGCCATAGCAGCCGCTTGCGCACCTTACCCGGCAAGCGGCTTGAAGCGGGCAAGACGCCTTTCTTAAGCAGTTCCTCGGACCAATCCCGCTGCCAGGTCATATTGGGGCCAATGAATTCCGACAACAGCTTCTCTGGCGGCATATTTAAAACCGAGCCAGGAGAGTCAAACGAAGCGTTTGCTTGCGTCAAAAAGTCCGCCCAACTCAGTCCTGGGCTCGCAAGCTCATCAATGACTTGCGCCAGACCTGTACGTACATTGTTGAGATAGGTCCGCGCTCCAAAGAACCCAGCTCTATGGGCAGCGTCTTGCACCGAGTCGGAGAACGCAATCAACTTCTTGTCGTCATTGAACGGACTAGCCCAGCTGTGCTCCACTACTTGCGAACCCAAGGTGGCATTACGCGCACCCAACAAAAGTAGTCGGTCACGATTACCGCAGGCCGGGCAAGTCGAGTCATGCCGCGTGTGCTGTACCTGCCCAATGGAGAAACTGCGTTGAGCGATGACTTTGTACACCGCCAGCAACTCTTCCTGGCCGCACGCCAGGCAGGCACCGGGCGCTTGCTGCAAATTTCCGCAAGCCACACAGGCGTGCTGAATCACACCTTCTACTTGTGGCCGTTTGACACTTTGCGCTGCATAAAGCCTTGTCGCCTCCGGGCGGCCGGAAAACCAGCAGTTGTATATCTCGTCCAGTTTGGTAGAGAGCCGGTTACTGCCCTGCACCATGCGCGAAAGCCAACCGGTGGTGTGGCATTCGCTGCACTGAACCATCGGCAGGTAGACCCCATCCGGGTTGGCCGCTACATCCGCTGAACTGCGCAGCCGGACATCTTCTGCATCCACAGCCACTTTCGCGACCATTCTGCGCAGTTCGCGAATCCAAAGTTGCAAACGCAAGCTGACCAGCGGCATTGGCCTGCCACTGGCGCTCGGTGTAATTGCCCAGGCCACCAGCACCAGCAGTGCATCCAAAATCTCGCGCACTTGCGGGTGCGCCGCAACAGGTAGATTTTTCTGCAAACGCTCGGTTAGCTCGTCATAGTGGACTACGCCACCCTTCAGCTGTTTGAGCAAATTGACAAACAAAATATGGCGCTTTAAGTAATCCCCGAGTTGGACTCTCCATACCGCGTCTTTCACGTCAACCGGTGTTGGCTCATCTGGAAAAAATACCCCGAACCATCCGGCAACTGCGTCCTCAGGGGTCTTAAAGCGTGTGGAATCCAGCGCAGCAGCCAAATCAGGCTGACTTTGGAACATGAAGTCCACCATCGCGTCTTCAAGGAATACACCCACAGACTGGCGATTTTCGGTAATGACAGACTCTGAGCCAAATGGCGCTCCAAATATCTGTCGCGCGTAATCCCTCAAAGCAGCAGTATCTGAGGATCCACCCAAAGTAGCCGACGTACCAGCGCACACTAAATGTCCGGAAGGTATCTTCAGGCGGGCGCGCAAACGCCGCAGAAGCAGCGCCAGATCTGTTCCCTGGGCTCCGTCAAAGGTATGCAGTTCGTCCACCACGAGATAACGCAGCGTGGTGGGTGTATTGCGCTCCCACAGCTTGCGGTCTTTCGGGCGCAGCAGAAGGTAATCCAACATTTTGTAGTTTGTCAACAGAATGTCGGGCGGGTTCTTACGCAAGGTGTCCCGGTCTGTGATGACACTTGTCGGAGTCATGACTAAGCCTTGGCCAGGATCCGCCACCGACCCACCCACAAACAAACCTACCCGCAAGCCAGCAAAAGCTGGCGTAGCTGCAATCAGCTGCGCAAAACGGCGTGCTTGGTCCGTCGCCAGCGCATTCATGGGGTAAATGACCAGCGCCTTGATGCCCGGCTCACCAGCTTTTCGGGCACGCGCACAGTGGTCCAAAACGGGATACAAAAAACATTCGGTCTTACCGCTGCCTGTGCCAGTGGCCACCAAGGTGTGATCAGCCAGATGCAGGCTAGATAGGCGCTGCCAGGCATGCTCCTGATGGCTAAATCCAGGAAACTCAGTCTCAAAGTCTTTGAAAAACTTGCGCCCAGCATCACCGGAAGTGAACGGCAACCCCACTTGCAAATAGGGTCCTTTTAGCCAGCCAGATTGGTCGTCAACAAATCGCTTCATCAACCCATGCAGAAAATCATCAGAGGGCTCAAAGCCCGTGACTAAAAATTGTTGAAGACCTTGCTGAATGTCACGGGCTAAGAGTGAAGGGAGCATAGATTCTGGCGGTGGGTTTAGATCAGAGCCTCAAGGCCCTTGCGTTCCAGCAAGTTCAGTAGTTTTTGTGAGGGGCCGCTGGGTTGTTTATCGCCAATCTCCCGCTGGCGAACAGTCGACAAGCAGGTGTTCAAGGCCGAGGCCAGCACAGCTTGGCTGAGCTTGAGTCGGTCACGAAGTGCACGGATTTTCCCGCTGTCGTAATCCGGAATGGGCGCCTGGCACAGCAAATCAAATTCGCGCATCTTGCGCTGGTCAATGAAGCCCATCGCGTGAAGGTCTGAAGCAGTCTCATGCACGGCATCAAAAATAGGGCTCTTTGCCCCGGTTGTCACTTTGACAACCGGTTTGGTCTTAATGGTCACGACAAATTTCCTCTACATCGCTTGTCTGGACTGCCAAATCGAACTGCGTACCCGTTCTGGCAAGCAGGAATTGCGCAAAACCTTGCAATGCTTTCAACACTAGTGTTTCACCAGAACTGATAAGTTGCACAGAATCTGCGCAGCCATATCCCCCGAATTCAGACCATATAGAGTCGCCAACTGGTCAACAGTATCAGCAACTGATTTGGGGTGAACCGCGACGCCGTCAACCTGGACGAACGGGCCGTCTGTTTCAGTGAGCAAGCGCTCAACCGGGAGCTGTCCCAGAAGTGATCGAGTTCTTGAAGACCTCAACATTTCAGAATTGATGGAAAAGTAGCAACCTAGGTCGACCGCCCTACGAGCCTCTGATGCAGTTCCTGTAAACCAATGCATGACTACCTTCCCGCGCCCCTGCTGTAAGTTCTTGTCGAGGTGTTGCAGAACCTTTGTGACAGAGCGGACACTGTGGATTGTCAGTATCTTGTCACCGTGCTCGGCACAGGCGCGAAGCACTCGTTCAAACACTCTTTCCTGCGCTTCAAAGCTTTTGTAAAAACGGGGGCCTGCATCAAGCCCGACCTCGCCAACATAGCGAGTCTCAGGCAACAGACGCTCGAACAGGGCAATTTCGCTCTCACGTTCGGCCACAAGTTGCGGATGAAGACCAAGTGCAACTCGAACAAGGCTAGCTTTCTCCGCAAACTGTTTGTTGCGAGCCCAAGCTTTCGGCGTAGTTGTTACAGCAAGCGTTGCGATACGAGCCTTGTCACACTCAGCAATCAACTGTTCGTGGTTGGGGTATAGGTCAAGGTGGCAGTGAAAATCAACCCACCTCGCCTTTTCTATCGGTACAGCCATCAACAAGGACCAGATTTCACGCCGTCAAGCAACCTTGCTACTTCCTCCAAACCAGCGACATAAACTTCTTCATATTTCAAGAGTTCATTTGGATGATCGCTGAGAGGGCCTGGTCGATGAATATCTAGCTTCGCTCGCGCCGGATACTTTCGAAGTCGTGAAATTGCGAGTTCGAATGACCGGATGTGGCTTCCTTCTGCTTTATCAGTGTGAATCACATGCGACCACAGATCATGCAGTTGATAGGGTGCCGCGTCAGGAATACTACCTTCGAGCAGTGAGGCACGCCGAATGAGACAGGGAACGCAATACCCGCAATGTTTGGGTTGACGCTGTGACTCATCTTTCGCAAACCTACTCTTACCCGGTGATGAGCAAGACATTGTGTTCTTCGCTTGAGCTGCCAAGAAAGGTTGTGCAGCACATCCACTGGCCATTTGGCCCTTGGTCTTGAATCCGTACCTGTTGAACAAATGGGATCGAAGACCAAGTGAACGCAGCAGTTCATTTACACGTGCCATATAGAAGGGATGTGTAGTCCTCGTACTTAGTGCGCCAAGCCGCACTGGGTCAAGCGGAACGTTCAACGAAATCAATCCGTTTTCGGGAACATGGATGGTGACACTGCCGCCGATTGCATCCGCAGCGAGTGCTGCCAATGCGAAAAAAAGAAAAGACCTAGCTCGGAGGGTGTCCTCAACAGGTGCGTCGTCTACGGTATCTGTTGGAAATCCGACTCGTGCACGTATGTGGTTGAATTCTGATCCTGAGAACTGCGCCTTAAGCGCATCAGCACAAATCGTTTGATGGTTGCTCGTGATGCCGTCCCAGTAATGACTAACTAGTAACGGCGATCCGCCCTCTGAAAATAAGTCGATCGCGCCAATGAAACTGTCCAGCCCACCAGAGAAAAGGCAAACACTGTCCGGGTTGGCGGTACGAAGGTTTTCTGTTGGGACTGCCAATTGCGCACGTCCAACCGGTCGATCACGGAACTGCAGATCCCATTTATCACCGGTAAGGAAATTCAGTATTGTGCGCAATAGAGGCTTTGAGTGCTCCCATGCTGATGGATCCGAAACGGGTATACACACTTCGATTTCACGAGTCCACGCATCTTGGGATGTGCGCTCTCGGGAAATCCGCGTATCTGCCGCAGTCACGGTCGCCGCAAGCAGGGCGAAGTCGATAGACAGTTCCCCAGGAGTGAGGCCCAGCCTGTCAAGCTGCTCAAGCGCTTGACCAAGACCAAAGCCCAGACGTTCGTAACCGTCGATAAAGTCAATTGAGGTGACGTTTGAGGCCAACTGCATGGGAGTAACAGTTGCAATATCTGCAGGCCCGAGACGGGCAATAAGGGTATGCGCAGTCATTGACCATCCTCTCCTGCTTCAGCTATCAGTGAAAAAGCGGCCTCATAGACCTCGTTGGTTCGCCGATCAACGTCGTTGTTGCTCAATGCCGCCAACCCGGTCAACAGCCCCGAAAGATGGACCCTACAGCAACCTTCAATGAATTCATGAAGCTGAGTATGTGTACTTTCCAACGTTTCAATGTCAGCCGAAACCATCAGGCCCTTCGCTCCAATATCTGCAATGACCCGACCTTCGATCGAGAGAACAACGAAATCAAGGAAAAACTCTCGCAATTGGTCTGGCGTAAGTGATCCAAAGTCCGACCCACCGACTTCATCAAGGTTCCCAATAGCTTCTAGCATGGCCTGTCTGGAAATCGCCTCGTCAATGGCTCCACCAGGCGGGCAGAGAAATTCCAGCATGGCGACAAACACATCCGCCGCTGGTTGATTGACCATCCCGTCCAGATCAAGCCGACGGAGTACATCCGCAGCGCCAAGCTGCTGAAAATCTCTAACGACTCCAAGAAGCCGAGCGCCTGCGCCGCGTGAGGCCCCCATGCGTTGCATGGCTCTCCGAGCGCCGGAACCGCCACCTCCCCCGCCCCGACTACCACTTCTAATTCCGCCACCATTGCCGCCCACATAGCTGGCCATGGCAGCCCCCAAAGAGCTGCTACTACCATTTTTGGAGAACCTAGTGAATGCCGTTCTAGCACCGGTAAAACCACCCGCATCGGCAGAGTTTGGGTTGGTTGCCCCCCCGCTACCGTCAGTCGAATCACCACTGCCGTCCCCGTGGTCCGCTCCGTCGCCGCTACCGCTGTCAGCTTCATCGCCACCAGACGAAGAAAGCCACGAAGGAACCAAACCGTTAGGTGGCCCTCCATATCCTTTAGAAGTCCCCATTGCAGTTCAGCCTTTCTTCGCCAGATCCAGGACGAGCTTGGCGGCAGTTCTCAACTTGGTGCTTTCGGTTTGCTCCACCCACTGAGATATCAATGAGTTGACATCGCCCAACAACTGTGGATGCTTAATGTTCGCAACCATATTTGCTGGCCACAGACCGACCTTTGGCAGGTTCAATGATTTCGCGAACTCAATGAGCCGCCGACCCATCTCAGGGGTGTGTTCGGATAGCACCATGAGGCCTTGAATCCCGCTCGGCTCAGTGGATAGGTCGTCGGCTTGTAACGCCTGGTCACTAACTGCGGTGAACACGTCATCCAGTTCCTGGGGTGAAAGCTTTGAAACCTCTGCAACGCAGCTGCGCGCAGCAATCTTTCCACCCATTAGTCGCTCAATCAAATTTTCAAGATGTGCAGATACCGCAAGTCCCCCTAGAGAGCCCCTCTTGTCTCTGGTCACAAAAACGTAGGGGCGAAGATCCACGTCAGATAGCGGAGGGTCGATCGCTGCCCAGCCCTTGATCCACTCGACTTTCATCCAGTCTGTGGCTTCCTGCGAGAGTGCTGTTGCGTCGCCAGACTTAGCTGCCGACTGCTTAACGTCGATCACAGGTTTGGAGACCGTCTTAACAGCGGCGCTGTCGACAGTGGGAAGCGGCTTGAGTGACCGTTCAAACTGGACAAGCGATGCTGGCTTTCCACCCTCTGCCGCGGCGAGTTGTGCGAGCTGCTTGTAGAGATCAGGATAGAAACGCTCCGCAAGCATGATTTTTCCGAGGACAGGGAGCTTGATTTCATCACCGAACCCTCGCTCTTCCGCAATAGCTCGTCTAAGCATCATGGAATTGAGAAATCGCTTAATTTGCCGAGGATTCCCATGCGTGCCCTCTGTCAGGATCTTGCTGAGCACCGAGCTTATTGTTTGAGCTTCTTGCACCTTGTCCGGGACTACAGGCCCTAACGCCTCCCGAATCGTCACCGTGTCCAGACCACGGCTCTGCCACGGGCGTTGCATGTCTTTGCGCGCGGCTTCCAGCAGACGCAAGAAGCCAGCATCGCCTTTGGGCAACGCAAGCTCTGCCAATAGAAGTGTGATGTAAACCCGCGTTTCCGATAGTCCTAGCGCAGGCACGCGGAACGGCACTTGAATCAGCTTTTCCAAATAATTCCTCGCATAGCCGACCGGGCCTGAGCTTGGGGGCAAATCCGGAAAATGCTCCTTAACTGCGTATTCGATCATCAGTTCGTCAGCCCCAATGACAAATGCAGTTCGATCAACCATCAAAAAGAGGCGAATTGCCTCCAACGTGGCAATGGCCGTATGAGGTAAGCAGCGATCAAGATCATCAACGATCACAACCAGCCGATCCAGCTCTGCAGCATCAAGAAGTTCTTCGAATTCCTTGCGAAATGCATGGATGTGTTCTGGAATGCGATCGACCGCTTCATTCGGCTCCTTGACATACTCCTGCGCTTGCCCAGCAAAAGATTTCAGATCATCAACGGAGATCTGGTCTTGAGGTTTTTTGACAAATGCCGAGACCATGTCAATCACACCGCCAAGCTGACCGGGACTGGGAATGCCTGTCAGCGTGGTCAGTGCAAGTCCTCCAGATTTTCGGGCCAGCTTGAGCCAATCAACCCGCTTCAGTAACTTCTTCGCAGCATCCGCAACCTTGGTTGAAGTAGGTCGCGCACGGCGCAGTTCATCAATCAGCGTTTCAATGAGGACCGTTTTTGCATCCTCAAAGCCTTCGAATGTCCATCCATTGAACCAGAGACACAAAACTCGATCTTTGCCCTTCAATGCGCTTTCCGTCATCTTTAGGACACTTGATTTTCCGGCGCCCCAGTCTCCGTGGACTCCGATGGTCACCGGCGCACACGGGGTTTCCTGAATGAATCGAACTACCGTGCGAGCTATCGCTTCGTAGTAAAGCAAATCAGTAGAGGTCTCTTGATCGTTTAGGAACATCAAAGTCTTTCTAGAGGTGTCATGCGGTATGCAGGCAATGAGTCTTTGTCTGATCAAATCGAACAGAGAAGCTCGCGCTCATCCTTCAGTCCCAACAGAATTTGTGTCAAAAAAAGCCCAAGCCACCCGGTAGTCATCCTCACGGCTGGCACGGGCGAAGGGGGCTTTGAAGGTGCGGGTGACTTGGCGGGGGCCGCCCGGCAGGGTGTCGTCGGTGACTTCCATGGTGACGACGGTGCCGTCGGGCACCAGCCACTTGTCGTCTTTGTATAGGTCTTCCCAGCCGTGGTTGCCGGGGCGCACTTTGCCATCGGGGGTGGTGATTTTGGTTTTGGGGGATGTACGGCTGCCTTTGCGGGGCAGGCCGACACCGACCAGGCCTTTGCTGTTGGTGAAGACGATTCGGCCGGTGATGTCGTACCAGGTGTCGCGCTCGTAGCCCTGCATCACCGGGAACTGCACGCGGTAGATCAGCAGCAGTTCATCGAGCGTGAGGCCCAGCGCCTGGGCGACCAGCACGTCGATTTCGACCAGGGCCATGCGGCGGGCGTAGTCGCTGCGCAGAGCGCAATGGCGCGTCCAGTCGCTGGTGAGGTTTTGCCAGAAGTCTTGCGGCAGGCGCGGGTTGTCGTGCTGGCTCCAGCTTTGGTCGGTGAAGGCGAGGTCGTAGACCTGCTCCCATAGGGGGGCGTAGTGGGTGGTTAGGCAGTTGAGGGCGAGGTAACGTACTGAAATGTCGAAATTATTCTGAAGCAAAGGAAGCTTCACTGCCAAGTCACCTCGGAAGTCTCCTTTGCCTGTGGATCGGACAAAAAAATCCATCACCAGTGACGCAACAGCACTTGAAAAAGTCACCAATTCATGTGGATCTCGAAAGGCTATAGAGTACCCCCCGCCAATATGCCCCGTGTGTTTCGGTGCGATGCTGCAGATGGCACTACGCTCGTTCGCAGCACCGACAGCCCGGCGGTGTATATGACGAAAATAATCCGTAACTGGCTTTGTGGCGACTTCTCCATCATCCAACCAGCTAGCGCGAGGTACCCGACGCAAATATTCAGAGCGCTCGGCCATAGGGCTGTAGTTTGTACGTGGCAAGTAGTCATCAGGGAGACAAGACAAATCCACTACGTCATATGACTTATTGGAAGTGCAAGGATTTCGAGGTGTTTTATTGAATGGATTCGCCAAGAAAAAGTGTGGGCCGGAGAGAATCCATTCAATAGTGCTGCGGGGAAAGCTTGCATCGTGCGTGGACCTGCGATAAATGGTGCCGTCTTTCTGCTGCATTGTTTCGTGCCACATCTCGGTGGCAACATAGTTGTCACCAAGGTCAGAAAGCCGACGCGGTTGCGCCGCAAGCTTGCGCAACACGCTGCTCAGTGCCCCGGCGTGAAGAGCTGGCAAGCGGGCACGACGTGGTGGCGTCCGAGGCTCGTCGTAAAGCTTGGCAAAAGTAGCGAGCGCTACATCATCGACCTGCACGATTCGATCACTATGACCATCAGTATTCCACTTTCCACTGCCATTTTTGTAGCCGCCAACTATGCCGCTCCCGTCATGCTGGTAGCTTGCGTCCACTGTTGAAGGGATAAACAGATTGGCTATCTGATCAAAGCGTGGACTTGATTGAGGCACGCCGTAGATGTTGACGCTGTACTTGGTTAGGTTATGAACTTCAGCAAATAGATGCGCCTCATTCACAAACTGAAAATGGTTTCTTAATCGCTTGAAGAGTACCTCACGAAGCTCGCCCGCGTTTGGGTCGTCGTACGGCCCCTCTGGATGCAGCAAGCCACTAACGCCAAAAGGACTCCCTAGCCGCCACGCCAGCGGCATAAAGCACTTGTACAAATTTGTTTGCACGCCCTTGAGAAGCGGGTAATTCTGTACAGCATTCAAAAAATTCTGCGTGCCTTCGGCCTCTTGCAACTCGTCCGCCCAGGCGGTTTGCAGACCGACGAATTCTTCAAAGGCCTTCGCTCGCAGCCCGGTCAAGTCACTGGCGCTGATCTTGCGGATTGCAAACACCGGATTGCGCTCACCCAGAATGCCGGACTCGTTCCATTCCACCTTGAGCCAAGGCGGATTCCCCAAAATCAAATCAAACCCACCACGCTGCAACAAGATGTCCGCAAAGCACAAATCCCAATGCAAGAATCGGCGCGCCTCTGCCACCGCCTCCACTTGCGGAATGCGGGCAAAGTGCTGACGCAGTTTGCTGATGCGCAACTGGCCCAACTTGTCGTGCAGATTGGGTTGGTCCGCGGCCTGACTTAAAGGCAGTTGCGTCTCAAAGCCATCCAGGAAGGATTGCACTTCAGGAATGATGACCTGGGGTGCATCGGGTTCGGTGGGGCGCAGGTCCAGCCCTTGCTGGGGGGCCAGGTCGACAATGTTGCCTTCCAAAATAGCCCCCACTTCCATCCACCAGGCTTCGCGGCTGGGCAAGGTGGCGCTTTGGGTGATAGGCCAGAACCACAGGGCGCACCAGTAGTCCATGACCAGTTTCAGGCGGCGGTACGGCGTGGCCAGGTCGCCATCGGCATTGAGCAGGCCCTGGCGGCGGATGGCTTCTTTTTGGGCGCGGCTGATGGCGTGAAATTTATCGACGCAACTGCTATCGTTTGAATAGCTGCTTGCGCTCTGTTCTAGAGGGCTAGAGGCCGATTTGGCTTGAAATTTGTCATGGGGCCACACCGTCAAGTAGTCTTCGGTGCGCTCCCGGTCTCTCGCCAGAGCAGCGGTGTGTTCGGCCCACAGGTCGTCAATGCACTTGCTGAGCTGCTGCAGGCGGCCCACTTCGTGCGACTCCAGTGGCTTGTTGAACTCTTTGCGCCAGGTGGCTAAGCGTTTGAAGTCGTCCGGGTACAGGGCTTTGGCGGCCTTGTCGGTGTAGTTGGCCATGCCAGGGTCGGGCAGCAAAAAGTGCCAGATCTCTTCCGCCTGTCGAGGGTTGGCTTTGCTGCAATCCCTTGGCGGCTCTTCATGCCAGGCGGGTTTGGCCCCTTTCTTTAAGCCACCAGGGCGGTAGGCTTGGTGGCGCGCACCAATGAGGCTGTTGCCCGCAAACAGCTGGTAGCCAAACCATGGCACGCGGGCGGGTTTGACGGGCAGCGCGTTGCCGTCTTTGTCTTGCGTGGGTTCGCCGTAAATGGCGTTGAGCCACAGGGACACCTCGGCCAGCTCCACGGCCACGGGGTTCAAGTCCACGCCGAACACATTGCGGTCGGCCAGGTACATGCGGACTTTTTGCAGCTCTTGCGGGTAGTCGTCGTGGGGGATGCGTTTGCCCAGTTCGGTCTGCTTGCGCTCCAGGTAGGCCTCAGCCAGCTGGTTGACGGCTTCGTTCAAAAACGCGGCACTGCCCATGGCGGGCTCGCACACGGTGATGGTCAGGATGTCGTCGGCGCGTTTGACGCGGTCGCTGCCCAGCAGCTCCTTGAGCGCGTACTTGACCAGGCAGCGGGTGAGCACCTGGGGGGTGTAGTAACTGGCGCTTTTTTGCCGGTCGCGCCCGGCCAAGCGGTAGATGAAGCTGCCACGGGGGTGCTTGCGCAACTGGCGGTGGCCTGCGTCGCTAAAGTCATAGACCCGTTCGTCGTCTTTGTAGTCGCTGAGGTGGCTGGCAGGAACAAACCATGCGTTTTCAAGTAAATCAGCCCTGGAGCCCCCGTGCGATGGGCGTGAGCCGCTATTGTTTTGGGAGCCATCGTCAGCATCATCTCCGTCTGCTTCTGCGTCGCCAGTGTCTGAGCCGCCTTCTTCATCTTCATCCGAGGCGCTTCGGCCAGCCTTCTTGGGGGCGGGTTGCACTTCGTACAGATCTTCGGCAGCGAAGAAACCCCGGTAGCTGAGCAATGCCTCGTACACCGCGCCCAACTGGTTGATGGACAGCAGCTGGTAACTGACGCGGCCACGGCGCTGGCCGCGCTCTGCTCCGCCTTTTTTGCCACGGGTGAGCGACATGAGGCGGATGATGGTTTGCCACACATGGTTGGGGAAGCGCACTTTGGCCAATAAAGGCATGGTGGTTTCGTCAAACAGGCGACTGTCCAGGGGGGCGAGGGCAAAGGTGTCTTTGGCACCGGCAATTAGCCCTGCCAAGTGCGTTTGTTCACCGGCAGCATTCTCAAAGCCGCAGCCATTTGCCACCAGGCTGAACAGGCGGCGCAATGTGGCGTCGAAGTAAAAGCCGTCACGCGCATGGGGCGTGTTGAGCGGTTGCATCTCCAGCTCGCGCAAGGATTCCAGGCTGTAGCCCTTGAGGTAAACCTCGCTCTTGGCAATGGGCACGTAGCCCAGCTCGGGCCGGGCCTCGATGTAGAACATGAACAGCAGCCGGTAGACCATGCGCAGGCATTCCAGGCTGAGGTCGGCGGGATCGAGCTGGTCCTTGCCGCTAAAAAAGCCTTTTTTGGCATCAGCCGCTTGTTTACGCAATTGGTCGGCGGCCTCGTTGCCCAGCAGCTCGATGGCTTCGCGCAGGGCATGTTTGAGGTCTTCGCTGACGCCAAAGGCGTGTTTGTGGGCGTTTTCGTCCAGGCTTTCCAGCAGGCTGATGCCTTCACCGGGTGCCAGACTGTCGTGGTGCAGAAGCGCGGCGGCGGCTTGCAGGGTGGCGGTGTCTTTACGGTCGAGGATGTCAACCCAGTCAAACCGCAGGGCGCGGTTATTGGGCCATTTGTAGCGATCTAGCAGCAGCCAGTGGTCCAGGCCCAGCAGGATGACGTAACGGGGGGGATTTTCGGCACCGAAGAGTGCCTCGGAAACGATAGAAGCCCATGCCTCGCCCTTAAGCGCGGGTGGAACGTTGTCGCCACCGTAATGCAGATGGGTGAGTTTGTGGTCGAGCAGGTCTTCGTCCTCGGCACCGGGCTGGTAGGCAGGGACGATGGCAAGCTGGCTGGGCAGCATAGCAGCCGCAGCGGCGCTTTGCCCGGCACTGCCGCCTTTGGCGAGCAGTTGCCACAGGGGCAAGGGCTGGCCGGGGACAAGTTCGATGGTGGGCGTGGTTTTGCCGGGCGCTGCATAGCCCAATGCTTGCAACAGGCCGGTCTGTAGCTGGGTGAAGGTTTGCCACTTTTCGGCATCATCGCGGGCCTTGGCAATCTGGCCGCGCAGAGCAAACCACTTTTGAGCCCAGGCGCTCAGGCGTTTGGCGGGGGCGCGTTCGCTCTCGGTTCCGGGGTGCAGCGCTTCATGTGCGTCCCACGCTTCTAAGCGGGACTTGATGTCGCCCTTGAAGACTTCTGCTAGGTAGTGGTGGCTGTAAAACTCGTTTTCGTTGGCAATGCCAGCGAAGGTGTCGACGGCGTCGAGGACGGCCATGGGTCAGGCTCCAGAAGAAGTATTGCCGGAGGCGGGGTTGCACACCGCAGCCAAGACCTGAATCCAGGGCTGTGGCTCGGTGGTGAGGGTGTCTTTGACCCACTCACGGTAGTCGTCAAACACACGGCCAATCTGGCGGCTGCGGTGCTCAAAGCGGCTGCGCTTGACAGTTTCGATCTGGCTCTCAAGCCGCAGTTCGAGCTGGACGATTTGCCGCTTTTGCAGTTGCTCTAGATTTTGTAGCGTGTCGCGCAGGCGCAGTGCGGACTGGGCCGCAAAATCACCTTGCAACTGGAGCATGTGGTCGCGCATGGTGGCTACTGCCTCTGGCAATGCCGCCTGCAGCACCTGAGTGGTCGCAGCCAGCGCTTCGGATGTGCCACGGTTGGGCAGACCACCGGCTTGGAGACCCGCGCGTTGCGAGAACGTTGCAAATGGCTCCAGCGTGAAACCACCGGTCTCGCCAACGCGACAAGCCACTTGCCACTCCACCAGCAAAGGTTGGCCCTTGCGGTTGGGCACCAAACTCATGAGGACGAAGGCTTGTTCGCCAGGGTGCAGCTTGTGGTTTTGCACCACGGGCGCACTGTGGCGGGGGAAGTGATTAAGCACCCTGTCGCCCAGCCACTCCAGCACCGGGTGCTGGGGCCAGAGGTAATGCAGTTTGGGCCAGGTATCGTCTTCTGCCTTGGCTTGGCGAGCGGTTTCTATCGACGCGGCCATGCGCGCAGGGTCGGCGCACAGGGAGTAATGGTCGTTGTCAGCTTGCGCTTCTCGCGGCAATTGGCGCAGGCGATCCTGTAAATCCAACGGCGCGGTAATGGCAATGATCTGCTCCGCCTCATGCGCGGTCCATTGGCACAGCATCTCGGGCTGATTGATTTGCTTGAGCGCAGTCTGAGCGTATTGAAAGTCGCTTTTGAAAAGCGAAGCGGGTTCGGTGATGTGCGAAAGGCTGTTGCCGGTGTTGCCGCCGCTGCTTGTTGTTTGCGAGGTTTGGGTTGCATGAGGTGGCTCAGCATTGCCCAGCCAACTGGCACCGAACAACTTCATCATCGCATCAGCTTCGTTGTCGGCGTCTGATGCGGCGGCAGTGTCCAGCGTGGTTTCTACCTGCTCAGGCGTAAGGCCATCAGCCATGAAGGAAGCGACCTTCTCGGCCTCTTTGTCGGCATCGAACACGTTGAGGAATGCGGACGGATCGCCCAGATTGGATGTGGCTTGCTCGTCCTTTTTCTCTAGGATTTCAAGAATGCGCAAATCACCGCGAATCTTGTCGTTGGCGGATTCGGTGAACAGGTAAACGATTTTCGGCTGGTGTTTCTGGCCATAACGGTCCACCCTGCCGTTGCGCTGCTGGAACACCATGAGCGACCACGGCATGTCGAAATGCACTAGGCGGTGACAGAAGTAGTGCAGGTTCAGGCCCTCACTGGCTACGTCAGAACACAACAGCACCCGCAGCGGGTCATCGAGGCGGCCAAAGCGCTCGACCAGGTCTTGCTGCTCGGTATCCGCCATCTGGCCGTGCAGCAGCTCGATCTGATTGGCCTTGAGCTTGAGGTCTTCCCCCAGATGGTTTTGTAGCCAGCGCAGAGTCTCAATGCGTTCGGAGAAGATGACCAAGCGGTCACCGGCGTCGGTTTTTTGCCAGCCGAACTCGGTAGAGCGCAAATGGGCCAGCAGTTTCTGGTATTTGCTGAAGGAGTTGGCGGTGCTATCAGTAGTGATGACTTTGAGTGCATCAGCAAGCTCTTGCAAGCCTTGAATCTCTTTGGCTTCGTCTGCAGTTGGACTGGCTTTGGCTTGCAGCAGCTGAACACGTTTGTTGGTGGACTCCAAGGCAGCCGCTGGACTGGAGAACAAGCCCTTTTGCATGCCAACGCGTTGCAGCTCTTGTTGCTTGCCCGCACGGTGTTCACCACCCTGGGTGAACTCAACTGCAAGCAGTGCGCGATAAGCAGCCTCTTCTTGAGCGCTGGCTGGTTGGCGTAGGCAGGTGGTGGTGCGTTCCTGAAAATCTGCAGTGACCTGGTCCTTGATATCCTTTTTGAACCGACGGACCACCAAGCCTTTACTTTTGAAATCGTCTGGGGAGTAGTCGTCCGGATCAGAAATGGCGGTGGGATCGAGTAACGCCATAAGGGATGCAAAGCTACGGGCAGATCCATCATGCGGGGTGGCTGAAAGCAACATGAGCGTATCGGAACGGGTGGCCAGCAAGCGCGCCAATTTGGCGCGGCGGGAAACACCCGACTCCCCTGCCCTAGCCGCTACGTTATGGCATTCGTCAATGACGATGATGTCCCACCAGGCGTTTTCTAGGTAATTGCGGTACTCCAGATTGCTCTTGAGCGTATCGATGGAGATGATGCTGCGGTCGAAGTGGTTGAAAGGATTGTGATTGGCCGGAATTCGGTTGCGAACACGCGCCAAGCCAACGGAGTCAAGTCGAACCAGCGGAATAGAAAATCGACTCCACCACTCCTTTTGGAATTGAGTGAGCATCGCCTTTTGGGTAACCACCAGAATGCGCTTGCCACGGCCGCGCTGGATGAGCTCAGTCGCCAGAACGCCGGCTTCCAGCGTCTTACCCAAACCTACGGCATCGGCAATCAGGATACGGGCGCGTGGTTGCCGCAATGCCTGCAGTGCGGGATCCAGCTGGTATGGCACCAGGTTCATCACTCCCCTGTGGCCCAGGTGGATGCGGTCATCGTTAGCTACGCTGCGGCGGCGCTGACTTTCCAAATACAGCAGTGTGGAGTTGTAAGTGGGGCTATCGTCAGGAACCAATGCCGTGGTTGCGGGGTCCAGTAACTCAATCTTATCTTCGAGAGCGGTAAGAAAGAGTGCCGATTGGCCGCGCACCAAATCTGAAATACCGTCGCAGGTCAATAACCACCCTCCGTCAGTTGACGGGTCAACACGACGGATAAGCCATTCCTCATCACGAATGACAGCACGGGCACCAGGGGCCAACGGGGTATCGGGAAGCATCAATCACCTTCGGAGTCAGTAAACACGCATTTGCGGTGGGTTACCCCATGAAAACAATCATGGTCAACGCACCGGACAGCCCACAAGGTGTTCTTGCGCATGTACTCCCGGATAGCCCCCACTACTGTCTTTTTAATTCTTGACAAATCATAGTCGAATGACAGGCGTGGTTAGTAATTGACAAAGCCACCCGCGCAACTTTTACCGGAGAAAACTCGTCAAAATATGCGTCAGGTAGCTTACGTTTTAGGGACAAATTGGACGAACTTTCAGTATCGATCGTGGACTAGAAAAGCAAAACGCAATTCGAGTTGCACAATTGCCAATGAGATGACGCCAAAAGAGTGCAATGGACATCAAAGTGTCCAAACGTTTGGACACTTCAGTTGCTGACAGATTGCCCTTTACTTTCTGTTGGTGCTGGGTCGAAACGTTTAGGTGGGATCCCCCTCCACAACAAACAGGTCGTCAAAAAATTCTGACACTCTCTGTGGAGTGAGTTCATTCCGTCGATAGGCAAGGCTCTAAAGATCTGCATCTCCCGGGCCCTTTATTAGGCTCTTGTAGTATCGATAGTCGAAATGACCGCAAATATCTGAGGCGTCCGCCTAGGTTCAGGTCAGACATCCAGTCAACGCGCCAATTCACCGAGACCCTTAACTTCATTCAAAACTAGGTCGTGCAAGTTCTCTATTTGTTCTGACGACTGTTTGGGCGCATACGCGAGAAATAGAAGAGTCAACGGGTGGACGCCTAGCACTGCGGCAAGTTCGTCCACTTTGCTCAAAGTGGGAGAGCCGAGCCCCCTTTCAAGGGAACTTATGTAGGTTCTACTGGATACCAGACCGAAATCCTCTTGGCTCAAGTTCATCAGCTTGCGAGCTGACTTAAGAGCAATAGCAAAATTATTGGCAGGTGTTCTGAGAGTGCGCATGCGCACTTATTAATTCAAAATGACACCTATAACGCTACAATGTATAGTGTTCATTTTTTCAAGTTTATGTCCACTACAGGCCAAATTTGCAGGTTCCATACGCCAACAATATCGGGATCTAAAAAGCGGTCTAATTGGATGTTGACTGAGCCGTTTTTCAATCAAATTTGGTTCATAGCAGAGGTCAGAGCGTCATCAGACGCCAACGCAAATTGCGTGAAATCAAGCAAGACAATTTTCCTCAGTAGATTTGAGCAAGTGCAGCAAATCGCCGAAACGCAACCAATTCAGGAACACCGATTGCTGTATGCGAATATAGCGACACCAAGCTACATAAACGGAACGCCTGATTGGAGGGTAGATCGACTTACAAAAGTTTGGTCAGCAATCGAACCACTCATGCCATCAATGCGTACTTTGGTCTACGAGACATGTACCGGCGATCGATTCTCATGCTCTCAATTCGATTCCGAAACAAAAGATCTTGAAATTGAGTCTTTAGTCATCGAGTTACCAAATTTGAGCAACACGCCAACTTAAGTTGGGCGAGTTCTGCGCGAAAAGCACCATGGGGACAATTGAGTCGCAAGTATGCAGAACCATGTGATTGCCATTGATTGCGATGGAACTCCTCTGGTTTGGACTCCAACTCGGCTCACCCTCGCGACTTCGGTCCTGACAGGATTAGCCCGAATGCTCTGTGTGGATGACTGATTGAGACTTGATATGAGAACACCAAAGCCGCCCGAAGGATTCCAATCATGGTTGGACTTTACCGTTGCGACCATGGATGCGCGCGACGCTTACCTCGGCCACATCTTCACTGGAGAAGAGGCACACAGTCCGGACGACATAAGGGCTGCAGCTCAGGAAGAGCTTGATCAGCTCAGAATGAAATCCGCGATGCCATGGATCAGAATCTTAGAGGACTGGAAAACCAAGCTTTCGGAACGACTGGGGCGCTCAGAAGAAGACATTCGCGCGGCCAATTTGTTAGCGACTGATTTTTCTGACGATGGTGTTCAGATTCGCTTTGAGGATGGAACCGATCTGACATTTCGGAGGGCGTTCTACCTAGGCGAGACGCCCGCAGATGGTGCAATCCACCGCATCGTAGTATTTGCTGAGCATTGTGGGTATCACGAGTTCTGGATTGGCCCTAATGATCGTGTTGAGGTTACGAGAAATCCATCGAAGACAAGGACCATCGGACCTCTTAAGAAAAAGCTGAAGGTTATTGGTCGTATGCAGGTCGATCAGGGGGGCGATGCTGAGCAAGGACTCGCAACCCAAAATATAGGCCAGATATCAGAAGAAGAATTGGCATGGGACGCTATGGCACCAGTTGGCCGGGAATTCGGGAGTCCTGATTACGAAAAACTTATGACCGAAGACGCTGCTGAGTTTGCGTCGGATTTAGCTCGGTGGATCCAACTGCGTATTCCATTGAATATCGCCACCCATTCCAATCCAAACCCTACCAGTCTTTCCAGCCCAAAATAGGCCAGTCATTCCAGTTCAAACCCCGCCAGCTCAGTAAACTGTCAATGCCACTGAATTGGCCTTCTCATTGGCCGATTGAAACGGTTAGCGGTGCAATTCACTTGAATGTCTCTCATGTGCTGGAACCGGTCGTCCAACTGCGCTGATGCAAATTCGGAAATGTCCCCTTTGCGGTCAGTCGCTGTACCGCAGCTAGAAACCGCTGTACAACAAAGACGGGCACTCAAAGTGCTAGCCTCGCACCGTGTTCGATATCGCGTGCAGTCATCGGTTTTCACCTTGGCCAGTGCCAATGGTGCGACCTTCGCTCAAATGGGCGTTCTCACTGGTAAAGCACATGTTGCAGTCGACTTACCTTGAGGTCACCAAGCCTATGTCTACTTCGCTCTTAGGGGAATTAGCTCAGACTTCGGCGAACACACCAGAACCTTCCTTGCGCCACGTGTAAGCGCAACATATAGGTGTGTTGCTGTCATCTTTTCCGGGTGCATAACCACCGCGACATCTGCCTCCAGTCCCTTGAGGAGCAAAGTGCTCCCAACCGCGCGCTTTGGCAATATTCGCACCTTATGTCGTTGGAGTTCGCGTACGGTTACTGCGGCTTCGGCAAATGACATTCCTGAATCAGTCACCTTCGAAAGTGCATCGAGGGCACCATAGTAGATGGCCGGACGGTAAGCACGGGCGCCTGGATTCTTGCCGAGTGCTCGTAGCAGCCTATGGGCCGCGTGAAGGGTTGGCTGCGCTACGTAGGCTTGAGCCGCTCGCTCCGCGAAGGTAGCTTCCTTTTTCGCGCGCGTGCCGCTGAGTGCTTTCAGTCTCGTGCGCAACCCATCGGGGTCAACCTTCGTCATGACGGATGCTCCGAATTCAAGCAATTGGTCCAGACAACCGGCAGACCCGGGCTTGTAGCTCGTCGCGAATCCAGTTAGGTCTTTCAGGTCGACTGCTTCTACGGTGGAAGCACCGGGTGTCCGCTTCGCGAAGTTCTGCTGGCCCACCTTATCGCTACCTTCCGCGATAATAAGCAATGAGCCATCACCTTCGTGGTGCTTGTATGCAGCTGCTGCCATCCTTCCCTGTACATCTTTCTCGTCCTTCAATCGGACCCAGTCAACGCCTGGATGGCCTTTGAGCAAGTCAACGGGACCGCCAGCCTTCAAGTCTTTGCGTATTTCGATGAGCCACTCACCGAGCGGCTGTGCACCTGCGTTTATCCAGCGCCATGGTTTGTCGAGCTGCCCGATGTCCGGAAATGCGGACTCCACATCACTCCAGTCCACCAAGTCGTTGCCGTTAAACCCGAAGATGGCTTGCAAGGGGTCTCCGAGGACCACGGTCGGCAGGGTTTTGCTGATGCCCATGACTACGGCGTGCTGCTCGATGCTGCAGTCCTGGTACTCATCGACAATGAGTCTGGAGTACGTTGCTGCTAAAAGAGGCGCGATGTTTCCGCTAGCAAGTAAGTGCGCGGCGCCCCGTCGAATCGCTGGATAGTCCAGCGACAACCCGCCGGTTTGCAGCTGGTATCCGCTCCCGGCAGGAAAAGCTGCGACCACACGCATGGCCCAGCCATCGACGGTGAAGAGGCGATATACGGCAGGAGATACCCTGCGTTTTAAAAGCCGTTGCTGCAGTGAGTTGGCGCCGGCGTTAGTGTGCGTGAGAATCAGAACTGGCTTGTCTGCCAACTGGCATCTACGCAACGTAGATGCGATGAGCTCCGTCTTACCGCATCCCGCGGGAGCTTCTACGCTTCCGAGCCGCACTTCAAGCAGGTCAGGTTCAGTGGCCAATCTGTGTCCACCTGAATATGTCGAATACAACCTGAGTCAGAGGCGTCTTATTCGGGAGCATGGCTGGCCCCACAAGTTCGCAACCGACTCGTTCCATCCGGTCAATGCTTTTAAACCAGCCGGATTTCTTCTCGGCCTCACCGCTTTTGCTCTTCTTTTTGGTTCTTGAGGCCAGACCTAGCTTTTTGCGTTCGGTCTCCGAGTACCCGGCAAGTTCCGCGCCCTCGAGAATGCTTGATGCACAGACGTCCGACCCGAACTGCTCTTTAACCTTCTCATCCACCGAGCCACGACCCACATTCTCCAATGCGAACTCGAGCAGCCTGTCGACGCTTTCGTCAGGCAGATGGACGAACAGCGCGTCCTCCAAAGCGAATCCGTCTTCCCAAGTAAATAGGCGCCCACCCACTTCGGTCAGCTGGTTGCGCACCCGTGAATCGACGGCCACATCGTTGTCAATTAAGGCGGCCACCTCGAAGCCCAGTTTTGCAAACAGCACGGCTTTCTCAATGCAACCCTTCGGCGAGCCGCCCCCTGCGTCAAGAAGCGAGACCCCTCGTGCAAGCAAAGAATCGTTTCCTCTTGCCACGTTCCAATCGTCCACGCCGCGCAAGAGACCTTGTTCGCTGGCACCCTCGCACACGATGACCTTCTTGGCCAAAAACGAACTCGGCGACTTCCGAAGCGTGCCCTGAACGTCGTCACCTTTACCGGCAGCATTAACGGTGTGCCCATCCCTGCCCTTGCAGACGATGTGCAGGTGCTCGGCTTTGAGCTGCTGCAACGCTACTGGGGAATGCGTCGTAATGAACACCTGCGCTGTAGGCTCCTCAAGCTTTGAACCAAGGGCGTTCAGCAGCCGCGTGAGTCGATGCGGCTCCAGACCGAACTCGACCTCATCGACCAATACGACGGCCGCAGCCTGGGTGGCGTCCCGCTGCAAACCTGCAACCAGAAGCCTGGCGGAGCCTGTTCCCAAGCATCGTAACGGCACGCCATCACTACCGTGCAATGCTACGGCACCCTCCTTCAGCCAGAACCCCTGTGTATCCAGTGAGGCCTTGACGGCGCCGCCCGTCGGCACGCCCAAGCTATTTGCGGTCTTTTCCACAATGGCGAGCGCATCTATGAGTTGGTCGTTCGCGTTCTCGCCAAATGCAAACTTGGCATCGCGCGCAATATCAATCAACACCGAGTCGACGTCGAGTTGTTCCTCATTTAGTCGCGTGAGCACCGAGCCTTTGCCCCAGGTTAAGTTCTGCGCGACGTTCGATACACCGAGTCGTGACGAAAGAAGCCGAGCACGCTCTTTTTGAGAAAGCTTCTTCTGTTGGTTCTTGTCCGTGGCACGTTTTGAGGACAATCCCCATACTGGGTCGCGATAGGAATCAACCGATACATTCAGTGTGATAACGGTCTCCAGACCCGTTTGCGGCTCATCCTGTAGAACACCTGTCTTCGAATCGAAAGCACGCAGATAAAGCGCATATTCGTCAAGGTCGAGTAGAGAATCATCGAGGCCGCCAAACGTTAGCGATATTGAAATCGGCTCGTCCGTATTCAGCCCATGAAAATCAGAGTCGGAAACTGCGATGGTTCTACGGGCCGCACTACCCATGCAAAGCTCAATAGCATCGAGAATACTGGACTTCCCGCTGTCTCCCGGTCCAATAAGGCAGTTTAGGCCTGCGTTTGGACTCCAAACTAGCTTCTTGATAGCGCGGTAGTTTTGGATTTCTATGAGCCTGATACTAATCAAGGGTCCTCCCGTTTATGACCATGTTTTCATGGAGAGTGCGAACTACTGGACCAATCTGACCCGACGTTCGGCGCCACATGGCAAATGACAACAACTAACTGTAAAGGGAACCATCCACACAAGCGCCTAATGACTGCTTCCGCGGCACTGCCGCCTTCGCTTTTAGACTGGGAGCTGTCTCTTTTGCAATGCCACAAAGTGGAGGAGTCGTCCGCATAATGTTACTCAACATGCAACCCAGCTCGACGCAACACTTTCTTGAGCTCACGACAACTTTGAAACGTATGCCCCGCCAAACCCAGTGCTTCTGCGACTTCAATGTTTTCTATTTTGTCATCAATGAAATAGCAGTGCTCTACAGAGGCACCGCTGGCGGCGACAGCTCGCTCAAAAGCCTGACTGTCAGGCTTGGCAACACCCTGTTGAAAGGAAAGTACCTTTGCATGAAAGCCATGAAGTTCAGGAATACTGGCCTCGACAGTAGGCCAATAGTACGGGTCAACGTTTGATAGCAATACGAGCCTACATTGGCTACTCAATTGGCGGAGGAGTTCGCGCATCCCAGGCATTGGCTCCGAGTACGAGGCCAGCCAAATAGCTTCGAACTCTTCAAGCGATATCTTCAACTTAATGTCTCGCACGAGTTGGGAGTGAAGTTGATGAAGTTCAGTGCGGCCGCAAATGAGATTAGGCTGCGACACCAAATTGGAAAGGCGCTCCGCGACCTTTTCAGGCTCAGCACACCCCTGAGCTATGCGGTCATAGACCAGTCCATCATCGAACGAAACGAGTACACCGAATAGGTCGAAGATAAGAGCTTGCATTTGGATAAGTGTTAGACATGGCGCCCAAACTGGCAGGAAGCCTTCACAAAATATAACCCACTGGAACAATGACTTGAAGGACTGATATCGCGGCATTGTTGAATTACAAATCACTCCTAAGCTGACACAACACTGTTACCAACTGTCGCCAGGCCGCTCGATTTCAACCCCTAGTAACGGTGGCCAACATTGCGCAGGAACAGGTGACGGGTTTGGACCGGAATGGGTGGCCTACTTCGCACTGGAACGGGTGGCGGTATTCACTGGAATACGCATCCAACAGTGCGCCGCAATATCGGAAGCGCAAAACCTGGCAGAAGATCAGTTGGCACTGGCGAGCAATGTGCAACTCGCATTGCGTGAACTTGGACAAGACGTCACTATTGGTGCGGCCGCTTCGGTTTGGAGGAGCTATTCACGGTCAATGATGGCAGACTGGCTACTCGGCGCTGAGTCAGTGCAATCTACTGCAACGACCCTCTATATTCACTGCCCCAGACAAAACAAAAAAATTTAGGGCTTTGCAGAATATATAGGGTCAAAATATCGGCGGTATAAGGATCTTTTGAGTCGGTATTCAGGCATACCTAAAGTCGAAAGACTCCTACGAACTCAGACTCCTTTACCAGCGACTCAGAGGCCGCCAATTGTGCAGTGTGCGCTTGAAGCTTGCTGACTACGTCTGCGATGGTCGGCGCTGCGATTTCGATATGCGGAAATCCAATGATCTTGCCAACATAGTTACCCGTTATCAAATTTTGCTCAACAAGGCCAAATATCTGATTTTGAGTTGCCATATCGCTAGTTAATCGTATTTGCCAAGTTGGTTCAACATTTTGAATTGGCCTGCAACATACCCTACCATCTTGCGCAAACAGGGCAAACGATTGGTGGGTAGATTTGCTTGGAGTTGAATGGTTTGGGCCTTAGACATCGCGAGCAAATAGGCCAGTGTTGCCTTGCAAAATTTTTAAATCTTTTGCAGAACGCGTTTGACTGCCGTCAGGTCGTCAATTGTCAATTCAAGTGCCCTCGACACAGTTGTCATGTTTTTGTGGTCGAGGTCGAACACGATCCAAGCGAGTACCCAAAGACGATCTTTCCCGTCAAGCATCCTCCGTTTGTCAACAAGCCAAGATGCTGCGTTTGTCGTGTCAGTGCTCATTGCATTTAGCGCTCTTTCAGCAAGCGAATCTAAGTTGCCCATTTTCCACTCCCAACAGATGAAATTCTCGATAACAATGATAAGTTGACTTCATATCTTTACCGAGGGCCTTTCTCAGGCTGCAGCCAGCTCTCAGAACCTGGTCGTCAGCGAACTCAAACTGAACAGCGCATACCTGCGAATCCCGCTTCTGAACCTGTTTAGCTGTCTGCTTCTTCAAGCTTGATCCAATATATTGGCCTTAAACGCTCGACCGTCTAAACGGAGCAACCCTCTTTCTTTGGGGTTGTAAACTTTAAACATCGGTCTTGCGTCAATTTTCGATGTCAAAGAAAGTTGCCAAATCTGTCATTGAACCATTAGAAACAAATTTGGCACACAGAAAATTGACAATCCATCAAAGCCCAAAACTTCTAAGCGTCGAACACTTTTATCGGATAGTCAGCACTTCAGCAATTTGCACGTTGATGTCTTCTGTAAGATCCAATCATTCACGGACAACAAGGCTATCATAGTGAAATACGTACAGATTAGGGTGACCGGAAAACCTTTCAACATCGCCAGTTACGCCTTGCTCACACACATGGTGGCGCAGCAGTGTGATCTGGATGTGGGTGATTTCATCTGGACCGGTGGCGATTGCCATATCTACAGCAACCACCATGAGCAGGTGGAGCTGCAACTGAGCCGCACGCCATTTGCCTACCCCACGCTGCACATCAAGCGCAAGCCGGATTCGATTCTGGACTACCAATTTGAAGACTTTGAGGTACTGGGCTACGAATGCCATGCGGCAATCAAAGCGCCCGTCGCGGTCTGAACACTACCCTTCTAACTGTATGCAACTGCACCTGATTTTTGCCCGCGCGGCCAATGGCGTCATTGGAACTAACGGTAAGCTGCCTTGGCATTTGCCAGAGGATATGGCGCACTTCAAACGGACCACTCTGGGCTGCCCTGTGATCATGGGGCGCAAGACCTGGGACTCCATTCCGCCCAAATTCCGCCCTTTGCCAGGGCGTACCAATGTCGTAATCACGCGCCAGCCAAATTGGCAAGAAAATGGCGCGCAGCCCGCTAGGAATGTGCGGGAGGCGCTACAGTTTTGTGAGCAAAATGACCATGTGTGGGTGATTGGTGGCGCGCAAATCTATGCGCAGACCTTGCCACTGGCCCACACCGCCGTGGTCACTGAGATTGCCGCAGACTTTGCCGGTGACGCCTTTGCACCGGTGCTGGGCAGCGACTGGGCGCTAAGCTCGCGCGAAGACCATATTTCCGCACAAGTCCTGCCCTTCAGCTTTGTGACTTACCGCAACACGTCAAAGAAAGATTAGCTATGTCAGGACACGGATTTCACGTACACGGCCCACACGACCATGTACTAGAGCACGCCACCCATGGCGGGGGCGACCATGGGGATGCCCATGGCGGCATGACCAACCAGATCGCCATGTTTACCGCCATCATCGCCACCGTAGGTGCGATTTTTGGCTACATGGGCGGCGCTACCCAGGCGAATGCGGGTCTGTTTAAAAACAACGCCGCCATCAGCAAGACTGAGGCATCCAACCAATGGAATTTTTACCAGGCCAAAAGCACTAAACAGGCCCTGGCAGAGCTGGCCATGGAGCTGGCCCCTGCCGAGAAGAAAGACACATTCAAGGCCAAAGTGGAGCGCTACGACAAAGAAAAAGGCGAGATCAAAGTGGTTGCTGAAAGGCTGGAGGCCGAGGCCAAAGATTGGGACCACCGCTCTGACGAACAAATGCACCAACACCACCGCTGGGCTCAGGCCACCACGGCGCTGCAAGTGGCCATTGCGCTGGCTGCCATTGCACTGCTGACCCGCAAAAAATGGCTGGAACGCGGCATGTTTGTGGTCGGTGGTCTTGGTGCTATCGTGGGTCTGCTCGCGGCCTTGCACTTCTAGGTCGCGTCACCTTTCCAACACCAAGCCAGGCATTGCCAGCACGCCCGCCATGATCGACCCGTTTGCCAAAACATCGGCCCAAGCCAACCCGCTTTCCAAGCCGGCGTTGGTGACGGCGGTTGCCTTGCACCTGGGCTTGCTATGGATTGCGATGAACTCGGCCCCCATGCTGCGTACTGCCGAGCAGGTGGTTTATCAATGGGCCGCTCCGGTGACAACGCAGCGTGAGGTCTCGGGTGCAATCACGCTGCCGAGCCCAGCACCCGCTCCAGCACCGGCCAAGACTGTGGTCAAGACCCCCAGCAAAGCGCGCGCTGCTATCACTGAGCGGGCAGAGCCTACGCCACCGCCCGTGGCCGTAGTGCCCCCGCCAACACCCGTTCAGCCGCCGCCCCCTGCACCACCGCCCCCTGCACCACCGCCGCCAGTGCCTCTGCCGACGCCCGTACCCACGCCGATCCCGGTGGCAGGGACGCCGCCGCCCGAGCCTGCGCCAGAACCCGTAAAGCCAGCACCCGAACCATCGCGGGTGCGGCGTGAAGCCGCCGCGCTGCCACTGCCGACCCCGACCGTCGAGCCCAAAATTGAGGTGGTAACGCCCACCGTGAATGTGCAGGTGCAGGCCCCCCCGCCGGTTGCGCCGCCCGTGGTGCAGCCGCCACCCGCACCCACCCCGGCTCCGGCTCCCACGCCTGCGCCGCCGCCCACTGTGGCCGCCGCACCCCAGCCAGCCCCTACGCCGACCAAGACGCCGGTAGACGCGCTGCCTGCGTCCCTGGCACCGCCCACTGCGCTACCCCCGCGCCCAGCGGCCATCACCGCGACTGAAAAACCAGCGGGTAACCCCCAGGGCACCAGCGCAAGCTCTGGCGTCGCTGCCTCCTCTGCTGCGCCCGGTGCAGCGGGTGCGCCGCCTGCCGGGCCTAGCGGCTCACTGATATTGCCCTCAAGCACCTCACGCGGCATGTATCCGGCTGGGCCTACGAGTATGTTGCGCGGCCCGCCACGCCAGAAAAGCGCCGCCGAACTGGCCAACGAACAGCTCAACGGCGACGGCACCCGCAATCGCCTGGGCGAAGCCGTGAATGCTGCCACCCGGCCAGATTGCTTCAACAAAGAAACCGGTGTCGCCCACGGACTATTGGCCCCCGCGTTGGGCGTGGTGCAAGCTATCCGCGACAAATGCAAATGAGACCCGAGCCTGCCGTACTTACCATGCCCCTGCCAACACATGCCACCGAGAAAGTCACCATGAATCTGTCTGCTCTGCCCTCTATTCGTCTGCCCTTCAGAAGCCTGTGGGCAGGTGCTGCACTGGCCACCACCCTGGCGTGTGGCGTGGCGGCCCTGGCTCCCGCGCCAGTGCATGCCCAAGCGGCACCAGAGCCCGCAGCGGCAACAACAGCGGTGGCGGCATCAGCCGCAGCACCGGTGCGCACTGCTGATAAAGACGCCGCCGCCAGTCCCTACGGTCTGCGTGTCACTTGGACACAGGGCGATCTGGTCGCGCGCGCCACACTGGTGATATTGGCTTTTATGTCGATTGGCAGTTGGTATCTGATCGTGGCCAAAGCCTTGGAGCAACGCCGCCTGATGCAAATGGCACAACAAGCGCGCAGCGCGTTTTCGGGCAATGCCTCGCTGCGCAGCGCGGCCGATTCGCTGGTCAAGGGCGGGCATTTCCGGGTCATCGTCGATTCCGCCATGGATGGCGTGCGCCAGCATGAAGCCCTGTCGGGCCAAGTGCCTATGGCCGACTGGCTCAGCCAAGACATCGTGCGCAGCGTCGGCAACCTGGCGGTGCGCCTGCAATCCGGCATGTCAGCGTTAGCCACCGTGGGTTCTACCGCGCCGTTTGTAGGCTTGTTTGGTACGGTTTGGGGCATCTACAACGCCTTGATCACCATTGGCGTCACCGGCCAGGCCTCCATCGACAAAGTCGCTGGCCCCGTGGGTGAGGCCCTGATCATGACCGCGCTGGGTCTGGCGGTAGCTGTGCCCGCTGTGCTGGGCTACAACTGGCTGGTGCGGCGCAACCGCGTGGCCATGCACACCGTCAAATCCTTTGGCTCAGACTTGCACACCCTGCTGCTTGTGAATGTAGAAAAGAGCCAGCGGGCTGGAAAAGTACGGCACACCGAAGCTTAAGCATGGCCGTCAGCTACCCCGCCGAGTTGGATGACGACGACGTCATCCTGTCCGAGATCAACACCACGCCGCTGGTCGACGTGATGCTGGTGTTGCTCATCATTTTTCTGATCACGATTCCGGTGGTGAGTGCTTCGGTGGGTGTCAAACTGCCGCGCGAATTCAACCAACTCAACCAAGCCCGCCCGGACAACGTCATCATCTCGATTACCGCCAGCAATGACACGTTTTGGTATGACCTGCCCCTGCCCGAACGCACCGAGCTACAAGCCCGCCTGAAGGCACTGGGCGCGCTGCAGCCGCAGCCCGAGGTGCATATTCGCGCCGATGCCGGTGCCGATTACGCGGCAGTGGCCAAAGTGGTATTGGCCGCGCAGCAGGCGGGCATCGTACGTATCGGCTTCTTGACCGAGCCGCCGGCCAATCGCTAAGCCGCACAGACACACACCATGGCCATTGACTTTGAAGCCCAAACGGAAGACGGCGAGCACCCCGAGCTGGCAGAGGCAGAGGCCGCCAGTGGCATCAACATCACGCCGCTGATCGACGTGCTGCTGGTCTTGCTGGTGATGCTGATCATCACCATACCGGTGCACTTTCATGCGGTCAACCTGGAGCTGCCCAACAGCGGCCCAGCTCCCGAAACCGCGCCGCCACCCGTGGTCCGTATTGAGATATCTGCCACGCAACAAGTGCTGTGGAATGGTGAACTACTGGCCAGCCGCCAAGACCTGGAAGCCCGTCTCAGCGGTGCCGCGCAACTCAGCAGCCCGCCCGAAATCCATATCCACGCCGCAGCCACCGCCAAGTACGACGGCGTGGCCGCCGTCATGAGCGCGGCACAGCGCCTGGGTTTGCAAAAGATTGGGGTGGTGGGGCTGGACGAGTACGCCCTGCCCTGATGCGCCCAGTGTGGGCCTATAAGTTTTCAATACGCGGTATCTCTCACATCCCCGCTGGACATCGCGACACGCTTTGATCCTTTGCCCTGCCGCTTTGGAAATTTGTTTGTGACTGGCGTTTATTGGTAACCATGATTTGCACGATAACAACAATGATGTTATCGTGCAGCTATTAGGTTACGAATCCCCATTGCATGTTCGCCCTTGCCACCAGCGCTCAGAACTACCTGCACGAAACGCTCGGCGTCTCCAGATCGGCCCACGAGCCGTGGGGAGGCTTGGATAGCCTGCCCTACTTTCTTCGCGACGCATTCGAATACCGGCAATTGGACATTCTTGGCCACGAAATCTTGCTTGCCCTAGAACGGAATCCAGACAAGCCCTCCATTGGCGATATTCGGAATCGATTGGACAAATTGAGGTCGGTAGCGGGGCAGCCCGCGGTCTATGTGACGAAGGCGCTTGCCTCCTACGAGCGTAAACGCCTGATAGCGCAAAAAGTGCCGTTCATTGTTCCCGGCAACCAGCTCTATCTGCCCGACTTGGGGCTGGACTTGCGCGAATACTTCCGCCAGCGCCCCAGCTCGGCGGACCTGCCACTCAGCCCCTCGGCTCAGGCCATGCTGATCGCAGCCTTGCTGCGCCCTCGCTGGGAGGCCGAATGGCATCCGGCAGAGACCGCCGTCCTCCTGGGCTACACACCTATGACGCTCTCGCGCGCCGTGCGAGAACTGGTGGCAGCAGGACTCGCACAAGCACACAAGGCTGGTCGATCCCAGTACCTGAGCATGGCGTACTCTGCGCGCGGGACTTGGGAGCGAGCACTGCCCCTGCTGCGCAATCCCGTGCAACGCACCGTCTGGACCTCCATGCAGACACGGGCAGAACTGCTCTTGCGGGTGGCGGGCCTGAGCGCGCTGGCACGCCTCTCGATGCTCACGGAACCCAGATCGCCAGTATTCGCCGTGAGCCGCACTGCATGGCAGGCACTGAAGGCAGACATCGCCGAACTGCCGCAAAGCGAGCCAGGCGCGTGCGAATGGCAGTTGTGGAATTACAGCCCAACGCTACAGCCCGACAGCGACACGGTGGACCCTCTCTCGCTCATGCTTAGTTTGCGGGACAGCAGCGATGAACGTGTCCAAAGCGCGCTGGATGCATTGATGGAGCAATTGCCATGGTGAGGGGGCTCGATGTTTTTCGGACATGGTTCGCCGACTACACGGACCAGTACCTCCTGATCGGCGGCACTGCGGCCACATTGGCAATGGAAGCGGCAGGCTTGGATTTTCGCGCCACCAAAGACCTTGATGTCGTGTTGCATGTCGAGGCGCTGACGCCGGCATTCGGCGAGACTTTCTGGAGATTCATCGAGGCAGGTGGCTATGAAATCCGGCAAGCCAGTGACACGGGAACGCCGACCTTCTACCGTTTTCAAAAACCGAACGACAACAGCTTTCCAGTCATGGTCGAACTGTTCTCGCGTGTGCCCGACAGCCTGCGACCCATCGAGCGCGGACAACTCACGCCCATCCCTTTTGACGAAGCGGTCTCAAGCCTGTCGGCCATCTTGCTCGATGACACCTACTATGCATTCATCGTGGCCGGACGGCGCGAAGTCAATGGCCTGCCCTGGGTCGGCGAAGACCGTCTTATCCCGCTGAAAGCGGTCGCCTGGCTGGATCTGAGCGCCCGAAAGGAACAGGGACAAACCGTAGATGCCAAGACCATCCGCAAACATGCCAATGATGTCCTGCGCCTTTCCCAGTTGCTCTCCCCAGCGAAACGTATCCTGCTGGATGCGAAAATTGCGGGAGACATGCGAAGGTTTCTGGATGCGGCTGCGGCAGATACATCGCTCGACCCAAAAGCACTGGGTCTCGGACGCACAAGCCTGGCCGAAATACTTGGCCGAGTTGCGCAAGCCTATGGACTCAGTGACTAAACCAATCAGATAGAAAAATATGAAATTAGCGACTTGGAATGTGAACTCTTTGAGCGTGCGCTTGCCGCAAGTACTGGACTGGCTGGCAGCCAACCCGGTGGATGTGCTGGTGCTGCAAGAGCTAAAAATGACCGACGACAAGTTCCCGGCCCAAGCCTTTTTGGACGCGGGCTACCAGGCACAGTGGTTTGGGCAGAAGACTTACAACGGCGTGGCGCTGCTGTCGCGCACGGCGGCCACCGATGTGGTTAAAAACATACCCGGCTTTGATGACGACATGGCCCGCGTGATTACGGGCACGGTCGACGGAATACGCGTGATTGGCGCGTATTTCCCCAATGGCCAGGAACCTGGCAGCGACAAGTTTGAATACAAGATGGAATGGCTGACGGGCCTGCGCAGTTGGATAAAAACCGAGCTGGCCGCCCACCCCAAGCTGGTGTTGATGGGCGACTACAACATCACCTTTGACGACGACGATGTGTGGGACCCCGTCGGCCTGGAGGGCAGCATCCACTGCACCGAGGAGGAACGCTACCACCTGCGCGCGCTGGTTGCCTTGGGTCTGCACGACGGCGTACGCCTGTTTGCACAGCCACCTAAGAATTTCTCGTGGTGGGATTACCGCGATGCGGGCTTTCGCCGCAACCGCGGCCTGCGTATCGATCACATCCTGATCAGTACCGCACTCAAACCACAGGCTGTGGCCTGCAGCGTAGACAAGACACCGCGCAAGAATGAGCGCCCCAGCGACCACGCACCGGTGATCCTGGAAATCAAAACGCTATAAAAATAAGAGCTGCTCCCGCACTATCCACGGCCTGAACGCCGTATTTCACTCTAAACCCAGCTCTTGAATCTTGCGGGTGATGGTGTTGCGGCCAATGCCCAGCTTTTGCGCCGCTTCAATGCGTCGGCCTTTGGTATTGGCCAAAGCCGCCAGTATCAGGCGTGACTCAAACCGGCGGCTCAGTACATCCCATACATCGGTGGTGCCACCGCCGAGCAATTCAACGGCCTCAGTCTCCAGGTCGGTTTCCCAATGGCCTGTCGCCATAGCCTGCGGCACACCCGCCGGGACCGCATGACCGCCCGTATCGCCCCCGCCGATAGCCGCCACACCGCCGACAATTGGCGTGGCCGCACTCAGGTCGCGGCCCACACCCACTTCGGGCGGCAGGTCTTTGGCTTCAATCATTTGCGACGGTGCCATCACCGTCAGCCAGTGGCAGATGTTCTCTAGCTGGCGCACATTGCCAGGGAAGGCAAACACTTCCAGCCAGCCCAAAGCACCATCAGATATCCGTTTGGCCTCCACACCCAGTTGCTTGGCGCTTTGCTGCAAGAAGTGGCGCGTCAGCATGCCAATGTCTTCCTTGCGCTCGCGCAGGGCCGGCAGGCGCAGGCGGATCACATTCAGGCGGTGAAACAAGTCTTCGCGGAAGCCGCCGTCTTTAACGCGCTGCTCCAGGTCCTGATGCGTGGCTGCAATCACGCGCACATTGGTTTTGACGGCACTGTGGCCACCCACGCGGTAAAAGTGACCATCGCTCAATACGCGCAGCAAACGGGTTTGGAGCTCAAACGGCATATCGCCGATTTCATCCAGAAACAGCGTGCCACCATCGGCCTGCTCAAAGCGGCCGCGGCGCATGGTTTGCGCACCGGTAAACGCGCCTCGCTCATGGCCGAAGAGTTCGCTCTCCAGCAGGTCTTTGGGAATGGCGGCGGTATTGATGGCCACGAAGGGACCATTGGCGCGCGGCGAGTGCTTGTGCAGCGCGCGCGCCACCAGCTCTTTGCCTGAGCCGGATTCACCGGTCACCATCACCGTCACATTGCTTTGGCTCAAGCGGCCGATGGCGCGAAAAACATCTTGCATGGCCGACGCTTGGCCCAGCATTTCGGGCGTTTCGGCCATGCGCTCTTCGCTGACCTCTTCGCGCTGGCTTTCTTCTACCGCACGGCGAATCAGCTCCACTGCTTTGGGCAAATCAAAGGGCTTGGGCAGGTACTCAAAGGCACCGCCCTGGAAGGAACTCACCGCGCTATCCAGGTCCGAGAAGGCCGTCATGATGATGACGGGCAAACCGGGGTGGCGGGCTTTGACTTGTTCTAACAGATCAAGACCCGAGCCTCCGGGCATGCGAATGTCGCTCACCAGAATCTGCGGGCCTTCATCGTCGCTGGCCGTGCTGAGCGCAGCCAATACGTCACGTGGATTGGAAAAACTGCGCGTGGGGAGATGCTCACGCAGCAAGGCTTTCTCAAGCACGAAGCGGATGGACTGGTCATCATCTACGATCCAAATCGGCTTCATTATTTTGGCGTCCCCAAGTTCTGGCAAACCGCCACCGTGCGTTACGGCAGTGGTATCAATATTTTGAAATCAGTCCGGCCCGGCACGCTATCGACTTCAATCAGCCCGTGGTGTTGCTGAACAAAGGTTTGCGCCAATGTCAGCCCCAGCCCGGAACCTCCTTCTCTGCCCGATACGAGCGGATAGAAAATTCTGTCTCTGATGGAGTCTGGCACGCCAGGTCCGTTGTCGATGACATGCAATTCCAATGCCAACCGATAACGCTGTTTACCAAATGTCACTTGTCGAGTGACGCGGGTGCGAAAAGTCAGTTCTGCATCCGCACTGGCAATGCGCTCGGCCAGGGCCTGGCAAGCGTTGTGCGCGATGTTCAAAACCGTTTGGATGAGTTGCTCGCGGTCCCCGCGAAACTCGGGGATAGAGATGTCGTAATCGCGGATGACTTTGAGGCCTTTGGGAAACTCAGCCAAGATCAGCGAACGCACCCGCTCACACACTTCGTGGATGTTCACATCGCCCACCATGTGCGGTCGGCGGTGCGGGGCCAACAGGCGATCTACCAGGCTCTGCAAACGGTCTGCCTCGTGGATGATGACCTGGGTGTACTCGGTCATCTCAGGCGAGTCCATCTCCATCTCCAGCAACTGGGCGGCACCGCGAATCCCGCCCAGCGGATTCTTGATCTCATGCGCCAGATTGCGAATCAGCTCTTTGTTGGTTTGCGCCTGTTCGGCCAGCCGCTCTTCACGGTCCTGGCGGGTCTGCTGCTCCAGCGGCACCATTTCCACAATCACGGCATCGGCAGTCTCTGTGCGTGTGACGATCACGTGAACCGGCATGGAGTCCTGACCCGGACGTTTCAGCCAGGCGTCGTAGCGCAGCGTGGAGAATTCGTTTTCACGCAAACCATCGAGTGCGCTTTGCAACTGCGAGGGCTCGGTGAAGACCTCGGGGAAGTAAGAGCCGTCTATGGTTTTGCGGGACGTTCCGAGTACGTCCTCCAACGCAGAGTTGGAAAACAGCACGGCAGCGCCGGGGTCGAGCACGGCGACCAGCGTCGCCAATAAATCGAAGGACTGAAACCGCAAGGCTGAGTTCAAGGCGCTTAACGACCAGAGGCCGACGGAGCCGCAGCAGGCAATCGCCCCAGCTCACGGCGTATGCCAGCGATGTCGCTATCGTTGCGGGCCATATTGGCTTTCAGCTCGGCAATACGGTCCAGGTACTTTTGGTTGTTGCGCGTCTCTGGGCCTAGCTTTTCTGGAACACCACCGTTGTATTCCTTGATCAGCTCCACTTGCCGCGCTTCGGCCTTCTTCAATTCAGACTCCAAAATCATTTTGGTGTCGGAGTCTTTGGCACGCTGCTCCGCTGTGTCGACCTTTGGCTGTGATTGCCCAGGAGAATTAGCAGTAGAAGGACGATTGGGAGGCCGCACGCCGGGAACGATGGTGACATTGCCACCCGACACTAGCTTGCAGTTTTTGGCCTGGGCTTCACTCACCGTATTGGTGTACTCGTTACCACACCGGTAAATTCGGTCTTGTGCCAATGCCGACGTAGCCGGCACTGCGATGAGGAACAGAAGCGAAAAACCAAATTTCATGCTGGGATGCAAGGGGTAACGAGTGAGAGGGGCAGTATGCGTCAAAACAGCTTAAAAAACAAAAAGACGGCCTGGGCCGTCTTTTTTATTCCACGTCGCCCTTGAGGGGCGACGCAGTTTTTTACACTCTTTACAGAGAGTAGTACATGTCGTACTCGACAGGGTGAGGGGCCATACGCAAGCGTGTGACTTCGCCCATCTTCAACTCGATGTAAGCATCGAGCATGGAGTCCGTGAACACGCCGCCCTTGGTAAGGAAGCCGCGGTCTGCATTGAGGCAGTCCAGCGCCTGGTCCAGGCTGTGGCAAACGGTTGGCACTTTGGCGTCTTCTTCGGGAGGCAAATGGTACAGATCCTTGGTGGCGGCTTCGCCAGGATGGATCTTGTTTTCCACGCCATCCAGACCCGCCATCATCAGTGCCGAGAAGCACAGGTAAGGGTTGGACAGTGGATCGGGGAAACGCGCTTCGATGCGACGACCCTTGGGGTTTGCCACAAACGGAATGCGGATGGAAGCGGAACGGTTACGCGAGCTGTAAGCCAGCTTCACAGGTGCCTCATAACCAGGGACCAAGCGCTTGTAGCTGTTGGTGCCAGGGTTGGTGATAGCGTTCAGTGCGCGTGCGTGCTTGATGATGCCGCCGATGTAGTACAGGGCGAAATCGCTCAGTCCAGCATAGCCGTCGCCAGCGAACAGGTTCTTGCCGTCTTTCCAGATGGACTGGTGCACATGCATGCCAGAACCGTTGTCACCCGCGTAAGGCTTAGGCATGAAAGTGGCGGTCTTGCCGTAGGCATTGGCCACGTTTTGCACCACATATTTCAGAACCTGAGTCCAGTCCGCGCGTTGCACCAAGGTGCTGAAACGGGTACCGATTTCGTTTTGGCCAGCGCCCGCCACTTCGTGGTGGAACACTTCAACCGGGATGCCCAGGGATTCGAGAATCAGGGACATTTCGGCGCGCATGTCTTGTGTGCTGTCGACTGGGGGCACTGGGAAGTAGCCACCCTTGACGGTAGGACGGTGACCACGATTGCCGCCTTCGAGCTTGGAACCCGAGTTCCATGGGGCTTCGTATTCGTCGATTTCAAAGAAGACTTTGCCTGGATCATTGGCCCAACGCACACCGTCAAAAATGAAGAACTCTGGCTCAGGACCGAAGTAGGCGGTGTCGCCAATACCGGAGGCCTTCAAATAGGCTTCAGCGCGCTTGGCGATCGAACGTGGGTCGCGGTCGTAGGCCTTGCCGTCACTTGGCTCGACCACGTCGCAGCTCAGGAACAGGGTAGTTTCTTCGAAGAAGGGATCGATGTTGGCCGTGTTCGGGTCAGGCATCAGTTGCATGTCGGAGGCTTCAATGCCCTTCCAACCTGCGACGGACGAGCCATCAAAGGCATGGCCCGAAACAAACTTGTCTTCGTCGAAATGCGACACGGGCACAGTCACGTGCTGTTCTTTGCCGCGGGTATCGGTGAAACGGAAGTCAACAAACTTGACTTCGTTTTCTTTCACCATCTTCATCACGTCTGCGACGGTCTTGGCCATCAAATTCTCCTGTTGCACGGTTGTTGAAAATTCTTCCCCGTAGTCAATGCAGTTTTTGTGCCAAACCGTGGCCTGCCAACCCGGGGTGCTGTCGCGCATATTGTGCCCTCAGAATGGGCAAATGCCCCTGAATAGGCTTTTAGCGGCGACTTGTTCAGGTTACAAACCCCAAAAACCCTTTATTCGTGCACCAATCAAGGGAAATCGACATTGCACAAAATTGGTGCAATCTTATTGACGCACCAATTCAGGGCCGAGCTGCACGCCAAATCGGTGGAGGCCCTGGAGTAAGCTGGCATACGCCGTGGCTACTGTGGCTGGGTCACCTTTGACGCCCAATTCGATGTGGCGGCCATAGGTGGGGTGATCCACACTGGGCAAACTGAACACTTTGACCGCGAACTCCCGCTCGGTGGATTCCATCAGCGGCGTTAGCGTCGCCTCCATCGCACCGAAGACGATGACGGATTGCTCCTGCCACGCGCCCTGGCGAAAGTGATGGGCATAGTGCGTATCCAGCACCCACTCCACCATCGGCCAAGCCATGACGGGGAAGCCTGGCAAAAAGCTGATACCCCCACGCTCCCCCACTGCGTGTGGGTCGCTGCCCCCCGAGGGGGCCTTCGCGCCTTGGGGCGGCCCGGCGGCGCTCATTGCTTTGCTGGCGAGCGTTGGGGAAATAAAGAATCCGGCAATCTTGTTGAACGGGTTGGGGATGATCTCTGCCCCCACCGGAAACATGCCCATGTTCAAGCGGTGCTGGTTGTCGGGACGGTCGGGCTCGTAGGCCGTGCCTTGCTCTTTGGCTACGTCCTGCATGCGCTCCAGAATCAGATCACGCGCCTGCGGATGCAAAGCCAAGTCAACGCCCAAGGCCTTGGCGGCGCACTGGCGGGTGTGGTCATCGGGCGTGGCACCAATGCCACCGAACGAGAACACGACATCGCCCGACGCAAAGGCGCGGCGCAGGGTGTTCGTGATGCGCACCGGGTCATCGCCCACATAGTCCGCATAGGCCACTTGCAATCCCCGTTGGCCCAGAATTTCAATGGCTTTGGCCAGGTGCTTATCGGCACGCTTACCCGACAAAATTTCATCGCCAATGATGATCAGGCCGAAGTTCATGGCGCAGCTCCTGGCAGCTCACGCATATCGGTCGCCATCGGAACTACGACGTTGGGCAATTCAATATCAACCACCGCGGCAGCCCGCGCCACCTCGGCGCGCAAGGCACTCAATGCCGCCAGGCAATAGTGCGCAAACCACAGTGAGGAAAACGCAAAAACCAGGGTGTAAATCCACAGGGCCAGAGGCAACAAGATCACAAACATGGCGGCGAACAACGCCACCGATGCCCACAGCAAACTGGGCGCTGCGCCCAGGAAACCGGTGATCACGCCCATGGTCAACAATACATTGCGGTGGCGGCGCAGCAAGATGCGGCGTTCATCGTCTGTGGCGTGCTCAGCCAATGCATCAAAGGCCATCACCCGGTAGGTGAGCCAACCCCAAATGAGTGGTGGCAGGATCAACACCAGCGGCGGCACAAACCACAAGGGAATGGAGATGATGATGGCGACGACGGCCAGTGCCGCAGATGCCAGCGACCACACCAAGCCACTCACAAACGAGCCGGTGCCCAAGGCTTGCAATTGAGGGAAACGACGCTGTGCCACCAGGCGCACCAGCCACGGCGTCATCATCAGCGCAACCATCAGCAGGCAGACGATCACGATCAAAGGCGTGACGGTAAAGATGACGATCAGCGGCGCTAGCACGGTCTTGATGCGCCCTAGCCCCATACCATCCAGCCAGGCCCAGCCGTGGTTCACAAACTCAGAAGATTCCAGCACCACGCGCACTTGGTCCAGCGCGTTGTCCCAAAAGAAATAGCCTAGCGCGAGCGAGGCCACGCAAATCAGTAGCAAAGGCAGGAACGACAGCACGATGACGCCAGGCCGCAGGCAGTACGCTGCGGCGCGCCAGAACGAGTCAATCAGTGGATTCATGCGGCAAGGATACCGTGGAACGCCGCTGAAACAGTGCGCCCAAACGCTTTAGCCCCAGCCACTGCTGGGACCAAAAACCCTGGCCATAGTCCACGCCCTGCTCCACTTGGTCGCGCACACCGGTGGGCTCGTATTTGAGGCTGAAATCTGCCGTTCCAAACAGCATGTCCCACCAAGGCAGCAACACGCCAAAGTTGTGCCCCCCTAGCGTTGCCTTTCCGTTTGATTCATGCCCAATACCAACGCTGTGGTGCAGGCGGTGGAAGCGCGGACTGACCCACAGCCGCTCCCCTACCCGGCCAAACCACAGACGCACGTTGGCGTGCTGCAGGTTTTCGCTCAATTGGGTGAAGGCGACCACCGCGACAAACTGCCCTGGCGGAATGCCGATCAGCTGGGCCACCAGCACCCAAATCAAGTCGCGCAATAAATCATCTAGCAGGTGGTTGCGGCTATCGTTCCACATCGTCATCTGGCGCTGCGAATGGTGCAGCGCGTGCAGCCGCCACCACCACTCAAACTGGTGCTGGCCGCGATGGATGGCGTAATTCACCGCATCAAAAACGATGAGGTAAATGATCAGGCTGACCCAAGCCAGATCGGTTACGCCGGGCCACAGATCGTCCAGGTGCAGCGTGGACAAGCCCATGCCGCGAAGCGCTACAACCAGCTCGTCAAATACGGGGTCTAGCGTGAAAAACATCACCAGGCGGAAAAGACCCAACCGATGGATAACGGTGTACAAAATGTCGACCCGTACTGCGGCTCGGTCGGTGATCTTCTCGACCGGGCACCACCATTGCAGCGGCGCGATCAACAGCAGCATCACGGCCAGCTGCAGAATGCCCACCAGCAGCCACCCGGTGCCGTCAAAGCCTTCTTCCAGGCGGGCCCCCTCGCCCATCGCAAACATCACGGGCTGCACCGCAGACTCAAACAGCCACTGCTGGACGGTCGCAAACAGATCGACAAACCAGTCCATCGCGCCGCCTAACCGCCGTGGCTGGCAATCCAATCCCGATAGGCCGGGTGGTTGCGCAGGGTTTCAAAGCAGAAGCCGCGCTCCTTCAGGCCCACGATCAGCGGCTCAAAATTAGCGGGGGCCCAGGGATCGTTGCGGGTCCAGATGCCCAGGTGCGCCATCAGAATGTCACCCGTGCGGATCTCCTTGAGGGCCTTTTTCAGCAGCATGTCGTTGCTAAACTTTTCACTGGGCAATTCGTCACCCAAAAAGCCGGCAGCGGCCCAACCCACATGGGCGTAACCGCAGGCCTGGGCCTCTGCCAATAAACGCGGTGAAGTCTTGCCACCGGGTGCACGAAACAAGGGTAGCGCTTTTTTCCCGGTGAAGTCGGCAATGCGCTGCGCTGCGCGGTCTATTTGCTCGCAGTACTTGGGCGGCTCCCAGGTGAACTCGCGCCCTTCAAATGCCCCCGCAGAGGGTTGCATGCGAAACCTGGGCTTGACTCCGGGTAAATCCCCGCGCCAATACACATGGTCATAGGTGTGCGACGCGAATTCGTGCCCCTGCGCCGCAACGGACTTCCACCAAGTGCCCCAGGCATTACCCAAACTACCGTCACCAGTTTTGGTGCGTTCATTGGCAACAAAAAAAGTGACCTTGACTTGCTGGCGGCGCAGTACATCGACCATCATCGGTGCCACCTCCATGTGGCCCGTGTCCAGCGTCAGATAAACCGGGTTTTTACACGCCGTTTGAGCAGTTGCGCCCGTGGATAGTGCGGAAGCAGCTACTAAAAATATAGCAGCGACTGGCAGCATAGGAGTCCTACTGGCGCGGCGCATGGTCCAGTGTCCATACGCCATGTGGAGAATGCCCGACGTTGACAGACCGCACGACCTTACGCGTGCTGGTGTCAATGACCGTGAGCTTACGCGCCCAACGGGAGGCAACGTAAATCAATTTACCGTCCGGTGAAAGATCCATACAGTCGGGGCCTCCGGGAGCGGGGTAGTTATCAACCACTTGCTGAGTCAACATATCGATTTTACTAATCGTATTGGCGACACGGTTACTGACATACAGATGGCGCTTGTCCCCTGCCGCTCGAAAGGCATGGGCTCCAGCCCCTGTTGGCAAGGTCTTCACCAATTTGGGCAAGGCCCCGGTCACATCGTAGAACTCAACGCCTGTACCACCGGTCAGTGCCACCAGCAAAAATCGGTCATCTGCCGAGCCAAATATATCCGCCGGCAAAGACCCCGTCTTGCTACGCCATTTGATTGCCTGGGTGGCGATGTCTATGGCCACCAGCTCATCGCTTTCTTGCATCGTGGCATACACCGTGGTGCTGGATGAATTAATCCACAGATGGCTGGGGGTTTTACCGGTCGAGATGCGCTTCGCCAATGTGAGTTCAGCGCCATCCCAGCGGTAAATGTCGATGTGATTGAGGCGATTTGCGGCGGTCACAAACCATTTCATGTCCGGAGAAAACCGCAAATGGTAAGGATCCAGGATGCCGCGTACGGTGCGCTGAACAGCACCAGTTCGGGGGTCCACAAACAAAAGACTGTCACTCAGGGCGTTCGCAATGATGAGCGACTTTTCGTCGGGCGTGAGGTAAAGGTGGTGCGGCTCTTTGCCAGTCGCAAAGCGGCGTGTCTCTTTCCAAGTCACCGGGTCGACCAAACTGACGCTGGCCTCTAATGAATTGAGCACGAATATGGGGGCGGTTTGGGCGATTGCCCTTGCAGAGAAGGCCCCTGAAAGGAGTGCAAGGACCAGAACCAGAAATTGACCGAACTTTTTCACAAAAAACCCACTTCTAAACAGCCTTCGAGTGTAACTTGCCGTTCCGGAAGCGAAGAAGTAAGGGCAGTCTAAACCTGCGATGGCGGTCGACTGGAAATAGCCGCGAGATCCGCACTGGTGAGCCAGCGCCACTGCCCTGCAGGCAAGCCGTCCAGACGCAGCCCCCCGATTTGAGATCGGTGCAAGCCCTCCACCCGGTTTCCCACTGCCGCCACCATGCGTTTGACCTGGTGGTATTTGCCCTCCGTGAGGGTCAAGCGCAGATGCAGTTCTGAAACCATCTCGCAGGCCGCAGCACGCACGACAACAGGGTCATCGTCCAGAACCACGCCCGTCAGCAACTTGCCCACCTGGCGTTCATCCAGGGGATGTTTGACCGTCACTTCATACACCTTGGGTACATGGTGTTTGGGAGAACTCATGCGGTGAATGAATTTGCCATCGTCCGTCAGCAAAAGCAGTCCCGTAGTGTCCTGGTCCAGGCGACCCACCGCCTGCACACCTTGCACTGCCGCCTTTTGCGGACGCAAACGCAGCGGTGATGGCAACAGGGTGTAGATACTGGGATAGGTCGAAGGCTTCTGCGAACACTCCGTGCCTGACGGTTTGTGCAGCATCAGATAGGCCTTGTCGGCATAGGGCCAGTCTGTGCCCTGTACCCGAAACCGAAGGCCCTCGGCATTGAAGTCCTGTGAAGCGTCCGTACACACAACGGGGGCCAGCGTGTCCGCATCGGAATACACCTGCACGTAACCCTGCTGAACAAGCCCCGCGCAAACACGACGGGTTCCGAAGCCCTGAGAATAGAGAATTTCTTGCAATTGCATGCACCGTAGTATCGCAGTACCGTGATCGCGGCTGTAGCCGTTAAACTGCATCGCACAGCGCGATTGACCCATCCAAAGAGCAAACTATGACCGATGATTTGGTGTTTAGTGACGAGCAGAACCTGGACCCGAGTTCCAAAGCCCAGCACCCCTGGCAAGTCATGGTGGTGGACGATGAACCCGCGGTGCACGAGGTCACTGAACTGGTCATGGCTGGCTTTGAAATGGATGGGCGCGGTCTGGCATTCACCCACTGCTACAGCGCGGCAGAGGCGCACGCCGCACTATCCAAGCCCAACGACATCGCACTGATTCTGCTGGATGTGGTCATGGAGTCCGAGCACGCGGGCCTGGACTTGGCGCGGCAAATTCGGGAGGACATACACAACCTCAACGTCCGCATCGTGCTGCGCACTGGGCAGCCCGGTCAGGCGCCAGAAGAGCAGGTCATCAAAGACTATGACATCAACGACTACAAAGAGAAGACCGATCTCACCCGACGCAAACTCATCACCATTTTTTATGCCGGTCTGCGCGCCTACCGGGATCTGATGCGCATTGAGCACGCACGCCAGGGTCTGCGCCGGTCTATCGAAGCCATCAGTCAAGTCTACGACTCCCAAAACCTGCGCAGTTTCGCATCCGCGGTTTTGGAGCAGGTCAACTTCCTACTCGATCTCAATGCCGAAGGCCTGTGTGCGGCCCGCCTGAGTGCATACACCGCCAACTCCGCGAATGGACACATCAAGGTTTTGGCCGCAACACAGGCTTACTCCGGCCTCTTGGTCGATGAAGAAGTTCATAACCTGCCACACGGTGTCAAAGAAGCCCTACAACTGGCCTTGAAAGACAAGGCAAGCCACCACGATGACAGTTTCTACGCTGGGTATTTCAAGACCAAGGCTGGAAGCGAAAGTGTCATTTACATGTCATTTCCGGAACCCATCAATCAAAACGCACGGGAGCTACTGGAACTGTTTTCACGCAACGTGGCCATCACCTATGACGGTCTGCTCTTGCGGGATGATTTGGAAGAAGCGCAGCGCGAGACAATTGCCATATTGGGCGGCGCTATAGAGCGACGCAAGCTGGGCTCCACTTCGCAAATGCACCGCATCGGGCTGATAGCTGCATTGCTGGCCAAGCATGCGGGGTGCAATGAACGCGAGGCGGAACTGATGCGTTTGGCCGTCACGCTGCACGATGTCGGCAAAAATGCCGTACCAGAAAGTCTGTTGACCAAAGCTGGCCCACTGCTTCCCGAGGAATGGGCAGTGATGAAAACACATCCGCAGCAAGGCCATGCTTTGTTGATTCAATCGACATCCCCCATGCATGAAGTCGCCGCAGTCATGGCCCTAGAGCACCATGAGCGCTGGGATGGCACTGGTTACCCCCATGGTCTCAAGGCGGATGCAATAAGCTTGGCAGGAAGGATTGCCGCCATCGCCGACGTGCTGGACTCGCTTGCCTGCACCTGCAGTTACCGTGATGCTTGGCCGTTTGACAAGGCCTTCAACCATGTCGTTGGCGAGTCAGGATTGCATTTTGACCCCGCACTCATCTCCATCTTGGTAGCGCAACGCGGTGTGGTCGAAGCCATTTATGCCTAATGTCGGCAGGTGCCCATTCGTCCTATTCTCAAGCGGGTTGATTCGGAATAAACTTAGCTTGATTTAACAAGCCACGATAGATGGCTCAGCTCACTGGGGTGGACTCCATGCTTGTTTCTTTCCTTTTAGGCATTGCTGTAGGCGCTTTGTTGCTGATGTGGCGCAATAAGTTTTCACAGCGAAACAGCCGCCGTATCCCAAGGCAATGGCCGATCAAGGTACGCCCGTTTGTCAACAATCGGGAGAAACGGGTTTGGGCTTGGCTCGCCAAAGTCATGTTTGATCACCAGATTCTGGTGAAGCTGCCTGTCACGCGGTTTACGTCTCCAACCAATCAAGGCCAGGCCGGCCATTGGTACCAATTGCTCAACGGGGTCTATTGCACCTTCACCATTTGCACGATGGACGGCAAAGTAATCGGCTGCGTAGATGTTCCTGGACCTCGGGGTATTTCGCTGAGCAATCAAACGCTCAAACACACACTTTTGATGCAATGCGGACTGCACTATTGGGTGGTCGACCCTGCGCACCTACCGCATCTCACGGTGATTCGAAAAGCTTTTTTGGGTGAAGAGGCTTTACCTGGCAGTGGAAGCAGTGCAATCGAACACCAATTCAATCATGTTCGAGAGCATTTACAAGCCGCCGTTTCCCGCCAGAGAGGCAACAAGAGCGCCAAGTTCGCGCAATTGGATGCGGAACTGACCAGCAATCCAGAAGTACCCGAAAGCAGACTGTCTTCCGGATGGGAGCAGAACTCATTTGTTACACCACTGGACAGCCGGGCTGGTGATCTTTAGCGCGATTGAAAACCAAACAGCGCTGCAACGGTCTTCATGGGCAGAAACATCCTGCCTTTGGACGCGGATAGCTGCATAAAGCCATAGCGCTTATAGAACGCCACAGCCGCGGCATCCTTGGCATCTACCACCACTGCCATGGCGGCGATGGCTGCCGCAGCTTGCAGACTCCGGTAGAGGGCATCCAGCAATAGAAACTGCCCTAGTCCTTGCCCCTTGTATGGCAGGTCTATGGCCAAGCGACCCAATAGAGTGACTGGCAAATGCGGGTATCGCGGCAACTTTTTGACCAGATCGGGCGGCAGATCGGCAGCGTCAATACTTGCGGCCGACAGGCTATAAAAACCCAAAACCGTGGAATCTTGTGGCTTTACCGCCACGAATACTGCGGCAACTTGACTCTGCGCGTCTTGCCGCGCCTGTTGCTGTAAGTAGCGGTCTAAGGCGACGTGCCCGCAACTAAACGCTTCACGGCCATGGCTCTTTTGTAGTGGCTCGACACGCCAGTCAACGGGCAGCAAAGGACTCACACCCCGGTCTGTGCGCGATACTGCTGTGCAGCCTGGCTAAGACGCTCGTTGGGAGCGGGTGCGTCAAGCAAAGCAGACACAAACCGGATCTGCTCCTCGCGTGTCAGGGCGATGGTTTCGTGGGTTTGGATGATTCGGGTGGCAGCCTCTTGCGCACTCGCAACAACGAACTCACTGAGCGTGCGTGCGGACAGCGTTGCAGCTTGCTGAAACAACGCCTTTTGTTCCGTGCTGATACGGGCTTCCAGACGCGCACCACGGGTTTTAGCAGACACATCACGACTGGTTTGCATACTGACCTCCAAAGTCAAAAATCGGCACCCAAATAGTGTACGCCAATCGTCCGTACATCACATACCGACATTTAGCCAAGCACGCCGACGAAGCCCCGGAACACTGCTGCCCGCGCGGCGCAGTTCCGCCATGGTGACATTGATGTCGCCGTTGTTGGTCTTGCCCAGTTTGCGCCGCAGGGCCAAGTACACGAGCACATCAGCTTGCGTGAGTACCCGCCATGCCGGGCTATCCAAAATCGCCCAGTACAGACGAACGTGGCCGCCCCTTGGGTCTTTCGGTGGTGTATTGCGTTTCATCGCGCCGTAGCTGCTATGCGGGACAGGTAGCAATACAAACCAGTCGACTCGGTGGTGGTCATGCAAGCCAAATCGGGGCCGAAGCCCAGATAGGAAAACCGCCACGCGAGCAATTCAAGCTCCTTGATCCAGTCATTGGGCAGTTTCATGGCTGGCCCCGCTTTCCAGTGCGTATAGACCCACACGGTGCCGCTCACCGGCTTCGGTGACGACGGTCTGCCAGTGCGTCACGATCTTGTGGCCCTGCTTGCGCAGTTGCAGTATTCGCGCCGGGCAGTGGTATACGTCCAGGTAGCGCATGGCCTCGAACGTGGTGATTGAGAAGCGCGATAGCGCCTCCAACAATCGCGCAGCTTGCGAACGGCTAGCGGTGCCTTTAAACTCGACCCTGATTGCTTCAAGCGCTGCTTTCTTTTCGGGGGAAGTGGCGTTATTTTTTTCCATGACTTTCTCCCCTTAGATCGTTGAGAGGTCGATGCGCTTCGCGTGCAGGCGTTGCACCAGCTCACGAATTTCGGCTTCGGACTTTCCAGCGATACGGGCCGCGTTGATGGCCTTCACTTCATTGGCAGGCCAGCCCTTCGAGCGCTGACCAATGGCGACCCCCGAAGTGAATAGACCGGCCTTGATGGCTGAATAAATTGATGCATGACTGCGGTGTCCGGTTTCCGCTTTGACTTCCGACATTCTCAAGATTGACATTGAATACCCCTTGTAAAACATTGGCTCGCATCGCCAATGGGGGCAGTTTCTAATTTCTGTTTGATCGCGTCAGCTTTCGCTGAATTGCGCTGACTCACGCTGATTTGCGCGGACGATTCCTCTGTAAATTACTGCCTTCGAGATAGACCGTTAATTGCTTTTTACTAAACTCTTTTGGTTCATCGTTGGCGTCGAGATACTGAATGCCTTTAGTTGTGACCCCAAGAAGAGCATGACTTTTTTGCTTCGCCATGCTAGTCAATTCAGCCCAGACGCTTCCAGAATCGTTCAGATCGGAACTGCGTTTTTTTGCGACATTTATCGCATGATGTATGTGGTGCTTACGCTTTCGAAATACAGCTTCATGGCTTGACTGAATTTCACGCGGTTTAAACGTTGTTTTTGCAATTCCCAGCGCGTAACTTGCAGTCATCAATGTTCGAATTACCTCCTCATCATTTCCCTCTCTAAATCGCCCATTCTCTTGTTTGCAAGCTGCAATTCCACCAAGGGCGAGGCTAATGACTTGCAGGCATCTAACGGGAACGTTTGGGACAGAACGGCAAACCAATTCAAACGTTGCATTCGCACTTTCAAATTCATCGTTCTCGGCTTTGGAAATTTCTGAGCCATCTACACTCGAACTGGCAAGCAATGAAAAGAAATGTGCGGCTATGTCCTGCGGTGCAATTGACTCTGGAACGCTCAATTCATCGTATAGAAAGACGTAAATTTCCTCTTCCTGCTCGTTCAAAAGAGCTTCTAAATCTACCGTACCTTCCATTACGCCCCTCCACCACCTGATAAAAAACCAGCGCCGCCAGGTCAGGGAGTCCCGGTTTTCACTATCGGGGATCAGCCGATAGCTAGGCGTGGCTTAAAACTGCTATGCCGCTTTGATCGGTATTACATCCGCACCGCGCGCCAATTTATCCAAGTAGTCAGCCCATTGCTGAATTTGGTCAAACCGCTGCTTCAGGTATTGCGTGCGGTTGTAGCTGCGCCCGTTGGAGTCCTTCACCGCGTGGGCCAAATTTGCCTCAATGGCCAGCGGGTCTAAATTCAATTCGTCAACCAGCATCGTGCGCGCACTGGCCCTGAAGCCATGCCATGTTTGTTCTGTGCCAAAGCCCAGTGCGTATAGGCCACTGCGCACGGAGTTGTCCGATATGGGCCTATCGTGGCTGCGCTCACCGGGGAACACATAACGTCCATGGCCCGTAAGTGGGTGCAGGCTGCGCAGTAGCGCAACCGCTTGGGTAGGGAGTGGCACCGCGTGCGGTTCGCCGTTTTCTTTTTCCTCTTTGGTGCGCTTCATCTTCATGCTGGGGATGGTCCACAACGCACCATCAAGGTCCACCTCTGCCCATTCCATTTCCCGTAAGTTGCCGGGCCGCTGGTAGAGCATGGGGGCCAGTTGCAGGGCGGTTCGCACCGTAGGCCCTCCTTTGTAGGTTTTGATGGCGCGTAGCAGGTCACCAAAGCGGACAGGTTCCACGATGGCCGCAAAGCTCTTGCCACGGTAGGGTGTAAGTCGGGCCTTGAGTCCTTCGGTGATGTTGCGCTGTTGCACGTCCGCCATTGGTAACCAGTAGTCCCAAACCTGCCTTGCCAGCATTAATGCCCGGTCAGCCGTTTCCAGTGCGCCGCGCTCTTCAACCTTGTGCAGCGCCGCCAAAAGCTCCATGGCGTGAATTTCAGCGATGGGCCGCTCACCAATCCAAGGAAATAAGTCGCGTTCAAATTGGCGCAACATGCGCCCTGCGTGGCTTTCGCTCCATTGGGGGGCCTGCTTTGCGTAGCACTCCAACGCAATGGCTTTGAAGGTGTCACCGCCGGATCGGCTAGTTTTGAGCTTTTCGAGCTTGCGGGCCTGTACGGGGTCCACGCCGTCGGACTTTTGCGACTTAGCTGCGTCACGGGCTAACCGGGCCTGCTTTGCCCCCACCTTGGGATAGCTGCCCAAAGCCATGCGCCCCTCTTTTCCGTCTTTGCGGTATTTCCAGAACCAGCGCTTGGAGCCGTCGGGGTTGTTCGGGGTCTTAGGGGCAACCTCTAGGTAAAGGCCACCAGAACAGGCCAGCCGCAACCGTTTCTTGTCAGCGGGGCAAACTGCGTTCTTGCATTCGGCATCGGTCAGCATGGGGGAACACCTTTGGGGCTGGGGGAACAAAAGTGGCCGCTTTCACTGGGGAATGGGGGAACAAGCCCCAAAACACCCAATAAATGCCGCCTGTTCCCCGCATTGTTCCCCCGCTTAGGTTTGCCTGTCAATAGCGGCCTTTGTAGGCTATTGCACTGTAAGCCGTTGATTTAACAAAGAAAAAGGCCGCTAGGCGTATGTTCCTAGCGGCCTTTATCGGTCAGTATGGTGGAGCTGGCGGGAATTGAACCCGCGTCCGCAAGCCTTCTTCGAACAGTTCTACATGTGTAGCCGTCTGATTTAAGTCTCGCCTTTTACATCGCGCAGTGGCACGCTATGCAAAACGCCAGTAACCTATTTTCTCGACCCGCCCTAAGTCACCCAAGGCAGGCCCAGCCGAATGAAATTACCCCACAGCCCGGACAGCCTGACCTTGCGATCTGACTCCCCTTGCCCAGCCTATCGGCTTGCCGTTGTGAGGCTCACGTGCAATTAAGCAGCGAGTGCGAAACGTTCGTCGTTTGCAGTTAGTTTTTTTCTGCTGTTTTACGAGGTGACAGAACCTCGACATGCCCTGCTGCGCGTCCGAACCCACGTCGAAACCAGTGCAGCCCCAGGCTTTCTATTTTAGGTGCTTCCAGCGAATTACAAGGCTATGAGCCAGAATAAATCCAACACCTCGATAATCAACTCAATCCGTGGCCGCTGGGCGCCGGGCAGCTAGCATGTAATTGACATCCGTATTGTCTGACAACCAATACCGTTGCGTCAGCGGGTTGTGTTCCAGTCCCGCACTGTTGCGCAAGTCCAAACCCGCCTGCCGACAATACAAAGCCAGCTCGCTCGGACGAATCATCTTGGCATATTCGTGCGTGCCGCGCGGCAACATATTGAGCAAGTACTCAGCGCCCACAATGGCCAGCAAAAATGACTTGGGGCTGCGATTGATGGTCGAAAAGAACACCCAGCCACCCGGTTTGACCAAGCTGGCACACGCCTGCACGACCGAGGCAGGGTCAGGCACATGCTCCAGCATTTCCATGCAAGTCACCACATCAAACTGGGCGGGCATTTCCTCAGCCAAGCCCTCTGCGCTTACCTCACGGTAGGCCACGTTGGGGGTGCCCGCCTCCAATGCATGCAATTGCGCAATCTTGAGCGCCTTGGAAGACAAATCTATGCCTAGAACATGGGCTCCCTGCCGCGCCATGGAGTCCGCCAAAATCCCACCACCGCAACCAATGTCAAGAGCTTGCAAGCCACTCAAATGGCATTGCTTGTCTATCCAGGCCAACCGCAAAGGGTTGATCTGATGCAATGGTTTGAATTCACTATCAAGGTCCCACCAACGGTGGGCCAAATCCGAGAATTTGGCCAACTCAGCGGCATCTGCGTTCAAAGTTGTCATAACTGATTATTGATCCAATTTGGAGAACAAATCCGCGCCCATTTCATCCCCCTAAAAACGAGCACCCATAAAAAAACCCGCCGAAGCGGGTTTCTACAAAGCACCGAGGTGCTCTAAAAATTACTTGGTTACGCGAGTGCCAACCACTTCAATTTCAACGCGACGGTTCTTGGCTTGGCCTTCTTTGGTGCTGTTATCAGCAACAGGTTGAGCTTCGCCCTTGCCTTCAGTGTAGACACGGTTCTTTTCGATACCCTTTTCCAGCAAATAGGCTTTGACAGCTTCAGAGCGCTTTACAGACAGCTTCTGGTTGTAAACATCAGTACCTTTGGAGTCAGTGTGACCGACTGCAATGATGACTTCAAGATTGATACCCTTAACTTTGCCAACCAAGTCATCCAACTTTGCTTTGCCTTCTGGCTTGAGAACTGCTTTGTCAAAATCGAAGAATGCGTCAGCAGCGAAGGTAACTTTGCTAGCGACCGGTGCAACTGGTGCGACTGGTGGCTTCACTGGCTCAGCGGGCTTAGCGGGCGCAACCGGTGCAACCACAGGCGGGGTAACGGGCGCGGCGGGCTTGACAGGCTCAACATAGCCATCGCAACCAGGGGCTGCAGTAGCGGGAGTCCAGGAAGCATCACGCCAGCAGCGGCCGTCTGCGCTCTTCCAGACTTCACCGGAAGCACTCTTCCAGTTGTGAATTTCTTGTGCGCCAGCCGCGGAGGCAAAAGCTGCAGCAGCAATAACGATAGCTACTCGGTTCAGTTTTTTCATGATTTTCCTTCTTGCGGAACAAAGTGCAGCAGCGCTGCGGATAATTAGGAGGATGGCGCGTCGACTTTGCAAGGCCGATGCGTTCCGTTGATTGTGCCATAGCAAACTAAGGGTTAATGCGCAAATCGCCTCCAAACCCCTCCCAATGCGCACATCTGTGGTGCCTGTTGTTATCAAGCTACAGGGCATGGGCCGTAGAATGGCAGGTTGTCCCAGACACTGCACTGAACACCCATGACCCAGTTTGCCAAAGAAACTCTGCCCATCAGCCTAGAAGAGGAGATGCGCCGCAGTTACCTTGATTACGCGATGAGCGTGATTGTGGGCCGCGCACTTCCCGATGCGCGGGATGGCTTGAAGCCCGTGCACCGCCGGGTCTTGTTTGCGATGCACGAGCTGAACAATGACTGGAACCGCGCCTACAAAAAGTCCGCACGTATCGTGGGGGATGTGATCGGCAAGTACCACCCGCACGGTGACCAGTCGGTCTACGACACCATCGTGCGTATGGCGCAGGATTTCTCGATGCGCCACATGCTGGTCGACGGCCAGGGTAACTTCGGATCGGTGGACGGCGACAACGCAGCTGCGATGCGGTACACCGAAATCCGTCTGTCCAAAATGGCCCACGAATTATTGGCTGATCTGGACAAGGAAACGGTCGACTTCGGACCCAACTACGACGGCTCCGAAAAAGAACCCCTGGTGCTGCCGACCCGCATCCCCAATTTGCTGGTGAATGGCTCCGGTGGTATTGCGGTGGGTATGGCCACCAACATCCCGCCGCACAACCTGAATGAAGTAGTAGATGCCTGCCTGCATTTGCTGCGCAACCCGGAAGCAACTATCGACGAATTGATGGAGATCATCCCGGCGCCTGACTTCCCTACCGCCGGCATCATTTACGGCATCAATGGCGTGAAAGACGGCTACCGCACGGGCCGCGGCAAAGTGGTGATGCGCGCCAAGTGCCACTTCGAAGACATCGACAAGGGCCAACGCCAGGCCATCATCGTGGACGAGCTGCCCTACCAGGTCAACAAGAAGACGCTGCAAGAGCGCATGGCCGAGCTGGTCCACGAGAAAAAAATCGAAGGTATCAGCCACATTCAGGACGAGTCGGATAAGTCCGGCATGCGCCTGGTGATCGAACTCAAACGCGGTGAAGTGCCCGAGGTGGTGCTGAACAATCTGTACAAGCAGACGCAGTTGCAAGACACCTTTGGCATGAACATGGTGGCCTTGATCAATGGCCAACCCAAGCTCTGCAACTTGAAGGATCTGATCGAGGTCTTTTTGAACCACCGCCGCGAAGTGGTGACACGTCGCACGGTGTTTAATCTGCGCAAGGCGCGCGAGCGCGGCCACGTGCTCGAAGGCCTGGCCATCGCGCTGGCCAATATCGACGATTTCATCCGCATCATTCGCGAATCACCTACGCCACCGGTGGCCAAGGCCGAGCTGATGACGCGCCCTTGGGACAGCCAATTGGTGCGCCAGATGCTGACACGTACCCGTGCGGATGGCGGCATCATCAATGCCGACGACTACCGCCCTGATGGCCTGGAAAAAGAATACGGCATGGGCAGCGATGGCCTGTACCGCCTGTCCGACACGCAAGCGCAAGAAATTTTGCAAATGCGTCTGCAACGCCTGACCGGTCTGGAACAAGACAAGATCGTGGCTGAGTACAAAGAAGTCATGGCCGAGATTGAAGACTTCCTCGACATCCTGGCCAAGCCCGAGCGCGTGTCCACCATCATTGGTGATGAGCTGGGCCACGTGAAGCACGAATTCGGCCAAACCAAGCTGGGCGCACGCCGCAGTCTGGTGGAGCATTCCTCGTTTGACCTGTCGACCGAAGACTTGATCACGCCCACCGACATGGTGGTCACACTGAGCCACAGCGGCTACATCAAGAGTCAGCCTTTGGGCGAATACCGCGCGCAAAAACGCGGCGGCCGCGGCAAACAGGCGACGGCAACCAAAGAAGACGACTGGGTCGACCAGCTATTCATCGCCAACACGCACGACTACATCCTGTGCTTCTCCAACCGGGGCCGTTTGTACTGGCTCAAGGTCTGGGAAGTACCACAGGGCTCACGCGGCTCACGCGGTCGCCCGATCGTCAACATGTTCCCGCTGCAAGAAGGCGAAAAGATCAATGTGGTCTTGCCGCTGACCGGTCCTGCGCGCAGCTTCCCAGCCGACCAGTATGTGTTCATGGCGACCAGCATGGGTACCGTAAAGAAAACCGCACTGGACGAATTCAACAACCCACGCAAGGTCGGCATCATCGCCGCCGTGCTGGACGAAGGCGACTACCTGATCGGCGCCGCGCTGACCGATGGCAAACACGATGTGATGCTGTTCAGCGACGGTGGCAAGGCCGTGCGCTTTGATGAAAACGATGTGCGCCCCTTGAGCCGCCAGGCCCGCGGCGTGCGCGGCATGATGCTGGACGAGACACAGAGCGTGATCGCCATGCTGGTGGCCCAGGACGAGCAGCAAAGCGTGCTGACCGCCACCGAAAACGGCTACGGCAAGCGCACCAGCATCACCGAATACACCCGCCATGGCCGTGGTACCAAGGGCATGATTGCGATCCAGCAATCCGAGCGCAACGGCAAAGTGGTTGCAGCGACGCTGGTACATGCCGACGACGAAATCATGCTGATCACTGACAAGGGCGTTTTGGTGCGCACCCGTGTGGCAGAAATCCGCGAACTGGGCCGCGCTACACAAGGCGTGACACTGATCGGTCTGGACGAAGGCTCCAAGCTCAGCGGCTTGCAGCGTATCGTCGAAAACGATGCCAATCCGGTAGATTCGGACGCTGGCGGTGACGAAGCCGATGCTCTGCCCGAAGCCTAATTGCTACTAAATAGATAGCTGCTCCCGCACTAACCACGGGCTGAAAGCCCGATTTGATCTAAAAATCACTCCATGCAACGCCCGTACAACTTCTCAGCTGGTCCAGCGGCTATTCCGCTGGAGGTCCTGAAGCAGGCCGCTGAGGAGATGCTGGATTGGCCGAATGCCCAGGGCCAGCATTGCGGTATGGGTGTGATGGAGATGAGCCACCGCGGCAAAGAATTCCAGGCTATCCACGCGCAGGCGGAAGCCGATTTGCGGGAGCTGCTCGCAATTCCGGCCGACTACTCTGTGTTGTTCATGCAGGGCGGTGGCCTGGCTGAAAACGCCATCGTGCCGATGAACCTGAGTGCCCGCACCGCTGCAGCTGGTGCACAGGGCACCGTTGATTTTGTGGTGACCGGCAGCTGGAGCGACAAATCCCAAAAGGAAGCGCAAAAGTACTGCCAGGTGAATGTGGCCGCCAGCAATCAGAGCGATGGCCACGTCAGTCTGCCCCCGGCTACTGGCTGGAAGCTGACCCCCGGCGCGAGCTATGTGCACGTGTGTACCAACGAAACCATCAACGGCGTTGAGTTTCAATCTTTGCCGGATTTGAAAGCGCTAGGCTCCGATGCACCATTGGCTATCGACTTCTCGTCCCACGTGGCCAGCCGCCCTGTGGACTGGAGCCGCGTCGGTCTGGCTTTTGCCGGAGCGCAGAAGAACCTGGGCCCTGCGGGCCTGACGCTGGTGATTGTGCGCAAAGACCTGCTGGGGCACGCTTTAAGTATTTGCCCCAGCGCCTTTGATTACAAGATAGTGGATGCGAATGGCTCCATGTTCAACACGCCGCCTACGTACGCCATCTATATGGCCGGTCTGATCTTCAAATGGCTCAAGCGCCAAGGCGAGAATGGGCTAACGGGCGTGGCTGCCATGGAGGCGCGCAACATCGCCAAAGCCCGCCTGCTGTACGACGCGCTGGACCAGTCCAGCCTGTTCTACAACAAGGTGCAGGCCGATTGCCGTTCGCGCATGAACATACCGTTCTACCTGCGCGATGAATCTCTGAATGACTCCTTCCTGGCAGGCGCCAAAGCGGCCAACCTGTTGCAACTCAAGGGCCACAAGTCCGTGGGCGGCATGCGCGCTAGCATTTACAACGCCATGCCGATTGAAGGCGTGCAGGCACTCGTAGATTACCTGCACGAATTTGAACGCACCCGGGCTTGAGCCCGTCGTACTGCATTCATCCACCTTGACACAACAGACTTTGACCCTGCCATGGCCCTGACCCTCCCCGAACTCCGCGTGCAGATTGATGCGCTGGACCTGGAGCTGCTGAATCTGCTGAACCGGCGCGCCGCGCTGGCCAACGAAGTGGGCGAAATCAAACGCCTGGAAGGCTCGGCTGTGTTCCGACCCGAGCGCGAAGCCCAGGTCATCCACCGCCTGCAAGAGTCCAACGACGGTTTGCTCAAAGACGGCAGCGTGGCCGTTATCTGGCGCGAAATCATGTCGGCCTGCCGTGCGCTGGAGGCACCGCAACGCGTGGCCTACCTCGGCCCTGCAGGCACCTTCAGCGAAGAAGCCGCGTTGCGCTTCTTTGGCTCCAGCATTGCGCATGTGCCCTGCGGCAACTTTGACGAAGTTTTCCACGCCGCCACCGCAGGCTCGGCAGAATTCGGCGTGGTGCCGGTGGAAAACAGCACCGAAGGCGTGGTTACCCGCTCTCTGGATTTGCTCTTGCAGTCGCCCTTGCACATCGTGGGTGAAATCAGCCTGCTAGTGCGCCACAACCTGCTGCGCACCACGGCTTCAACTGAGGGCATCACCGCCGTATTGGCCCACCCGCAAGCGCTGGCCCAGTGCCAACAATGGCTGAACACTCACCTGCCCGATGCCGAGCGCCGCGCGGTATCTAGCAACGCCGAGGGCGCCCGCCTGGCGGCCGGTAACCCGCAGTGGGCCGCCATTGCCAGCGAACGCGCTGGCTCGGAATTTGGTTTGCACATTGCCTCCCATGCGATCCAGGACGAGGCCTTCAACCGCACGCGTTTTGTGGTGGTCTGCCTGCCCAGCAGCATGCCGGCCCCCGGCCCCAGCGGCAAAGATTGTGTGAGCTTGGTGGTGTCGGTACCCAACCGCCCCGGTGCCGTGCACGACATATTGGTACCCCTCAAAGAACACGGCGTCTCCATGACCCGTTTTGAGTCCCGGCCGGCCCGTTCCGGTCAATGGGAGTACTATTTTTACATTGACTTGCAAGGCCACCCCTCGCAGCCGCATGTGGCGGCCGCTCTGCAAGACCTCCAGCGGCTGTGTGCTTTCTACAAAGTACTTGGCACCTACCCGCTGGCTGATTGACCCACAGGACACCCTCTATGTTTGAACAACTAGGATTGATTGGATGCGGCTTGATGGGAGGGTCGTTTGCATTGGCCCTCAAAAAAGCCGGTCTGGTCAAACGGGTCGTGGGCTACAGCAAATCCCCAAGCACCACCGAGCGCGCGCGCCTGATGGGCGTGATCGATATTGAGGCCCCCTCGGCCTTGTTAGCCGTGTCCGGTGCCGATATTGTGTTGATCGCCGTGCCCGTGGCCGCTACCGAGGCTACCTTCAAAGCCATCAAACACCTGGTCACACCCAATGTGCTGATCATGGACGTGGGCTCCACCAAGCGCGATGTGATTGACGCAGCGCGCCGCGCGCTGCGCGAGCATGTGGGCACCTTCGTGCCTGCCCACCCGATTGCCGGCAAAGAAGTGTCGGGCGTGGAGCATGCCGATGCCGAGTTGTATGTGGGCCGTCAGGTCATCTTGACGCCCATCGAGCGGACACAAACCGTGCAGTTGCAAAAGGCCGTGGACGTTTGGACCGCGCTGGGTTGCCGGGTGCTGAAAATGTCGCCCGAACAGCACGACGCGGCGTTTGCGGCCGTCAGTCATTTGCCGCACCTGATTGCATTTGCGTTGATGAACGGCATCTCCGGCCAGCCCCAGGGCAAGGACTACCTGACTCTGGCAGGCCCGGGCTTTCGCGACTTCACCCGCATCGCTGCCAGCGACCCCAAGGTCTGGCGCGACATATTTGTCTCCAACCGCGAAGAGCTGCTGGAACAATCCAAAATCTTCCAGCGCAATCTGCAGGCGCTAGAACTCATCATCTCCAGTGGCAACACCGAGGCGCTGGAGGGCTTGCTGGAGCAAGCCAGCAATACCCGCGGCAACTGGAGCATGACCTCCAAGCTGAACCGATGAACTTGCGGGAAAGACCCAGTCACTTGCGCGAGGCGCAGGGGCTTGCTCTGTCCCCAACACTTTAGAACCATGTTTTCTACGGCCTATCTAGATCTGCCCTGGCTCGAGAGCGCAAGCGGCACTGTCACCCTCCCCGGCTCCAAAAGTATTTCCAACCGCGTGCTGCTGCTGGCCGCAATGGCCCAAGGCAGCACCACCATCCACGACCTGCTGGACTCGGACGACACCCGCGTGATGCTGGTGGCGCTCCGCCAACTGGGTTGCGACGTGCAGGAGAACGGCAACACCGTGGTCATCCTGGGCGTTGGCGGCAAGCTGCAAGCACCACCGACCAAGCTCTTCATGGGCAATGCCGGTACCGCGATGCGTCCCTTGACGGCCGCACTGGCCGTGCTGGGTGGCGACTTTGAACTCAGCGGCGTGCCCCGCATGCACGAGCGCCCGATTGGCGACTTGGTGAATGCGCTGCGCCAGTTGGGCTGCACGATCGATTACCTGGGCAACCCGGGCTTTCCGCCACTGCGCATTGGCACGCCGTCGTTACAGCTGGATGCGCCCATTCAGGTGCGCGGTGATGTGTCCAGCCAGTTTTTGACGGCGCTGCTGATGGCCCTACCGCTCGTGGCCCAGAAGGACATCGTCATTGAAGTCGTGGGCGAGCTGATTTCCCGGCCCTACATCGAAATCACGCTGAACCTACTGGCGCGTTTTGGCGTGCAAGTACAGCGTGACGGCTGGCAGCGCTTCACGATTCCCGCCGGCTGCCAATTGCGCTCGCCAGGCGATATCCATGTCGAGGCCGACGCCTCCTCTGCTAGCTATTTCATAGCGCTCGGGGCAATCACTACCCGGGCCACAGACCTGAATGGCATAGAAATACGCGGAGTGGGTGCTGATTCGATCCAAGGGGACATCCGCTTCATGGAAGCCGCCCAAATGATGGGTGCCGCCATCGAGAGCGGCCCCAACTGGCTCAAAGTCCGTCGCGGAACTTGGCCCCTGAAAGCCATAGACCTGGACTGCAACCACATCCCCGATGCCGCCATGACGCTGGCCGTGATGGCGCTGTACGCCAACGGCACCACCACGCTGCGCAATATCGCCAGCTGGCGCGTCAAAGAAACCGACCGCATTGCCGCCATGGCCACCGAACTGCGCAAATTCGGCGCGACGGTTGTAGAGGGCGCGGATTTCATCAGCGTCACGCCACCCGGACAGACACCGAGCGACGCCGGGCCGCCCCAAGTCGCGAGCGCCCCCCCGGGGGGCAGCGAACCACACGCAGTGGGGAGCGTGGGGGCATGGCGTACCGGCAGCATCCACACCTACGACGACCACCGGGTCGCCATGTGTTTCTCCTTGGCGGCCTTCAACCCGGCCCAATTGCCCGTGCGCATTGAAGACCCCAAGTGCGTCGCCAAAACCTTCCCCGATTACTTCGAAGCCCTGTTTTCAGTCGCGCAAACGCCCACCGACAAGCTGCCCGTTGTTTGTGTGGATGGTCCGACCGCATCAGGAAAAGGCACGCTGGCTGTGGTGCTGGCGCAACGCTTGGGTTACCACTTTTTGGATTCTGGCTCGCTCTACCGCATCACTGCACTGGCGGCCTTGCAAGCTGGTTTAGGCCTGGACGCGGCCAGCGAAGCAGCCATTGCCAAGCTGGTGCTCAGCTTGCGCATTGAATTCAAGGGCGGCCGGGTGCTGCTCAACGGTGTCGACGTGAGCGACACCATCCGCACCGAGGAAGCCGGCATGAACGCCTCCAAGGTCTCCGCCCTGCCCGCCGTGCGCTTGGCGCTGATCGACCTGCAACACAGCTTTCGCCAACTGCCCGGTCTGGTGGCCGACGGGCGCGATATGGGCACTGTGATATTTCCGGACGCTGCGCTCAAGGTTTTCCTGACGGCCAGCACCGAACAGCGCGCCCAGCGGCGCTATAAACAGTTGATTTCAAAGGGAATTTCGACTACACTCCCATCTCTTCGCTCTGACTTAGAAGCGCGCGATGCCCGGGACACGTCCCGTGCGGTTGCGCCCCTCAAGCCCGCGCAAGATGCTCAGCTTCTGGACAACTCGGATCTCACGGTTGAAGAATCGGTCGATCAGGTGTTGAACTGGTGGCAAAGCAAACAGCCTTTTTAACCTTCGGTTAAAGAAGCACACTGGTCCCCGAAGCTCTTCTCGCGCGTCTGCGCATCTGCTTTGGGGTTCAATAACTTAACCCCGTGGAATTTCATTCCACACGAAAAATGTCCGAATCTTTCGCAGCCCTATTTGAAGAATCACAAGCTCGCTCTGAAACCCGTATTGGCGAAGTCGTCACTGCGGAAGTCGTGCGCATTGAGCACAACTTCGTAGTCGTTAACGCCGGCCTCAAGTCCGAGGCTTATGTTCCGTTGTCAGAATTCAAGAGCGACAAGGGCGACCTCGAAGTTCAAGTTGGCGAGTTCGTATCCGTGGCCATCGTGGCGATGGAAAACGGCTACGGCGACACCATCGTTAGCCGCGACACCGCCAAGCGTCTGGCTTCCTGGATGTCCCTGGAGAAATCCCTGGAATCCGGCGAGTTCGTTACCGGCACCACTTCCGGCAAGGTCAAGGGCGGCCTGACCGTTCTGGTCAATGGCATCCGTGCCTTCCTGCCTGGTTCGTTAGTCGACACACGTCCTACCAAGGATTTGTCTCCGTACGAAAACAAGACCATGGAATTCAAGGTCATCAAGCTCGATCGCAAGCGCAACAACGTCGTGTTGTCTCGCCGTGCCGTGGTGGAAGCCTCCATGGGCGAAGAGCGCGCCAAGCTGATGCAAAACCTGAAAGAAGGTTCTGTGGTTCAGGGCGTGGTCAAGAACATCACCGAATACGGTGCGTTCGTTGATCTGGGCGGTATCGACGGCCTGTTGCACATCACTGACATGGCATGGCGCCGCGTCCGTCACCCATCTGAAGTGGTGACAGCCGGTCAAGAAATCACTGCCAAGATTCTGAAGTTCGACACCGAAAAGAACCGCGTGTCTCTGGGTCTGAAGCAAATGGGTGACGATCCATGGATGGGCGTGAACCGCCGCTACCCACAATCGACCCGCATGTTCGGCAAGATCACCAACATCGCTGACTACGGCGCGTTTGTGGAACTGGAACCCGGAATCGAAGGTTTGGTGCACGTGTCCGAAATGGACTGGACCAACAAGAACGTTGCGCCTTCGAAGATCGTTGCCCTGGGCGACGAAGTCGAAGTCATGGTTCTGGAAATCGACGAAGACAAGCGTCGTATCTCCCTGGGCATGAAGCAGTGCAAGGCCAACCCATGGCAAGAGTTCGCTCAGAACACCAAGCGCGGCGACCGCGTGAAGGGCCCGATCAAGTCCATCACCGACTTCGGCGTGTTCGTCGGTCTGGCTGCTGGCATTGACGGTCTGGTGCACCTGTCTGACCTGTCTTGGAACGAAGCCGGCGAAACCGCTGTGCGTGAGTACAAGAAGGGTCAAGAAGTCGAGGCTTTGGTCTTGGCTGTGGACGTGGACCGCGAACGCATCTCCCTGGGTATCAAGCAGTTGGATTCCGATCCATTCACCACCTTCGTGTCGATCAACGACAAGGGCCAAGTGGTGACCGGTAAGGTCAAGACTGTGGATGCCAAGGGCGCTGAGATTGACCTGGGTGAAGACATCATCGGTTACCTGCGTGCTTCCGAAATCAGCCGTGACCGCGTGGAAGACGCGCGTAACGTGTTGAAAGAAGGCGACGAAGTGACTGCTGTGGTCGTGAACGTGGATCGCAAGACCCGCAACATCCAGTTGTCCATCAAGGCCAAGGACGCTGCTGACCAGGGTGAAGCCATGGCTGCTCTGAGCCAACAGTCTTCCCGCGAAAACGCTGGCACCACCAGCCTGGGCGCATTGCTGCGCGCTAAATTGGACAACAACAGCTAAACACTGACGTTGATCTAAACCGACGACCGTGCCCCCAGTAATCTATTGGGTGCCGGTCGTTTTTCATTCTTACCTCACTGCATCCCATGACCCGATCTGATCTCGTGGAAGAACTGGCTAACCGGTTCGCGCAACTGACCCACCGTGACGCCGAATTCGCTGTCAAAGCGATTCTGGACGCGATGAACGATGCCCTGGTCCGTGGTCACCGCATTGAGATCCGTGGTTTTGGAAGCTTCTCGATCAACCGCCGCCCGCCCCGCATGGGCCGCAATCCGCGCAGCGGCGAAAGTGTTGCTATCCCCGAAAAACGGGTGCCCCATTTCAAACCCGGCAAAGCCCTGCGCGAAGCCGTAGACCAGCGCACCGCTGAGCTCGAATCCCAGCCTAAGCCCTGAGTGGCAAGGCTTGAGCGCCGCTGGGCCGCCCCAAGGTGCGAAGCCCCCTCGGGAGGCAGCGACCCGTGCAACGGCGGAGCGTGGGGGTCTATTAGAATTCCTCTAAAACGAGGAGACCGATGAAACAAATCGCATGGTTCTTGAAGTGGCTGCTGAAAGCGGCCATTTTCTTCACCCTGTTTGCGTTTGCCCTGAATAACCAGCACGACGCGACCGTCTACTTTTTCTTCGGTACGCGCTGGACTGCCCCCATGGTGATTGTTGTGCTGACGGCCTTTGCCGCTGGCCTGGTGATTGGCGTGTTGGGTATGGTGCCACGCTGGTGGCGCCACCGCCGCGCGGCCGCCCTGGCCCACAAGAGCCTGTTCGATACCAAACCCCTAGAGAAAGCGCTACAGCCGCCTGCCCATGGACTTTGATCTGACCTGGATATTGCTGGGGTTTCCAGTCGCCTTTGCTTTAGGTTGGCTGGCCTCCCGCCTAGATGTACGCCAACTCCGCATTGAAAACCGCCAAGCCCCCAAGGCCTACTTCAAAGGCCTGAACTTCTTGCTCAATGAGCAACAGGATCAGGCGATTGACGCCTTCATAGAAGCCGTTCAAAACGACCCCGATACCTCGGAGCTGCACTTTGCCTTGGGCAATCTGTTTCGCCGCCGTGGCGAATACGAACGCGCGGTACGCGTGCACCAGCATTTGCTATCGCGCGGCGATTTGAGCGCGGACGACGGCCACCGCGCACAACACGCCCTGGCCCTGGATTACCTGAAGGCCGGATTACTAGACCGAGCCGAGGAAGCATTGTTGAAACTGGAAGGCACCCGCTTTGAGGCGCAGGCTCGCCTGGCACTGCTAGCCAACTACGAACGCTCACGCGATTGGGAACCCGCCGCCCTGGTGGCGCAGAAGCTGGAAAACGCCGGGCAAGGCAGCTTCAAGGGTCGATTGGCCCACTATCTGTGCGAGCAGGCCAATGCCTTGACGCTGGCGCCTGACCGTGCACAAGCGCTGCTCAAACAAGCCATTGCCACCGCACCCGAAGCCGCTCGCCCCCGCATCGAACTGGCAGCGCTGCAACACCAACAAGGCAACACTGTCCTAGCGATTGCCACCTTGAAGGAAGCCGTGGATGCTGCGCCCGCCGCCGTGGCACTGATCGCGCCGCGCTTAGCGGCATTTGCGATGGTGGGCAAGCCCGATCCCAGCGTCTTGGAGCTGCTGCAATCCGTGTACAAGCAGACGCCTTCACTCGATGTGCTGGATGCCATCGTGGCCCTGGAAGCTTCCAGCGGCGACACCACTACCAGCGCGCGCGACTGGTATGCACGCCATCTAGCCGAAGAGCCATCCTTGGTAGCTGCTGCCAAATGGATCGCCGGTGAAAAGTTGGAGCACGAACAGTTTCATCCCCAAGTGCAACGCGCACTGGACCATGCCGTGAAGCCCCTGACCCGCTACCGCTGTGCCGCCTGCGGCTTTGAAGCCAAACAGCACTTCTGGCAGTGCCCCGGCTGCCAAGCCTGGGACAGCTACCCCGCACGCAGAGTTGAAGAACTATGACAATGACTATTTCAAAAGAACAATTCGCCCAAGCCCGCGTATTGGTCGTGGGCGATGTGATGCTAGACCGCTACTGGTATGGCGCGGTGGACCGCATTTCCCCTGAAGCGCCCGTACCTGTTGTTCGCGTTTCGCGTGAAGAAGAGCGTTGCGGTGGTGCGGCCAACGTGGCCTTTAACGCGGCCACTCTGGGGGCGCAAGCCTCACTGCTTACGGTGGTGGGGGACGATGAAGCCAGTCACAAGCTCGAAGCGCTGATGGCCAAGACCGGCATTAGCACCCATTTTGGCCGCGACACTGATCTCAAGACCACAGTCAAGCTGCGTGTGATTGGTCGCCAGCAACAGCTGATCCGCCTGGATTTTGAAAACACCCCCAACCACGAAATTCTGGCAGGCCAAACCGCCATATTTGAAAGTTTGCTGCCACTGCACGGCGCTATTTTGTTTTCCGATTACGGCAAGGGCGGCCTAGCACACGTCAGCGACATGATTGCCAAAGCCCGCGCTGCGGGCAAGCCGATCCTGATTGACCCCAAGGGCAGCGACTACTCCCGCTACCAGAATGCCACCATCATCACGCCTAACCGCGCCGAGTTGCAGCAAGTGGTGGGCAGCTGGAATAGCGAAGCCGAGCTGCGCACCAAGGTGCAAAGTTTGCGCACGCAGTTGCAACTAGATGCTGTGCTACTGACCCGCAGTGAAGAAGGCATGACCCTGTTCGATGCCGATGGGGAACTGACGGTCAGCGCCCAGGCGCGTGAAGTGTTTGATGTAACCGGCGCTGGCGACACGGTGATTGCCACGATGGCTGCGCTGGTAGCTGCAGGCTTGAGTCTGCGCGACGCGCTGCCCCATGCCAACCGCGCGGGTGGCATTGTGGTGGGTAAATTTGGTACGGCCACTGTGTCGTTTGAGGAGCTGTTCGCATGACCCGAGTCGTTGTCACCGGTGCCGCTGGTTTTATCGGCAGCAACATCATCAAGGGGCTCAACGCCCGCGGCATCACCGACGTGATCGCGGTGGATGACCTGAAGCAAGGCGACAAATTCCTCAATTTGTCCAAAGTGCAAATTGCGGACTACGTGGACGCCGATACCTTCTACGACGAGTTCGCCACAGGCCATTACGGCCAGGTAGAAGCCGTGTTCCATGAGGGCGCTTGCAGCGACACCATGGAGATGGATGGCAAGTACATGATGGCCAACAATTACACCTTGTCCTGCCAGCTGTTTCAGGCCTGCCAGAAGCGCGGTGCGCGCCTGTTGTACGCATCTTCGGCCGCTACCTATGGCGGCTCCGACACCTTCCGCGAAGACCCTGCCTTTGAGGCACCTCTCAATGTCTACGGCTATTCCAAGCTGCTGTTTGACCAGCGCATGCGCCGCGATTGTGGTGAGAACTTTCACCGCACCAAGGCGGGAAAAACCCACCAGGTCGTGGGTTTCCGTTATTTCAATGTGTATGGCCCCCACGAGCAACACAAGGGCCGCATGGCCAGCGTTGCCTACCACCAGTACCACCAGTTTTTAAAAGAAGGCAAGGTCAAACTCTTTGGCGAATACGGTGGCTACGCACCCGGTGCGCAAATGCGCGACTTTGTATTCATTGACGATGTCGTGGCCGTGAATCTGTGGTTCTTCGACCACCCTGCGCAGTCCGGCATTTTCAATCTGGGTTCGGGCCATGCCCAGCCCTTCAACGATGTGGCCAGCTCGGTTGTGAACACCATGCGCGCGCTGCGCGGTGAGGCGGCACTGGACCTGCCCGCTATCGCGGCACAGGGCTTGGTGGAGTACATCCCCTTCCCCGATGCGCTACGTGGCAAGTACCAGTGCTACACCCAGGCCGACCTGAGCGCCCTGCGCGCCACGGGTTGTGACCACACGTTTGCCAATGTGCAAACTGGCGTAGCGCAGTATGTGAAGTGGCTGGCCCAGCAGGCTTGAACCTTTGACCAATTGAACGCCATGCTGCCTGTCTTTGCCATCTGCCTCGGTGCCAGTGTGGGCGCCCTGGCGCGCTGGGGCTTGGGTTTGTGGCTCAGCCCCGGCGGCCTGATCCCTTGGGGCACACTGGCGGCCAATCTGGTGGGCGGCTACTTGATCGGTATCGCAGTCGCAGTGTTCCAGTCCATGCCGCAACTTGACCCCGTGTGGCGGCTCGCACTCGTCACCGGCTTCCTCGGTGGGCTTACCACCTTCTCCAGTTTCAGCGCTGAGGTAGTCAGCCTGATGATGCAACAACGCTATTGGCTATCACTGGGTGTGGCCGCCGTCCATGTGACGGGCTCGCTGTTGCTCACGGCAGCTGGCATCTGGAGCGCGCAGCAGTTTCTGGTCGGGCATTGACACGCCAGGAGACTGGGTAGGCAAGCGTTTTGCGTAGGTAAAAGGAGGAGCCCGCAGGGCGGGGGACACGAAGCAAAACGCTTGGCTGCCCAGTGTCCGTACGCACTGAGCCTAGTGCGACTCCAACTACCTTGACCACGGTGATAGTGACCTGAATAATGCGCGGTTAACGATCATTTTTCAGTGGAGTCAAGCATGCTACGTATCTCTGCCATTGCCGCGCTGGCAATGGGCCTGTCTGTTGCCTTCGCGCAAGACATTGTTGCCCCCAATACCAACCTGAAAGCCGATGGCATACCTGCCATCTCCAAGGCTATTGCCGACAAGGTCGCGCTATACACCGATTTTCGTGGCAATGGCTTTGTGCAATGGCACCCCAAAGAGCCGACCATGCTGGTACGCCACCGTGAGGCGGGGGCCAATATTCCGCAAATTTATGTGTTGCGCAAACCCGGTGGTGCGCTGGAAAAAATCACTGATTTCTCGGAAATCGTGTCCCAGGTGGCTTATGAGCCCCGCCAGGGCAAGTACTTGGTAATCTCCAAAGACACCGGCGGCAATGAGGCCACGCAGGTCTACCGCATGAGCCTGGATGGCAAAGAAACCACCCTGCTATCCAAGTCCGACGAACGCAGTGGCTTCAGTTGGAACCACAAGGGTGACCGCATCCTGATCAGCGCTGTGCCACTGGATAAAACGGCCACTGGCGGCAAGCGCGACAACGTCATCACCCAGCTCACGCTGGTGGACCCTGTGCATCCCGAATCCAAACAGACCCTGGCTGATCTGCCGGGCGGTGGGTGGGGCAACTTCAAATTCGCGCACAACGACGCCACGATTGCCGCCATCCAGTACCGCACTCCAAACGACAGCGATGTTTTCTTGATCAACGCCAAAACCGGTCAACGCAAAAAAGTACTGCCCGCCAAAGGCGCACCTGCGGCGGGTTTCAGCGGCTTTGAATGGAGCAAAGACAATCGCCGCCTGTTCTTGACCACCAACCAGGGCGGTGAGTTCTCAGAGCTGGCCTACTACGACACCAAGACCGGCAAGTTGACAGTACTGTCGCGCCACATCCCCTGGGACATTGAGAATTTCAGCCTGTCTGAAGACGGCAAACGCTTGCTGGCCATCGTCAATGCCAACGGCCAAGACGAAGCCCATTTGTTTGATGTTGCTACCGGCAAAGAGCTGCCACGCCCGGCACTGCCCGCAGGTGCCATTGGCGGCGGGGAGTGGAACGCTAGCGCCAAATCCCAGTTTGCCTACTCGCTCAACAGCCCGCAAAGCCCCGGTGATGTGTACAGCCTGGATGTGGCCACCGGCAAGACCCAGCGCTGGACCACCGCGTGGGCACCGGCGGGTATCGACCTGAATAGCTTTGCCAGCCCCGAGCTGGTGCAAATCAAGAGCTTTGATGGTCTGCCGATCAGCGCCTGGTTGTTCCTGCCCGATGCCAAGAAATTCCCAGGCAAACGTCCAGTGCTGGTCAGCTTTCACGGTGGCCCCGAAGGCCAGTCGACCGTCCGCTTTATGGGACGCACCAACTACTACCTCAATGAGATGGGCATTGCCGTGCTATTGCCCAACGTACGCGGCTCCAGCGGCTACGGCAAGCGTTTCCTGGATTTGGATAACGGCTTCAACCGCAAAGACTCCGTCAAAGACGGAGGTGCCTTCCTGAGCTGGGTGGGCAGCCACCCCAGCCTGGATGCCGAGCGCATTGCCGTGACTGGCGGCAGCTATGGTGGCTATATGAGCCTGGCCACTGCGGTGGACTACAGCCCGCTGATTCGCGGCTCTATCGACATCGTCGGCATCAGCAACTTTGTCACCTTTTTGAACAACACCGAGAGCTACCGTCGCGACTTGCGCCGTGTGGAATATGGCGATGAGCGCGAGCCCAAAATGCGCGAGTTCCACGAAAAGATTGCGCCCCTAAACAATGCTGCCGCCATCCAAAAACCCCTGTTCGTGGTGCAGGGCAAAAACGACCCGCGCGTGCCCTACACCGAGGCGGAGCAAATGGTGGCCGCGGTGCGCAAAAACGGCGTGGCCGTGTGGTACCTGCTGGCTGACAACGAAGGCCATGGCTTTAGGCGCAAGGCCAATGCCGACTACGAGTTTTACGCCACCGTCAAATTTTTAGAAACCACGCTACTGCCATGACAGCTACCACCCACCACCGTATTTGCCCCTTGTGCGAGGCCTGTTGCGGCCTGGAGATCAAGACACAAGACGATAAAGTTATCAGCATCCGCGGCCATGAGGCAGACGTGCTGAGCAAAGGTTACATCTGCCCCAAGGCTATTGCCCTGAAGGATTTGCACGAAGACCCCGACCGCCTGCGCACACCGCTAATCAAACGCAACGGCGTGCATGTGGCAGCCACCTGGGAGGAAGCCTTTGCCGAGATTGAAGCGCGCCTACCTGCGGTCATCGCCCAAGGTGGGCGCAATGCCACGGGCATCGCCGTGGGCAACCCGTCTGCCCACAAGATCGGCCTGCTCACCTACTTTGGCAAGCTGGCCCGCGCGCTGGGTACCAAAAATGTGTTCTCCGCATCGACGCTGGACCAAATGCCCAAGCAGCTCGCCAGCGGGCTGATGTTTGGCCACTGGTTGTCTATCGGCCTGCCCGACATCAGCCGCACCGACCACCTGCTGGTGATTGGTGCCAACCCGCTGGCCAGCAACGGCAGCATGTGGACGGTGCCCGACTTCAAAGGCAAGGCCAAAGCGCTGCAAGCGCGTGGCGGCAAGCTGGTGGTGATTGACCCCCGCCGCACCGAGACGGCCGCCGTGGCCGACGCCCACCATTTCATTCGCCCTGGTTCGGACGTATTTTTGCTGGCCGCCATGGTGCACACCTTGTTCGCAGAGAACTTGGTACGCCTGGGGGCGGTGGCTGATTGGGTGCAAGGGTTGGACGAGGTGCGCCAAGCGGTAGCCACCTTTACACCCGAAGCCGTGGCGGTGCGCTGTGGCATGGATGTGCTCACCATCAAGACCTTGGCCCGCGACCTGGCCACCGCCGAACGCGCTGCGGTATATGCCCGCATTGGCACCTGCACGCAAACCTATGGCAGCCTGGCCAGTTGGCTGGTGGACGTGCTCAACACCCTCACTGGGCACCTGGATCAAGTGGGCGGCGTGCTGTTTGCCAAGCCTGCGGCATTTGCATCAAACACCGCAGGCAAATCAGGCACAGGAAAAGGTGTGTCTACCGGCCGCCACCATGCCCGTGTCAGCGGCGCACCCGAGGTCTATGGCGAGCTGCCCATCACCTGTATGGCCGAAGAGATAGAAACCCCAGGTGAAGGCCAGATTCGCGCACTGATCACCGTGGCCACCAACCCCGTGCTCTCCAGCCCCGACGGCCCGCGCCTGGCCGCTGCGCTGGACACCTTGGATTTCATGCTCAGCTTTGACATCTACCTGAACGAGACCACGCGCCATGCCGATGTGATCCTGCCTGGCCTGTCGCCGCTAGAAGATATGCACTACGACGTGGCCTTTCCGCAGCTATCGTGGCGCAACCATGCGCGCTACAGCCCACCTGTTTTCGCGCCTGCGGCCGGTCAGCCGCAAGAATGGCAGTCGCTATTGAAGGTTGCCGCCATCGTGCAAGGCAAGGGTGCGAATGAGGATGCGGATTTATTGGACGATGCCCAGTTCGCCCAAGATGCGGAGCGCTTGTTTGGCGCGCATGCGTCAGCGGTGGTAGCGGCAACCCAAGGTTTGCGCGGCCCCGAACGCGGCCTGGAAGTAGCGCTGCGCACCGGCCCCTACGGTGATGGCTTCGGCACTAAGCCCAGTGGCTTGACGCTGGCACAAGTGAAGGCGGCCAACCCCGAAGGCGGCATTGATCTGGGCGAGCTACAACCGCGTATGCCTGAGATGCTGCGCACCCCCAGCGGCAAGATCGAGTTGGCACCGCCACTGTTCATCAACGACCTGCCGCGCGCGGCCCTGGACCTGGCCCGCCCCACGCCCGATCTGGTCATCATCGGCCGACGCGATGTGCGCACCAACAACAGCTGGATGCACAACCTGCCCGTGCTGGCCAAAGGCCCGTTCCGCTGCACCGCACTGGTCCACCCCACAGACGCGGCGCGATTAGGGCTGCAAGACGGTGGCCAGGCCCGGCTGCGCAATGGCACACGCCAGGTGCAAGCCCAAGTGCACATCAGCGCCGAGATGATGCCCGGCGTGGTCAGCCTGCCCCATGGCTGGGGCCACGACTTGCCCGGAGCCCAACTGGGCGTGGCCGCCCTGCGCCCCGGCACCAACCTCAACGCCCTGCTAGATGACCAACTGCGCGATCCGCTATCGGGCAATGCAGTACTGAGTGGGGTGGCGATTGAGATGGAAGCGGTGACCTGAAGCGAGCAGCCCATGACCAAGTACTGGTTGATGAAGTCGGAGCCCAGTGAGGTGTCGGTAGACGACGCGCTGGCCGCGCCCGATGCCACGGTGCCCTGGACCGGTGTGCGCAACTACCAGGCCCGCAACTTCATGCGCGACGCCATGCGCGTGGGCGATGGCGTGCTGTTCTACCACTCCAGCTGTGCCCAACCCGGCATTGTCGGCATTGCGCAAGTGGCCTCCGGCGCGCACACCGACCCGACCCAGTTTGACCCCACGTCGCCCTACTTCGACGCGGCCTCCAAACCCGATGCGCCGCGCTGGCTGCTGGTGGATGTGCAAGTGCTGCACAAGACGCGTAACCTGACTTTGCCCCTGCTGCGGGCCGATGCCGATTTGCAGGACCTGCTGGTGCTTAAAAAGGGCAACCGGCTATCGATTACCCCCGTAGAGCCCGCCCACTGGCACACTATCTTGCAGCGGCTAGGGGTAGAAGATTTATAAGCCAAATCAGCCATTCAGGCCGTGGATAGTGCGGTAGCAGCTCCTAAATAAATAGCAAGTAGCTGCTAAGCATTGACTCAAAATCAGCCGACCACCACCGCTTCTTGGCTGCGGCGCAGGTCACGCTCTTGGTCGCGGGCTTGGCGCTGTTGGCGTTGCAATTCCAGCGCGCCAAACTGCATCACATCGGCGATCAGGCCGTAAGCGTCGGTCCAAGCGGCTCGCACTTCGGGGGTGAATTTGTCGCCCAGGCCTTGGCTCAGGGTCCACAGCAGCGTGCTGCCCACCGTCACGTAATGTTCTTCCTGCACGCCGTAGTTATGGTGGCGGGCACCCAGGTTGCGCAGCACCGGAGCCAACGCATCCAGATCGCTCAGACCCTTGACCGCCGCCGACAGCACCGACATCAGCATGCGGCCCTGGTTGGCCATATCGCCCTTGAACATAGGCTTGAGCATCGGGTCGGTTTCAAACAGGCGGCCGTAGAACAATTCAGCAGCCACCTCGGCGATGGGACGCACATCTTCAAAAGACGATTGGACGAGGGCGATTTGGTTTGCGTTCATGGTTTTCTTCCACTGTCGGGTTATTGATACCCACTGCTATACCCACGTTCCGTGCCAAGAAAAATAGTCAATGGAATCAATGACTTAGATATTTTCAAGCGAATAAGACTGTCTGGTTTTACAGACAAGCCTGGTGGTGAAAAAGAAAAAACCAATGAAATCAAATACTTAGCCTGTCGGTCAAAGCAGACACCAGCTGGGGAGTCTGAGAGGGCTTGGTGGCTGCGAGGTTGGGTTCAGTCTGGGAGTCCGGTCGTCAAAACGCTTTGCTTCGTGTCCCCCGCCCGCTTTGCGGGCTCCTCCTTTACCTACGCAAAACGCTTTGCCGCCCTGCCACCCAGACTCACGGCCGCCCAAACTCACAGACTCACTCCCAAACTCTCAGCCACCTAAGTGCCTTCAGACCTTGAACTGCGTAGCGTCCAGCTGATGCCGGGCCAGCAACGTGTAGAAGTCCGTGCGATTGCGCTGGGCCAGCTTGGCCGCCGCTGTCACATTGCCGCTGGTGATTTTGAGCAGGCTGGTCAGATAGTCGCGCTCAAACGCACGGCGTGCGTCTTCCAATGACAAGAGTTCCGGCCCCGCAGTGCTGATCGCGCCCTGCACCAGCTTGGCCGATATCACCGGCCCGCTGCTCATCACCACGCACTTCTCCACCACGTTTTGCAGTTGCCGCACATTACCGGGCCAGGCGGCTGCACTCAGTTGCTCCAGCCCCGCAGCATCAAAGGTGCTGGCGGGTTTGGCATAGCGCTGCGACACGCTTTGCATAAAGTGATTGGCCAACAGCGGAATATCCTCACGCCGCTCAGACAGCGCGGGCAGCGTCAGGCTGACCACGTTCAAACGGTAAAACAAATCTTCGCGGAAGCGGCCTGCAGCCACCTCGTCTTCGAGCTTGCGGTTGCAAGCCGAGATCACGCGCACATCCACTTTGTGGGATTTGCTGGCCCCCACCGGGCGCACCTCGCGCTCTTGCAAAACGCGCAAGAGCTTGACCTGCATCGCCAGCGGCAAGTCGGCCACTTCATCCAGAAAAATCGTGCCCTGGTGGGCGGTGGTGAACAGGCCCGCGCTGTCGCGCACGGCCCCCGTAAAGGCACCCTTGATGTGGCCAAACAACTCGGACTCGACCAGGTTCTCGGGGATGGCACCACAGTTCACCGCCACAAAGGCGTCTTGCGCGCGTGCGCTGCAGGCGTGCACGGCGCGCGCCAGCAACTCCTTGCCCGTTCCGCTCTCGCCATAAATCAACAGCGATGCATCGCTTTGCGCCATGCGTCGGGCTTCGGCCAGCAGCTTCTCCATGCGCGGGCTGCGCGTGATTATGCTTTCGCGCCAAACCTCGCCGGGCTCGGAGCCCGGCATATCCGCCCCCAGCGCACTGCCAATGGCCAAGGCGCGCTCCACCTCATGCAGCAGCGCCGCGCCTTCAAAGGGCTTGGTGATGTAACCAAACACCCCCCGCTGCAGCGCCTGCACGGCATTGGCAATGGTGCCATTGGCGGTGAGGATGACGACTGGCAGCAGCGGGTAGCGGCGGTGAATGTGCTCGAACAACTGCAGGCCATCCATACCCGGCATCTGCAGATCCGTAATGACCATGTGGGGCACATCCAGGTCGAGCTTGGCCAGTGCCGCCGCGCCGCAGTCGGCCTGCGTAACCGCATGGCCTTCGTAATGCAGCCGCATGGCGATAGACCTCAACAAGTCCGGATCGTCGTCCACCACCAAAATGCGTGCCATGTGTCCTTAGCCAATAGGGGCCGACCACGCGAACTGCGTGCGGCGGGGAAAATGGTACCAAACATCTGGCAGCCCCACTTGAGACAGAATGGCGTCAGCACGGGCTGTTAAAAGCAAGTGCTCAAAAAAACCAAAATACGAGACAAAGCCATGACCCATCTTCGGTTCTTATCCCCGGGTGTGGCATTGATGCGCGGCTTGCGACTGTCGTCCAAGTTGCTGTCGCTATCGGTCGTGATGCTGGTCCCGGCGCTGCTGGGGCTGCTGCCCCTGGCGGCGGATTTGAGTGGCGGCACCGCCAGCGTTTTGCTGTGGTGCACCGGCTTGTTTCTGGTGGCGGCGGTCTACCTGCTGCTGGGTTTTTACCAAGGTTTATCGCAAGACGTGAACCAGGTGCGCCTGGCTATGGACAAGATGGTGCAAGGCGACTTGCACCTGGCCGTGGGCTGTGGGGTCTACAAGAACCTGGTGGTGTCTTAAGAACGACTCCAGCACCTGCCACATGTGCGTGGTGGCGCACAGAAGTTTGCTAGCGCCAAGTGCACATTCGTGTTTTCCCAACCCACCCAAGGAAACACCATGTTGCGCAGCCTGCAAGAACTCCAAAACTACACCATCGGTGCGACGGATGGCGACATCGGCCACGTCGCAGATTTGTACTTTGATGACCGGGCCTGGGTCGTGCGCTACCTGGTGGTGCAAACCGGCTCCTGGCTCACCGATCGCAAGGTTTTGATATCGCCTTTCTCCGTGGGCGAACCCGATTGGCCGGGCAAGCGGCTTCCCGTGCGCATTAGCTGCGAACAAGTCAAAAACAGCCCCGACATCGACACCGATCAACCCGTGTCGCGCCAGCATGAAACCCAATACTCTGACTACTACGGCTACCCCTATTACTGGGCAGGCGACGGTCTCTGGGGTGACGGAAATTACTTTCCCGCCATGGCATCCCCCCGGCTGGCAGGCTCTGCCCGTAGCCGGGCGGTAGACGCAGAGGTGGCAGCCGTCTATGCACGGGCCGAGGCCAGCCGCTTGGAAGCAGCAGACCCCCATCTGCGCAGTTGCAGGTCCGTAGTGGGGCACCAGATACACGCCAGCGATGCAGAGCTGGGCCGTGTGCAGGGCATGCTGGTGGATGAGCAGACTTGGGCGATCCGCTACCTGGTAGTGGACACCGGCACTTGGTGGGCCGGGCACCAGGTCTTGATTGCGCCGCAGTGGATTACCGACATCAGCTGGGAAGACTCCAGCGTCAGCGTCAACCTGACGCAACAAGCCATCCAAGACAGCCCGCGCTTTGACTCATCTGAAGCGCTGAATCGCCAACATGAGGCCGACCTGTACCGCTACTACGGCCGCCCCACCTACTGGGAGCGTGAACACAACCGCGAGCTGATAGACGACCGGAGCTAGGAGAGCTAGCGTGCAAAGCCACCTACGGGCGGCAACCCGCCTGGCGCGACCACCCGGCCGCCAGCCCCAAGTCCACCACCGGCGCGGGGGCCGCCAAGAAGTACAGGTGCGCATCCCCGGCTGAATAGGCCACAAACATGTTTTGCGCCGTGTAGTTGCGGTAGCGGTAGGGGCTCAGGGTTTGGGTGGCGGGCCGCCTTGGCAGCAGGTTGGCCGGGAACTGGTCTTCCGCCCAATCAAACAGACAGTTGAACTCCACCTCATTCAGGCTATTGGGTGCGACCAAAGACGCCAGCGTGCAACTGGGAGCTACCGATGACGCCCCCGTGGTCCCTGGAATAGTGGCCACGGTGCGAATACGGCCCGCTTCCAGCATTTCCTGGGCGGTAGTGCCATAGCCCACGCAAAACGCCGCACCCTTCAAGGCGGTGGTGTCTACCTTGCTCAGGATCGTCTGGCTAGAGAGTTGCCCACCCAAAATACCGCTGACGTAGGGGATCAGCAAATTATTGGTGACCGCCTGCCAACCCGTGCCGGTGAGCTGCACGATCACCGTGCTGGGCTCTGTGGTTCTGGCTTGCAAGCCCGACGCAGGGGCGCGAATGCCAAAGCTGCCCACGGGCACACTGGCGGTCACAAATACGGCACCGGCTTTGCCCAAGTCATTTGGGTTGAAGGTGGTGGTGGTAGACACCGTGGCCGTGCTGGTACCGATACCCCCTGCCGCCACCACAAAGAAAGGCGGCACTTCACTGGACACGGGGCGGTTGGGCACCTCGGGCCGCAGGTCTAGCAGGCCGTTGGCGGTGTCATTGATCACCAAGGACGGGCTCAACCGGTTCACCAGCGTGCCGTCGCCCAAGCTACCCGTGTTGTTCTGGCCCCAGGCCCACACGGTGCCGTCGGCCTTGCTAGCCACCGAGGCGTAGCCCCCCGCAGCTATGGCGGTATAGCCCATGCCCACCTGCTGGGGTGCAGAAATAGCCCCCGTAGCCTGCCCATTGCCCAGATAGCCCCAATAGTTGGTGCCCCAGGCCCACAGGCTGCCATCCGCCTTCAGGGCCAGCGAATGCTGGTAGCCCGCAGAGATCGCAGTAAAACCGGAGCCCACCCGCAAAGGCTTGCGCGAACACGCTAAGGTACTCACGCTTGCTTGCGACGTATAGTTACCGCCCTCTTGGCAAGCGTCCGCGCTGGCGACGCCCAGCTGGCCCGCCGAGTTATCACCCCAGGCCCACAAAGTGCCGTCGGCCTTCAGGGCCAGCACATGGTAGGGCCCGGCGGCGATGGCGGTAAACCCGGTGCCTACCTGCTGCGGTGTGCTCGCGCAGGGCACTGCGTTGGGCGCACTGGCACAGGTCTCCGATGTGGTGATTCCCAATGCCCCCGTGGTGTTGCTGCCAAAGGCCCAAACACTGCCGTCCGTCTTCAAGGCCACCGTGAAATACAAGCCTGCCGCCACGGCCTGGTAACCGGAGCCCACCTCCTTGGCTGAATAGGTAAATGGGGTAGACGCACCCAGCCCCAGTTGGCCAAAACTGTTTTGCCCCCACGCCGCCAATACCCCATTGCGGTTGATTGACACGGCATGCTGCCCGCCCCCGGACACGGCGGTGTAGCCCAAATCACTGCGCACTTGCACGGGTGTGGCGGAGCTCACCCGCGTGCCATCGCCATACTGCCCCAGGGTGTTTTTGCCCCAGGCCCACAGGCTGCCGTCTGCCTTGGTGGCCCAGGTGGTCGTACCGTCCGGAGAATTGGCCACCGTGGCATAGCCGCCGCCCACCAGCACCGGGCTGGTGCGGGTGACCAGCTCCCCCTGACCCAATTGACCGTTGCGGTTGTCGCCCGCTACCCACAGGCTGCCATCGGTTTTGACGTAGCTGGCATTGAGCGCACCCGCCGCCACTTGCAACACACCCGTCTGCACCTGCTTCAGCGCGCTAGAGGCCAGCGTACTGCCATCGCCAAACGAGCCGAATTCGTTAGAACCCCAGGCCCACAAGGTCTGGTCGGTCTTCACGGCAAAACCGCTGCTGCCCCCAAGAGCCAGGCTGCTAAAGCCCTCGCCACGCTTCACCGGGCGTGTGGCCAGCCGGCCGGTAGCGGGGTCGGTGCTGCCCTCCCCCCAAGACCACAGGCTGCCATCGGTCTTGAGGGCCGCAGCAGCGCGGCTACCCGCAGCCACGCTGGCATAGCCGCTGCCCACCAGCGTGGGCACGGCGCGGTTGGCGGTGCTGCCATCGCCCAACTGGCCGCCGCTGTTGTTACCCCACGCCCATAGGGTGGTGTCGGTTTTGATACCGAATGAAAAGTCCGCTCCGGCGGCAATAGCCTTGAAGCCCGTGCCCACCACCTTGCGCGACAAAGCGCAGGTGTAGCTGGAAATGCCAGGGTTGCACACATCGCTGCTGGCCACGCCCAGCTCGCCCGAGATGTTGGGGCCCCAGGCCTCCAGCGTGCCATCCCGTTTGAGGACCAGCACGTGGTAACCACCAGTCGCCACTTCGGCATAGCCTGTGTCCACCTGGGTCGGGGTTCTCGCTGTCTTGAGCGGGCTGCCATCGCCAAAAATGCCTTGGCCCCACATCCACAGGCTGCCGTCGGTTTTAAGCGCATAGGTGGCACCGTAGCCCGCTACCACCCGCGCATAGCCATCACCCACTTTGCCAGGGGCCGACAGCTTGCTGTTCGAACCGTCGCCTAGCTGAGAATAGGTGTTGTCACCCCAAGCCCAGAGGCTGCCATCCGCCTTCACGGCGACCAGATAGGACTCACCTACCGACACCGACTGGTAGCCAAGACCCACCTGCAGCGCCGTGGCAGAACGCAGAGTCCGCCCCTGGCCGAGCTGACTATTGGTGTCGGCACCCCAGCCCACCAATTGGCCCGTACTGCTCAGTGCCAAGGCCGTCATGCCCTCGCCGGTGGGGTAAGCGGAAATGGTAACGGCGGGTACTGCGGCCCAAACGGGGTTGACACTCCCCACGCCCCACAGCAAAGCCCACGCCGCCACGCTGAGATACCGATGCAAATAAGTTACAGGACGCACACCACCCCCTTGCAAATAAGCTGCCGCCGATTGTGCACTGCGCCAGCCGTCTACAGGTCAGCGCGTGGAGGTAAGCCGTTAGACGATGGATGCACAAATCGGCGTTTCAGCTCGTGGATAGTGCGGGAGCAGCTCCTTTTTTTATAGCGAACTGCTGTGTCTGCGGTGGTATTTGGTTTGGCAGCGAGCAGGGGTTGACGGGAAAAAGTGAGGCGCTTTGCAGTAGCAACAGCTATTGGCAGATGTCCAGAACCCCGGTGATCCATCAAGCAATTTCCAACGCGTGGCTAAAGGAGCAAGGTTTGCTCAGTGTGAAAGACTTGTGGTGCAAGGCCCAGGGTTACACGGGAAAGAAGAGAGGGAAAACTTCGTCGCGCGTGCCGACTTGTTGAACCGCCCACTGCGGACCCGCACGGTGGGTGGTGTGGGGGGCGACGGAACGACTACTTGGCTCCACCCGCTTGAATGATGACGTTTTTGACGAGCGTCTTGAATCTTTCCCCGTTTGCTTGCACTACTGTGATCGTGATGTGGCCAGTCTTGCTGGTGTTGATATCTCGAACGACACCAGACTTGCCCGCATGCGTTCCGCCGACTACCGAGCAGAGATCGCCGTCTCTTGGATTGGTCTGAGATTCAGTTGCCATGCTCATTGCTCCGTTTGCTCATAGTGGTTTGACGACGGGGGTGTTCTGCGATGCCTAACGAGGCTGTAAAAAAACCAACGCGCATGTCGCAATAATGGATTTTGGAGGGTGCTTCACCCGTTCCCAAGGTTGGGATCGTGGCGCATACGCCGTTTTGATGCGTTGACTTTTGGATGGGTGCATTTGGAAGCTCTGCAAAAGTTTTTTTACAGCCTCAACGCCAAGCTAAAAGGCGGGCAACATGAGCCGCAAAGCGGCAATCTCTCTGTTGCGCGTCCTGGTTCAGCGCCGGGTTAGGGAGCGTACTGGAATTAGGATTCGTCATCCTGTAGCACCATGAAAACAACGGGTGGAATTTCTTTGTTGCACCCGAAATCACAAACAAAGGTAGCGTCCATTTTCTGGATCGGAGCAATGTGTGATCTGTAGTAGTCCATCGCTCCCTTAACGTCTTTAGTTGGCTTGTAACTGCGGCGATAAATTACGGTTGGTGGCCCTGATATACCCAGAGAGCAGCTTAATTGACTAAGACTCTTGCTCGGCCAACAGTATTTGAATGGCCTCTTATCGGTATTGGTAATCTCAAATAGAGGTTTGTGTTCGCTACGTTTTTCATCGGGAGAACGTGATGTGACAAACGTTTCATTGGTTGCCATTGACATCACATAGAACGTCCACGAATAGTAGAAAAAATCATCCTTGTCAGCTGCGTGCAGAAGCGTAGACGTGACAATGAGAGATAGCAAAACGAATGAGTGCATAAGCTCCCTAACGTAGAGGTGACCGGCGCTGCGCGGCTTTATCGCGCAGCGTCCAGCGACCGAAGGGAGCGAGGTCGACCGCCATGTTAGGCGTTCTCCGCTTTAGCATGGAGGCGACACAGTGCTGATAGTTCCGGCCATGACGCCCTCCACGAGCCCACTATCGCTGACCGTGTAGATAACACCAGAGCTGGGATCGCGTGGTGAGCGGTAGGTGTAGATCAGAAAGGCACTACCACATTGGTATGCCTTAACTTCAATTTGTGATCCGTATGCGCGCCAAACGTCGTTGGCTGAACTCCCTATATGAAGGTTTCGATCTGTCTTGAAGCGAGGCGAGTCGTAGCCGACATAGACACCATCAATGATGCCTGTAGCGGAAACCGTGAACGAAAGGCCAACGTACCGGCGGCTAGGGACGACAACGTATCTAGCGTCTTGGTGCGTTCCCTGTACCTTAACAAGCGGGACTCCAAGTTGTTTGCTTGCTTCGCCTAGAGCCATGCCGACGCGAGCCGGGCCGAAGCCCTCTGGGGACAACCGGAACTCCTGTGCGTAGGACACACCGGGACTCAGAAGGAGTAGCAACATTGCGATTGGGGCAGACCAGGACATACGACGCCTAACGAGATGTAGATTGGAAAAACGGTCGATACATCTTGGCGATGCGGGATAATCTCGACATAAAAACCTCCTGTGAATGGCTTACAGCTTAGGTTTTCTCGAATTTTTGGCCTTTTATACAGGTATAAAAATTCCGACAAACCCCGCGCTTTGATTGTGCCCAATTCTGGGCGACAAGCTTGCTTTCAACCAAATTGCACCACGGTCTTTCACGACCAGCTCCGCCCGCAATGCTGACCTTCAGCAAAACAGAAGAGTAGAGTGCAACAAGTATCAGATTCTAAGAGCAAAATCAGCCGTTCAGCTCATGGATAGTGCGTTAACAGCTCCTAAAAGAATAGCAAGCAGCATTCCACCGCGTTTACTCCACCCGCGTGATCTTGTTCGGCTTGAAGCCCAGGTCCGCCGCCTTGCCCTTGCGTCCGCGTGCGGCGCGGGCGTTGTTCAGGCTACGAATCTCGAGTGTCTCGTCTCGTTCTTTGCCACCGCGGCCAATGCCGTCGATGCGGATGCTGCGCGTGTAGGCCGCTGCGCCCGCCAGTGTGTCCTTGGCTTCCAGGTCAATCAACATCAAGCCCCGCCCCCCATTGGCCATGGTTTTGAGTTCGCTGATCTCAAACGTCAGGATGCGGCCGCCGGTAGAGGCGCACGCTACATGGGTGGCCGCAGCCACTGGCAAGGCGGGTGTGCCCGCCACGGTCACCTTGCCCTGAGCGCCCGCCACTACGGAGGGGGCGCATACGGTCTCGCCCTCATTGCAGGTCAGGAAGGCCTTGCCTGCTTTCTGGCGCGATGTCATGTTCTCCACACTGGCCACAAAGCCGTAGCCACCCGAACCACTGAGCAAAAGCGTGGCGCTGGCTGGGCCGGCAAAGTAATACAGCAGCTGGGTTCCAGTTTCCAGTTCGATCAGCGTAGTGACGGGCTGCCCGTCGCCCCGACCGCCTGGCAACAAAGACACGGCCACCGAGTAAATGCGCCCGTTGGAGCCAAACGCGAGCAGCGTGTCGATACTGCGGCACTCGAAGGTGCCATACAAGCCGTCACCGGCCTTGAACGCAAAACTCGACGCCTCGTGGCCGTGGCCGGTACGCGCGCGCACCCAGCCTTTTTCGCTGACGACCACGGTCACCGGCTCGTCCACCACCTTGACTTCCAGCACGGCTTTTTTCTCGGCCTGGATCAGCGTGCGGCGCGGGTCGGCAAAGGTCTTGGCGTCCGCCTCAATCTCCTTGATCATCAAGCGGCGCAAGGTGGCGGGGCTAGCCAGGATTTCTTCCAGCTTGCCCTGCTCGCCGCGCAACTCAGCCAGCTCTTGCTCAATCTTGATAGCTTCCAGCCGCGCCAGTTGGCGCAGGCGGATTTCTAGAATATCTTCGGCCTGCCGGTCGCTCAAATTGAAGCGCGCAATCAGCGCCGCCTTGGGCTCATCCGACTGGCGGATGATGGCAATGACTTCATCAATATTCAGCAGAACCGTCTGGCGCCCTTCCAGAATATGGATGCGGTCCAGCACCTTGGACAGGCGGTGCTGCGATCGCCGCTCGATCGTGATTTGACGGAATTCAATCCACTCCTGCAGCATCTGGCGCAAAGACTTTTGCGTGGGGCGTCCGTCCAGGCCGATCATGGTCAGGTTGATGGGCGACGAGGTTTCCAGGCTGGTGTGGGCCAACAGCGCCGTGATCAACTCCTGCTGCTGGATGCGGCTGGTCTTGGGCTCAAACACCAGGCGCACGGCGGCGTCCTTGTTCGACTCGTCGCGCACCACGTCCAGCACATTGAGCACACTGGCCTTGAGCTGCATCTGGTCTTGGCTGAGCGATTTTTTGCCCGCCTTGACCTTGGGGTTGGTCAGCTCTTCAATCTCTTCGAGCACGCGCTGGCTGCTCACTCCGGGTGGCAATTCGGTTACCACCAGTTGCCACTGGCCGCGCGCCAGATCTTCAATCTTCCAGCGGGCACGCACTTTCAGTGAGCCACGGCCGGTGCGGTAGGCATCGGCAATGTCGCTGGCGCTGCTAATGATCTGGCCGCCACCGGGGTAATCGGGGCCGGGGATGATCGCAGCCAGCGCATCGTCCGTCAGCGCCGGGGTTTTGATCAGCGCGACGCAGGCGTCGGCCACCTCGCGCAGGTTGTGGCTGGGGATCTCGGTGGCCAGGCCCACGGCAATGCCACTGGCACCATTGAGCAAGCTGAACGGCAAGCGCGCGGGCAGTTGGCGTGGCTCTTCTGTCGATCCATCGTAGTTGGGCTGGAAGTCCACCGTGCCCATGTCGATTTCATCGAGCAGCAGACTAGTGATCTTGGCCAAGCGCGCTTCGGTGTAGCGCATGGCGGCGGCACCATCGCCGTCGCGCGATCCAAAATTACCTTGGCCATCAATCAGCGGATAGCGCTGCGAAAAATCCTGCGCCATGCGCACCAGCGCGTCATACGCGGCTTGGTCGCCGTGGGGGTGGAAACGGCCCAGCACATCCCCCACTACACGCGCACTCTTGACAGGCCGTGCGCCGGTATTGCCATTGGGCCCGCCAAAGCCCAAGCCCATGCGCGACATGGAATACAAAATGCGCCGCTGCACGGGCTTTTGGCCGTCGCAGGCGTCAGGCAGCGCGCGGCCTTTCACGACGCTAAGGGCGTACTCCAGGTAGGCGCGCTGGGCGTAGGTAGCTAAGTTGAGCTGGTCGTCCCCATCGTCTGCGGGTGGGTTCAGGTCAAGTGTGGGTTGGTCGGTCATGGTTACTTACTTCGAATTCAAATTCTTGGAACTGCACGGGGTGGAGTTCGGGTTGTCTGCTGGTATTGAAGCCCCGCAACACACCGGCTGACGGTGGAGGCCGTGTGGGCGGACGCCGATTTCTGGTACTCCAGCATGAGGTGGCCGCCCACACGGTCTTCACCGTCCGCGCGCCCACTATGCCGCCCAAGCTGCAATTTCATACCAAATCGCCCTTTGAGCCCATGGATAGTGCGGGAGCAGCTACTAAATTCATAGCTGATTTCATAGCTAAATATCAATCTCCACAGAATCGCCATGCAGCTCCATCAGCTCACGCCGGGCAGCAGCCTCGCCCTTGCCCATCAGCTTGGTGATCAAAGCCTCGGTCGCACCAAAGTCAATCGCGCCCAATACCACCGGCAGCAGGCGGCGGGTGTCGGGGTTCAGTGTGGTGTCCCACAACTGCTCGGCATTCATTTCACCCAGGCCTTTGAAGCGGCTGATATTCCAGGCACCTTCACGCACGCCTTCTTTGCGCAGTTTGTCCAGAATCGCGGTCAGCTCGCCTTCGTCCAATGCGTAGGCCTTGCTGGTAGGCTTTTTGCCCCGCGCGGGGGCATCTACCCGGAACAAGGGCGGGCGGGCAATATAGACATGCCCGGTTTCTATCAGCTTGGGGAAATGGCGGAAAAACAGGGTGAGTAACAGCACCTGGATGTGCGAGCCGTCCACGTCCGCATCGCTCAGGATGCAGACCTTGCCATAGCGCAGGCTGCTCAGGTCGGGCGTGTCATTCGGCCCATGCGGATCGACCCCGATGGCGACCGAAATATCGTGAATTTCGGTGTTACCAAACAAGCGGTCGCGGTCCACTTCCCAGGTGTTGAGTACCTTGCCACGCAGCGGCAAGATCGCCTGGTTTTCTTTGTCGCGGCCCATCTTGGCGCTGCCACCGGCCGAGTCGCCCTCGACTAAGAACACTTCGTTGTAGGCAATGTCTTTGCTCTCACAATCGGTCAGCTTGCCGGGCAACACTGCCACACCGCTGCTCTTGCGTTTCTCGACTTTCTGGCCCGCCTTTTGGCGGGTCTGGGCCGCCTTGATGGCCAGTTCAGCCAACTTTTTGCCGTACTCAACGTGCTGGTTCAGCCACAGCTCCAAGGCTGGGCGCACAAAGCTGGACACCAGGCGCACCGCGTCACGCGAGTTCAGGCGCTCCTTGATCTGGCCCTGGAATTGCGGGTCCAGCACCTTGGTCGACAGAACGTAGCTGGCGCGGGCAAACACATCCTCCGGCATCAGCTTCACGCCCTTGGGCAGCAGGCTGTGCAACTCGATAAAGCTTTTGACGGCGGTAAACAGGCCATCACGCAAGCCACTCTCATGCGTGCCGCCCGCGCTGGTGGGTATCAAATTGACATAACTCTCGCGCACCGGCTGGCCGTCTTCGGTAAACGCCACGCACCAGGCTGCGCCCTCACCTTCAGCGAAGTTGTCGCTCTGCGCGTCGGCAAAGCCTTCGCCATCAAACAAAGGAATCACGGGCTCGCCATTGAGCGTCTGCATCAGGTAGTCCTTCAGACCACCTTTGTAGAGCCAGGTCTGACTCTCTTTGGTTTTCTCGGTCACCAGCGTCACGCTCACGCCGGGCATCAACACGGCCTTGGAGCGCAGCAGATGCGTCAACTCGTTCATCGGCAACGCGGCGGACTCGAAGTATTTGCCGTCGGGCCAGGCGCGCACCGTGGTGCCGGATTTGCGGTCGCCCTCGCCGGTTTTGCGCACTTCCAGCGCTTCGGTGACATCGCCACCCGAAAACACGATGCGCGCCACGGAGCCCTCCCGGTAGCTGGTCGCCTCCAGACGCTTGGACAAAGCGTTGGTCACACTCACGCCCACGCCATGCAGGCCGCCTGAGAAGCTGTAGGCCCCGCCTTTGCCCTTGTCAAACTTGCCGCCAGCGTGCAGGCGGGTGTAGACCAGCTCAATGACCGGCGCTTTTTCCTCGGGGTGCATGCCAAACGGGATGCCGCGGCCATCGTCCTCCACGCTCACCGAGCCATCGGTATGCAGCGTGACCTTGATTTTTTTGCCGTAGCCGCCCAGGGCTTCATCGGCCGCGTTATCCAGCACCTCTTGGATGATGTGCAGGGGGTTGTCGGTGCGGGTGTACATGCCCGGGCGTTGTTTGACGGGCTCCAGCCCCTTAAGGACGCGGATGGAGCCTTCAGAATATTCAGGCGTCACGGGGTTAGAAGAGGATTCGGATTTAGGTTTGGCAGACATAGCGCGGCATTGTAGTCGCCCAAGCGCCAAATGCCTGTATGAATACCCAGCTCCAAGGCCAAATTGGCAGGTGATCAGGAAGCCGACAGTCAACTTGGCTACAGTTCAGCCATGCGCGATCCAGCTTCATCCCCCGCCCCTACCCTTTCCATTGCCCAAGTGTTGACCTGCGGTGCCATCATCGTGACCTTGTCCATGGGCATCCGACATGGCTTTGGCCTGTGGCTGCAGCCCATTACTCAGGCCCAGGGCTGGACGCGTGAGACCTTTGCCTTTGCCCTGGCGATACAAAACCTGGTGTGGGGCCTGTCTGGCGTGTTTGCTGGCATGTTGGCAGACCGGTTTGGGGCCTTCAAGGTGATTGCCGTGGGTTCCATGCTGTATGCGCTGGGCCTGACCGGCATGGCCTATGCCGATACCCCTTTGCTCTTTGGCTTGAGCACCGGCATGCTGATCGGTATGGCCCAGGCAGGTACCACCTATGCCGTCATCTACGGCGTGATCGGCCGCCAGGTGCCCGCAGAAAGACGCTCTTGGGCCATGGGCGTGGCGGCAGCGGCGGGCTCGTTCGGACAGTTTTTGATGGTGCCCACTGAAGGCTTTTTGATCGACCGTTTTGGCTGGCAAGAGGCCTTGGTGATGTTGGGTGCGGCCGCACTGCTGATGGCCCCCCTGGCGTGGGGGCTGCGCGAGCCGTCATTTGCCGCAGGTGCCAAGGCCGCCCCGCGTGACCAATCTATCGTGCAGGCCCTGCGTGAGGCTTTTAAATACCGCAGTTTTCAGTGCCTGATGGCGGGTTATTTTGTGTGCGGTTTTCAGGTGGTTTTCATTGGCGTGCATATGCCCAGTTATTTGCGTGACCATGGCCTTTCCCCCCAAGTGGCCAGTTATTCATTGGCATTGATCGGCTTGTTCAATGTGTTTGGCACCTACGCAGCAGGCGTGTTGGGGCAAAGCATTCCCAAAAAATACATTCTGGCCTTCATCTATCTGGCACGGGCAGTGGCCATCAGCATCTTTTTGTTGGTGCCGCTGTCACCGGCCAGCGTCTATATCTTCTCTGCGGTGATGGGCGTGCTGTGGTTGTCTACCGTGCCACCCACCAATGCGACGGTGGCGCAGATTTTTGGCGTGGCGCATCTGTCCATGCTCAGTGGTTTTGTATTTTTTAGTCACCAGATTGGCTCCTTCATGGGCGTGTGGCTGGGCGGCTATTTGTATGACCGCACGGGCAGCTACGACATCGTTTGGTATATCGCCATTGCTTTGGGCGTGCTGGCGGCGTTGATCAACCTGCCGGTTCGGGAGGCACCGATTGTGCGCAGCCACCCTAACGGACTGGTCACCCCGTGAAACATCTGCGCACACCGCTCATTTGGGCCGCCGTTGGCTTGGTGTTGCTGGGCGTGTTCTTGCTCTACCAGCGGCCTGACTTTTTGGTGCAAATGTCCAACCAGATTTGGGCCTGCTTTTGAACCCGTCGGAATGGATCGTGCGTTGGACGCATTTGCTGGCACCAGGCTCGACCGTGCTCGACGTGGCCTGTGGCTCGGGTCGGCATCTGCGGTGGTTTGCGCAGGCGGGGCACAAGGTGCTTGGTGTAGACCGTGATGTGTCGGGTGCACAGCACCTGGCTGCCCAAGTAACTTTGGTGCAAGCCGATATCGAGAACAGCCACTGGCCGCTGATGACCGAGGGTTTACCCCAGAAATTTGATGCGGTCGTGGTCACCAATTACCTGTGGCGACCCCTGTTGCCCATCTTGCTGGCCAGTGTGGCACCCGGTGGCACGCTTCTTTACGAAACCTTTGCAATCGGCAATGCGGCCTACGGGCGGCCGAGCAGAGCCGATTTTTTGCTGCAAGCTGGTGAACTCTGGGAGGCCTGCCAGGGTTTGGATATCGTGGCCTATGAGAATGGCATGCGCGACAATCCGCCACGCTGCGTGCAGCGGATAGCGGCCAAGAGACCTCCGCTCTACACTTCTGAAGTGACACCGCAAATTGTCCACGCGCTCTAGGTAAAATGGCAGACCACGCAATGAATCACGCAATGAACACAACTCCAGGCCCGATTCGGGGCAGCATCGTCGCTCTCATTACCCCCATGCTGCCCGATGGCGCCGTGGACTACCCCGCTTTACGCAAGCTCATCGACTGGCATATCGCCGAAGGCACGGACTGCATCGGTGTGGTGGGCACCACCGGTGAATCCCCCACTGTGAGTGTGCAAGAGCATTGCGAAATCATTCGCGTGTCCGTCGAGCAAGCCGCAGGGCGCGTGCCCATCATGGCGGGCTGTGGTGCCAATTCCACTGCCGAGGCCATCACGCTGGCCAAGTTCGCCAAGTCGGTGGGGGCCGATTGCCAACTGCAAGTGGTGCCCTACTACAACAAGCCCACGCAAGAAGGCCAATACCTGCACTTCAAAGCCATCGCCGAAGCGGTAGATTTGCCCGTGGTCTTGTACAACGTGCCAGGCCGTTCGGTGGCCGATATGGCGCATGACACCGTGCTGCGCCTGGCCCAGGTGCCCGGCATTGTCGGCATCAAGGAAGCCACTGGCAATATCGAACGCGCCCAATGGCTGATTCGCGAAGCACCGGCTGGCTTCTCTATTTATTCAGGTGACGATCCCACGGCTGTGGCACTGATGCTGTGCGGTGGGCATGGCAATGTCAGCGTCACCGCCAACATCGCGCCGCGCTTGATGCATGAGCTGTGCATGGCCGCCATCGCCCAAGACGTCTCCGCAGCCATGGCCATTCAGATGAAGCTTTTGCCCCTGCACAAAGCGCTGTTCGTAGAGTCCAACCCCATCCCCGTAAAATGGGCAGCGGCCCGTATGGGGCTGTGCCAACCCGCGTTGCGGCTCCCACTCACGCAACTGACTGAGGGCAACCGACTGCCCCTGGAAAGCGTTATGCACTCAACCGGCCTTATTTGAGCGCCACTCTATTTACTCAAGGATTTCTGTGAATCAAATTTCTAAATTGGCAGTGTTGGGTGTGGCAATTTCTCTGGCGGCCTGTTCGGTCATAGAGACTGAAAAGGTCAACTACCGCAGCACCCGCAAAGCACCATCCTTGGATGTGCCGCCTGATCTGACGCAGCTGACCCGCGATTCCCGCTACGCCATTGTGGGCGGGGCGGTTTCCGCATCCAGCCTGAACTCGGGCAAGCCCTCGGCATCCGACACCGTTATTGCCGCCAACGCGATTGCAGATATCCGCGTCGAACGCGCCGGGAATACGCGCTGGCTCGTGGTCAACCGCCCGCCAGAAAAACTGTGGGACTCTCTCAGAGACTTCTGGCAAGACAATGGCTTCACGCTGAGCGTGGATGAGAGCAACTTGGGCATCATGGAGACCGACTGGAATGAGAACCGGGCCAAGATTCCACAGGACTTTATCCGCAACGCGATTGGCAAGGTCTTTGACAGCGTCTACTCCACACCAGAGCGCGATAAATTCCGCACCCGCCTAGAACGCGGTGCCAATGGCACGACGGAAATCTACATCGTGCACCGCGGCATGCTGGAGATTTTTGCCACAGAAAAGAAAGAAAGCACGGTGTGGCAACCTCGCCCTGCCGACCCGGAGTTGGAAGCCGAATTCCTGCAACGCCTGATGGTCCGACTGGGTAGTGGCAAAGACCAGGCCAAGGCCCAAGTCGCGTCCGCAAGCGCCAAAGCACCGCTGGTGGTTGCCACCACCGAGGGTGGGCAAAGTGTGGTTCGACTGGAAGAAGGATTTGATCGCGCCTGGAGGCGTGTCGGCTTGGCGCTGGATCGCTCCGGGTTTACGGTAGAAGACCGGGACCGCAAACAAGGCATTTACTTTGTGCGCTATGTGCCGGTGGGCACGGATGTGCAACAGCCAGGATTCTTCTCCAAATTGTTTGGCAATTCCGACAAGGCCTCCGAGGCGCTTAAATACCAAATCGCCGTACGCACGACAGGCACCACGACACTGGTGTCGGTGTTGGATGGAAAAGGCAATGCCACCAACTCTGAGACCGCACAGCGAATCGTCAAGGTCGTTGCAGACGACCTGAAGTAAAGCAACAAAGCGGGGGGCTCAACGCCTTCCGTACTGACCTGCTCTCATCTATCAGGGCAAGTGCAGACGAAGGCAGACGAAAAAAAACCACCTTGCGGTGGTTTTTTTCGTCTGCTGAAGAATTACTTCTTAGCTTCGGAAGCAGCAGGTGCAGCGGCGGGCGCAGCAGCAGGAGCGGATGCGTCAACAGCAGGAGCTGGAGCAGCGGCTGGTGCTGGAGTCTGCACAACAACAGGTGCAACTACGACGGGAGCAGGTGCTTCTTCTTTTTTACCGCAAGCAGCGAGGGCAGCAGCAGCGATAACAGCTGCCAAAACGAGAGATTTGTTCATGTTGATTACAAGAGTGAGTTAACGAAGCAGTTTCCAGAGAGTATTCAAGTAGCAGACCACGGTGAGCCCACCCCCTGAACATAAGCAAAAAGCGTTCGACCTCTTTTTACTTAGCCTACGATTATACCGAAAAAAGTTCCATTTTCGCGGGAAAACCCTTAAGCAGCGCCCAAAATCGTGCTTAGAGCCCCAAAATGGTGGCAGAAAACCCCGGTGCGCTGTTGCGAAGGCACTCGTCTAGCGCTTCTTTCAGGCGCTGCCGGCGCTGCGGCTCAGCTCCGGCCATACCTGTGCTGCGGGCCAGATCCAGCCGGCGCATGGCCCATGCGGGACTCCAGATGGCGCTGGGGAATTCACTTGCATCCACTTGCTTGCAAACCCGGCATTCAATGATGTGGTCCCACTGGTTGCGCCAAGTCACAAAACGCGGGTGCAGGCGCGGCATGGCGTCAAACCGGTGTGCAATCAGTGTCAACTTGCGCCCCTGCCCAGCCCAAGCTTGCAGTGATTCGACTACCACCCGCTCACGCAGAGGCCAATCTTCAAAATTGGCATCGCTGATGATCAGCTCGCGCCAGCCACGGGCCGCTGCAAGGGCCAGCGCATCGCGCACCAATTGTGAAAATTCAACAGGGCCAGAGAAAGCGCCCTCGGGCAAACCCGTTTCAGCATCAGTCGTCAGCATGCAGCCACCCCGCTTCCTGCCAGTCTTGCAACAGGGCAACCGCGCCCTCGCTCAGTTTGGCAACCTCTTTTTCGGACAAATAACGCTGGTCCGCCAGCGCGCGAATCAATTGCGCATCACGCCCTGAGGCCACATAGCTTTCGCCATTGATAAAGACGTGTTTGGCGTCGTACATCAATCGCGTACGGCGGTCCAGACGAATGGCACCGCCCCAGCCCGCGTCGCTGTCGCCGTCAAAACTGACCTGGGCCTTGGGCTCGCTCAAATACTCGCCCAGCGCGCGGCGCAGGGCCAGCGGGTCTTGCAGGGCATCGGTCAGGGCCGCTTGGGCAAACTCCACTAAAGCGTCGGGGATAGCGCCGCTGTTTTCAACGGCGGCTTGCTTAGGGTCGCGGTACATCGCGTCGCCCACGGCATCGGCCGCGTCTTCGGCCAGACGCTGCAACAGCTCCGAGGCTAGCTCGCCTCGGTTGGGAGAGCGAAAACCAATCGAATAGGTCATGCACTCTCCAACTGCGACGCCATCGTGCGCGTAGCGCGGGGGCAGGTAGAGCATGTCACCAGGATTGAGTACGAACTCCTCCTCCGGCTCAAAGTTCGCCAGAATTTTGAGCGGCATATTGGGCACCAGACTCAGATCCTTTTGTCGGCCGATGCGCCAGCGGCGCTGACCCTGGGTTTGCAGCAGAAACACGTCGTAGCTGTCAAAGTGCGGCCCTACGCCGCCGCCATCGGTGGCATAGCTCACCATCAGGTCATCGAGGCGAGCATCGGGGATAAAGCGGAACTGGTTCATCAGCGCGTGCAAGCGCTCGTCGTGCAGGTCCATGCCCTGCAGAAGCACTGTCCAACCTAGTTGCTTGAACGGCGGCAGCGCTGCGCGGGCAAAGGGGCCGTGGCGGAATTTCCAGGTGGATTTCACGGCACTTTTTCTATAGGCTGCACTTTCGTCCCTGGCTTTGTCGGATGTCTTTGCGGTCGATGAAGCTTGCACCACCAAGCGTGACTCCACCTCCGGCTGGGCCGCCAGCGCGATCAGATCCGTCCGATCAAGGGGCGACACAAAACCAGGCAAGGCCTGGCGAATCACCAAAGGCTTTTTGTGCCAGTGGCGTTGCATAAAGATGGCGGGCGACAGGCCGCCCAATAGAGCGAGGGGTTCATTGACATTCATGCCCGCATTTTCCACCTTTGCCAGCCCGATGGAACCCGCAATGCGACAATTGCGGCATGGACATTACTGAACAATGCGTCGTTGCCCTGACCTGGACGCTGAAAGACACCTTGGGCGAAGAATTGGACGTGCTCGACGAGCCGGTGGAGTTTTTGGTAGGCGGACGCGACCTGCTACCCGTGATCGAACGGGCGCTGCAAGGCTACACAACAGGCGCTGACGTGGATATCCAGATTGAGCCCGAGCAGGCTTTTGGTGACTTCAACGACCAGCTCCTGTTCCTGGAGCCGCGCGGACTTTTTCCGGCCGAGCTGGAAGTGGGCCTGACCATGGAAGGCAGCGCTCTGCCCGAAGGCTGCAACCCCGCTGCGCCAAGGGACACGCTGTACACCGTAACCGACATTTACCCCGAGCACGTGGTGCTGGACGGCAACCACCCGCTGGCGGGAATCGCCATTCGCCTGCATTTGCAGGTAGAAGGCGTGCGTGAGGCCACCGAAGAAGAAATCGGCCGTGGCAGTTGCGGCACCGGCTTCTTTCAATTGCGCGTGGACGCGGTGGAGATTCCTGCCGAGCGTACTTTGCACTGATTTTTAAGCCAAATCGGCCATTCAGGCCGTGGATAGTGCGGGAGCAGCTATTAAATCCTTGATCGGCGCGAGTGTGGAGCGCGTCGAGCATGGCACCAGCTTGGTGGATCAAGCTGGCGTAACCATGGCTGAAGTGGTGTCCAGCATCAAACGTGTGACCGACATCATGGGCGAGATCAGTGCAGCAAGTAACGAGCAGGCGCTGGGTGTAGCCCAGGTGGGTGAGGCCGTGAGCCAAATGGACCAAACCACGCAGCAAAATGCAGCACTGGTCGAACAAATGGCGGCGGCGGCCAGCAGCCTCAAGGGCCAGGCCCAAGAGTTGGTGCAAACCGTTGCGGTATTCCAGCTCGCAGACGGCTTGCGCCCGCCCGCCCCGAAAGCCCAGGTCCGGTCGCCTCACAACACATCGGCCCCTTTCCCGGGCGCTGATCGGCGCAGTATCACGACCTCTTTTCAAGCCAAGAAAACAAGCACCGCACCTGCAGTAAAAAAACCGCCGACGCTGAAAGCATCCACTCTGTTGGCGTCAGGCAGCACAAATCCCAAAACACAATCCAAACCCGCCCCCGCCGGGGGTGATGACGATTGGGAAACCTTTTAATCGATTGCGACCTACCACCCATGCAGCCAGCCAACACCCTAGAACCCGGCCGGATCGCCCGACAAGCCATTCTCAATGAAGACCGTGCGGTCTTCGGCTACGAGCTTTTTGACCGCTCTGTGGCTGGCGACCAGCACACGGCAGCCAGTGATGCGCAGCTGCTTTTCAATATGCTGTCTTCCGCCGATACCGAGAGTTTGGCTGGCAAAAAAATCCTGTTCCTCAATTGCACACATGACAGCTTGGCCGGGGGCTATCTGGACCTCATCGCGCCAGAACGGGTGGTGCTGGAGATTCCGCCCTTGCCTATTTCGCAGGTTCAACACATTGAAACTCGACTCGCAGGTCTGCAGGACGTTCAACGGCGCGGCTTTCGTATGGCCTTTGACTATTCGGTGCTGACACGATCCTACGAGAGCTGGCTGCCGCTGGCATCGTTCATCAAGTTTGACCTGTCGATACTGAAGCCCGAGGTGGTCGCATCATTCGTGCGCCTTGCCAAAGAGAAGTCGCGTGCGCAATTGATTGCAGAGAAAGTTGAAACATCAGCCCAGCACCAACTGTTGGCGGGTCTGGGCGTCAAACTCTTCCAGGGCTACTGGTTTGCAAAGCCGGTGATTGTTCCCGGTCAGGCGGTTCGCCCCGCACAGGCCAATATTCTTCAGCTGATTAATTTGGTGCGCAAGCAAGCCAGTACCGACGACATTGAAGAAGTCCTCAAGCGGGACCCCACGCTATCTTTCAACCTGCTCCGATTCATCAATTCAGCAGGATTTGGGGCTCGGTCGGAAGTCACGTCATTCAAGCACGCGGTGATGCTGCTAGGCCTCAATCGGCTCTTTAAATGGGCCGCGCTTTTGTTGACGACGTCCAGAGCTGGGGACACCGCGCCTGCGGTTGGGACCACAGCCGTCGTGCGTGGCAGATTGATGGAACTGCTGGCAACCGAGCTACTGCCTGCCGAAGACCGCGACAATGCTTTTGTAGTGGGTGTGTTCTCACTGCTGGACACGATGCTGGGTATCTCTATGGCAGAGGCTATGGCCACCCTCACCTTGCCAGAAGAAATAACGCAGGCCTTGCTGCGACACACCGGAACCTTGGCACCCTTGCTTGATCTGACTATTGCTTGCGAGACGGGCGATGACGTCGCATTTGCCACCGCCATAGCCGCTTTGGGCTTGACCAACAACCAAGTCAACTGGGCGCATTTGCAGGCGCTTGCCTGGGCCGAAACCATGGGCCAAGACTCATAGCAATTCAGCCACGTGGGTGGTGTTGCGCGTGGATGGCGGCAAGCCGCTCACGCGCCACGTGGGTGTAGATCGTTGTCGTCGAAATATCGGCATGCCCGAGCAACATCTGCACAGCACGCAAGTCTGCACCGTGGTTGAGTAAATGCGTAGCAAAGGCGTGGCGTAGAGTGTGCGGAGACAAGGGGGAACGAATGCCTGCCAGCACTGCATATTTTTTGACCACCACCCAGAACATGACGCGCGACATGGCGGTGCCAGCACTGGACCCGCGCGCGGTGACAAACAAGTCTTGCGTTTGCTTGCCTGCCAATAGCTCCGAACGCGGCCCCGCCAAGTATTGGCGCAGCCAAAGGCTGGCCACCTGCCCAAAGGGCACCAAGCGCTCTTTGGCACCCTTGCCCAAGACCCGCAATACGTTGTCATGGGTTTGGATATTCAGGGTTGTGAGCGTGACCAACTCACTCACGCGCAGACCACTGGCGTACATCAGCTCCAGCATGGCCCGATCACGAACACCCAATGCAGTCTGGGTGTCGGGTGCGGCCAACAGGGCTTCTACCTGCGCTTCTGTCAGCGTTTTGGGCACGCGCAACGCCTGCTTAGCCGACTGCAGTTTTAAGGTGGGGTCTGATTGGATGAGCTGCTCGCGCAAGGCCCATCGAAAGTAGCGCTTAAACACCGTTAAGCGCCGATTGGCACTGGTCGCCTTGGTGCTGGTATGCCGATCTGCAAAATAGGCTTGCAGATCGACCTCAGTCACACCGGCAAGGCCGCTGCCACCGCGCCCTTGCAACCATTGCGCAAGAGAAGTCAGGTCGCGGCGGTAGGCCAGCAAGGTGTTTTTTGCCAGCCCCTGTTCCAGCCACAGTGCGTCAATGAAGGCGTCAATACTATTGATGTCCCGTGGATCAAGCGCATCTGCAGGACTGGGCTCAGGGGTCATTCCAGCGTCAGTTTGGCGGTATCCACCACTTTTTTGTACACCCCATATTCCGCTTTGATTTGCTCTGCAAATTGCTCTGGCGTATTGCCCACGATCAAAGAGCCCGTGTCTTCAATGCGCTTGCGGACTGCGGGGTCTTCCAGGACTTTGCGAACTGCGGCATTGACCTTGTCAACCACCTCTTTGGGCAAACCTTTGGGTCCGTAAATGCCGTAAAAAGCCATGCGATTGGCGGGCTCCAGCCCTACTTCCTTGAAGGTCGGCACATTGGGCAGTTGTGCCAAGCGCTGCGGTGCGGCCACCACAATGGGGACCAGCTTGTTGGCCTGAATGAAAGGCATGGCCGAGGGCATATTGTCAAAAATCATGGGCACCTGACCGGCCACGGTGTCATTCAGCGCCGGGCCCGCACCGCGGTACGGTATGTGGGTAATGTAGGCACCCGTCAGGCTCTTGAACAACTCCGTTTGTAGATGCCCTATACCCCCGGTCCCCGATGTGGCATACGAGTACTTGCCGGGGTTGCGCTTCACCTCAGCTAAAAAAGTCTTGAAATCTTTGGCCGGAAAACTAGGGTGCACCGCAATCACATTGGGTGTTGCCGCCACATTGATGATCGGCGTGAAATCAGTCAGTGGGTTGTAGGGGTTCTTGGGGTTGATGGCTGGATTGGCCGCCACTGTAGACACCGTGGCTACGCCGAGCGAGTAGCCATCCGGTGTCGCCTTGGCAGTCTCGTTGGCCCCAATCACACCACCCCCGCCTGCTTTGTTTTCCACGATCACACTTTGGCCCAATATTTTGCCCAAGGGGTCCGCAATGGTTCGGGCAATGATGTCGGTCGTGCCACCCGGCGCAAACGGCACTTGCAATTTGATAATACGGTTGGGGTAGCCCTGGGCCAGTGCGCCCGTTGCGACCAAAGCCAAGCTGCATGAAAGTAGAGTACGGCGAAACATAGACTGAAGTCTCCTTATGGATTTTTGTCAAACCAAGATTGTGAAATCAACACACCATCCTACCCGCCGGAACTGGTTTTGCAAATGCGCGCAATCACCGGTGTAATTTTCCATGTCCCTCGAAAGCGCGGGTGCGACAGTGGTCCGCTGGGGCGGCTGGTATCCTGCGAGTGTGAACTATGCACAGCTTCTTTTTCCTGACTTTTCCCTCATTCTGATAGGGTATTTAATCTGCCGATTTACCCCGCTGAACCGCACGGTTTGGGAGCCGGTGGAGGCACTGGTCTATTTCTTCCTGTTTCCCGTACTGCTGTTTCAGTCGATTGTGCGCAGCCCTCTGGATTTGGCCTCCGCATCACGCCTCATGGGCGCGGGCTGGGCCTTGGGCGCGGTGGGTATCGGGCTGGCTTACGCCCTGCCCCACCTGCCGATCGTCAAACGCTGGATCGATGCACGCGACCACGCCAGCAGCGCGCAAGTCGCTTTCCGCTTCAACTCCTTTATTGGTTTGGCGCTGGCCGACCGACTGGCGGGGCCCCAGGGGGTGCAGCTCATTGCAGTTTTGATTGGTGTCTGCGTGCCGCTCTTCAATGTGGGGGCCGTGTGGCCCATGGCGCGCCACGCGCAACGCGGCTTTTTGCGCGAGCTGGTTCGCAACCCCCTGATCATCGGCACGGCCAGCGGGCTGGTGGCCAATTTGCTCGGCTTTAGCATTCCGCTGTGGCTGGAGCCGACGGTGACGCGCATCGGCGCAGCCTCGGTGGCACTGGGATTACTGGCCGCAGGCGCAGGCATGCAGTTGGGGGCATTGGGCCGGGCAAAGACCTTGGCGGTGGCCGTGCTGACGATTCGCCACGCGGTACTGCCTGTGGTGGCTTTAGGTGTAGCGACGTTATTTGGGTTGGACCCTTCGCAGCGCATTATTTTGTTGGCGTTTTCAGCCCTCCCCACCGCGTCCAGCTGCTATGTGCTGGCAGCGCGCATGGGCTATGACGGCGCTTACGTTGCAGGTCTGGTCACGCTCAGCACGCTGCTGGGCATGCTGAGCCTGCCGTTCGCGCTGGGCGTATTGCAATAGAGCGTGGCAGCTTAAGCGGGCACGGCCAGGGGCTCAGCATCTGGCTCCAGCGCGGCAGGCTGCGCCAGCATTTGCTGCCAAGACTGCGTGCCCAGCATCAGCAGTAGCAGACCCGCCACTACGGGCACGGCCATGAAGACCCCTTGGGCAACATCTGTCCAGCCACTGCTTCCTACCCAGCCAGAAATCTTGTCGACAAAGTAACGGGCGTACATCAGGATCAAAAGAGGTGCGATCCAGGCACCAATGCGCGCTGCCGAGCCGCCCGCAACCCCCAACACGGCTTTGCCAGCCAGCAAGAACAAGGCAGAACCGATAAAAATCACCGTGAACAAGGTCCCCATGATGGGTTTGGCGGCGCCAAACATCGGACTGAAATAGCTATACGGCAACCAGGCCAGGCACAAGACGCCCAAGCCAGTGGCCAGGCCGCGCGCGCGCTTGGGGCCGCGCACATCGGTGTAGCCAGCGCCCTCCATGCGCTTGAGCCACGGTAACACCAGCAAACAGGCCAATCCAAAAATACCGTCCACCATCAGCGTGGTGGGATAGCCCCAGGCTTCAATCGCGATACCTTGCCAAGTGGCCGAGTAGGAAATCGCCAGGTTCATCAGCGCCATATAGGCGGTGAACTGGGTGGCGGCCACAGCCGGGTTGGTCACGTCCATCATGATGGCCGAGCGCGTGCCGTACATCAAACCCATGAATGCCGCGTACACCAGACCGGACACCCACAGCGCCGTCACCAGGGCAGCAGGTACCGCAGGGCGATTCTCTGCCGTGGTGCTGACCGGCATGACCCAACCGTAGCGGGACAGCTCGGTCATTAAATAAAACACCGGCAGGCTCATCAGCGCCAGGTACACAAACAAAGTACGTCGACGCCCAAACCGGTCCGACAAGAAGCCACCCAACACGCAAAACACGGCGGAAAATAGCGAGCTCCAAAGATTCAATTGACCCACTTGGTCGTCGTCAAAACCCAACTCGACCGCCAGGTTCGATTGCAAGGCCAAGCCCAGACTCATGGCACCTGCGGGCAGCAAGGCAAACAGCAGTCCGCCAAAGGCACCGGGGCTACCCAGAAACGACTTGAAGGAATCGACGGCGAAGACTTTCATCTCGCGGCCGGCCTGCGCCAGCTTGGAGCCCGCCACGACCGCACGCAGTGGTCCCGGTGCTTCTTTCATCGGCAGCACCACAAAAGCGGTCACGGCCAAAATAGCACCCGCCACAATGAAGAAAGTTGCCTGAAAGCCGGTGATGCCACTGATCAAAAGTACACCACCTCCGCCCACCATCATGCCGATGGCGGCACCGGCAAACATCATGCCGTTGGCCAGACCCCGCTCGTCTTCTTGCAAAGTGCTGCAAGCCAGCGCATCAATCGCCACGTCTTGCATAGCGCCAAACGTGTTGTGAAACAAAAGGATGATGGTGAACAAGCCCAACTGCTGCGGCAAGTCCAGCATCACCGTGGACAGCAGCGTCATGGCCATCAAGACCTGCGTGATCAAAATCCAGCCCCGGCGGCGGCCCAGGCGCTCGGAGGCAAACACATCCACCAGCGGGCCAAAGGCCCATTTGAAAGCCCAGGGCAAATAGAAGGAACCGACAAAGGCACCGATCTCAGCAGGCCCTACGTCGAGGCGGCGCAGGCGGGTGGCCACGGCGGTGGCGGCAAAACCGAGGGGAATGCCCTCAGTGATGTACAAAAGAAAAAACGCAGTCAACCGGCCATTTTTGGTGGCCAGCAAATTGGGGAGTCGCATACAAAGTGTCCTTATGGGAGGTGGGCCATCATCGCATAGCGATTGTCTTTTCCACCTCCGTGTTTGCCTGGGGTTTGCTGCTGGACGCTGTGTTCAAGCTATGGCTTGTGCCAGCGCCCAAACCACGTGCTCACGCACCAGTGGGCTGGCATCGTCAGCACGGGTTTGCAAGGCGGCCTGCACGGGCGCGCCCATGCGCAAAGCATTGCCCAACGCTACGGCCACATTGCGCAGCCAGCGCTCGTGGCCAATCCGGCGTATCGGGCTGCCTTCGGTGAACTGCAAAAAATGCGCTTCGGTCCAGGCAAACAGGTCCGTGAGCTGCTGGCCGGACAAGCCCGCACGCGGATCGAAGTCGGGCAAAGCACTGCGTTTGGCAAATTTGTTCCAGGGGCACACCAGTTGGCAATCGTCGCAGCCATAAATGCGGTTGCCTATCAGCGGGCGCAACTCTAGCGGAATGGCCCCCGCGTGCTCGATGGTCAGATAGGAGATGCAGCGCCGTGCGTCCAGCTTGTGTGGGGCAATGATGGCCTGCGTGGGGCACACTGTGATGCATGCGCTGCAACTGCCGCAGTGCTCAGTCACTGCCATGGTGGGTGGCAGGGCCAGGTCCAGATAGACCTCGCCCAAAAAGAACATGGAGCCCGCTTCGCGGTTCAGCAGCAGCGTATGTTTGCCGCGCCAGCCCTGGCCGCTACGCGCGGCCAGTTCGGCCTCCAGCACCGGGGCCGAATCGGTGAACACTCGGTAACCCAGCGGCCCCACCGCTTGGCCCAGGCGCTCGGCCAACTTTTGCAGGCGACTGCGCAGCACCTTGTGGTAGTCCCGCCCCCTCGCGTACACCGACACAATGCCCTCGCCGGGCTTGTTCAAGCGACCCAACTCGCGCTCCGTCCAGTCATCCGGCGCGTTGCGCGGCAGGTAATCCATGCGCACCGTGACCACACTCACGGTGCCCGGCACCAGCTCGGCCGGGCGCGCGCGCTTCATGCCGTGGCTGGCCATATACGCCATATCACCATGGAAACCCTGGGCCAACCAGGCCTGTAAACCAGGCTCTGCCGACGATAAATCCACACCCGCCACGCCAATTTGGGAGAATCCCAGTTCCCGGGCCCACGCCTGTATTTGCGAAACCAGTTGGTTGCTATCGAATTGAGTGCTGTTGATCGTCACCTCCCCATTGTAAAAACCCTGGCCTGGCCGGATGAAGACGCGACCCGCGCGTTTGCCCAAGGCTTGGCAGCCCACCCGGCACTGGCCCATGCCAGTATCTGTTTGCATGGCGATTTGGGCGCTGGCAAAACCACGCTGGTGCGCCACCTGTTGCAAGCGTTGGGCGTCACCGGCCGCATTAAAAGTCCGACCTATGCGGTAGTAGAGCCCTATGAATTACCAGAGTTGAATATCTGGCACTTTGACTTCTATCGCTTTGCCGACCCGCGCGAGTGGGAAGACGCGGGCGTTCGCGACATCTTTGCCAGCCCTGGGCTCAAGCTGTCTGAATGGCCGGAGAAGGCCGGAGCAGCCCTGCCCCTGCCCGACCTGGACATTGTGATTGCTGTGCCAACACCCGAAGCTTGGGAAGCTGAGCGTTTTGCTTCGTGTCCCCCGCCCGCTTTGCGGGCTCCTCCTTTACCTGCGCAAAACGCCCAGCCTGCAAAGCTTCTTCCCGACAACGCTCGTCTGGTCACGCTGACCGCCCGTACCGCCACGGGCCTGGCTCTGCTGGACACTACCGGAGCTCCCGCATGAAGCGCCGCACACTGCTGCAATCTGGCAGTATCGTTTTAAGCTTGGGCTTGCCCCATTTGGCGCACGGCGCGACCATCCTGACCGTGCGGGTCTGGCCTGCGCCTGACTATTCCCGCGTCACCATTGAATCTGACGGCGCACTCAAGGCCACGCCCCTGTTTGTGCCCAGCCCGCCGCGCCTGGCGGTGGATATAGAGGGCATCACCCTCAACCCCGCCTTGAAAGAACTGGTAGGCAAGATCCGCGCAGACGACCCCAACATCGCGGGCGTGCGCGTGGGCCAGTTCGCCCCCAATGTGGTCCGGCTGGTGATGGACCTGAAGCGGCCCATGCGGCCTCAAGTGTTTGCGCTGGTGCCGGTGGCCAACTACCAACACCGGCTGGTACTAGACCTGTACCCAGAGCAAGAAGCCGACCCTCTAGACGCGCTGATTGCCCAGCATCTGCAGGCCGACGCCAAACCTGTGCCCGCCCCACAAGCCGCGGCGTCCGCCCCGACTCCGGTATCCGCCGATCCTTTGGCTGACTTGCTGGCCCAGCAAGGCAAACCGGCAGAGAAAAAACCTGCTGACGCACCAGTACTTGCTATCGAAAAAGGAGCTGCTCCCGCACTATCCACGGCCTCAATGGTCAAAAACACCAATAATCTTGGCAAAACATCGGCTAACACAGACCGCCTGATCATCATTGCACTGGACCCCGGCCATGGGGGCGAGGACCCCGGTGCGATTGGCCCTGGCGGCACGCGCGAAAAAGACGTGGTGCTGCGCCTGGCGCATTTGCTGCGTGACCGTATCAATGCCAGCAGTGTGAACGGCAATGCCATGCGCGCCTACCTGACGCGCGACGCCGACTTCTTTGTGCCGCTGCAGGTACGGGTGCAAAAAGCCCGCCGCGTGCAAGCCGACCTGTTTGTCAGCCTGCATGCGGATGCTTTCTTCACTCCCGACCCGCAAGGTGCCAGTGTGTTCGCGTTGAGCCACGGCGGTGCCACCAGCAGCGCGGCGCGCTGGATGGCGGCCAAAGAGAACAAGGCGGATTTGGTGGGCGGTATCAATGTCAAAAGTGGCGATGCCACCGTACAGCGCGCGCTGCTGGACATGAGCACCACCGCCCAGATCAGCGACAGCCTGAAACTGGGCAGCAGCCTGCTGGGTGAGATTGGCCGCGTGGGCAAGCTGCACAAGCCGCGCGTGGAACAAGCGTCTTTTGCGGTGCTCAAAGCGCCCGACATTCCGAGTGTGCTGGTGGAGGCTGCCTTTATCAGCAACCCCAAGGAAGAAGCCAAGCTGCGCAGCGATGAGTATTTGACGCAACTGGCCGATGCGCTGATGCGGGGGATTCAGACCCACTTTGCCAAGAACCCGCCGCAGGCGCGGAACCGGGTGAGCGGTTGAGTTTGGCTACCGGGCTAGGCTAGCCCGAGAGAGGCCTGAACACAATTGCTCGTGTCACCCGGCCTTCGGCCTCCTTCTTTACCTCGCGATTACGCCCAGCCCCCGCTCGGGCTAGCCGTTGGACGCCGCAGTAACACGAGTCCGTTTGGTATCGCGTTTCAAGCGGATTTCCACCGTTCTGCCGACAGCGCTCGCCGCTTTAATCAAGGTATCGAGTTGAATGGACAGATTGCTCGGATCAAGCACGCGGTCCAGTTGGGAGCGGCTGGTGGCCATGCGCTGGGCCATGCTCACTTTGTTGAGCTTGCCGCTCTGCATTGCTTCGTCCAACTGCTCAGCCAACGCCCGTTTGAGCGCGCGGGCTTGCACCTCCTCAAAGATGCCATCCTCTTTGAGGAAATCATCGAAGCTGCTACCCGCGTGGGGATTTACTCTAACTACTTTGGCCATCTTTCCACTCCTTCAGGCGTTTGATCGCCATTTCGATATCGCTAGGGTTCGTCTGCTGAGTTTTCTTGACAAAGGCGTGAAGCAAAATCATTTCTGACTGCTCTACAGCGAACAAAACCCGCGCAATACGATTACCTATCTTGCTCCGAACTTCTCAAATTGAGCCTCGCAGGTGATCTACCCGAGGCTTACCGATAGGCCACTTGTACTGAACATAGGCTATGTCTTCACCTACCGCTTGCCGGTCTGCCTTATCCAAGGCCCTCAGCCACTCACGTACTGGCTCGTCACCGCTGGCAGATCGGTAAAACGTTGCTGGCATTTTACGAACTGACGACATGCTCTAAGTGTACCTTATAGAGTACTTTATTGATCTGACTCTTAGTCCTCACGTACCAAACTTCCAAAGAGACTAGCCTCCGCAAAAACCATACAAAATACTTGTAGACGCTATACAAATAGGAGCTGCTCCCGCACTATCTACGGCTTGAATGGCCTAAACGGCACTCAAGTCGCCCCCTGTCGCCCTCCATAAGCCGCAAAGCAAGGCGCTGGGCCTGACGCATCTTCAGAGTTGCGTTCGGTATCGAAATTGGATTGACCCTGAAACTGACATGTCCGTTGTCTGCTAGCCAAGGAGCGGTCTGAGTGCAACGGCGAGGTAAAGAAGGAGGCCGAAGGCCGGGTGACACGAGTGATTGCGCCCAGCCCCCTCTCGGGCTAGCCGCTCGACGCCACCTCAGCGTTGCGACTCGACTTCCAGGCTCCATAAATCACAAACAGGCCTGGCAACAAGATCATCGTCCAAATGATTTTGTCCAGATTCTGCTTAACCCACGGCAAGCTGCCCAAAAAGTAGCCCGCCGTGCAAATGCCGAGCACCCACAGCAGCGCGCCCGCAATGTTGTAGGCCATGAACTTGACGCGGTTCATCTCTGCCACGCCCGCCACAAAGGGCGCAAAGGTGCGCAAGAAGGGCATAAAGCGCGCCGCGATGATGGTGATGCCGCCGTAGGTTTCATAAAAGCTGTGGGCCTTGTCAAACGCCTTCTTGTTGAACCAGCGTGATTGTTCCCACTGGAACACCTTTGGCCCCAAGTAGCGGCCAATGGAATAGTTGCACTGATCGCCTAAAAATGCCGCCGTGATGAGTACAGCGCACGCCACTGGGTAACTCATCAGGCCCACGCCGCACATGGCGCCCACTACAAACAATAAGGAATCACCGGGTAGGAACGGCATGACCACGACGCCAGTCTCTACGAATACGATGATGAACAGCAGCGCATAAACCCAAGCGCCGTATTGGGTGACGAAGGTCTCCAGGTGTTTGTCGACGTGGAGGATGAAATCAATCAGAAAAAGTGCAAGTTCCATAGCGCGGGATTATCCCTGCGTGTTGCAACAGCCCTGTGGGGGCTTTGGCTTTGGGATTGAAAAGCCTGGGGCCATGCCCGTAAACTGCAGTTTTTGAACCTCACTCAGAATCCACCATGCGTAAATTCCTCGCCCTCGCTCTCCTGACTTTTTCCGGTTGGGTCGCCGCCGCCCCCGGCCCTTATGACGAAGCGGCCGATGCCAAAGCCGACATCAAGGCCGCCCAGGCCGACGCCAAGCGCGCCAAAGTGCCACTGATCGTTGTGTTTGGTGCCAACTGGTGTGGCGATTGCAAGATGCTGGACACGTCTTTCAAGACCGGGGCTGCGGCACCGCTGATGGAGAAGAACTTCCGGGTGGTGAAAGTGAATGTGGGCCGTTTTGACCACAACACCGACATTGCAGAAGCCTATGGCGTTCCGCTGAAAAAAGGCATTCCGGCTGTGGCCATCCTGTCCGAAGACGGCAAACCGCTGTACGCCACCCGCAGCGGTGAGCTGGCTGATGCCCGCAAGATGGGCGACGCTGGCATTTATGAATTTTTTGCCAAAGTGGCTGCGAACCCTGGGCAGTGAACATGTACGGACGGCCCAGCGCCGCCCTAGGTCCGCCCTCTAAAATACTTTGGTGAACACAGTCGCCCTTCCCCACCCTGACGCCGCGGCCAGCCCCAGTGGCTATTCGACGCCTCCCCGCCGCCCCATCCGCGAACTTCCCGACGAGCTGATCAGCCAGATTGCGGCAGGCGAAGTGGTGGAGCGCCCGGCCAGCGTGGTGCGGGAGCTGGTGGACAACGCGCTGGACGCCGGTGCCACGCACGTCACCGTGCGCCTGATGGCCGGCGGGGTGCGACTAATCAGCGTGGAAGACGACGGCATCGGCATCCTGCCCGATGAACTGCCCATCGCCTTCAAACGCCACGCCACCAGCAAGATCAGCAATTTGCACGATCTGGAGAGCGTGGGCACCATGGGCTTTCGGGGCGAGGCCCTGGCCGCCATTAATTCCATAGCTGACTGCGCAATACTCTCCAAGGCCACAGGCCAATCAGCTGCTTATTTGCTGGATGGACGCACCGGCGAGCTGAAGCCAGTGGCGCGCAGCCAAGGCACCACGGTTGAAGTCAAAGAGCTGTTCTACAGCACCCCCGCGCGCCGCAAATTCCTCAAAACCGACGCCACCGAGCTGGCGCACTGCATCGAATCGGTCCGCCGCCACGCGCTGGCCCGGCCCGACGTGGGTTTCGCCATCTGGCACGAAGGCAAACTAGTCGAGCAATGGCGCCGCTGCGAACCCACTGACACGCCGCAGCAAGCCCTGGACCGCCGCCTGGGCGATGTGCTGGGCGCTGACTTTTTGGCGCAAAGCATCGTGGTGGACTGGCAACCCGCCTCCGCCAGCCACGAGGACCACAACAACCGCAGCGGCCTGCGTGTATGGGGCCGCGTCGGCGTGCCCGATGCCGCCCGCTCCCGCCCGGACCAGCAGTTTTGCTACGTGAACGGCCGCTTTGTGCGCGACAAGGTACTCACCCACGCCGCCCGCAGCGCCTATGAAGACGTGCTCCACGGCCACCGCCAGCCCATCTACGCGCTGTACTTGGCGATAGCGCCCGAGCGCGTGGACGTGAACGTACACCCCACCAAGATCGAAGTGCGCTTTCGGGATAGCCGCGAGGTGCACCAGGCCGTGCGCCACGCAGCCGAAGACGCCCTGGCCGCCCCCCGCGCCCATGCGGCGGGTAATGCCTCGGAAGATCAAGTACGAGCCCCTTCGCTTTTAAGCTCCCCTCCGGGTTTCATACCAAAAATGCCGGTTGCGCCCATGTACAGTGCGCAACCAGCTATCAATTTTGCAGCGCGTGGTTTCCCCACGCCAGAATCCACAGGCCACCGCGTCAGCGACATCAGCGCCCTATGGCAGCCCAGCAGCGCCAGCCCCCAGGGCGGTTGGGCGGCAGAGGGCTTTGCGCAGGTAAACGGAGGAGGCCACAGGCCGGGGGACACGGAGCAAAGCCCTCTGCCGCCCAACCGTCCGGCGAACGAAGCAGAAGCGCAAGCCACCCAAACCTGGCCCCTAGGCCGCGCCCTAGCTCAACTGCAAGGCGTCTACATCCTGGCCGAAAACGCCCAGGGCCTGATCATTGTCGACATGCACGCCGCCCACGAACGCATCGTCTACGAACGCCTTAAAACCCAAATCAACCTGACCGCACCCGATGGCACCCCCCATCCGTTGGCCAGCCAGCCCCTGCTGATCCCCGCCACCTTTGCCGCCATGCCCGATGAGGTTGCCACCGCCGAGGCCCACGTCGCCACGCTGGCCACGCTCGGCCTGGAGATCAGCCCCTTTTCGCCCAGAACCCTGGCAGTACGCGCAGTCCCTACCTCTTTGGCCCAAGGCGATGCAGTTGAGCTGGCCCGCAGTGTGCTCGCCGAACTGGCCCAGCACGACGCCAGCACCGTCATCCAGCGCGCGCAGAACGAAATCCTGGGCACCATGGCCTGCCACGGTGCCGTGCGCGCCAACCGTCGGCTCACCATCGAAGAGATGAACGGCCTGCTGCGCGACATGGAAGCCACTGAGCGCAGCGACCAGTGCAACCACGGCCGCCCGACCTGGCGCCAACTCACGCTCAAAGAGCTGGACGCGCTATTTATGCGTGGCCGTTAGCCCAAGACCATGGACACCTTTTCCATCGCACGCCAGCCGATCGTGGATGCAGACAGGTCGGTCGTGGCCTATGAGCTGTTTAATCGCAGCCGCTCGGCCACTGAACACTCCAGCGCCAGCGACCTGTCTGTCGCGCTGAACGCCGTGGCGCAAAGCGGCGCGCCCCTGTGGGCCAGCCACCACGATCTGTTTTTGAACACCGTACCCCAAGGCTTGGTAGGCGACCACTGGGAATTTTTGCCGACCAAAAACATCGTCGTGAAGGTGCGCCACTTGCCAGGGCACGATCCGCAGGCGATTGCGGAGACAGCCCTGGCTTTGGCAGACCTGAAACGGCGTGGCTTTAGGCTGTGCTTTCACCACACCGTGGTGGCACCCGCGTACAAAGCCTGGCAGCCACTGGCCAGCTTCGTCAGCATTGAAACCCCCACCGTAAAACCCGAGCAGTTGGGGCAGTTGGTGGCTGCGATCACGTCGCGCACATCGGCAAAGCCCATCGCCCAAAAGGTGGAGCACGGAGCGCAATTTGAAGCGCTACTAACCCTGGGTGTGGAAATGTTTCAGGGCTACTGGTTTTCTAAACCCGAAGTCTTGCACCCCACAGTACTGAGTCCTGGGCAGATCAGCGCGATGGGCTTGTTCAACCTGCTGCGCGCCGAAGCACCCATTGAAGAAGTCGAGCAAGCCCTGAAAAAGGACGCAGCGCTGGGCGTCAACCTGCTGCGCATTATCAACTCGGCGGGTGTGGGGCTGAACCGCCGCGTCACCTCCCTTCGCCAAGCGGTCATGCTGATGGGCTACAAACGATTGGCGCGCTGGTCGGCCATGCTGCTCACCACGTCGGCAGAGGGCGGCATCAGCCTGGTCAGCTCGGCCGCCGTGGTGCGTGCTCGCATGATGGAAATGCTGGCGCTGCAAGACCTGAGCACCGAAGAAAGCGAATCCGCTTTTCTGGTCGGCTTGCTGTCCCTGTTGGACCGCATGCTGGGCACCGATTTGCAGCAGGCCTTGGGGCAGCTGTCGCTGGACGACGCTGTAGTGCAATCCTTGGTCTCACCATCGGGCAAATACTCCGAGCTGCTGGCCCTAGCCAGCGCCTGCGAGTCTGATGATGAGGCGGCCTTCAGCACCGCCTTTAGCCGCCTGGGCTATTCCCTTCGACAAATCAATATGGCGCACATGGAGGCCTTGGCATGGTCGGACGCACTGGAGTGATGGCCGTGAACTCGGAGGCTGTGGCAGCCGAAGACGCGCTGCGCGCTCTGGCCCACCCCGGCAAGGCACGCACTGCGGCCAAATACTTCAAAACCGGCCCGGGCGAATACGGTGAAGGCGATCAGTTTTACGGCATCCGCGTGCCCCAGGTGCGCGAGGTGGCGCGCCAGTTCAACACTTTGCCGCTGGACGGCTGCGTCGCGCTATTGCAATCCCCCTACAACGAAGCGCGGCTGATGGCGCTGGCGATTCTGGTGCGGCGTTTTGAGAAGGGCGACGCCGCCACGCAGGAGGCCGTCTACACCACCTTCATGGCGCAACGCCACCGGGTCAATAACTGGAATCTGGTGGACAGCTCGGCGCCGTTTATCTCAGGCCCCTATTTACTGGAGCGCGACCGCGCCGTGCTGCGCAAGTTGGCCGTGTCCCCCGTGATGTGGGACCGGCGCATTGCTGTACTGTCTACGTTTGCCTTCATCCGCGCCAAGGACTTGGCCGAGACGCTAAGCCTGTGCGAAATGCTGCTGGCCGATGAACAGGACCTGATGCACAAAGCCTGCGGCTGGATGCTGCGCGAACTGGGCAAGCGGGACGAGGCCGCCCTGCTGGGCTTCATCCGGACCCACTACAGCGCCATGCCGCGCACCATGCTGCGCTATGCGATTGAGAAGTTTGAGCCTGAAACGCGCAAGCAACTTTTGCAAGGCAACTTCTCCGCGCTGTAACTGCGCAAGCCTCTATCGCATGTCCGCCAGCCTGTTGAATTTTCGCCAACCGCGTACCGTGATGTGCCTGGCATTGGTGGCCTTACTGCATGGCATGGTACTCAGCTACCTGCAGCTTCACGCGCGCAAGATTTGGCCTGAAGACAGCCCGGCCCTGGCCCTGCCCAGCATCAGCCTGCGGCTTTTGCCTTTAGTGCTGGAAGGCGCTGCAACACCAGAATTTCCTTTGTCCCCGCGCAGAAACGAGACCTTATCAGAGCGCGCGGCAGTGCCGACGGCGGCAGTCCGTTCGATGGAGGATGCATCGGACGCATCGCCCCCGCTGCCCTCCAACGAGGCAGCATCAGAAACATCGACATCGACATCGACATCGACATCGACATCGCCACTCAATTTGAATTTATCCAAGCGCGATTTAGCCGATGCAGCGGCACGCAAACTACCCGGCCCACTGCCCACGCAGATGATGCCCGGTGCTTGGCAGCAGTTTGTCAAAACTCTGGGGCCGCCGGAGGAAATCAAAGAAGAACGCCTGTCCATCAACCGCGTGCGCATTCACACCAAGCATGGGTGTTACGAGCTGGAGCAAACCGCCACCAAGCGCGTCGACCCCTTCAATTGGTCACCCCAGTTTGTGACCAATTGCCGCTATTGAGAACCCGCCGTACCCACTGAGCGGATCTAGTACTGCAGCGCCGTGCTCTTGCCCCAAAACACGCGGTAGGCAAACACGGTGTAGCCGATGATGACCGGCAACACCACCACCGTGCCATAGAAGATCACCATCAAGGCCTCGGGTGCGCTGGCGGCGTTCCAGACCGTCAGCTTGTCCACCACCAGCCACGGAAACAGGCTGTAGGCCAGACCATAAAACGCCAGCAAGAAGATACCCACGGTGCAAGCAAACGGCACGGCAGCGCCGTATTGGTTGTTTTGCGCCAGACGTGTGGGCAGGCGCTTCAGGCTACGCGCAATCACCACAAACAGCGCCACCGTCATCGCCGGAATCGGCAGCAACATCACCACATTGGGGAAGCTGAACCACTTGTCAAAAATGCGCTGGCTCACCCACGGTGTGGCCAGCGATATCGCCGCCACCCCCGCTGCGGTGAGCCACAGGCTGGCCTGGGCCCAGCGCACCGCCTTGAGCTGCAATACACCTTCGGTTTTCATGATGAGCCAACCCGCACCCAACAGGCAGTAGGCGGCCACCAGACACAGGCCGATCAGTGCGTTGAACAATTGGCTGGCCCAGTCCCTGGCGAAGCCAGTGACTAGGGCGCCCAGCATGAAGCCCTGCGACCAACCCGCCAACAACGAGCCCGCATAAAACGCACGGTCCCACAGCGGTTTGTGTTTATCCCGCGCCTTCACGCGAAAGTCAAACGCTACGCCGCGCAGCGTGAGCGCCACCAGCATCAACGCCACGGGCAAATACAGCGCCCCCAAAATCTCGCCATGCGCCATTGGAAAGGCCACCAGCAGCACGCCAACGCCTAACACCAACCAGGTCTCGTTCGCATCCCAAAACGGGCCAATGCTGGCGATCATGGTGTCCTTTTGTTCGGCGTTGTCGGCCCGGCGCAGCAGCACCCCCACGCCCAGGTCGTAGCCGTCCAGAATCACGTAGGCCAGCATGGCCAGCGCCATCACCAGTGCGAACACCAGCGGCAACCAGCCTGCAGGCTGGGTCAAGTCGGGGATCACGAGCAGGTTTGCTGCAAGTGTGTTGGTTGCGTCAAGCATGGGCCACCTCCGGCAATACGGGTTCTGGGATGCTGGCCTTGCGCGCCAGATAAAACAGCACACTCACATACGACGTGAGCAGCACGGCGTACAAACTCAGGTACATCACCAGCGTGAAGGCGATGTTGCCCGCAGGAATTTTGGACGCCGCCTGCGCAGCCGTCAGCACACCCTGCACCAGCCAGGGCTGGCGGCCAATCTCGGTCACATACCAGCCCGCAATCAGCGCCACCCAACCGGCAAAGGTCATCCCCACCAGCACACGCAACAACCAGGTACTGACAGCGCCCTTGCGCACTTGCCACGCGCCCAGCCAGCTCACCGCCAGCATCAGCATGCCCACACCCACCATGATGCGGAAGGCCCAAAACACAGGTGCCACCGGCGGATGTTGTTCACCAAAATCCTTGATGCCTTTGATCTCACCATCCCAGTCATGTGTGAGGTAAAACGACGCGAGTTTGGGGATGGCGATTTCGTACTTGTTGCTTTGCGTCGCCTTATCGGGCAATGCAAACAGCACAGCAGGCGCGCCCTTCTGTGTTTCCCAAATGCCTTCCATCGCCGCAATTTTTGCGGGCTGGTGGTGCAAGGTATTCAGACCATGCAGGTCGCCCACCACGATTTGCAGCGGGATCAACGCGGCCGCCACATACAGGCCCGTGCGCAACGATGCCTGCACGGCTTTGCCCTTGTCACCCTTGAGCCAGCGGTAGGCACTCAAGCCCGCCAGCAAGAAGGCCACGGTCAGGCCAGAGGCGATCAGCATGTGGGTGAGGCGGTACGGAAACGACGGGTTGAAGATCACCTCCAGCCAGCTCGTCACATGCGCCTTGCCATCGATCATCACAAAGCCGGTCGGCGTGTGCATCCAGGAGTTGAGCGCCAGAATCCAGAAGGCCGACATGGTGGTACCAAACGCCACCAAGAACGTGGCCGTGGTGTGCACGCGTTCGCTCACGCGCCCCCGGCCAAACAGCATGATGCCAAGCATCGTGGCTTCCAGAAAGAAGGCCGTCAGCACCTCATAGGCCAAGAGCGGCCCGGCCACATTGCCCACGGTGTTCATGAAGCCCGGCCAGTTGGTACCAAACTGAAAACTCATGGTGATACCGCTGACCACGCCCAGCGCAAAGGTCAACGCAAACACCTTGACCCAGAACTGGTAGGCGTCCATCCAGTGTTGTTGACCGGTGGCAGTAAAGCGGGTTTTAAAAAACAGCAGCACCCAGCCCATGGCAATACTGATGGTGGGAAACAGGATGTGGAACGTCATGTTGGCCGCAAACTGAATGCGGGCCAGCACGATGGGGTCAAAGCTGTCCATGGTCAGCCCCCTCGGTACTGGGCTTGGCAGGGGTGAATACGTTCTTCACCTTGTCTTTCATCTCCAGCAGCTTTTGCACCTGCGAGCCCATCTTCATCAGGCTGGCCAGCGTCGCAGAGTCCATCTTTTGGACATCGTCCAGCCAGTCCGTCATCAGCTCGATGAAGGCGTGCATCTGCTTCATGCGTTCTTGGGCGTGGATGTCTTCGGCCACGCTGGGCTGCTCCATCAGTGCGTCGCGCAACATGCTCAAGGTCGGGTCAATCTCGCGCTTGCGCCGCTCGGCGGCCAAGGTGCGGAAGATGGCCCACACATCCTCGGGGGCTTGGAAGTACTCACGCCGGTCGTTGGGCTGGTGGATCAGGCGCACCAGGTTCCACGACTGCAGTTCCTTGAGCCCCATGCTCACATTGGACCGGGAAAAGCCCAGCGCCTCCCCCACTTCGTCCGCGTTCAGCGGCTTGGCGGACACATACAGCAGCGCGTAAATCTGGCCCACGGTGCGGTTGATGCCCCAGCGGCTGCCCATTTCGCCAAAGTGCAGCACAAAGCGCTGCGTGAGGGGGGGTAAGTTCATCGTTCTGGTCTTTCCTGAATTTTCAGTATTATCTGAAAACTCAGGAATTACCGGAATTTCTGCTTTCTAACCTTGACACAGGCTTAGGGGTATTTCGCGGCCCGTTTAGGCATCAAATCGATCTAGGGCCTAGGTGATATATGCCTTGGCAGCTATCAATTGAATAGCAAATATGGTCATTGAATAGATCGCAGACGCGCCAGTGACCCAGTAAAAACCCTAGTGCCTCGACAATCCTTGCTCCATGAAAACCAAATACTTCCTGCAGCTCGTCGTGCTGTCCGCCCTGTGGGGCGCTTCCTTTATGTTGATCCGCATGGCCAGCCCGGTGCTGGGGCCCAATGTGCTGGCGGCCGCGCGTATCGGCATGGCCACGATCACGCTGGCCATCCTGATGCGCGCCATGCGCTATGCCTGGCCGCTGCAGCACTGGAAAGAGCTGGCCCTGATTGGCGCGCTGTCGGTGGCTGCGCCGTTTCTTTTGTTTGCCTGGGCCGCCTTGCAATTGCCTGCGGGCTACAGCGCCCTGCTCAATTCCACGGCCGTGGTGTTTGGCATGTTTGCCTCCGCCTGGCTGAAAGAAGACACGCTGACGGTGCGCAAGGTGCTGGGCTGTGTCTGCGGCTTTAGCGGTGTAGCCCTGATTGTCGGGCTGGGGCCGGTGCAACTGACGCTGGACGTGGTGCTGGCGGCACTGGCCTGCGTGGCAGCGTCAGCTTGCTACGGTTTTTCGGCCCCGTTGATGAAGCGCGCCATCACGCGCATGCAGCCACTGCAGATTGCGGCGGGCATCCATGCCGCAGCGCTGGTGATGCTGCTACCCGGCGCAGCCTGGAGCCTGCCGCAGGCGCACTTCACGCCGGTGGCATTGTTTGCAGTGCTGGTGATGGGCGTGGTCACCAGCGGTCTGGCCTACTGGGCGCACCTGCGTATCCTGCAGCATGTGACGCCAGTGGCGGCCATGAGCCCGACCTTCATGATTCCGGTGTTTGGTGTGCTGTGGGGCAGCGTGTTCTTGGGCGAGCAGCTCAGCGCGGGCATCTTTGCCGGTGGCGCCTTGGTGCTGCTGGCCAGCGCCTTGATTACCAACTTCAACCCCTGGCAGCGCTGGCTGGACGCGGCGGACGCCAAGCCCTGAAATGGCGCCCCAAGACTGTGGCTCGGGCTAAGCCCGGCCGCGCCGGTAAAGCCGAAGGATGGTTGTGGTGTTGACCACCGCTATCGTCACCTCCAAAGCTGTGCCGCCGATAGAGCCGACGATCACATTGTTGACAATCCACAGGCACGTGCCGCACAGCATCAGCAAGCGCATGGGAATGCCCTGCAACAAGAACAGCGCAAGGGTGCCCAGGCACGATGCAATCAGCGGCAGCCAGTCACTGGGCTGCTGGGCAAGAGCCAGCCCCAGCGCGATATTGACCGCCACCACCGCAGCAGCCACCCAAGGCGACTTGGTGCGCAAGGCCAATGCTGATCGCACTACCGATACCACCGAACTGGCCACCGCCGTGGGGTTGCCCAGCAAGGCAAAGTGCGCCACATAAGCCAGGCATTCGCCAATCATCAATTGCTTGAAGCGCCGGTCATTGGTTTGCAGGAATGAAGCCACACCCAGCACAAAGGCGAGGTATCCGAAACATTGGGCTGGTGAGAGCCAGTCGATGGGCATGGGTGGGAATAGAAGAGAACGATTGGAAGGAGGCGCCATTATGGTGAACTAGCTCTTACACTGCGCGTCACCGAACGATCCACTATCAGGCCCTCGCCATGTTCCGCACCCAATACCTCGACTACCAACAGCTCACCGACCAACTCGCCCAATGGGCCCAAGCGCACCCTGGTTTTGTGCGTTTGTCATCCATAGGCAAAAGCGCGGAGGGTCGCGACATCCCGCTACTGACCATCGGCCAAGAGCCCGATCGCTTGCGCCCCGCAGTGTGGATAGACGGCAATATGCACGCCACAGAAGTGTGTGGCTCCAGCGTCGCGCTGGCAATGGCTGAGGACATCATTGGTATCCACTTGGGCAAAGACGAAGCCGGCGCGAAGCCCCTGCCCGCCCACATGGCAGAGGCTATTCGCGGTGCCTTGTTTTATGTCGTGCCCCGCATCTCCCCCGATGGGGCGGAGGCCATCCTCAAAACGGGCCGCTACGTGCGCTCCAGCCCGGTGAATGACCGCACCAATAAATCGCACGCCTACTGGGAAGCATCGGATGTGGATGGCGACGGGCTGATGGGCTATATGCGCCAGCAAGACCCGAACGGCGAGCTGATGGAGCTGCGTGGTGAAGATGGCGTGCCGCTGAATCCTCCGGTGATGGTGCCGCGTGGCCCCGAAGATGCCGGGCCGTTTTACAAGCTCTACCCCGAGGGCCACATCGTCAACTTTGACGGTGCCCAGGTGCCAGACCCGTATTTCTTGTCTGACAACCTGTACGACCTGAACCGTAATTTTGCCCACGACTGGAAGCCCGAACACGAACAAGCGGGCGCCGGGCACTACCCTGGCAGCGCCCCCCGAATCAAGGGCGGTGATGGACTTTGCGGTCCGCCACCCCCACATCTTTACCTGGCTGAACTTGCACACCTTTGGCGGTGTGGTCATCCGCCCACTGGGCGATCAGGCCGATAGCAAGATGGACGCCACCGACCTGGCGATGTACCGGCAGGTGGAGGCGTGGATGACTGAGCACACTGGCTACCCGACAGTCAGCGGATACCACGAGTTTCTGTACGAACCCGACAAGCCGTTGCATGGCGACCTGAGTGATTGGGCGTACCGCCAGCGCGGTTGCCTAGCCTATGTGGTCGAGCTGTGGGACCTGTTCACCCAACTGGGCATTGCACGCAAGAAACCGTTTGTGGATCACTATTCGCAACTGGAGCGCAAGGATTTTCTGGCGCTGTGGAAGATGGACCGTGACATCAATGAAGGGCGCATGTTCAAGACCTGGCGCAAGGCCAAGCACCCGCAACTGGGTGACGTGGAGGTAGGAGGCTTTGATGGCCGCATCGGCATCAGCAACCCACCTTTTTCGAAGCTGGCAGAGACTTGCGCAAGCCAGAGTGCGGCCTTTCTGCGCGTGGCGGCCTTGGTGCCGCAAGTGGCGCTGGAGCTAATCAGCACCGAGGACCTGGGCAATGGGCACACGCGCATTGAACTGCGCGTGGCGAACCGCGGCTACTTTGGCACCTATGGCTTGAGCTCTGCGAAAAAACTCACCCACTCCGAGCCCCTGCGCTTGACGACTGCGGGTGACGGCGTGACCCTGGTGGCCCCACTGGAACAGGTAACGCAGATCGGCCATCTGGAAGGCTGGGGCACCGGCCTGCACCACGGCATCAGCATCTTCATGCCGTGGACGCGGGGCAACGGCAGCGAGAAGCACATCGCGCTGATCGTGCAAGGCAAGGGCAGTGTGCAGGTTCGCGTGGGCAGCTGCCGCGTGGGGTGGCTTGAAATGGCCCTAGCGGTTGGGTAGTCAAGCAGCGCCCAAAGCCGCCAGCCTCTGCAAGGTAGCGGTTTGCTCCGCAGCATCCAAAAACGTGGTGCTGCGCGCGCGCAAGCGCAGCATAGGTAGGCTGATGAGGTTGACCTGCAGCCCGGCTCGCACCCAGCGCAGGTCGCGCGGCTCACCGCGTGCCAGCTTGGAGATGGCAGCATCGTTGGGCTCCAGGCAATGGGCCGTAATAGGCGGGCGCAATATAGGAATCAGACGCGCCTCCCAGCCCTGGGGTAAGGTGGGCAACTGGGGTGATACGGGGTCGAGGTAGACACCATGGGCATGGTGATACGGACTACCCTCACCCAACTCGGCATTCAAATCAAACACCCGCGGTGGGTCGGACAGGGTGTAACAGTCTGCGTCGATAGACAAGGTCATATCCAGCGGAATGGCCTCCACCTGCGCCATGCCCAGCACGGAAACACTGCCAATCACCACGTAATCCCGGTGGCCACATAGCTGGTGCGCCGCCATCAGCAGCCGCATGAGCGTGTCTACATTCATAGCGGCTGAACTAAACGGTTTCGCTAGGGCCAGCCGCTGTGAACGGTGAGTTTTGCCGCATGGCCGAGCCCCAGCCATCTGCATCACCACACATCAGTGGTGCCAGTTTTTGCAGCGGTAATGCCAGCCATGCACTCCAGCGCGCAATGTAATCCGCACTGCAGAGGCCATCACGCGCCCAGCGCGCGACCACAGCATGGGCGGCCTTGAGCTGCCGGGCTTGTTGCGCAGGGCTCGCACACAGTAAGCCAATGGCCAACTGCTGGTGGCGCATCAGGCGCTGCTGCTCGCGCTGCTGCTGCTCTAGGCGGGCCTGTAAGCGAGGGTTGGGCAGCACCGGTACCGCATCGGGCAGCATGACGACCGCCACGGTTTTGTTGTGCTTGGCAATGGCTACGGGGCTGTGCTCAAGTTGGCTTAAAAGCGCACCGAAGTTTTGCTTGGCCTGGGAGGCTGTAAATGTCTGCATGGTATCATTTTAGACAAATATTCTGTTTTGGACAAAACAGGCCGCTCAGGCCGTGGGCAGTGCGGGAGCAGCTACTAAAAGAGTAGCAAAATCAGCTCACTTTTGCTTGGGTGTCGCAGTCGCTTCGGTTATCGCAGTCGGTTTCTTTTGAAGAAACTTGGCCGCAGCTTCGGCCAGCTTGCGCTTGCGCTCGTCCATAACCCGATCAAGCTCTGCCCGGCCGCCGGCCTTCTTCATGTTGGGATCCTTACCAAAAACGCCTGCCATAGTGATGACTCCTTTCTGGCCAGTCTAACTGACTACACGGTGCGCAAGCCGAGCCACTCCACCCGCAGATGCCACCGCACTCTCCAAGAGTGGAATACCCTGCGCAGCGTACGAGCCGCAAAAAAAGACTCGCCGCCCCGGCTGCGCATGAAGCACCTCCAGCTTTTGCAAGTTGGCTTGGGTTGCCAAGTCGACGATGGGGCGCTGCAAGCTACAGTCTTTCAGCACCAAATCGGCCGCAGGCTCCCGCATGGGGTTGATGGTTTGAAACAGTGGCTTCTCATCCTGGTAAGCAGGTAGCAAGCGGTTGACCCAAATGCTGATCATGGGCCGATCAAACTCCGGTGACATTACATAGTTCACCGGCCCCCAGTCGGCTCGGTCTGCGGGCATCAGGCGGGCATCGTGGTGCATCACCACCCGCACCGCGCCGTAGCGCACAGCCCCCAGCACCGCCTGCTCAGCAGCACTAGCGTCCTCCAGCATCGCCATCACCTGGTTGGCCTGTGTGGCGAAGACGACCGCGTCAAAGGTCTCCACAGTGCCGTCGTCCATGGTGATGACAACCGCATTCGCTTTGCGGCGCACACTGCGAACGCGCGCATCCAGGCGCAACTGGGCTACGCGGCTGGACAGAGCCTGCGCTATGGTTTGCGCACCGCCCACGGCCCGATAAACACTAGAGGCCACAAAGTCGCGGTTGAAATACTTGGCAATCAAATCGGCGGGGTAATCGCGCACCTCTTGGCAGCTCACGGTGTTGATACCAGCAAAGGCGGGCACCAAAAATCGATCCGTGAACGCGTGGGAGTAGTTTTGCGAATCCAGGTAGTCGCCAATCGTGCGGCCCGCCAATGCGCCTGAAGCCAAGGCCTGCGGTGCCTGCCAAAGAAAACGCGCCAGATCGAACAAGATGTGCCGCGATGCGCTGCGCAGCCAGGTGCCGGGCGTGACCCAAGGCAAGGTTTTACCTAAGGCTTGCAGATTGCGATAGCGAAAGTAACTGCTGCCATCCAGATCGGAGAACCCGATGGATGCATCCAGCGCCTCCACCGCCACGCCGGTTTCTGCCAGCAGGGCAAACAGCTCGGGGTAGTAGCCAGGGTAGATCACCCGCAGGGGCACATCCACCACGCCGCCGGGGGCCTGAACACTGTGCGCGCCTATGCCCAAGCTCGACTGGCGCTCTAGCAGCGTGACCTGGTTTTCGGCTCCCAAGAACCAGGACGCCGCCAAGCCCGCCATGCCACTGCCAATGATTGCCACACGCTGCTTTGAGTGTTGCCCTTGATGTTGCTCCATCCAGTCATGCTAACAGTGGTTTAAAATGCTTCCCGCACCCTGCCAACGCACCGGTGCGGCGCTGAATCCCATCGATTCGACAACGCCCATCCCCTCCTCCACCCTTTTTGTTGACCCACGGCCGCCCGGTAGGCTGCCCCTAGTTCTCTTTTTCTAGTTTTGACGCGTACCCATTTCCATAGTTCAAGCCTGATGCGCACCCTTGCCGACTTGGAGTTGGCGGGCACTGCCGTGGCCGGGTCGGCGTTTGCCGAAAAGCTGGGGCTGTGGGTGAGCTTTACCGATGCGATTGCTTTGAGTGCACTGCACAGCCAGCCCCCTGCCAACACGCAGATTGCGTTTGCGCGCAAGCCTTCGGCAAAGGGTTTGGACATGGGTGCAGTCATGGGCGACGAAATTGCAAACGTGCGCACGGGCCTGGTGAACTTGATCACACAGCGCGGCGCACTGGCAGGTGGCAAGGCCTATATCAAACTACCGGAGCCGCCCGACGCAAGCCCTGTGGGCGCTGCGGCCTTTGAGCCCTACCGCCGCTTTTATGCGGCGCACCAGCGGGAGATGGAGGCCAGCTTGGGGCCACTGCGCACCCGCGTGCGTGCGCTGCTGTCCAAGAATAGCCCCGCACTGAAGCAACTTGCCGCGCTGGACGCTGCGCTAGACACCATTTTGTGCGACCGCGAAAGCAAGCTGCTGACCAAAGTGGCTTCGCTGTTGCAAAAGCGATTTATGCATTTATTCCGAACCCACCAGCAAGCCCTGCAGGCCAGTGGGCAAACCGACAAGCCCGAACTGTGGATGAAAAACGGAGCCTGGCTGGCCCGCTTTTGCCACGAGCTGCAAACCGTGCTGCTGGCTGAACTAGACCTGCGCTTGCAGCCCACATTGGGGCTGCTGGAAGCCTATCAAAACGAGACCCAACCAACGATATGAACAAGCATTTTTTCAGCGGCGCATTTTTACTGGGCGCGGCCTTGCTGGCCTGGGTCGCGGTGGGCTTCATCCTGGGTGCCCATGTGCTGGCGCTGGTGATGACACTGATCATTGCCGCCGTATACGCCTTTGGGGCGCTGGAGCTGCGGCAGTTCCGCTTCGCCACCACCACCTTGTCTTCTGCGTTGGAGTCCATACCCGTTGGAATGGACAGCCTGGATGCCTGGCTGGGCCAAGTGCATGCATCGCTGCGCAACGCTGTGCGCCTGCGCACCGAGGGCGAGCGCATCGGCCTGCCCGGACCCGTGCTGACGCCATATCTGGTGGGCCTGTTGGTGATGCTGGGCATGCTGGGGACTTTTCTGGGTATGGTCGTTACGCTCAATGGTGCAGTGTTTGCACTGGAAGGCACGACCGATCTGGCCGCCATGCGCGCCGCCTTTGCCACGCCTATCAAGGGCCTGGGCTTGGCCTTCGGTACCTCGGTCGCGGGCGTGGCCTCGTCGGCCCTGTTGGGTTTGATGTCCGCATTGAGCAGACGCGAGCGGCTGCAAGCCGCGCAGCTGCTGGACACCAAAATTGCCACCACGCTGCGCAGCTTTTCGCTCACGCACCAACGGCAGGAGGCCTACCAGGCGCTGCAAGCCCAGTCGCAGGCACTGCCCGCGGTGGTGAATCAACTGCAAGCCATGATGCTGCAGATGGAGCGCATGGGTCAGCAGCTCCATGAGCGCTTGATCAGCAACCAGGAGAGCTTTCATGGTCATGTAAAAGGCGTCTACACCGATCTGGCCTTGTCGGTGGACAAGTCGCTGCGCGACAGCCTGAGCCGTAGCGCGCAGATTGCTGGAGACAGCTTGAAGCCCGTGGTGCAGACCGCGATGGAAGGCATTGCGCAAGAGGCTAAGCAAACGCACTTGCGCATGGTGGACGCAGCGCAACTGCAACTGGACGGCTTGTCGAGCAAGCTGCTGGCCCATGCGAGCAGCACGCAGGCAGAGCACGCGGCAACCGATCGCCAGCGCCTGCAGGTCTGGACAGACTCCCTTGAGAGAATGGCAGCTGCGGTGCACCAAGAATGGCAGCAGACCAGCACCCAAACACGCGAACAGCAAGCTCAGATGTGCGACACCCTGGTCACTACGGCGCAGACCCTGTCTGCCCAATCCGATGCCAGTGCACGCCATACGCTGGAGCAAATCGGCCGATTGATGTCCAGCACGGAAGCGCTGGTGCACTCGCGTATGCAATCCGAAGCAACCTGGACGCAACAGCACACCGAGCGCATGGATCAGATGGTCAAGCTGCTGCAAACCGAGCTGGGCGCACTGCGCGACCAGGAAGCCCTGCGTGGTGATGCTGCCGTGGCACGCTTAAGTGAATTGCAAACTGCAGTCACCCAGCACTTGTCCAGCTTGGGCACTGCGTTAGAGGAGCCGCTCACCCGCCTGATACACACCGCCGCCGAAGCGCCACGCGCCGCCGCAGAAGTCATTGGCCAGCTTCGCCAGGAAATATCCAACAGCGCAGCGCGCGACAACGAACTGCTGGAAGAACGTAGCCGTATTCTGGACACGCTCAATGCCCTGCTGACCTCGATCCGCCACGCATCGGTGGAGCAGCGCGAAGTCATTGATTCCCTGGTGGCATCGTCCGCCGTGGCCTTGCAGCAGGCAGGTAGCGATTTCTCGGACAAACTGGGCGTGGAGGCGACTAAGCTTGCCGACGTGGCCGCCCATGTGAGCAGCAGCGCGGTAGAAGTATCGAGCCTGAGCGAGGCCTTTGGCTTTGCGGTGCGCTCGTTTGCCGATGCCAATGACAAACTGATTGGCAACCTGCAACGCATTGAAGGCGCGATGGACAAGTCCATGCTGCGCAGCGATGAGCAACTGGCCTACTACGTGGCCCAGGCGCGCGAGATTATTGACTTGAGCATCAGTTCGCAAAAGCAGGTGTTTGACGAGCTGCGGCAATTGCCATTGGCGCAGGCGCAGCAAGCCGAAGAGGTGAACTGATGGACGATAGCGACGCAGGCCTGGAGCAGACCGCGCCGGTGTGGGCCGCCTTTGGCGATCTGATGTCGGGCCTGCTGGGCGCTTTTGTGCTGCTGCTGGTGGGTGTGCTGGTGGTGCAGATGCAACTGGCAACACAGCTCGAAGATGAGGTGAAGAAGCGCCAAGTGGAAGAGCAGCGCCGCGAGAGCCTAGAGAAGGCCTTGGCCGGACCCCTCGCATCGGGCCGCATCACCGTGAGCAATGGGCGCATTGGCATCAGTGGCAAGGTCTTGTTTGCGCTCAACTCTGACAAGTTGCAGCCCGAGGGACAGCAGCTGCTGGTGAGCCTGGTGGAGCCTCTGCGCGCCTACCTGGGCACGCGGGATGAGTTGCTGATGGTGAGCGGATTTACCGACGACCGATCGGTACGCGGCAGCAACGCCAAGTTTGCCGACAACTGGGAGTTGTCTGCCCAGCGCGCGCTGACCGTGACGCGCACACTGATCGACGCGGGCATGCCGTCCTCATTGGTGTTTGCCGCAGCCTTTGGCTCTGAGCAACCGGTTACGCCCAATGTGGACGACAAATCCCGCTCAGAAAACCGGCGCGTGGAGATGGCCCCGGTGCCCCGCGGTGCGCGGGCTCGCAACGCAACCCCATGACAGTCGAGGCAGACAGCGCCATCGCCGCATCGCCCGCCGCTGCATTGAGCGACTGCGCGCAGGCACTGGCGTTGCTGCGTCAGCAGGGTGCGGATCAATTGAGCCCCGTGGATTTCCACTACATGGAGGCATTGGCGCAGCGGCTGGGCGGCCAAGCGCCCCATGTGCGGCACATTCTGGAAGGCAAACTGGCAGTGGCTTTGGCCGCGTACCGGGCCCGCTTTGCTCTAACGCAAAGCGATGTGAAAGCTCCCCAGCACCAGGCAGCACCTGCCCACGCCACAGTACAAACACCTTTGGGCGAGCTGGTGCGCGCTATGGCACACCACACCGCTGAGCCTGAAGCTCGCAGCTGGATCGCCGCCCGGAATTCGCGCACGGAGCTGAAGTCCGTACGCAACTTCAGAAACACCTGGTCCAAACTAAGCGCACAAAAGCAGGTGTCGCAAGCCTTGGGACAGGCCCCCAAAAATGCCGGGCCCATCAACTCGCACATGCTGGTGCTGCGGTCGCTGGAGTTGATGCGGGATATCTCCCCTGACTATCTGAATCGCTTTATGTCGTATGCCGATACTTTGTTGTGTCTGGATCAAAGTGACTTGTCTGCAAAACCAGCCACCAAAAAAGCAGCCACCCGAGTCAAAGCTGCAACGCCCACTTAAGGGACGGGATTTACTAAGCTAGCAAGCCTTGCGCCGCGGCCTTGCTTTTGCCTGTCAGTCGCATCGCGGTCAGCGCTGCGCGCGTAACCGGCGGCATAGCTAGGCCATGGGTCAATTGCAACTCCAGCATCAGCTCCAGCAAGGGCGCCAAGTCTCTACGGGGCGCCTCCGGGCGCACCGCCACCATGGCACACAACAGGGCATACACCACAGCGGACATCACGGCATCGGCCTGCGCGGCAGCGGCCAAACTCTTGCCGTAACGCGAGCCTTTCACCAAGGGTGTAGCCCATAGACTGGCCAGGGTCTCGCCCATAGCAGTCATGGACAAACGGCCATCTTGCACGCTGCGCACCAGCACGTCCACCGCCAGTGCCGTTTGGCCAGGCTCTTTGCCGGCTAGTGCGACTGCCAGCGTCAAGTGCGCCATGGGTGTAATCGGTGTGGTGGGCTGCAGCAGCACATCCAAATAGGCGCGGTTTTGCCAAGTGGCTTCCCACCAGTCCAGGTTGTTGCCCAAGGCATGGGCTGCTTCTGCAAAAAAAGGCTCCAGGTCAGATGGCAACAAACTAGCGGCAAAACCGATGCAAGCAGCATCGCTCTCTGTTTGCCAGCGCCCCGCGGTCACATTGCTGAGATGCTTGACCTTGAGCAAATCTGTCAACCCGACTTGGTCATCTACCACCACCGGCGGCTCGACACCGATGTGCAAGCTGTGAAAGACATACTCACCATCGCTGCTGCTGACGGACCAACTCAGCTTGGCGGCAAAGGCATGTTGCTCACCACCTGCAGGCAGCACCCGCATCTGCGCAAACGCCTGCTCATATGCGGCAGGCGCAAATCCTGCGCGCTGAAAGGCCGCTTGGCGCAGCCGCAGCTGCGCTGGGTCAATGAACCCACCCCGGTGCGTAGCTGCCGACAATGGCGGCAAGCCCAACCCCTGGCGAGCCTGCGCCAACAGGCTCTGCGTACGCCACGCAATAAAATCTTTGCTGCTGGGTGGGCCGCCGGACTTTGGCGTCATCGCAGTTGCGTCCACGCTCCCTCCCAGGGCACACACCATCAACTGCGCCAATGCAAAACCCAAAGGCTTCTCATCCCAAGCCAATCGCTTGGCGCGTTTCTTCAGCGCGCTGAACGCAGCATGGTCATGCGGCGGTATGGGGGCCATGCGCACCAGGGCTTCGGCAGCTCGCTCCCAGGCATCCACGTCAGCGGGGTTTTCAAAGACATAGGCGATACATTCAATCAAGTCGTTGATGCCCGCTATCGGCAGCAAGGCCCGGGTCGAATCCAGTGGCGACAGATTCACCCCGCCGGGGTTTGCAGTGGCGGGTTTGGGTACAGGGGGTGATGCAGTGGCCACGGGCGTATCGGCACCCAGCAAAGCAGCCAAGGCGGCTTGGTTCACCGCCGCCACAAACGGCAAATAGCCTTGGGCCACCGCCTGTCCCGCTGCATCCAGCCCCCAGATTTTTAGGCAGGTAATCGCTTTTTTTTGCACATCGGCACCACTGTGGGCCAAAGCATGGGCGGCAATGCAGCTCACGTGGGTGGCCTGTGCCGGGTCTCTTTTAACAAGCTGCCCCAGCAGTTCTAGCGCTGACAACACGCGCCCTTTTACTGCCGACGAAACCACCGCTTGCATGGCGTCGCACAGGGCGGCATCCTCCACACAGCCCGCTGCGTACAGACGGGCAACAGCGTCCATGGCCAAACTCACGGTGGGCGCAATGCGGCTATGGCAGAGCGCCAGGTAGCGCGGGGCAAACGCGGCCATCTCGTCTACTGTGGGAGCCAACATGTCATGGAAGCGCGAGAACCAGCCCGACTTGAACTGTGGCCAATCACAGGCCAGGGTGCCCAAGGTTTTGTCCAGCAATTGCGTGCGGCTGTAAAAGCCAAGCTGGCACAAGCTTATGAAAGCGGTGCTCCAGTACAGGGCCGGGTCGTGGCAGTACTTTTCAACTGCGGCAAAGCTGGCGTCCGAGGGGCCTTCCCGGTCAAACAGAGCCAACAAGAATGGGGCTAAGCCAGGGTCGGCCTCAACATGCTTGAGGACGACATTGGACTCCTGGCGCAGGTCACCAAAGAACAGACTTTCCCGATATTCTTCGGTGTCCGGGCGTGGCAATAGGCCTGCTGCCACCGCCCGGTGAATATGGTGGCGGTAGTGCCAGCCGTGTTCACCGCGCAACTGCTTATCCAGATTTTGGGCAGATAGGGCTGGGCGGTAGCGCTGCTGGTAGGCGGCAATATCCTGCACGCCAATATGCATCCAGTAGTCTTCTGGCTTTGCGTCCGGCGTGCACATAAAGCGGGCCATCTCTACCGCGCGGAAGAGTCGATTCGCGTGGGCGTAGTCATAGTCGACCGCGGCCGTGGGGTCGCTCGCGCGCGGTTTGCGCACCAGCTTCCAGCGGTCTATCACCAGCGCGTGCACACCGAAGAGCGCTGCAGCCCGCTCAGCGGCTGCCATGCCATCCACCGTGTCCATCACCCCGCTGATGTCGCCCGCCAGAATGCACCGCCCCAAAGGTGTGTCGTAAAAAGGGTTGGCTTCGGCTTCAGACATGGGTGTTTCAAGAGGTCAAAGTTGCTCGGAAAGCCAGGGCCGCCAGCACGTGCTTGCATGGCCCGCGTTCGCCCTGGTGTTTGGCAAACCAGGGGCAGGTGCAACGCAACAGGCCATCCTGCTCACGCACGCGGTAACTCACATCCGCACTGCGCACCAGGGCCTCTAGCGGTGCGGTGCTGAGCAGCTGCACAGCATCCGACTGCAGCAATGCGCGCGCATCCGCCAGGCGGGGATGCATGTCTTCGAGCAGGCTTAAATCAAAAGGCAGCAAACGGTGAAAGTAGGCTTGGTGCACCAGATCAAAGCCCACCAGCCCGGATGCGCCCAGCACCTGCAAAGCATGGTCCACCGCAGGCTCGGGCCAGCCAAGCTGTTGCGCCATTGCATCGACGCGCAAAGTGTCTTGCCAATGCAGTTGTGCCCGCACGGCGGATGTGGGGTGACTGTCATCTGCCAACACCAAGGCGTGCAGGGCCTGCCCTTCACCCGAAAAACCACGCCAGACTTCAGCGCTCAGCACCAGGGTCAGACGCATGGAACCAAAATCCACACACCAGGCGCTGGCCTGGGCCTGGCCGTCGGTAAACAGACTCAGCGACTTGGCCTTGGGGAGCAAGTTCTCCAGCACGCGCAGGCGTGTACCGTCGGTAAAGCGCACACCGCCGCCGTCGCTTTGTGTGGTGGTGCGCAAGCCCTGCGGCCCCGCCACCACCCACAGGGGCATCTTGCTGGTAGAAGCCTTGGGCAAACTGCGCAAGAAGCGCAGACCGGCCACTGCACTCACCTCAAAGACCTTATGCATGGCCGCCTGGTAGGCCTGCACTGCCACCATGCTGCGCAACCACCGCAGGGGTAGTTCTACTTTTTTCTCCAGCACCTGCGTGCCTGCGGTGCGCAGCGCAAACTCCGTGCGCCCCACCGATAGCGCCAGCCCATCGGCATCGCGCACCTTGGCCAACGCCGCACGCATGGGGGCGTTGAAGTCAATATTGGTGGTGCCCTTACCCACCAGGTCACCTGCATAGGCTGCGGGCTCTAGATCGACCCGAATATAGGTGCTACAGCAGGCCGAGAAGCCCTCCAGGCGCAGGGTGCCGCCACCCGCCGTGACAACGGGGTCGGCCAAGGCAATGGCCAGCCCCACCGAGTTCGCAGGCGTAAAAAACCGCGACCCCACCAGCAGATGCACAGCGCTGAGCAGTTGGGCTGCAAGCTGCGGCTGGTTCAGCACGCCATCAAAAAAGTGGGGATGCGCAGCCTCCCCTGGCGAAGAGGTGGCTAACTTGAGCTGTGCGCCCCCAGCAAAGTCCAACTGCGAGGGTTCCAGGTAGCGGTAGGTGTGGGCGAATTGGGCCATGGTTTTTGCGCTTGCATGCGCGTTGTGCGATGTTAACGACAAGCTTTTACGCTGTGCCGCAGTGCGATACTTGCCCCACCATGCTCGACACCACCCGCATCAAAGCCATCACCCTGGACTTGGACGACACGCTGTGGCCGATTGGCCCCACCATTCTCCGGGCGGAAGACATTTTGGCGAATTGGCTGGCAGCGCGGGCACCGGGTGCCGCTGCCGTATTTGCTGACCCGCAAGCCCGGCTTGCCGTGCGCGCCCAGGTGGTGCAAGCCCGCCCCGATATTGGCCATGACCTCAGCGCCATTCGCCTGGAGTCCATTCGCACTGCATTGCACCAGGCCCAAGAAGACACCACGCTGGCCGAACCCGCCTTTCAGGTGTTTTTTGCCGAGCGCATGCGGGTCGAGTTGTATGACGATGTGCTGCCCGCGCTGACTGCCTTGGCAGCTCGCTACCCTTTGCTAGCCGTGTCCAACGGCAATGCGCATGTGACGCGGGTCGGTTTGGGAGAATTTTTTGCCCACAGCCTGAGTGCGACCGACTTTGGCGTGGCCAAACCTGACCCACGCATCTTTCACGCGGCGGCAGGTTTGGCCGGCGTGGACCCCACCGAAGTCTTGCATGTGGGTGACGACGCGACCATGGATGTGTTGGGCGCGCTAGGTGCAGGCATGCAGGCGGTGTGGGTCAACCGCGTAGGGCATGCCTGGGGCCACGAAGCCCAAGCGCACGCCACCGTGACCAATTTGACCGAGCTGGTGGCGCTTCTGGGCTGATTTAAGCCAAATGTGCCTTCCAGCCCGTGGATAGTGCGGGAGCAGCTCCTAAATGAATAGCAAATCCATTTGATGCAGCGATATCGCCCGGGCATCACTGGGGTATAGCCCCGCCGCTATCATGGCCCCATGCCAGCCCCCGCCACACCAACCGCCCGGCACACCATCGCAAACTTGTCCTTGCTCACCTGGCTGGGTGCCTGGCTGCGCGACTGGTGGCAGCTGATCCACTTGGGTGCGGTGCTGCTGGTTTTGGCGCTATCGCCCTCCAGCTACCGCGCCGCCAACCGGCCCCAGTTGGCCCGGCATATCTACAACAACACCGCCCCCATCCTGCTGGGCTTTAGCTTGGTCTGCGCACTGATCACTGTAGTGCTGACCCGCATCGTGCTGACCACGGCGCTGAGCTATGGCCTGACGCAATACGCGCTGCAAGTGCTGATTCGGGTACTGGTGCTGGAGCTGATTCCCTTAACCGCCGCATTGTTTGTGGCCCTGCGCTGCACGATTCCCGATGGGGCAGAAGTGGCTGCGCTGCAGAGCAGCGGTGCACTAGACCGCATGCGAGCCCAGGGCCAGGAGCCCATGCGCGCCGAAGTACTGCCGCGCGTAGTAGCTGGGCTGCTGGCTGGCATCACGCTGGCAAGCTTAAGCAGCGTGGTGGCGCTGGTGGTGGCGTATCTGGTGGGCTATGGGTTTACGCTGTCAGGCCTGCCGGCCTACACCCGCATGTTTGGCCAAGTGTTTAGCCCGGCGGTGTGTTTGATTTTGGTGGTAAAGACTGTGCTGTTCTCCATGGCCGTGTCGCTGATCCCCATGGCATCCGCCTTGTATGGCATGCGCGGTCTGCATGGCCAAAGCGTGCGCACCAGCACCGAGATGCATTCCCTGGTGCGCATGTTTGCACTGGTTCTACTCATCGAGGTGGCCTCCCTGGTGGGCAACTACTACTGAACGACTGAATGGCGAACAAAGATTCAACTATGCAATCACCTACTCCCGTTGAAACACCGGTCACCGAGGACGCAAGCCCCGCGCTGCCACCCGATGTGGCCAATTTGGATCTAAAAGCCAGACTGCTGCTGCTCTTCATGGTGCTGCTGCTATCCGCCTGCGCGCTGTTTGTGCTGTACGCACGCGGTGCGTTTGATGCCACCCAACGCCTGGTGCTGATGGCCGATGACTCCGAAGGCGTGGTCGTAGGTATGGACCTGACCTTCTCGGGCTTCCCGATTGGGCGGGTGCAGCGTATTGAGCTGGCGGACGATGGCAAGGCCCGCATTTTGCTGGACGTAGCGGCGAAAGACGCGCACTGGCTGCGCAGTAGCAGTGTGTTCACCTTGGTCAAGGGCATCGTTGGTGCACCTGCCATCCGCGCCTATAGCGGCATCCCCACCGACCCGCCCCTGCCCGACAACGCTGTGCGCACCGTGCTGCAGGGCGATGCCAGTGCCGAGATTCCCAAGGTCATTTCTGCTGCCAAGGACTTGATAGAAAACCTGAATGCACTCACCCAGGCCGACGGCCCGGCAGGCGCGGTATTGGCCAATTTGCAAACCACCACCGAGCGCCTGAATGGACCGGGCGGTGCCATGACCGTGCTGCTGGGCAGCGAGGCCGAGGCCAAGAAGATCACGCTCACACTAGAGCGCACCAACCAACTACTGGCCCGCCTAGACGGACTGGCCGCCAAGACCGACACGCAAGTGTTTGGTGAACAAGGCGTAATGCCGCAGGCCAAGGCCACCGTGGTGCAACTAAACGCCCTGCTGACCGATGCCCGCACCAGCCTGCAAAAAGTGGACGCGGTGCTGAAAGACGCCCAGGCCATCAGCGCCAATGCCAAAGAAGCCAGTGCCGACCTGGGCGCGCTGCGTGGCGAGGTGGATGCCAGCCTGCGCAAAGTGCAAGGTCTGATGACCGAGATCAACCGCAAATGGCCCTTTGCCCGCGATACGGAGATTCGTCTGCCATGAGCCACCACATGCCACAACGCCACGCCTCGCTGCCCGTCTTGCCACACGCTCAGAGCCTTTTGCGCAGAATCAGCTGGGTCAGCGTCTTGCTACTTGCAGCCTGCAGCAGCGCCCCCATAGCCCCGATCTGGCAAGGCGAAGCCAAAGACGCTCTGGACCGCGCCAACGCCGCTTACCTGGAAGGCGATAGCCGCGTGGCGCTGGCCGAAATGACACGCGTGCGCCGGGCCATCTCGGGCACAGGCCGGGCCGACTGGTTGGCGAATGCCGAGCTGGCACATTGCGCCGCCCAAGTCGCCAGCCTGGTGCTGGAGCCCTGCCATGCGTTTGAAGCGCTGCGCGCAGACGCCACTGCGGCCCAAATCGCCTATGCCGACTACCTGAGGGCGCAAATCAAACCTGGCACACCTGCGGCGACGCTGGCGCTGCTGCCCGCCGTGCAGCAAGGCATTGCAAGCCAGCCCAACGCGGATGCCGCTGCACTAAAAAGCCTGGCTGACCCCCTGTCGCGCTTGGTGGGTGCCGCCGTTTGGCTGCAAAAGGGGCAGGCCAGCCCCGCCGTCATTGAGGTGGCGCTAGAAACTTCTTCACATCAAGGCTGGCGCAGGCCGCTGCTGGCTTGGCTGGGTGTGCAGGCCCAGCGCGCGGAGCAAGCGGGCAATACGGCAGAGCTAGAGCGCCTGCGGCGGCGCATGGCCCTGGTAGAAGGGCGCTCAGAAGGTCGCTCCCGCGCAACACCTTGACACGCATTTTTATCATTCAGCTGGGCTGGCGGGTTAGTATTCTGGCCGGGAGCCTCCGCTAGTGCCGGAGTTCGCACAACAACACGCTTTAAGACGATTGACTATGAAAAAACTTCTCACAACCACCCTCTTGGGCCTGGCCACTGCCAGTGCCTTCGCACAAGCCCCAGCTGTTGCCCCTGCGGCCAAGCCGGTCACCGGCGTGGTAGCCCCCGCCGCCGTAGCGCCCGCGGTAGTGGCAGCACCCGCCCCGGTGGCCGCCGCTGCGCCAGCGGCCAAGCCTGCAGTGGCCCCTGCTGCAAAACCGGCTAAGCCCACTACGGCTAAAGCGAATAAGGCCAACAAAGCGAACAAGGCCCATAAAACCAATAAGCCCGCTAAACCGCGCAAACCGCACAAGACCGTGAAAAAAGTGGCCCCCAAGAAAGTGGTAGCCCAGTAGGCCCTCGAACCCAACCGACCTACCAGCCCGCACCCTGCGGGCTTTTTTACGTCTGGCGCACGGCGCTGTCGCGGACAATAGGCATATCCGTCAACAGGCAGATTCGTCAATAGGCAGGCCCCCTAGGCGGCTCAGCCCCTTGCACCCTGTCCTCACCATGTCTTCGATTCCTAGCGCCTCTTCCAATTCATCTTCTACTTCAGCTACTTCGCCCCCCACACCCCCGGCAGCGTCTGGGCAGGCTCTGCGCGCCGAGTTCCGGGCCCTGTGGCAGTTGGCCTGGCCGCTGTTGATTGGGCAACTGGCCACGGTGGGCATGGCGGTTGCCGACGTGGCCATGGCGGGCCACGCCTCGGCGCAAGACCTGGCGGGCGTCTCGCTAGGCACATCCATCTGGATCATCGTGGTGGTGACGCTGATGGGGGTGATGATGGCAGTGACCCCACTGGTGGCCCACCACGTGGGCGCCCAAGAGTTTTCCAAAGTGCCCCACCTGGTGCGACAGGCCCTGTGGATGAGCGTGGGGGTAGGGACGATTGCACTGGTGCTGGCTAATCTGTCCACCCTGATTTTTGATCACATGGTGTTGGAGCCCGCAGTGCGGACGATAGCGCAGCAATTTATCTACATCACCAGTGTGGCGCTGCCTGCCTTCGCTGCCTACCGCGTGCTCTACGGCTATAGCGCCAGCCTGAACCAGACCAAGCCGATGATGGTCATATCGCTGCTGGCGCTGCTACTCAATGTCTGGCTCAACTGGCTGCTGGTGTTTGGCAACTGGGGCTTGCCCCGGCTCGGTGGTGTGGGCTGCGCTTGGGCGTCTATGGTCTGCGTGTGGTTCAACTTGGCGGGCCTGATTTGGTGGATGCGGCGCAGCCCGGCCTACGCCAGTACTTGGCCCTTCACCCAATGGGAACGACCTAATCGAGCCGAGATCGGTCGCCTGCTGCACTTGGGCCTGCCCATCGGCGTGACCTACTTTGCCGAGTGCAGCGCCTTCAGCCTGATTGCCCTGCTGGTCGCCAAATTTGGTAGCACCCAAGTGGCGGCCCACCAGATTGCCTTGAATTTTTCTTCGCTGACCTTCATGGTGCCACTGAGCATTGGCCTGGCCGTGCTCACCCGCGTGGGCCAGGCGCTGGGCGCGGGCGACCCGGTGGCGGCGCGCTACCGCTCGTGGGTGGGCGTGGCGGCGGCGGTCGGGTTCTCGCTGGTGTCTGCGCTGATCATGGCCTTGTTCAACCAGCAAATTGCCTCGGCCTACACCAACGATGCGGGCGTGGCCGCACTGGCCGCCAGCCTCTTGTTTTTGGCGGCGATTTTTCAAATATCGGATGGCCTGCAGGTCTCTACCAGTTGCGCCATCCGCGGCTACAAGATCACCCGCACACCCATGGCGATTCACCTGACGGCCTTTTGGGTGGTGTCGCTGCCACTGGGCTGCGTGCTGGGCCTGGCCCCCGACTGGGCCCCCTGGCACCCGGCGCAGCCCATGAAGGCGCAGGGCTTTTGGATCGCGCTGATTGTGGGCCTGAGCGTGGCTGGTAGCGCACTGGCCTGGCTGCTGCACCGCATTACGCATCAGCACGTGGCGCATGTAGCGCGTGTCACCCACATTGCACGCGGGGGCCAACATGCTTAACATGCCCGCAAACCCGCAACCCCAGCTGCCGCCCTACTTGTGCCTGGCAGGGCCCACGGCCTGCGGCAAAACGGCTGCAGCGCTGGCGATCGCCGAGCGCTACCCGTGCGAGATCATCAGTGTGGACTCGGCCCTGGTCTACCGGGGCATGGACATTGGCACGGCCAAACCCAGCGCCGCCGAGTTAGCCGCCGTGCCCCACCACCTGATTGACATCCGCGACCCCCTGCAGGCCTACAGCGCCGCCGAGTTTGCGATAGACGCCAAATGCCTGATTGCCGAGATCGCCGGGCGCGGCAAGCTGCCCCTGCTGGTGGGCGGCACCATGCTGTATATCAAGGCGCTGATGGACGACGGCCTGGACCCCATGCCGGCAGCCGACCCCGCCATTCGCGCGCAAATTGAGGCCCAAGCACTGCAACAAGGCTGGCCCGCGCTGCACGCCAAGTTGGCCGAGGTAGACCCCACCACCGCCGCCCGCCTAGCCCCCATGGATGGCCAGCGCATTCAGCGCGCGCTAGAGGTATTTCAAATTTCCGGCATGCCTTTGAGCAGCTTTCATGCTACAAAAAAAGGAGCTGCTCCCGCACTATCCACGGCCTGTAAGCCCAATTTGACTCTAATTTCCCTAGAACCCGCTGATCGGGCCTGGCTGCACACGCGCATCGCCCAGCGCTTTGATGCGATGCTGGCCCAGGGCTTTTTGGATGAAGTGCGGGCTTTGCGCGCCCGTGGCGACTTGCACCCCGACCTGCCCTCCATGCGCTGCGTGGGCTACCGCCAGGCTTGGGAGGCGTTGGACGGCACCCTGCCCATGGCCGAGCTGCGCGACCGCAGCATCTTTGCCACCCGCCAGTTGGCCAAACGCCAGGTGACCTGGCTGCGCTCCATGCCGCAGCGCCAAGTGATTGCCTGTGACGGCCCCGACCCGTTGGACGCGGTACTCCAGGCCACCGATGCATTTATGACAAAGCATGCGCTGGGTCTACAACAAGGCACCGAAGCAGCTTGGGCGTCAGGGTGTCTTGCGCAGGTCAAGGAGGAGCCCGCAAAGCGGGCGGGGGACACGGAGCAAGGCATCCTGGCGTCCAAGCTGCTGGGCGACAAATCATGAGCCCTCCTCCCATGAACTCTCCCGCCATGAATCTAAGCCTGCACCAACTCAGCAAACGCTACGGCGAAACTCCCGTATTTAGCAACGTAACACTCGAAGTGGCGGCAGGCGAATTTGTGGCCATCGTGGGCGAGTCGGGCGTGGGCAAATCCACCCTGCTCAACTGCATGGCCGGGCTGGACCACTGGGACAGCGGCAGCGTCAGCCTGCGGGGCACCGATGTGGGCGCACTCAGCGACGATGCCCGGGCTCTGCTGCGCCGCCAACATGTGGGCTTTGTGTTTCAGGCTTTTCATGTGCTGCCCCATTTGGATGTGGCGCAAAATGTGGCCCTGCCCCTGTTGCTGCTGGGCACGCCCGATGACGCTCGCGTGCAGGCCATGCTGCAAGCCGTGGGGCTAGAGGGACTGGGGCAGCGCTTGCCCCAGCAATTGAGCGGCGGGCAGTTGCAGCGCGTGGCCATTGCCCGCGCGCTGGTGCACAAGCCCAGCCTGCTGCTGGCCGATGAGCCCACCGGCAACCTGGACCCCACCACCGCCGAGCGGGTGATGGATGCGCTGATTGCGCAGACCCGATTGCAAAACGCATCGCTGGTGCTGGTGACGCATTCACAGGCCGCTGCGGCGCGGGCGGATCGGGTCATCCATCTGCGGGCTGACGGCGTGCACGTTTAGGCGTCTGGAGGCTAGGATTTTGGGTGGCAGCGCGGCTAGGCGGTAGAACGTTTTGCTAAGTGTCCTCCGACCGCTTTGCGGTCTCCCCCTTGACCTCCGCAAAACGCCCTACCGCCCAGCCTCCTTACATCTGCGGCAGCAGCCAACGCCGGGCTGGTCTACACTGCGCGGCTGTCTTTCACTAGCGTTTTTGTTCCATGCACACACTCACACGACTTCTGAAAAAGACCCTGATCACGACTGCTGTCTCGGCCACGGGTCTTATCCTTCCGCTGCACGCCTTGGCCCAGGCGCCGGTGGCCACGGCTCCGGTTGCCGAGCCGCGGCCGTTTCTGGTGACTTCGCCCAACGGTGCCCGCCCCGACCCCTACTACTGGCTGCGTGACGACACCCGCAAAGACCCCGCGATGCTGGCGCACCTGACCGCCGAGAATGCCTATTTCAAGGCCGAGTCCGGCGCCTACGCGGCGCTGACCGACACGCTGTACGAAGAGCTGGTGGCCCGCATTAAAAAAGACGACTCCACCGTCCCCACCAAGAAGGGCAACTACCGTTACTTCACCCGCTTCATACCCGGTGGCGAATACCCGATTTTTGTGCGTACGCCGGTGCGGGGTGGCAAGGAGCAGATCCTGATTGATGGCAACCTGGAGGCCAAGGGCAAGAACTATTCCGAGATCGGCGCGCGCGCCATCAGCGCCAACGAGCAACTGCTGGCCTACCTGGAAGATGACAGTGGCCGACGCCAATACACCCTAAAAATTCGCGACCTGAAAACCGGCAAAAACCTGCCCGATGTCGTTCAAGGTCTGTCAGGCAGCCTGGCCTGGGCGAATGACAACAAGTCGGTGTATTACGTAGAAAACGACCCGGTCACGCTGCTGTCTACCCGCGTCAAACGCCATGTACTGGGCACCGATGCTGCCAAAGACGAACTGGTGTTCGAGGAGAAAGACAATACTTTCTACCTCGGGGTCAACAAATCGGGCGATGACCGCTATGTGATGATTTTCTCGGGAGCTACCGAAACCACTGAGCTGCAGATCATTGATGCCGCCAAGCCAGGCAGCAAGCCCCAGGTGTTTGCACCGCGCGAGCGCAAGCTTAAATACAGCGCCGACCATATCGACGGCCGCTGGATCATCCGCACCGATTGGAACGCCGCCAACTACCGACTCATGTCGGTGACCGACAAGCAAGTGGGCAACCGCGATGCCTGGCAAGAGCTGGTGCCGCACAACAAGGATGTGTTCATTGAGGGCTTTGAAGCATTCAACAACTTCTTGGCGATTAACGAACGCTCGGAAGGCTTGCTGCGCATCCGCCTTATGCCCTGGGGCAACACGCACAGCAAGACGGCCAAGTCCACCTTTATCCAGTCGGAGGAACCGGCCTATGTGGCACGCCTGTCGGCCAACCCCGAGCAGGCCACGGACGAGTTGCGCTACACCTACACCTCGCTCACCACCCCGGCCAGCGAATACGTGGTCAATATGAAAACCGGGGTGCGCAAGCTGCTCAAAACCCAAGCCGTGCTGGGCGGCTTTGACCGCAGCAACTACCTGACCGAGCGCACCTGGGCCGTGGCCCGTGATGGTACGCGCGTGCCAGTGTCGGTGGTGTTCCGCAAAGACACGCCGCGCAACGGAACTGCTCCGCTGTACCAGTACGCCTATGGCTCCTATGGTGCCAGCAGCGATCCGTATTTCCGCTCCGGCATTCTCTCTTTGCTGGATCGCGGCTTTGTCTACGCCATTGCCCATATCCGCGGGGGCCAGGAAATGGGCCGTAGCTGGTATGAAAACGGCAAGTTGCTCAACAAAATCAATACCTTCACCGACTACATCGACGTGACCGACCATCTGGTCAAATCCAACTACGGTGCCAAGAACAAAGTGTTCGGCATGGGCGGCAGCGCGGGTGGTTTGCTGATGGGTGCGGTAGCCAATATGGCTCCAGACAAGTACGCAGGCCTGATTGCGCACGTACCCTTTGTAGACGTGGTGACTACCATGCTTGACGAGAGCATTCCACTCACGACCAACGAGTTTGACGAATGGGGTAACCCAAAAGTGCAGCAGTATTACGACTACATGCTTTCTTACTCTCCCTACGACAACGTGAGAGCAAAGGACTACCCCGCCATGCTCGTGACTACCGGCTTGCATGACTCGCAAGTGCAGTACTACGAGCCCGCCAAATGGGTCGCCAAACTGCGCGCGACCAAGACCGACAAGAACCCGCTGCTGTTCAAAGTGAATATGGAAGCTGGCCACGGCGGCAAGTCGGGTCGCTTTGTGCGCCAGCGCGAGACGGCCGAAGAATACGGCTTCATCCTGCACCAACTTGGCATTCAAAAATAAATTTACTCTAACTGAGAACACCCATGACAACACCACACACCACGCCCCATACCATGCAATACCGACGCCTGGGCCGCAGCGGCCTGCGACTCTCCGAGCTCTCTTTGGGCTCCTGGGTGACCTACCACAACCAGGTAGACACCAAGGCCGCCTCCGAGATGCTGGCCGCCGCCAAAGACGCGGGCATCAACTTCTTTGACAACGCCGAGGGCTATGCCCAGGGCCAAAGCGAAGTGGTGATGGGCGAGGCCTTCCGGGCGCTGAAATGGGCACGCCTGGATTACGTGGTCTCCACCAAGTTTTACTGGGGTCTGGAGACGCCGGGCAACAAAATTAACCAGCGCAACACCCTGAACCGCAAGTATCTGTCGCAGGCGATTGATGGCTCCTTGAAGCGCATGCAGCTCGATTTCATTGACCTGGTGTACTGCCACCGCCCTGACCCCCACACCCCGGTAGAAGAAACCGTGTGGGCCATGAGCGACATGATCACCCAAGGCAAGGCCTTGTACTGGGGTACCAGCGAATGGAGCGCCGCCGATATTCGCGCGGCCTACGAAATTGCCGAGCGCCACCACCTGCACAAGCCGGTGATGGAGCAGCCCCAGTACCACCTGTTCCACCGCACACGGGTGGAGCAGGAATACAGCCGCTTGTACGACGACATGCAATTGGGCCTCACGACTTGGAGCCCTTTGGCATCCGGCTTGCTCACCGGCAAGTACCGCAATGGCGTGCCTGCCGACAGCCGGGGTGCGATGGAAAGTCTGAGCTTCTTGCTGCCTGGTTTGACGGATGCTGCCAAGAACACCGCGGTCGGTCAGCTCAGCGACATTGCCGCCGAACTGGGTGGCAATGTCGCGCAACTGGCCATTGCCTGGGTCAATAAAAACCCGCGTGTGAGCACCGTGATTTTGGGAGCCAGCAAACTGAGCCAGTTACAAGACAACCTAGGTGCCTTGGCCATCACACCCAAGCTCACGCCCGAGGTGTTGGCACGTATTGACGCGATTACCAAGCCGCTGGCGGCGTAAAGCTACACGCTGGTTTTCTACAAGCTGGTTTTGCGCGAAGCCATGATCTTGCGGTTGATTGCCGCCAGCGCGGGGTCATGGCTGTCAATCTGCTCCAGGGTAGTGAGCTGCTCTTGGGCTTTGTCAGGCTTGCCGTCTTGCAGGTAGGCCACGGCCAGATAGCGGTGCACTTCTGAGAATCCCGTCGTCAGCGCCTGCGCCCGCTCCAAAGACTCAATCGCCCGGCGGTAATTGCGCGCCTGCAATTGGTCCAGGCCCTGGTCGATCCAGTAGTAGGGCTGTTGTTTTTCGCGTGCCTCCAGCAGGGCCTGGTAGTGCTGCGCCTCTTGCGTGCGGCCCTGGGCCATGAGCAGGCGGTGCAGGCCGCGCACAGCGGTATCGCTTTCGCTGTTGGCAGCCACGGCCATGACCAACACGCCCTCCGTGGCCTTGGCATAGCCTTTGTGCCAATACAGCCAGGCCATATTGGTTGCGGCGGCCGTAAAGCCAGGGTCAGTCTGCATGGCGGCCTTGAAGTAGGCATAGGCCTTGGTGCTGTTCCCGTTGGCCAAATACTCGGCCCCCAGATTGTTGTAGTAGCGCGCCAAAATGGACTGGCGTGACAAGGACTTGCCCGACCGTGAGGCACCGTAGCTGGGTTCAAAGTCAATCACCACGCCCCGGTTCAGGCTGGTGGCGATAGCGGTCTCGTTGGGCATATGGCGGTGCACAAACACATTCACATGGCCCACCCGGTAGTCAATGCTGCCGCGCCGGTCAAACACCACCGTGCCATTGATTTCCTGCATGGAGACCAACAGCTTCAACTCTTGCGCCATGGCATAGGCCAGCACAGTGAGTGACAAGCAATCGCCCGAGCGGTTGCGCCAGGTCTCGGCCGCGCCCGTAGAGTGGCCCGCCGCGTAAATGAAGGGTATCTGCTTGTTGTCCACCAAGGTGTCCACCAGGTACTGAATCCGGTGGTCGGCACTGGCCCTTTGCATCTTGGGGCTGCGCAGCGCGGCCAGCAGCTCTGGGTCTAGCGCAAACAGCTCGGACTCGCTAGCGTCCACCAGCCCAGGCGCAAAAGCGAACTCGCGGTCCAGCCAGGGATTGCTGGGCTCCCAGGTGGTCATCGCTGGGGAGGCACAGCCGCCCAATACGCCCATTGCAACCAGCACCGACGCGTAACCCCAAGCACGTAAGAACATAGACACCTCGTTTCTTAGCAAGACGGTGAATCCATCCTACGCGTGCGCTTTTCCAAATACAAGTAGGTCTTGAGCCTAGTGCCTGTGCGCGCTGCCGCAGCCCGCGTGGCGGTGACAATGGGGCATGAACTCCCCGCTTTGGCCCCTGCTGCGCAGCTTCTCTTGGCAAGAGTTGCGCCAACACCCCTGGCGCAATGCTGCGGCGGTGATGGCGGTGGCACTGGGCGTGGCGCTGGCGTTTGCGGTGCATTTGATCAATGCCTCGGCGCTGGATGAGTTTGCCCAAGCGGCTCGCTCGGCCGGTGGCCAGCCGGATCTGGAATTGCGCCCGCTGTCGTTAGAAGCAGCCGGTGTGCCTGAGGCCGTGCTGGCCCGCTTGGCACACCATCCGGACGTGGCCATTGCCAGCCCGGTGCTGGAAGTCAACACCTATGCACTGGCCGATGCAGACCAGACCAAGTTTGCGCTGCGGGTGCTGGGGGTAGACGCCCTGGCCGTTGGATCGGTCACGCCGCAATGGCTGCCCAGGCCTAGCGTTGACAGCCGTACTGCAGTGTTCGAACCTGGCAGCGTGTTTTTGAACGCAGCGGCGCAAGCCAAGGCGGGCCCAGAGACTTTGCAAGTGCAGCAGGGCCTGCAGATTCAAAGCCTGCGTGTTGCAGGCACAGTGGCCTCTGCCGGGCCCGCCGCTGCGGTGATGGATATTGCGGCGGCGCAAGAGCTATTTGGAAAGCTGGGCCGCCTGTCCCGCGTCGACCTGCGCCTGCGCGCCGGAGTGGATCGCGACCAGTTTGCCCAAGCACTGCTGGCGCAAGCTGACTGGCCAGTTGGCACCCGCCTCGCCCAGCCGGATGAAGCGGCGGACCGGCTGGGTGCCATGTCGCAGGCCTACCGGGTGAACCTGACGGTGTTGGCGCTGGTGGCGCTGTTTACTGGCGGGTTTTTAGTGTTTTCGGTGTTGGCCCTGAGCGTCAGCCGACGCAGCCCGCAGTGGGCCCTGCTGGGGGTGTTGGGGCTGACCTCGGTGCAACGCCAGCGCCTGGTGTTTCTGGAAGCAGCTGTGCTGGGCTTGGTAGGCAGTGGGCTGGGTTTGGCACTGGGCACGGCGCTGGCGGCCACGGCCCTGTTCTTCTTGGGTGGAGATTTGGGCGGTGGTTACTTTGCCGGGCGCGCACCCACCTTGCAATGGAGCCCGTGGGCTGCAGCCGTGTTTGGTGGCCTGGGTGTGGCGGCAGCACTGGTGGGGGCCTGGCAGCCCGCGCGCTGGGCGCGGGCCTTGAGCGCGGCCCAGGCCCTCAAAGGGCTGGGCGCACTGGGGCCGCAAGACCAACACGCCAGGCACGGCCTGGCCATGCTGTGCCTGGGTGCTGTGCTGGCCCTACTGCCCCCACTGGGTGGCGTGCCGCTGGCGGCCTATGCCAGTGTGGCCCTAGTGTTGATGGGCGGTATAGCGGCCCTCCCCTGGCTGGTAGGCCAGGCGTTAGACCGCATCGCCCCCTATTTGCAACGCCGGGCATTGCCGCTACTGGCAGTGGAGCGCGCACGCCGGGTGCGGGCCAGTGCGGCAGTGGCCGTCAGCGGCATCGTGGCATCCCTCAGCCTGGCTGTGGCCCTGACGGTGATGGTGGCGAGTTTTCGCACCTCGGTCACCCAATGGTTGGACCAGGTCTTGCCCGCAGATTTGTATGTGCGCGCCGCCAGCAGCACCGCCGCACAAGATGCTGCTTTTTTTGAACCCCGCTTTGTGCAGGCCACTGCCCAACTGCCAGGCGTTGCCAAACTGAGCACACAGCGCACCCAAACGCTGCTGCTGCAGGCAGACCGCCCGCCGGTCACCCTGATCGCTCGGTCTTTAGAAGGCTTGCCTTTGGTGGGTGAGGCTTTGCCCGTACCGCCGGGCCAGATCGGCATTTATGTCAGTGAGGCCATGGTGGACCTGCAAGGTGCTCGCCCGGGCACCGATTTACCTGCACTTTCAAGAGCCCTTAAGGCCTTACAGCCCGTGGATAGTGCGGGAGCAGCTACTTTTTTTATAGCAGGTGTGTGGCGGGACTATGCACGCCAGTTTGGCACCATCGCCATAGCCACAACAGATTTTGAGCGCCTGACCGGCGACCGGCGTGTGAATGACATGGCTTTGTGGCTTACAGACCCGGATGCATCGGCGGTAACTGAACAGGCCGTACGCGCATTGGCAGACCGCCAAGGAGCTCGGGCGGCAATGCGTTCTGCGCAGGTAAAGGAGGAGCCCGCAGAGCGGGCGGGGGACACGGAGCAGAACGCATTGCCGTCCGGGCTCCTGGGTCCCAACCCGCAAAGTGACGCTGGAAGATTGCTGGAGTTCGCCTCTGCCCAAAGCATCCGGGCCATCTCACTGCGTATTTTTGACCGCAGCTTTGCCGTCACCTACTGGCTTCAGGCGGTGGCCATTGGCATTGGCCTGTTTGGCGTGGCCGCCAGCTTCAGTGCGCAGGTGTTGGCCCGGCGCAAAGAATTTGGTCTGCTGGTGCATCTGGGTTTGACGCGCAGCCAGGTCCTGCGCGTGGTGGCGCTAGAGGGCCTGGCCTGGACCACGCTAGGTGCAGTGGCCGGCCTGGGCCTCGGGTTGGCGGTGTCGGTGGTCCTAGTGAAGGTGGTGAACCCGCAAAGCTTTCACTGGACCATGGAGCTCAGCCTGCCCACGCTGCGGCTGGGGCTGCTGGCCGCTGCGGTGGTGGCTGCGGGCACCCTCACCGCCTGGCTTTCTGCGCGGGCTGCGGCCGGGCGCGATGCGGTCTTGTCGGTCAAAGAGGACTGGTAGTGGACCAGGGGAAGACTGTTAAGCTTCGCCGCGACCATGCCCAGCCTGTTTGAATTTTTACCGATCGGAGCCTACCGCACCAGCACGGCGGGCAAGATCCTGCGCGTGAACGCGGCCTTGGTACGCATCGATGGCTACGACACCGCCCAGGAGCTGATGGATACCCTGAGCAAGGGTGCTCTGGATTGGTATGTAGACCCTACACGGCAGGCCGATTTCGACCACCTCTTGCACACCCAAGGTTTTGTGGTGAACTTTGTGTCTGAGGTCTACCGGCCCAAAACGCGTGAGCGGATTTGGGTGCGGGAAGCCGCCCACCTGGTGCGCGATGCCAACGGCAAGCCCCTGTATTACGAGGGCACGATTGAAGATATCACCGAGGCCCACGTGCAACAGCGCGAACTGGCCCTGAGTGAGGAGCGCTGGAAGCTGGCACTGGAGAGTTCGGGTGATGGTGTTTGGGACTGGCATATACAAACGGGCGATGAGTACTTTTCCAAGCGCTGCAAAGAGATTTATGGCTTTGAAGAGCACGAGATTGCCAACCGCTCCGAATCGCTGGATGGCCGCACGCACCTCGACGATATTTTGCAAATGCAGCGCGACCGGGAAGACCACTTCAGCGGTAAAACCTCGGTCTACCGCAATGAGCACCGCATTTTGTGCAAAGACAACACCTGGAAATGGGTGCTGACCCGCGGCATCGTGATTGCACGGGACGCAGAAGGCAAGCCTCTGCGCATGATAGGTACGCACACCGACATCACCCAGCGCAAGGAGTCTGAGGCGCAAATCTGGCAACAGGCCCACTTTGACCAACTGACTGGCCTGCCCAACCGGCGCATGCTGCGCACGCGTCTGGAAGAAACCTTAGAGCGTTGCCAGTCGCGCGCCCAATCGGCGGCCGTGGTGTTTGTGGACCTGGACCATTTCAAAGAGGTCAACGACTCTCTGGGGCACGAGGCCGGCGACCTGCTGCTCGTGGAGGCCGCGCAGCGGATTCAAAGTTGCCTAAGTGGCCCCGACACCGTGGCGCGCATGGGCGGGGATGAGTTCACACTGGTCATCACCCACGTGCCAGACCGTGCCACGCTAGAAGCCACACTCCAAAAAATACTCGACCGATTGGCGCAGGCTTTCCCCATTCGCGCTGAGCAGGTTTTTGTATCTGCCAGCCTGGGCGTGGCCCTGTACCCGAGTGATGCCGAATCGGTCGAAGACTTGTTCAAGCATGCCGACCAGGCCCTGTATGTAGCCAAAGGCGCTGGGCGCAACCGCTACAGCTTTTTCACACCGGCGCTAGAGGAAGCCGCGCAGTTCCGTCTGCGCACGGCAGCCGACCTGCGCGGCGCATTGGCCAACCAGCAGTTTGAAGTGGTCTACCAGCCCATCATTGACCTGAACACCGGCGAGGTGAAGAAAGCCGAGGCGCTGCTGCGCTGGCACCATCCGCGGCGCGGCTTGGTCAGCCCGGCACAGTTCATTGAGATCGCTGAATCCACCGGCATGATCATTGACATTGGTGAGTGGGTTTTCCAGCAAGCCAGCGCGCAGGTGGCCAAATGGCAGGCCCGGTATGACCCACACTTTCAAATCAGCGTTAACAAATCGCCCGTGCAGTTTCACAACCGCAGTGGCAAGCCATCCTGGGCCGAGCAACTGATGTCGCTGGGTTTGGACGGCAATAGCATCGCGGTAGAAATTACCGAAGGGGTTTTGTTGGAAAGCGGATCGGCCGTGGCCCAACAACTGGCCGCTCTGCGTGCGGGCGGCTGTGCCATTTCGCTGGACGACTTTGGCACAGGCTATTCGTCCATGACCTATTTGCAGCGCTTTGCCATTGATGTCATCAAGATTGACCAGTCGTTTGTCCGCAATTTGGCAACCCGCTCGACCGACCTGGCCCTGTGCCGGGCCATCATCGTGATGGCGCATGAGCTGGGCTTGGCTGTCGTAGCTGAAGGGGTTGAGACCGAAAAGCAGCGCGATGTGCTGGTCAGCATTGGCTGCGACTACGGGCAGGGCTACTGGTTTGCCAAGCCCCTGAGTGCACATGCGTTTGAGCTGTTCATGGGTTCGGAGCCTATGCCCACCTGAGGACTGCGGCCTGAAGGACGCCCACAAAAAAACCCGCCGAAGCGGGTTCTTTTTATGGGAGCCTGAAATTACTTCTTGGCGGCGCTGGCAGCGGCTTTGGGGGCTTCTGCGGCAGCAGCCTTCTTGGCATCGGCAGCGGCGGCCTTCTTGGCCTTGGCTTCTTCTGCTTTTTTCAGCTTGGCTTCTGCTTTGGCAGCCTTGGCGGCTTCTTTGTCTGCTTTGGCTTGGGCTTTGGCGTCTACAGCGGGTGCAGGCGCAGCAGCTGGTGCGGCCTTGGCGGCTGGGGCTGCAGCAGCTGGCACCGCGGCTGGCGCTGCGGCTGCAGGTGCTGCCTTCACTTCCTTGGCGGGTGCTGCGGGTTTGGCGGCAGGTGCGCCCGCAAACGCGGCACCATTCACGGTCAAGCCTTCGGCGGAGAACTTGGCAGCATTGCCGTCGCCCACGCCCTTGGTGCGGTCAATGAAATCATTCCAATCCTTGAAGTTGCCTTTCTTGCGCTCATCCAAAATCTTGGTCGAAATACCGGGGCCAATGCCTTTGATGCTGTCCAGCTCGGCGGCCGTCGCCTTGTTGACATCGACTGCGGCAAATGCGGACATCGCAAACATCATGGCCATAGCGGCCAGCAACTTTTTCAACATGAACAACTCCTTGGGTGAATGGACTTTTTTCCGGATGCTCCGGCAACTGCCTGAGTCAGCGTTTAACGAAAGCGCAACGCGAGCCGTTGACGCCCTGGGCATGTTACGGTGGTTTATTGCACAAATGGCTGCGGATTACCCTAACTGTCAAGGCCTACTCAAGCCCGCCCCGCGCTGGCTCACTACCCAGCCCAAGCTGGAGGCGGCCAGGGCCAAGACTGCGTAGAAAAACATGGAGCGCCCATCGGCAGCGCCGTTAAAGCCCACCGCGTCCAGCCAGGACACCTGACGTACGTTCAGCGCCACATACCAGCCAAACAAAAACAGCCCCATGAACAAACGCGAGGTCTTGGACACCGCGCCCAGGCACGTGGCCATAGCACTCAGGCTTACCAACCCGATCAACAAGGCCGCAGCCTGCGCGGGTGCAGACACCAGCCACTGCAGCGCAATGCCGCCCATCATCAAAAGCCCCAGGCCCAGTGCCGCGCCAAAGTGACGCCAGTAGCGCTGCGCACTGCCACCTGGCAGGGCCGCGGTCATGTCGTCGGTCATCGCGGTTTTGTCGCGGGTGCTGATGTCACACACCAGCACGCCCCACACCGCCACTAAGCCGATCAGCAGGCCAGGCAGCGAAGCGGTTTTGGCCAACAAAGAAGACGCGGCTGCGACGATCACCACCACAATCGACACCGGCGAGGCCACCAAACTCAGCGCAATGTCTGCCACGACTTGCCCGGGCCAGCCGGGCAAGCGCGCTGCGATGCTAAACAGGGGTTGCACCAAGCCAGACAGCTTTTGCAAATGGGCATTGGCAAATTCCAGGGGCGTTCTGCGTTGTTGGCCCAAGCGGGCTTTCACACGGTCGGGCGAGAAGCGATGGAACAGCAGCAGGGCGGGCAAAACCGGCAGCAACGCGACCGCCGCAGCGCCCATGCGCGACGCCACCAAGGACCCAGACCACAACTGCGCGGGCAACACAATCGGGGCCAATGCCGCGTCAAAGGTGCTGGCGCCCAGGCTGAAGCTGCTGATGCCGGTGTGCGCGACCAGGCTGTGCGCGGCAATGGCCAGCCCCGAAAAATCCAGCAGCATGGGCCAAGACAATGTGCCGGTAGTGTCGCCCTGAATCTGGGCCACCAATGACAACTGAAAGACCCAGATGAAGAAATAAATGGTGTCACCCAGCTTGCCCATGAACCAAGGAATGGAGTCAAACGCCAGCGCGCAACTGGCCGTGAAAAACACCGTGGGAATCAGGACCAGCGCGTAGGTCTGCAAGTAGATGAACAGGTCATAAGGGCCGTCACCCCGCACCACATGGCAGACACCGATGGCGGCCATGAACACACCTGCCAACGCACCCAGATAAATCACACCACCCAACCAGCGCCCCGCCAGGAACACGGCAGAGTTGACGGGCGTGGCCGCAATCACACTGCCCATGCCGCTGCGCAGGTCTTCGCCCATGCGGCCACGCAGTAGAAAGAAACCCACCAATATCAACAGCGGCCCCATCAACGACGCACTGCCCAAAGCCAGAGCCGAGCTGGTGTACAGCACGCGCGCCTCTTCGATGGAGATCATGGTGGTGCCCTCGACCGGGTTGCCGATCATGGCCCAGCCGAGCGCAATCATGGCCAGCATCGCTACCAGCGTACTGAGGCGACGCATGCGCAGGCGCATTTCGTTTTGCGCCAACACCAGAAGGGTGTGTGCGTTCATGCGGCCACCTCGGTCAGCGCATAGCGCTGGGTCATCAGAGCCTCTTCCAGATTCGGCTCGACCAAGCGCGCACCCGCGCAGGGTGCATGCGGATGCGCCATGCGCAAGTTCACCAGATCACCCTGACGCTGGGCATGCAGCACCTGCACGCTGCCGCCGCGCAGCCATTCATATTCAGCGCTGCTGACTTGCGCACCCCACACCTGGCCTTGTGCTTTGTCCAGCAAGCTGTCCGGGGTTTCGAAAGCCACCAAACGGCCCTTGCGCATGATGGCCAATTGGCTGGCAATACTCTCCACATCAGACACGATGTGCGTGGACAGCACCACCAGCTTGTTCAGACCCAGCTCCGACAATAGATTGCGAAACCGCAAGCGCTCTTCGGGGTCCAGCCCCGCGGTGGGTTCGTCCACGATCAAGATGTCCGGGTCATTGAGCAGGGCTTGTGCAATACCCAAGCGCCGACGCATGCCGCCCGAGAACGCGGCGGCAGGCCGCTTGGCATGCTCGTGCAGATTCACAAGTTCCAGCAGCTCGGCAATGCGCTTGGGGTTGCGTACGCCTTTGAGCGCCGCGAAGTACTGCATGAACTCCAGCGCTGTCAGATTGGGATACACGCCAAAGTCTTGTGGCAAGTAGCCCAGGCGTCGGCGAATGTCGTTGGGCGATTTGGCAATGTCTGTACCGTGGTACAAAATTTTCCCGCTGCTGGGCCGCGTCAGGGTGGCCATCATTTGCATCAGCGTGGTCTTGCCGGCTCCGTTGTGGCCGATTAAACCGATCACACCCTGGATCAGTTGCAGCGATACGCCATCAACAGCAGTGACGTTTTTTCCAAACGACTTGGTGACATTACAAACTTCAAGCATCCCGCCCCCTTGCAATCAAAAACGCCAGCTTAAAGAGGCCGACAGACGAATGCACGGGGAGTGCGATGCGCTGGCGAATGGCGGGCACCAAGCGTCAACCCAGTGGAATCATCGGTACTGCAGGCATTCAATTGCCTAAACAATAGTAGCCGTAGCAATAGCAGCCTTGACAATCATTGCCTAAGCAACTATTATTCGCCTCCATGAAGAAACCAACCAAACCCAACCACCAGTTCTACCGCGCAGAAAACTACCGGCCGGAAGAAAGCGTGGGCTACATGATGCGCGTCATCCTGAACCATGTGTCGCAGGCGATTGAGGCGCAGTTGGCACCCACGGGCCTGACCAATGCGCAGTGGATTCCGATGTTCAAGCTCTACCGGGGCAGCGCCAATACCGCCGCCGAGTTGGCCCGCAGTTGCAACCTGGACGCCGGTGCCACCACCCGCATGCTGGACCGCATGGAGGCCAAAGGCCTGTGCGAGCGCAAGCGCTCAGAAGAGGACCGCCGCGTAGTGCAATTGGCACTGACCGAGGCTGGCACCGCAGCCGCAGCAGGCATACCCGCCGCCTTGAGCAGCGTGCAAAACGCCTACCTGGCAGGCTTTAGCCAGGAAGAATTTGACACCTTGAAAAGCATGTTGCGCCGCATTGTGGACAACGCCCAGACGCTCAATAACGAAGCCTCCCCCACTGATTCCTCCAAGACCACACCATGACACCGTCTTCACTCTCAAACCTCCTCCCCCGTCGCGCGCCACGCCTTCAACAGGCACTACTGCTGGCCGGTGTGCTGTCCTTGGCCGCCTGCGCCAATTTCTCGGGCATCAACCCGCACGCCCAGGCGTTGACCGCTGAGCAACTGAACCTGCAGGGCACGGCAAAAACAGAAATTTCAGCCCAGTGGTGGGAGAGCTTTGGCGATGCGCAACTGAACCGCCTGGTGGCCGATGCGCTGGCCAACAGCCCCAGCCTGCGCGTGGCGCAAACCCGGCTGGAGCGCGTGCAAGCCGCCCAAGACAGTCTGCGCGGCAGCGAAGGCCCTCAGCTCAATGCCAGCCTGGACATGACACGCCAGTTGTTCAGCGCCACCAGCATTTACCCGCCCCCCTTGGGCGGCTCGGTGCGCAACATCGGCACCCTGCAGTTCAGCGGCAGTTGGGAGATGGACTTCTTCGGCAAAAACCGCGCTGCGCTAAACGCTGCACTAGGCCAGGAGCAAGCTGCTTTGGCTGATGCCCAAGCCGCCCGCATGCTGCTGGCCAGCAGCGTGGCACGCACCTACTTTCAGCTGGTGCGCATTGAAGCGCAACTGGGCATTGCCAAGCGCACGCTGGCGCAGCGCGAGCAAAACCGCAACCTGGTGCAAGACCGCGTAACCGCCGGGCTAGATACCCAGCTGGAACTGCAACAAAGCGCCGGTGCGCTGCCTGAAGCGCGCCTGCAGATCGAGATCTTGCAAGAGCAAAAGCAATTGGCTCTGAACGCCCTTGCAGCCCTCACTTCCAAGCCGAATACGGCCCTGGCCCTTGATATTCCTGCCCAGGCAGCTATTAAATCCGTAGCATTGAGCGCCAGCATGCCGATGGACCTGCTGGCCCGCCGGCCCGACATTGCTGCGGCCAAGCAGCGCGTGCGCGCCGCCAGTTCCGAGATCGATGTGGCCAAAGCCCAGTTCTATCCCAACATCAATCTGATCGCCTTCACCGGCCTGTCTGCCATTGGCTTTGACAAGCTGACCGACGCGGGTTCGGAGCAATGGGGCGTGGGTCCTGCGATTCGTTTGCCCATCTTTGACGGTGGCCGCCTGCGCGCCAACCTGCGCAGCCGCACGGCCGACCTGGACGCTGCAATCGAGTCCTACAACAGCGTGGTAATTGACGCCGTGCACGATGTGGCCGACCAGATTGCATCCACGCAGGCGATTCAAAAGCAGCAGGCCGAGCAAACGCAAGCGCAAGCCAACGCCGAGACGGCGTATTCGATTGCCACGCAGCGTTACCAGGCTGGCCTGGGCACCTACCTGCATGTGCTGGCCGCAGAAACCGCCGTGCTGGCGCAGCGCCGCCAAGCGGCTGATTTGCAAGCCCGCGTGCTGGACACGCAGGTGCAACTGATGCGCGCCCTGGGCGGCGGCCACCAGGACACCAGCGCCACATTGGCTAAGCGCTGACACCAGCCAACCCCCACCCAAATTCCATTGAACACACCGACAGACCACAAGGCACCCACCATGAGCACACCGAACGCCACTCCCGCAGCACCAACCGCTAACCCCAGCAACACCCGCAAGAAGGCCCTCACCGGCGTCGGCGTGATCGTCCTGATCGCCCTGGCCTGGGGCGGCTACGAGTGGACCATGAGCCGCCACTACGAGACCACGGACAACGCCTACGTGCAAGGCAACGTGATCCAGATCACGCCGCAAATCGGCGGCACCGTGACAGCCATCTACGCCGATGACACCGACTTTGTGAAAGCCGGCCAACCCCTGGTGCAACTGGACCCCGCCGACGCGAAAGTAGCGCTGGACCAAGCAGATGCCAACCTGGCCCAGGCCGTGCGCCAAGTGCGTACGCTGTACGCCAATAACGGCACGCTGTCGGCCCAAATCGCCTTGCGTGAAACCGATATTGCGCGCGCCCAAACCGAAGTGGTCCGTGCTACCGATGACCTGAAACGCCGCCAGTCGCTGGTGGGCAATGGCGCGGTGTCGAAAGAAGAACTGCAACACGCCCAATCGCAATTGTCTGCCGCCCAAAATGCGCTGGCCACGGCCCAAGCCGGTGCTACCGCCGCGCGCGGCCAGTTGACCAGCAACCAAAGCATGACCGATGGCACCAGCATTGAATCCCACCCCAGCGTGCTGGTGGCGGCCGCCAAAGTGCGTGAAGCCTACTTGGCAGCGCAGCGCGCCGCCCTGCCCGCACCGGTGGATGGCTACGTGGCCAAGCGCACGACCCAGTTGGGCCAGCGCGTAGCTGCCGGCACACCGCTGATGTCCATCATCCCGCTCAACCAGGTGTGGGTGGATGCCAACTTCAAGGAAGTGCAATTGCGCAATATCCGCATCGGCCAGCCGGTCCATTTGACCGCCGACCTGTATGGCAAAAAAGTGGAATACCAAGGCCAAGTCGCTGGTTTGGGCATTGGCACTGGTGCTGCATTTGCACTGCTGCCCGCGCAAAACGCCACCGGTAATTGGATCAAGGTAGTGCAGCGCGTGCCCGTTCGCATTGCATTGAGCGTCGAGCAATTGCAGGCCAACCCGCTGCGCGTGGGCTTGTCGATGGAAGCCACCATCGACGTGACAGACAAGGGCGGCAAGGCTTTGGCCGATGCACCCCGCAGCGCGCCCATGGTGCAGACCCAGGTGTTTGCTGCGCTGGACACCAAAGCCGACGCCGAAGTGCGCCGCGTGATTGCCGCTAACTCTCCACGTAAGTAACGCGCCATGAGCACTGCGTCCAAGCACATTGAGTATCCGCCGCTGGAGGGCTCGGCCCGGATGTGGGGCACGATTGCGCTGTCTGCGGCGACGTTCATGAACGTGCTGGACTCGTCGATTGCCAACGTGTCCTTGCCCGCCATCGCGGGAGACCTGGGCGTGAGCCCCAACCAGGGCACCTGGGTCATCACCAGCTTTGGTGTGGCCAATGCTATTGCTGTTCCGCTCACCGGCTGGCTATCGCAACGCTTCGGCCAGGTCCGCCTGTTTGTCATGAGCGTGTTGCTGTTTGTACTGGCCTCTTGGCTGTGCGGTCTGGCACCCAATATGGCCACGCTGATCGCCTTCCGAATCCTGCAAGGTTTTGTAGCCGGGCCCATGATTCCGCTGTCGCAATCGCTACTGCTGTCCAGCTACCCCAAAGCGCTAGCGGGCACCGCCATGGCCATGTGGGGCATGACCACGCTGGTGGCTCCGGTGATGGGGCCCCTGCTGGGCGGCTGGATCACCGACAACATCTCGTGGCCGTGGATTTTCTACATCAACATCCCGATTGGTTTGCTGGCCGCACTGGCATCTTGGCAGCTCTACCGCAAACGCGAATCCGCGACCCAAAAACTCCCGATTGACACCGTGGGCCTGAGCCTGCTGGTGATCTGGGTCGGGGCGCTGCAGATCATGCTGGACAAGGGCAAAGAGCTGGACTGGTTCCATTCCGGCGAAGTGATTGTTCTGGGCATCGTAGCGCTGGTGGGCTTCCTAATCTTTGTGGCCTGGGAGCTGACCGAGAAGCACCCCGTGGTTGACCTGACGCTGTTCAAGCGGCGCAACTTCTGGTCGGGCACGCTGGCTATTTCGGTGGGCTACGGTCTGTTCTTTGGCAATGTGGTGTTGCTGCCCCTGTGGCTGCAGCAGTACATGGGCTACACGTCGACCGAAGCCGGCTTTGTGCTGGCCCCGGTGGGCTTGATGGCGATTTTGTTTTCTCCCGTGGTGGGTAAAAACGTGGGGCGGGTTGACCCGCGCTATTTCGCCACTTTTGCCTTCATCGTGTTTGCGCTGGTGCTGTGGATGCGTTCCAACTTCAACACCCAGGCGGACGAGGCGACCATCCTGGTGCCCACCATCATCCAGGGCGTGTCGATGGCCTTCTTCTTCATACCCTTGCTGTCGATTATTTTGTCGGGCCTGCCACCCGACCGCATTCCGGCCGCATCCGGTTTGTCCAACTTTGTGCGTATCACCGCCGGTGCGTTTGGTACCTCCATCGTGACCACCGTATGGCAAGACCGCGCAGCGCTGCACCATGCGCAGTTGGCAGAGGCCATCAATACGGGCAACTCGGCGGCTACGGGTGCGTTGGCGGGCATGCAGGCCACCGGTATGAGCTACGAACAGGCGCTGCTTTCAGTCAATCGCCTGATTGACCAGCAGGCTTACATGCTGGCGGCCAGTGATGTGTTCTTGGCGTCGGCAGGCATCTTCTTGCTGCTAGTACCTTTGGTGTGGCTGGCGCGGCCCGTGCGTGCCCAGGCGGGCGGCGCAGGGGCCGATGCTGCTTCGGCAGCGCACTGAGCCCATCGGCTTACTGAACGCGGGGCGCTAGCAACCCTGCATCCAGGCGCTCGGGCGCATTGGCAATGCGCTCCAGGCGCGGATAGCGCAGACCGCCCCGGTAGTCCACGGTCACCGTGCGGTACAGGTCACCTTCTTTGAGCAAGAGCGCCAGAGGTGCCTTGCCTTCCTTGTTGGCGGTGATGGCCTCGCTCAGGCGCTCGGCCTTGAAGCTGCGTCCATTCACCGCCACCACTTGCACCGCGATGTTCAGCCCGGCCTTGAACGCCGGACTGCCCCACAGCACACTGTCCACCTTGCCGTCCTTTTGTAGGGTCAGTCCCAGGGAATACGCGAAGTCTTCGGCACGGTCTTCTCTGTCGTCATTGCGCGCAAATTCACTGGGCTTCTCGGCATAGGTCAAACGCCAACCCGCGCGCTCCAAGCCATCCAGCGGTGCACCTGGGCCATTGCCATCCAACCGGGTGCGCAAGAAGCTGGTCCAGTCATGCGCTTGTACCCGGCTCAGCGTGCTCACAATATCCTCAAAGGTGTAGGGCAGCGGTTGCACACGGCCATCTTCCATACCAAAGAACAATTTGGCAAAGTCGTCCATGGACTTGGCACCGCCACTCTTCTCACGAATCAGGCTGTCCGCATCCAGCCAGATCAGGGCCGACTCGTCGTAGTAGTCGGCACTGCGCTGGTAGTTACCCCAGTCTTTACCCATGCGGCGTGCGCCCATGGTGCCCTCATTGGTGGTGTCTTGCAGATTGCGCCAGGTGCGCCCGGCGCGCGACTCCAGGCTGGCGGCGGTGTGCGCCAAACCATCGCGCGCCTGCTCGGGCGTGACCAAGCCACTGCGTGCCGCCAATACCTTGCCCCAGAACTGGGTTTGCCCTTCGTACAGCCACAGCAGGCTGTTGCGCATGGGCTCATTGAAGGTGTTGGTGTTCAGGTCTGCCGGGCGGCGGAACTTGCCGTTCCAGGAATGTACGTATTCGTGGGGCAGCAGCTCGCGGCTGCCAATGCGCTTGCCCCAGTCTTTGAAGTAGCCGGGGCGCACGCCGTTCTCGCTGCTTTCATGGTGTTCAAGGCCAATGCCACTCATGCGTTCGCTCAGGGCCAGCAGGAAGTTATAGCGCTCGTAGTGGCGCGCGCCAAACAGGCGGTCGGCTTGCAGCACCAGGTTTTTGTGGGCTTGCAATTGCTCCTCAGAGGCCTGCAGTTGCTCGGGGCTGTCCGCCACGATATTGAGTACCACCGGGCGGCGGGTGCCTTCAGCGTCCAGCGGCACACGGCGCACGTTTTGCCCGGCAAACAGTGGCGAGTCCACCAACTTCTCCAGGCTGACGGGGGCAAACTCAATGCCCTGGTCGCTGGTGCGCTGTACCTGCAACGCACTGGCCTGCTGCCAGCCGTTCGGCAGCTTCACACTGGCCGCAACGGTGATGCGCTTGCTGAAGTGACCGGCCGGGTACAGCAGCATGGAATTCCACTGTAGATTCAGCATGTCGCGGGTCATCACAATGCGGGCATTGCGGCCATCCATCGGGCTCAGATGCTGAAACTCCAAATCCAGCTTGGTTACCCCCACGGGTACCGTGACGTGGAAAGCGAATGGGTCGGTGGTATCGCGCTGCCATGGCAGCACGGTCTGGTCTGCCGTGCGCACCTTGAGCCCAGCCAGGCGGTCAATGCTGCCTGTGGGGCCGTGGGTACCCGGCAACCAGCGCGGGAAAAATAAAGTCAGCGGCCCGGGCTTGACTGGCATGTGCTGGCGCACCTGAAACACGCGGTGGTCCAGGTCGGTGGCGTCTACGTTGAGCACGATAGTGCCTGCGTAGGCCACGGCTTTGGCGACTGGGATCGCACTGGCTGCCGAATTGGAGATCGGGCCGCCGGATTGCGCAAAAGCGCCAGTTTGGGTTGCAGTCAGCGCCAGGATCGCCAGCGCTTGCGCAGTCAGGTTTTTTAGCATGGGTTATGCGTGAATAAAGCGGACAATTATGAAGCTCCCAACCCCCGTTTCCTTTCTGCTTTCCTGACACTAGCTTTCAACGGTAACCTCTGTGACACCACCCGACACCGACCAAAACTGGCTGCACCGCGCCATTGCGCTGATAGAAGCCGACTACTTGCGCAGCGCGGATACGCATCTGATTCCCCTGCCCCTGCCCGCGTTTGCGCGGCATGGCATTGACCTGTACCTGAAGGACGAATCCACCCACCCCACTGGTAGCCTGAAGCACCGCCTGGCGCGCTCGTTGTTTTTGTACGCGCTGTGCAATGGCTGGGTGCAAGAGGGCTCCACGATTGTGGAAGCCAGCAGTGGATCGACGGCAGTCAGCGAGGCCTACTTTGCACGCTTGCTGGGTCTGCCGTTTGTGGCGGTGATGGCCAAGAGCACTTCGCCCGAGAAGATTGCGCAGATCGAGTTCTACGGCGGCAAGTGCCTGCTGGTGGATACCGCCGACCAGGTGTACGAAGCCGCCCAGCGCATGGCCGAGCAGACCGGTGGCCACTACATGGACCAGTTCACCTATGCCGAGCGCGCCACCGACTGGCGTGGCAACAACAATATCGCGCAAAGCATGTTCAGCCAGATGGCGCGCGAGCGGCACCCCGTGCCGCGCTGGGTGGTGGTGGGTGCCGGCACGGGTGGCACCAGCGCAACAGTAGGCCGCTTCATCCGCTACCAGCGTTATGCCACCCAGGTGTGCGTGCCCGACCCCGTGGGCTCGGTGTTTGGCGAATACCACCGCACGGGCAATGCCGCACTCACCGGCCCCGGCTCGCGCATCGAAGGCATAGGCCGCCCCCGTGTGGAAGCCAGCTTTATCCGCACGCTGGTGGACCGGATGATCGAAGTGCCCAATGTGGAATCCGTGGCGGCCATGCGTGAGCTATCCGGCATTCTGGGCCGCAAGGTAGGCCCCAGCACCGGCACCAATTTCATCGGCATGCTGACGCTGGCGCAAGAGATGCGCACGCGCGGCGAACAGGGTTCCATCCTGTCGCTGCTGTGCGATGCAGGCGAGCGCTATTTGCCCAATTACCACTGCGCTGAATGGGTGAGCGAGAGTCTGGGCGATTGCAGCGAAGCGACTGCGCGGGTACGCGCGGCGTTGGCCTGATGCGCTGGGTGCAACGGTGAAATTCCCCGCAGGTTTGGCATCGCATATTGCAGGCTTAAGCCGCCGTGATGCGCTGGCTTGGCCTTCCTTGGCCGCAGGTTTGGCGGCAATGCCTTCAGCATCCTGGGCTCTGCCCAAAACCACGCTGCGCTTTCCGCGCGATGCCGGTTCGCACAATGACTTCACCACCGAATGGTGGTACCTCACCGGTTATGCCAACGCGGCGAGCGCTGGAGCGGCCACAGAATCTGGCTCTAGCGTCCCGCCGCCCGCCGCCTATGGCTTCCAAGTCACGTTCTTTCGCCGCCGCGTGGCGGGCACACAAGATATGAGGTCGCGCCTAGCGGCCAAGCAATTGCTGTTTGCGCATGCGGCAGTCACCGATGTGCAGGGTAAAAAACTCTGGCACGACCAGCGCATCGCCCGCTGGTCTGGCGAAGCGCCGGGCCGTAACCCGGCCGATCTGGCATCAGCCAGTGCAGAGGACACTGACATCGTGCTGCGCGACTGGTCTTTGCGCCGCGTGGGCGCAGACCTGCAGGCGCAGATACCCGCAGGCGATTTCACGCTCAACCTGAACTTCAAAGCCACCCAGCCCGTGCTGCTGCAAGGGCAAGACGGCCTGTCGCGCAAAGGGCCTGAAGAAAAACAAGCCAGCTACTACTACAGCCTGCCGCATTTGCAGGTGAGCGGCAGCGTTGTGCTCAAGGGTCAAGCCATCACGCTAGGCGCTGGCAGCATTGCGTGGCTGGACCACGAGTGGAGCCAAGAGGTATTGCACCCGCAAGCCGTGGGTTGGGACTGGATGGGCATCAACCTGTTCGACGGCAGTGCGCTCACTGCCTTTCAGTTGCGCGACAACGCGGGGCGTGCGCTGTGGGACGGCGGCTCGTTCCGCGGCGCTGGGGCATCTGGAAAGACGGGCGATGCGGCAGGCGTGAAGTATGTTTTTTCACGCGGTGAGGTTCTGTTCAAACCCACCCGCATCTGGCGTAGCGCCTTGAGCAACGCCAGTTACCCCGTCGAGTGGATCGTGCGCACTCCCGCCGACTTTTACGCGGTGAAAGCCGTGGTGGACAACCAGGAGCTGGACAGCCGCGGATCGACCGGCGCCATCTACTGGGAAGGCTTGTGCGAGGTGTGGGATAGCAACCAAAGACAGGTCGGGCGCGGCTACCTGGAGATGACGGGCTACGCAGCGGCGCTGAAGCTTTGACACTGAAACATAGGGCCTCACCAGTGCGCATTGCTATTTTTTTGTGAGCTGCTCCCGCACTATCCACGGCCTGAATGGCCTATTGGGTTGTCAACTTCTGCACATCAAGCACCAGACTCTGCACCAAAGCGCACAGCTCAGTGACTGTTGATTCTTCAATCTCCAAATAGCCTTCGTACTCTGCCAAGTTTCGTTTCTGATGGGCGGCATCCAAAACGCGCCAGCGGTTAGACGGCCAGCCCAGCGTGTGGGCCAGACACTGAAAGACGGTGTAGCGATTTTCACTGCGATAGCCATGCCAACGCAGCGCTGCCAAAGCGGCGGCGTGGGCCGCGTTGTAAGCGCTGGTGAAGCGCCCTTCCAGCGACAAGGTGTGCAACTGCGCATCCGCCAGGCGCGTACGCGCCATGTCCAGCATGCGCGTCACTTCAAGTACGTTACGCGGCTCGGCCTTCAAATTGCCAATGCGAACCAGATTATCCAGCTCAGGCAGGCTCATAGGCATCCCCTAAAAGCATCAAAATGGGTTGCGACAAAACCCGGTTGACGAACGAATCTGGCTCGGCACGACGGCGCTCAAACTCTTCAGGTGAGTAGCAACTCGGGTTGATTTTTCGACCCAACTGGGCCTCCGCGGGTTCTAGGCAGGTCAACACTTGGCTGAGTAGCAAGTCATGGCCCACCAGCATCACATCAATATCGCTGCGCGCGGTATCCGTCTGTTTTGCCACAGAGCCATAGACCCAAGCGGCCTGCAATCCCGGCTGCAGTGCCTTCAAAGCATCACGCAACACCGGAACGGTGCCCAAGGTCTTGCGGGTCAGAGCGACCAGCTCGGCGTACACCGGCGATTGCGGATTGGCTTGAAAGCGGCGCATATTGCCCACGGCTTGCGCGTCCACCACACCGGCAGAGGCCAGGCGGTTCAACTCACGTTGTAATGACGCGCTACCCAAGCCGGTGAGTCGGCGTAGCTCATTGAGGTGATAAGCACGCTCGGGCTGACCGAATAGCCAAGTAAACAAGCGTGATTGACTGTCGGTAAAAAGTGCAGCACTCAAGTTCATGCCAAATATTAGCATCATTGAGCTATTTATTGGCACAATATGACAAACTATTTGCTATGTTTTTGTGAGCTGCTCCCGCACTATCCACGGCCTAGAGGCTGGATTTGGCTTGTAACTCATCCAGAATGCACTTCCAGGCCTCCAGCTTCTGGTCAAACGACAGCGAGGCATGTGCCGGACTGGTCGACGGCAGGCGGGTGTATTGCAAAGGCAAGGCGGATACGCCGGGCAGCACATGCTTGTTGTAGGTGGCTTGCGCGGTGGCTCCGTTAAAGAACACCGATCGAATCGCCGTGTGGCGCTGAAAGAACGCCGCAAAGTCATTGGCCTCAATGCTGTCGGGCTCGATGCTGGCATCCAGACTGCCGACGCGCTGGCAGGAATGCATCACGTCCCACAGCGCAATGCCGTGGCGCTGCAAGGCCAGTAGCCGATCCGCATACGGTAAGTCGGGCGCAAAGCCCAGCAGCGTGGCCATGATCTTCCAAAACTGGTTGCGCGGGTGGGCGTAGTAGCGCTCGGCCTTCAGCGATTCGCGCCCGGGAATGCTGCCCAAAATCAAAATTCTGGCGTCGGTATCCGAGTTGGGCGCGAAGGAGGCGGCGAAGTTGGAAGACATGCGGGCGAGCAGGAGGGCAGAGCCCCATGATAATGGGCCTATCGCAGCGCACCTTTGCTATCACTTTGGTAGCTGTCCGCGCATGTTTTACCTGGGCCTCAGCCTGTTTTCACTGTATTTTCAGCTCTCCCTTGCGCCCACAGCGTTTTGCCCCCATCTAAGCAGCCATGACTTCATCTGACCGCCCCAAATCCACCAACCCCAAATCGCTCTCCGGCCTGCTGCCCTTCTTGAAGCCCTACCGGGGGCGCATTGGCCTGGCGCTGGTGTTTTTGGTGATGGCGGCGGTGGCCACACTGGCTTTCCCCGTGGCGCTGCGCAGCTTGATAGACGGCGGCTTGGTGCAAACCGACAAGGGCGCGCAATTGATGGCGATGCGCGAGCACTTTGCCGCGCTGTTTGCAGTAGCAGTCGCCTTGGGCCTGTTCTCCGCCGGGCGCTTTTACATGGTGAGCTGGCTGGGCGAGCGCGTGACGGCCGACCTGCGTAACGCGGTCTACAGCCATGTGCTGAAACAAAGCCCTGAGTTTTTTGAGACCACACAAACGGGTGAAGTGCTGTCGCGCCTGTCGGCCGACACCACGCTGGTGCAAACCGTGGTGGGCTCGTCGCTGAGTATGGGCCTGCGCAACTTGGTGATGGGTGTGGGCGCCTTGGGCGTGCTGGTGTGGACCAACCCGGTGGTGATGCTGCAGGTGCTGGTGGTGCTGGTATTGATCGTGCTGCCCAGCCTGTGGTTTGGCCGGCGCGTGCGCAATCTGTCCCGCGCGTCGCAAGACCGCATTGCCGACTCCAGCGCCATTGCGGCCGAAGTGTTGAACGCCATCCCCGTAGTGCAAAGCTATACCGCCGAAGGACGTGAAACCGCGCGCTTCGTCACCTCGACCGACAACGCCTTTGCCACCGCCACCAAGCGCAGCCGCATGCGCTCGTTGTTGGTGGCCTTCATCATCATCGCCACCAGCGCCGCACTATTGTGGGGCTTGTACCAGGGTACGCAGGCGGTATCCGAAGGCCGTATCAGCGCCGGGCATCTGGGGCAAACCGTGGTCTACGTGATCATTTTGGCCAGCGCCTTTGCCGTGCTGGGCGAGGTCTATGGCGACCTGCTGCGCGCTGCGGGTGCTACGGAGCGCCTGATGGAGCTGCTGGGCACCCAGTCACCCATTACGTCACCCGCCAATCCTGCAGTTGCGCCCATGCCTAGTGCGGGAAGCGCTATCAAATTTGAAGCAGTCAACTTCCATTACCCCTCCCGCCCTTTGCAGGCCGCACTGAGCAATTTCAGCCTGAACGTGCAGCCCGGCCAGACTGTGGCCATCGTCGGACCCAGCGGCGCGGGCAAGAGCACGGTGTTCCAGTTGCTACTGCGTTATTACGACCCGCAAAGCGGCAGCATCGTGCTCGATGGCGTGGAAACCCGCCAGCAATCCCTGGACGCGCTGCGCCAACGCGTGGGCATCGTGCCGCAGGATGCGGTGATCTTTTCCAGCAGCGCGCTGGAGAACATCCGCTACGGCAAACCCGACGCGACGGATGACGAAGTGAAAGCCGCCGCGCAGGCCGCCTTTGCCCACGAGTTCATCACCGCCCTGCCCGAGGGCTATGACACCTTTTTGGGCGAGCGTGGCGTGCGTCTGTCGGGCGGGCAGCGTCAGCGCATCGCCATCGCCCGCGCCATGTTGAAGAACCCACCGCTGCTGCTGCTGGACGAGGCCACCAGCGCGCTGGACGCCGAGAGCGAGCGCATGGTGCAGGCCGCCCTCGAATCGGCCATGCGCAACCGCACCACATTGGTCATCGCCCACCGCCTGGCCACCGTACAAAAAGCCGACCTGATCGTGGTGCTGGACCACGGCCAATTGGTGGAACAGGGCACCCACGCCGAGCTGGTCGCCAAGGGCGGTGTTTATGCTGGCTTGGCTGCGCTGCAATTCAACGCTTGAGTGCGAGGAACGGGAGCTGGGGTGGCAGCGTGTTCTGCGCAGGTCAAGGAGGAGCCCGCAAAGCGGGCGGGGGACACGGAGCAGAGCACGCTGCCACCCCAGCTCCCAGAGTTACACGACCAGCGTTAAAAGCCAGAACTAGCGGGTAAACCTGCTTGATATGCGGGTCTTAGGCTCGTAAAATTGGTTTCTAACCCTTTGGAGCACGCCATGGAAGTCAAATCCGCCCGCCCCGCCCCAGCACCGCAACCGGTGGAGCCATCGCGCCGCGCTGAAGAAGCCAAGCAGGCCCGCAGCGCTGAGGCAAGCAAGCAAGCCCAGGAGCCAAAAAAGACGCAAGAAGCCAAGCCCGTGGTGAACACCCAGGGCCAGCAAACCGGGCGTTTGCTCAACGTCACCGCCTGACCCTCCCCGCAAACGCGCAAGGCTATGGTCGCCATCACCGCCACCACCAGCGCAACGCCCTCTTTGCAGGCGGCGTTGAGTCGGGCCAAGCTGGCCCAAGCCCAGCGCGAAGCTGACCAAGCCGAGGGCACCGCCAAGCAGTTGCGTGCAGAGGCTGATCAGGCTGAGCAGCAAGCGCAAGAGCGCCAGGGCAAAGTCGCCCAGATTGCTTCCAGCGGCAATCGCCAGACCGAGGCCACGTACAGCGCGCCCACGGCGGTGCGGGTGACTGAGGTGCCGGTCAAGGTACAAAACTTCATAGAAAACCTGTACCGCGCCACCAGCCAGAAGCGCACGGACAGCGGCAATGCGCTAAAGACCGATGCCGATGCACCGCCCGTCATCAACAGCCAGGGCCAGGCTACCGGGCGCATTTTGAATCTGTCAGTCTAAAACTATTCATTTTTTGCATACTGTGCAAAAAACTTGGCCTTAGACAGGCATGGGGCCCGCAGATACAGTCCGTGGCTTAACCAATCCCACAAGGAAACCCATGTCGAACGCTACCCACGAAGCAGCCGCAGCAGCATTAGCCAAATCCCCCACGCACCACGCCCTGCCCTCTTATTTGCAGGCCGACAATCTTGGCCCCTGGGGCATCTACCTGCAGCAGGTAGACCGCGTAATCCCCTATCTGGGCCACTTGGCCCGCTGGGCCGAAACCCTGAAGCGCCCCAAACGCGCGCTGGTGGTCGATGTACCCATTCAACTGGACAACGGCACAGTAGCCCACTTTGAAGGCTACCGCGTGCAGCACAACACATCACGCGGCCCCGGTAAAGGTGGTGTGCGTTTTCACCAGGACGTGACCTTGTCCGAAGTGATGGCCCTGTCGGCCTGGATGTCCATCAAAAATGCGGCCGTGAACGTGCCCTACGGTGGCGCCAAGGGCGGTATCCGCGTCGATCCCAAGACTTTGTCTATGGGCGAACTGGAACGCATGACCCGCCGCTACACCAGCGAGATCGGCATCATCATTGGCCCCACCAAGGACATTCCAGCGCCCGATGTGAACACCAACGAGCAAATCATGGCCTGGATGATGGATACCTATTCCATGAATGAAGGTGCCACTGCCACGGGTGTCGTAACCGGCAAGCCGGTGGATTTGGGTGGCTCGTTGGGCCGCCGCGAAGCGACGGGCCGCGGTGTGTTCACTGTGGGCGCTGAAGCTGCCAACCACATTGGCTTGGATATCTCCAAAGCCCGCGTAGCGGTGCAAGGTTTCGGTAACGTGGGCGGCATTGCAGGCAAGCTGTTTGCCGAAGCCGGTGCCCGTATCGTGGCCGTACAAGACCATGGCGGCACGATCTATCGCGAAGCCGGGATGGACGTACCTGCGTTGTTGACCTACGTGTCACGCCACGGTTCGGTCAAAGGATTTCCAGACGCTGAAGTGGTCAGCGATGACAGCTTCTGGGATGTGGAGTGCGACATTCTGATTCCCGCCGCACTGGAAGGCCAGATCACAGCCGCCAACGCAGGTCGCATCAAGGCGCGCATGGTCATCGAAGGCGCCAACGGCCCGACGACGCCTGCTGCCGATGACATCTTGCATGACCGCAATATTCTGGTGCTGCCCGATGTGATTGCTAACGCCGGTGGCGTGACCGTGAGCTACTTTGAGTGGGTGCAGGATTTCTCCAGCTTCTTCTGGAGCGAAGACGAGATCAATGCCCGCCTGGTGCGCATCATGAAAGAGGCCTTTGCCGGTGTCTGGCAAATCTCCCAAGACTACAAGGTGAGCCTGCGCACAGCGACGTTTATCATCGCCTGCAAACGCATCCTGCACGCGCGTGAATTGCGCGGTTTGTATCCCTGATCTACTGCAGGGGGCCTTTTAAGGCCTCTGGCAGTAACAGGGGCATCACGGCGATGCCCTCGTCCAGCAGCTCCAGGGTTTCATCCGCGCTGCTGGTTCCCCGAATACCCCGTGCGTCCGCTTCACCATAGTGAATACGGCGCGCTTCTTGGGCAAACTGGTTTCCCACATCATCGGTATTGGCAATGACTTGGCGCGCCATCTCCATCCAGGCGGCTGTCGCGTTCTGTGGTGCGCTGGCCGGTGACGCTACAGGCTCAGCCTCTGAAGGTTCCTCTTTACGCACCGCCCCCAAATTCAAACGCGGCGCACTGAGTTTTTTGGTAATGTGCGCGTCACCGCATGCGGGGCACTCCACCAAAGCCCGAGCACATTGGTCGGCGTAAGCATCTAAGGATGCGAACCAGCCTTCAAAGGTGTGGCCATTGCCGCACTCCAAATCGAGCACTTTCATGGCGTGGTCTGCCAGTCCAGCGTCCACACGCCACTCAATACGTTTTGCAACCATAGCGCTCCGGTCAACGTTTTGGCGTCTGTCACTTTGCCCTCTAAGCACCATTGCAAAAGCTCGGCGGGTGTGGCGGTAAACACCTCTAGAAACTCAGCATCGTCCAGATGCCGTTCACCCAAATGCAGGTCTTTGGCAAACCAGATATCAATGAATTCGGTGGAGTAGGCAATGACAGGATGCAGAACACCCGCGCGCGCCCACTGCTGAGCACGGTAGCCGGTTTCCTCGGCCAGCTCACGCTGGGCGCAGACCAGGGAGTCTTCACCGGGGTCCAGCTTGCCCGCAGGAAACTCGATCATCACCTGACCCACGGGGTAACGGAATTGCCGCTCCAGCACGACCTTCAACTGGCCTTTGGCGTCTTGCAATAGGGGGATCACCATCACCGCGCCAGGGTGCACGAAGTATTCGCGGATGGCGGACTTGCCATCGGGCAAAGTGACCGTATCGCGAAAGGCATGCAAAAACTTGCCCTTCAGGATTTCTTCACTGGCGGATTGAACTTCGATCAGATCCCGATCGCTCATGGCGGGCACGCGTGCTCAGCGGGGGTGCTTGAGCAGGTAGCGGTAGACAAAACCGGGAAAGGCCAACGTAATAAACATGGTGCCGGTGATGGCGTAAAACTCCCAACCCTGGGGGGCAATTTGCCCGGCATTTTTCTCCAGCAAGAGCGCAATGCCTCCCACCAAAAAATAGCAGGCAACCAGTTCAAGCAAGCGAATGCCCAAGGTTTTGGGCTTACTTAGCGCCAGCACACCCAAGAGCCGTTGGCTAATAAAGGGTAGCATGGCCCCGGCCACTGCCAAAAACACCACCAGCCAGACGGACACAGAAGAGGTCATGCGCTACCCGAAGCGGGTCAGGTGCCCAGCATTTGGCGCACCGCGCCACTGCACAAGACCATCAAGCCGCTGGGGAAGATGCCCAGGACCAGCACCAGTGCGCCATTGATGGACAGAACAACCCTCACATCTGCCGAGGCCACGATGGGGCCCACGGTGATGGGCTGGTCAAAGTACATGACCTTGATCAAGCGCAAGTAATAGAAAGCGCCAATCAGCGACATCAGCACAGCGAACACGGCCAAGCCGAGATACAGTGGCTGACCCGACGCGATCAACGCCTGCAGTACCGACAGCTTGGCGTAGAAACCAACCATGGGTGGAATACCCGCCAGCGACAAGAGGCAGATCGCCATGACCGCGGCATACAGCGGGCTACGCTGATTCAGGCCCGCAAAGTCAGCCGTCTCTTCGCTCTCAAAACCTTCGCTGGACAGCAACATCATGATGCCGAAGGTGGCCAGTGTGGTCAGCACGTATGTGATGACATAGAACATAGCGGAGCTGTAGGCATTGGCCGTGAACGACAAAGCATCGCCCTTGACCACACCCGACATGATACCCAGCAGCACAAAGCCCATTTGCGAAATGGTGGAGAAGGCCAGCATGCGTTTGACATTGGTCTGGGCGATGGCCGCCAAGTTACCAATGGCCAAGGAGCCGATCGACAAGACCATCAGCATCTGTTGCCAGTCAATGGCCAATGGCAACATGCCTTCTACCAACAAGCGCATGGTGATGGCAAATGCAGCCAGCTTGGGTGCCCCACCAATCATCAGCGTGATAGCAGTAGGTGCACCTTGGTAGACATCAGGAATCCACATGTGGAATGGAACCACGCCAAGCTTGAATGCCAAGCCCGCCACTATGAACACCAAGCCAAACACCAAAACCTGGTGGCGGATTTGACCGGAAGCGATGGCTTTGAAAACCGTGGTCACATCCAGAGAGCCGGTGGCGCCGTACAGCATGGACATGCCGTACAACAGGAAGCCCGAGGCCATGGCTCCCAGCACAAAGTATTTCATCGCGGCTTCAGTTGCCGTGGCGTTATCGCGGCGCAGGGCCACCAACGCGTAGCTGGACAAGGTCAACAGTTCCAGACCCAGATAGATCACCAGAAAATTATTGCCACCGATCATGATGAACATGCCCAACAGCGCAAACAAACTGAGGGTGAACAATTCACCACCGCGCAGCATGTCGCGGTGTGAGGCATAGGGACGCGCGTAAACCAAAGACACCATCACCGCCAGCGTGGCAAAGCACTTGAGCCAGTTGCCCATGGTGTCGCTGACCACCATATTGCCAAAGCCGTAGTAGGTCGCGTCATTGTTGGCGTAGATAGCCTGAATAAAAGCTACCGCCGCCAGCGTGGCCAGCGTCATCACATAAGTGCGCGTGCGCAGAGGTGTTTTGACGGCGAGATCGGCCAGCAAAATCACACAGGTCATCACCATCAACACGATTTCGGGGTAAACCGTGATCCAACTGATTTTGTCTATCATCGTTCGTCTCTCAATTCAGTGTGATCAGTTCAACTTGGATATTGCAACGTGCTGCAGCAGCTGGGCTACAGAAGCGTCCATCACGTCGGTGAACGGTTTGGGGTAGACACCCATATAAAGTACAGCAGCAGCCAGGAGTGCCAGCATGACAAATTCACGGGCATTGATGTCTTGCAGCGCCTTCACATCATCATTGGCCACGGGGCCCAAGTACACGCGCTTGAACATCCACAAGGTGTAAGCCGCACCAAAGATCAGCGCACTGGCTGCGGCAAAGCCGATCCAGAAATTGAACTTGACGGCACCCAGAATGACCATCCACTCACCAACAAAACCAGCCGTGCCCGGCAATCCACAATTGGCCATGGCAAAGAACAAGGCAAAGGCGGCAAACTTGGGCATGGTGTTGACCACGCCGCCATAGCTGGCGATCTCGCGGGAGTGCACACGGTCATACAAGACCCCGATGGACAAAAACATGGCACCGGATACAAAACCGTGTGCAATCATTTGCACCAGGCCACCGGACACGCCCAAGTCATTGAAGATAAAGAAGCCAAGCGTCACAAAGCCCATGTGGGCCACGGACGAATACGCCACCAGCTTCTTCATGTCCTGCTGCACCATGGCGACCAGACCGACATACACCACGGCCACTAAAGACAGAGCAATCATCAACCAGGCCCACTCATGCGCGGCGTCGGGGGCGATGGGCAAGGAGAAACGCAAAAAGCCGTAAGCACCCAGCTTCAACATGATGGCCGCCAACACAGCAGAGCCACCGGTAGGCGCTTCCACGTGCACATCAGGCAACCAAGTGTGCACCGGCCACATGGGAACCTTGACGGCAAAGGCGGCAAAGAAGGCAAAGAACAACAGCGTCTGAGCCGTCGCGCTCAAGGGCATGGCGTGCCACACGGCAAGATCAAAACTGCCTCCAGATTGGGTATACAGATAGATCAGCGCCACCAGCATCAACAGCGAGCCCAACAGCGTGTACAAGAAGAACTTGAAAGCCGCGTAGATTTTGTTAGGACCACCCCAGATGCCGATGATCAAGTACATCGGGATCAGCGTCGCTTCAAAAAACACGTAGAACAGCAAGCCGTCCAAGGCAGAGAACACGCCGATCATCAAACCACTGAGTATCAGGAAAGCACCCATGTACTGGTTGACTTTGCGGGTGATGGATTCCCAAGACGCAATAACGACGATTACATTGATGAAAGCCGTTAGCAAAACAAACCAAAGCGAGATGCCATCCACTCCCACGTGGTAGTTCACATTGAAGCGCTCAATCCAGGGAACATTCTCCGCAAACTGAATCGCCGCAGAAGTAGTTTGAAAGCGTGTGTACAGCGGCAAGGTCACCAGCAGGCTGATCACCGACCCAATCAAGGCGATCCAGCGCACAGCCTTGGCCTGGTCGTCACGCCCCAAGGCCAGCAAAATTGCCCCGAACGCAATCGGCGTCCAAATGGCTAGGCTCAACAATCCCATGTTCTTTTTCTCCTACTTGAGCCAGACGAAATACGTCATGAGCACAAAGACGCCCAAAATCATCACCAGCGCGTAGTGGTACAAATATCCGGACTGGGCCTTGCGCACAATGCCGGACACCCAGCCCACCAGTTTCCACGAGCCATTCACGAAGAAGCCGTCGATGATCGTCTGGTCGCCCACCTTCCACAGGCCTGCGCCCAACATACGGGCACCGCGCGCCAAGATGTTTTCGTTGATCCAGTCCAGGTAGTACTTGTTCTCCAGCAGGTTGAACACCGGCATGAACGTACGCTTGATGGCGGCAGGTAATGCCGGGTTGATCATGTACATGTAGTAAGAAAGCACGACACCCGATAGGGCCAGCCAGAACGGCGGGGTCATCAGCCCGTGGAGCGCCATCTGTGCCGGGCCGTGAAAAATCTTGGCCAGCTCTTCCATCGCATGGTGTTTCTCAGCGTTGACAAAAAACGCGTCTTTGAAGAACTCGCCAAACAGCATCGGCTGGATCGTCATGAAGCCGATAACGACAGAAGGAATGGCCAGCAGAATCAGCGGCACAGTCACCACCCAGGGCGATTCGTGCGGTTTGTCTGCATGTCCATGATCGTCGTGATGACCATGGGCGTCGTGCGCATCATGATGGGCATCTGGGTTCTGGTCATAGCGTTCCTTGCCATGAAACACCAGAAAATACATGCGGAAAGAATAAAAAGCTGTGATAAATACACCAGCCAGCACGGCGTAATAAGCAAAGCTCGCACCGGCAAGATGGCTCTCATGCACGGCCTCAATAATGCTGTCTTTGGAATAGAAGCCTGAGAACAGAGGTGTGCCGATCAAGGCCAGAGAACCCAGCAGCGACGTAATCCAAGTAATAGGCATGTATTTGCGCACGCCACCCATCCAACGAATATCCTGGTTGTGGTGCATGCCCATGATGACCGAGCCTGCAGCAAGGAACAACAAGGCCTTGAAGAACGCGTGGGTCATCAGATGGAACACGGCTACGGAGTAGGCCGAGGCACCCAATGCCACCGTCATATAACCGAGCTGGGACAAAGTGGAATAAGCCACCACGCGCTTGATATCGTTTTGGATGACGCCCAGGAAGCCCATAAACAAGGCAGTAATGGCACCAATCACCATGATGAAACTGAGTGCGGTATCGCTCAACTCAAACAGGGGCGACATGCGCGCCACCATGAAGATGCCCGCCGTAACCATCGTAGCTGCATGAATCAGCGCAGAAATGGGGGTAGGACCTTCCATGGAATCTGGCAACCAAACGTGCAAGGGGAACTGGGCCGACTTGCCCATGGCACCGATGAACAGGCAGATGCAAATCACGGTCACCAACATCCAGTCGGTACCAGGGAAGGTCAGGGCCGCAAGTTGATCCGCTTTGGCAAAGGCTTCGGTGTAATTCAGCGTACCGGCGAAGGCAACGATGAGACCGATGCCTAAGATGAAGCCAAAGTCACCTACACGATTGACCAGAAAGGCCTTCATGTTGGCAAAGATGGCGGTGGGCTTGTTGTACCAAAACCCAATCAACAAATAGGAGACCAAACCCACAGCCTCCCAACCGAAGAACAGCTGCAGCATGTTGTTGCTCATGACGAGCATCAACATGGCGAAGGTAAACAGGGAGATGTAGGAGAAGAAGCGGTTGTATCCCTCATCCTCTTCCATGTAGCCAATGGTGTACAGATGGACCATCAAGGAGACAAAGGTCACCACGCACATCATCATGGCAGTGAGGCCATCGACCAGGAAGCCGATTTCCATCTTCAAGCCACCCACCACCATCCAGGTGTAGAGGGTTTCATTAAAGCGTGCGCCGTCGGCGACCACCGAGTTCAGAGTCATCGCGGACAGCACAAAGGCAACCAAGACACCCAGAATCGTCAAAGTGTGGCTAGCAGTGCGGCCGATTTTGTTACCACCGAATTTGGTGCCCAATACACCGGCTAAAACAGCGCCGACCAAGGGTGCCATGGGTACAGCCAGCAATGTGGCAGCAGATAGGATTTGACTCATTTAGACCGCCCGTAGGGCCGCCCCAAGGGCGGGATGTGCCCCCTCGGGGGGCAGCGAATACACGAAGTGAAAAGCATGGGGGTGCATATCTATCCCTTGAGCGTATTGAGTTCATCCACGCTGATGCTGGATTTGTTGCGGAACAACAAGACCAGAATCGCAAGACCGATAGCCGACTCAGCAGCCGCCACGGTGAGGATGAAGAAGACGAAAACCTGGCCCTGCATATCGTTTAGAAAATACGAAAAGGCAACGAAGTTGGTGTTGACTGCCAACAGCATCAGCTCGATGGCCATCAGCAGAACAATCAAATTGCGGCGATTCAAGAAGATACCAACCACGGACAGCGCAAATAACATGGCGCCCAGCGAGAGGAAATGTCCAAGGGTCAAGGTCATACTTGTTTCTCCGCAGGGGTAGCCGCGATGGTTTCTTCGGGTGCAGCGCGCGTTGCATCCATGCGCACCACCACCATACGATCCTGGGCTTTGACACGCACTTGCTCACCGGGATGCACATACTTGCTGTCTTTGCGGGCGCGTAAGGTCAGTGCAATGGCTGCAATCATGGCCACCAAAAGAATAGCCGCGGCCACTTCCAGCGGCAGAATGTACTGGGTATAAATCAGCTTACCCAGCTCTAAGGTGTTGTTGGTTGGGACCGCCGCGACCCCCGATGCAATAGGCTCCACAGCCACCCGAAATCCGCCCATTAGCACTGCAGCCATTTCCAACGCGATCAACACGCCCACAGCTGCCGCCAGCGGAAAGTGGCGCCAGAAACCCACACGCAGGTTCTCCACGTTGATGTCCATCATCATCACCACGAACAGGAACAAAACCATCACTGCGCCCACATACACCAGCACCAGGGTGATCGACAGAAACTCCGCCTTCAACAGCATCCAGATCAACGCAGCCTGAAAAAAGGCCAACACTAAAAACAAGGCGGAATGCACAGGATTGCGGGCGGTAATCACCCGAAATGCCGCCAGCAACAACACCGCAGAGAACGCGTAAAACAGGCCAGTCGTAACACTCATGGTTCGGATTCTTTCTTACGACACAATTCAGCGGTACTTGGCGTCAGCCGCCTTGTTGGCAGCGATCTCGCTCTCGTAGCGATCACCCACAGCCAACAACATGTCCTTGGTGAAATACAAGTCACCGCGTTTCTCGCCGTGGTATTCCAGAATGTGGGTTTCCACAATAGAGTCCACTGGGCAGCTCTCTTCGCAGAAGCCGCAGAAGATGCATTTGGTCAGATCGATGTCATAACGCGTGGTGCGACGGGAGCCGTCATCACGCACGTCCGACTCAATCGTGATCGCCATCGCAGGGCACACCGCTTCGCACAATTTGCAGGCAATGCATCGCTCTTCACCGTTTTCATAACGGCGCAAGGCGTGCAGTCCCCGGAAACGGGGCGACAGTGGCGTTTTCTCTTCAGGGAACTGGACCGTGACCTTGCGACGGAACAAATAACGGCCGGTCAAAGCCATGCCCTTGAACAGCTCTACTAACAAAAAGCTGTACAAGAAGTCCTTCAGCGAAAACACGGAAGGAACGCGGGAGAAAGAATTTGATGTCATGTTCTATGCCCTCATTTCCAAATATTGAGGGGGGTCTGCATCCAGACACCAACTACTACTAACCAAACCAGGGTCACAGGTATAAAAACCTTCCAGCCCAAGCGCATGATTTGGTCGTAACGAAAGCGCGGGAATGTGGCGCGAACCCAGATGAACAAACTCACGATGGCAAATGTCTTGAGCCCTAACCAGATCCACCCGGGAATAAAGTCCAGTGCAGCAAAAGGCGACAACCACCCACCCAGGAACATCAGTGATGCCAGGATGGAAATCAACCACATATTGGCGTATTCGGCCAAGTAAAACATGGCATACGACATACCGGAGTACTCGACCATGTGCCCGGCGACAATTTCAGCCTCGCCTTCCACCACGTCGAAGGGGTGGCGATTGGTCTCAGCCAGACCCGAGATGATGTACACCACAAAAATAGGCAACAAAGGCAGCCAATTCCACGACAGGAAGCCCATGCCCATGGCTGCGAACTGCCCCTTGCCCTGTACGGCGACAATCTCTGAGAGGTTCATGCTGGCGGAGATCATCAACACGATCACCAGGCAGAAACCCATTGCAATTTCGTAACTGATCATCTGCGCCGACGCGCGCAGGGCACCCAGGAATGCGTACTTGGAATTGGAGGCCCAACCAGCAATCACCACACCATAAACTTCCATGGAGGTGATAGCCATCACGAACAACAAACCCGCGTTTATATTGGCCAGTGCCACATCAGGGCCAAAGGGGATCACCGCCCACGCAGCCATCGCCGGCATGATGGTCAAAATGGGACCGACAAAAAACAGCTCTTTGTTAGCAGCAGAAGGGACGAGAATTTCTTTGGTCAGCAGCTTCAGCGCATCAGCGATGGGCTGCAACAAGCCCAAAGGGCCGACGCGATTTGGGCCCACACGCACCTGCATCCAACCCAAAAATTTGCGCTCCCACAAAGTCAGGTAGGCCACTGCGCCCATCAGCGGCAACACGACAATCACGATCTTGAGCAAGGTCCAAATGACGGGCCAAACTACACCTGCCCACCACGCGGCGGCGAACAAACCCAAACCAGCGTTGTAAATGATGTCAATCATGCTGGCACCTCTTGGCTCTGCGGCGCATGGGTTGAGGCTTTTGCATCGGAAGTCAATTGCAGCGAGGTTGCCCGGCGCACAACGCTATCGAGTTGGTAGATGCTGGCCACCACAGGTTCCACTGAACCCGGTGTCAGATCAAGGGCGGCTTGCACGCTATTGCTCAGGAGCTTGCTGGCCACTTGTCCTGATGCGTCAACATTCAAAGCCAACTTCGCCAACACTTCTTGCGATGACTCAAAGTTAAATGCAGGCAGGTCCAGCAAATTGGCCAGCACACGGAGCACCTTCCAGGCAGGCCGTGCTTCGCCCTTAGGTTTCACCACCGCATGGAAACTTTGTAGGCGGCCTTCCGCATTGACGAACGAGCCTGAGGTTTCAGTGAACGGTGCAATCGGCAGCAACACATCGCTGATATCCGTATTGCATTTGAAAGGACTCAGCGTGACGACCATGTCGCACCGATCCATGCCTTGAATCGCTCTATCGCCAGCCGCGCTATCCCAGCGAGGCTCGTTGTTCAGCAACAGTGCCGCTTTCACGCCACCTGCCAGCATCTGAGCCGCATTCAAACCAGACGCACCCGGCAAGGCACCGGCCAACTGCGCGCCCACGGTATTGGCGGCCTCGGTCAAATAACCAACGCTCGCCCCGGTATTCTCTGCAATCCAGTTAGCCAGAGCCAGCAGGCTAGTGGCTTTCGGGTGATGGGCTGCAGCATTGCCCAACAGAATAGCTTTGCGCTCGCCGCCCAATAGCGAGGTCGCAATTGCGGCAGATTGCGCACTGGCTGTAGCTGGTGCTGGAGCCGTAACACCTTTCTCCGAGGCCACCGCTGCGGCAATTTCCGCCAAAGCCTGAACCCAGTGGGCGGAATCCATTTCTATCGTATTGGCAACGGGCAATGCCCAATCGGTCTTCGTGTCTACCAACGCGTGCACCTTACAGCCCATGCGGGCAGCCTGGCGGATTCGCTGCGCGAACAACGGATGGTCCTTGCGCAAATTGGAACCAACAACGAGAACACGCTGCAATTGCGACAAGCTGGCAATGGGCCGGCCGAGATTGCGGGCGCCCGCTTGCGCGGTAGCGAACTCGGCATTGCGCAGGCGGTAATCCACATTGGAACTACCCAGCCCACGCACCAATTCGCCGGCCAAGTACAACTCTTCCACCGTGCTGTGGGGGCTCACGAGGGCGCCAATCGCCGCAGCACCATGTTCAGTTTTAACTTGCTTGAGTCCGTTGGCCACATATTCCAGCGCAGTTTGCCAGTCCACAGTGACCCATTTACCGTCCTGCTTGAGCATCGGCGCGGTCAGGCGATCGTCCCCGTTCAGAGCTTCGTAAGAATAGCGATCGCGATCCGCAATCCAGCACTCATTGACTGCTTCGTTTTCCAGCGGCACCACGCGCATAACCTGGTTGTTCTTCACTTGAACAATCAGATTGGCGCCCGTGGAGTCATGGGGGCTCACCGATTTGCGGCGAGACAGCTCCCAGGTGCGGGCGCTGTAACGGAAAGGTTTGCTGGTCAGTGCGCCGACCGGACAGATATCGATCATGTTGCCCGACAACTCGGAGTCAACGGTATTGCCGACAAAGGTTTCAATCTCTGCATGTTCACCGCGATGCGACATGCCCAGCTCCATCACGCCAGCCACTTCTTGGCCAAATCGAACGCAGCGGGTGCAGTGGATGCAGCGGCTCATTTCCTGCATCGAAATCAGTGGACCTACGTCCTTGATGGGCACCACACGCTTTTCTTCCTCGTAACGGGAAGAGGATCCGCCATAGCCCACGGCCAAATCTTGCAACTGGCATTCACCACCTTGGTCACAAATCGGGCAATCCAGTGGATGGTTGATGAGCAAAAATTCCATCACCGACTTTTGCGCCTTGATCGCCTTGTCGCTCTTAGTCCGAACGATCATGCCTTGCGTGACCGGTGTGGCGCAAGCGGGCATGGGCTTGGGCATCTTCTCCACGTCAACGAGGCACATGCGGCAATTGGCCGCGATGCTGAGCTTCTTGTGGTAACAGAAGTGAGGGATATAGGTGCCTGCTTTTTCCGCCGCATGCATGATCATGCTGCCTTCAACAATGTCTACCTTCTTGCCGTCGAGTTCGATTTCAATCATCTTGGGCTTTGCTTAAGCGTGAGCAGAAACCATGCTGGTCTTGTGCTCTACGAGGTACTCAAATTCGTGCCGATAATGTTTGATCATGGCGCGTACAGGCATAGCAGCGGCATCGCCCAGAGCGCAAATGGTACGACCCATGATGTTCTCGGCAACGTTATCCAACAAAGCCATATCACTATGGCGCCCCTGCCCTTCCACGATACGGTCCACCATGCGCGACAGCCAGCCCGTGCCTTCGCGGCAAGGCGTGCACTGACCACAGGACTCGTGCATGTAAAAGTAGCTCAGACGCTGCAAAGCCTTGACCATGCAGCGCGTGTCATCCATGACGATGACCGCACCAGAGCCAAGCATGGAGCCCGCCTTGGCAATCGAGTCGTAATCCATGGTGCATTCCATCATGATGGACGCAGGCAGCACTGGAGACGACGAGCCACCGGGAATCACAGCCTTCAGCGTGCGCCCACCGCGAACACCGCCAGCCAGTTCCAGCAACTTGGCGAAAGGCGTTCCCATGGGGATTTCATAATTGCCGGGGCGCTCTACATCACCGCTGATGGAGTAAATCTTGGTACCACCGTTATTGGGCTTGCCGCATTCGAGGTATGCCTGGCCACCATTGCGAATGATCCACGGTACAGCCGCAAAGGTCTCAGTATTGTTAATAGTGGTGGGCTTGCCATACAAACCAAAACTGGCGGGGAATGGCGGTTTGAAGCGAGGCTGGCCTTTTTTGCCTTCCAGAGACTCCAGCAAAGCTGTTTCTTCACCGCAGATGTAAGCGCCAAAGCCGTGGGCTGCATGCAACTGAAAGTTGAATCCGCTGCCCATGATGCCGTTGCCCAAAAAGCCAGCCGCGCGGGCCTCTTCCAACGCTTCTTCAAATCGATCGTAGGCGGAAAAAATCTCGCCATGGATATAGTTGTATCCAACGCTGATGCCCATCGCGTATGCAGCAATGGCCATGCCTTCAATCACGATATGCGGGTTGTATTCCAGAATGTCGCGGTCCTTACAGGTACCGGGCTCGCCTTCATCCGAGTTGCAGACCAAATACTTTTGGCCTGGGAACTGACGGGGCATGAAGCTCCACTTCAGGCCCGTCGGAAATCCCGCACCACCGCGCCCACGCAGCGCAGATTCTTTGACCGTTGCAATGACTTGGTCCTGGGTCAATCCCTCGCCGCCGTCTTGGCCCAAAATCTTGCGCAGCGCGGCATAACCGCCCCGCTCTAAGTAATCCTTCAGCTTCCAGTTCGAGCCATTCAAACCTGCATAGATTTGCGGATTGATGTGGCGATCATGAAAACAGGTTTGCACTCCGGTTGCCCGGAATTGCGACAGAATTCCTTCGGCATTCATGACTTGTCTCCGGCAGAACGCAGGCCATCGACCAATTGGTCAAGCTTGTCGTTGCTCATAAAACTGCACATATGGCGGGCATTAACCAGCATCACCGGAGAATCGGCGCAGGCACCCAAACACTCGCTTTGTTGCAGTGTGAACAGGCCGTCTGCCGTAGTCTCGCCCATGCGGATACCAAGCTTCTGCTCCAGATGCTGCAAAGCCTTTTGGCCTTCGCGCAACTGGCAGGGCAGATTGGTACACACATTGAGCTTGTACTTACCCACCGCATGCTGGTTGTACATGTTGTAGAAGGTGGTGACTTCGTGCACCGCCATAGGGGCCATGCCGAGATAGTCAGCAATGACTTTCTCGCTATCGGTGCTTACATGGCCCAACTCTTGTTGAACAATGGACAAACACGCCATGACAGCGGATTGGGCTTGTTCAGCCGGATACTTGGCAACTTCTCTGGCGAAGCGCGAAAGTGTGGAAGCCGACAGCGGTACTGCGGGTGTAGCGTTAGAGATCATCGATCAATCTCTCCAAAAACAATATCCATAGTGCCGATGATGGACACCGCATCCGCAATCATGTGCCCGGTCGCCATCTCATTGAGAGCAGCCAAATGGGCAAAGCCTGGGGGACGAATCTTCAAACGATAAGGCTTATTGGCACCGTCACTCACGATGTAAATACCGAACTCGCCTTTGGGATGCTCAACTGCCGCATAGGCTTCGCCAGCCGGAACGTGAAATCCCTCGGTGAAGAGTTTGAAATGGTGAATCAGCTCTTCCATGTTGGACTTCATCGACTCCCGTGAAGGCGCCGCAACTTTGTGGTTCTCTGTAATCACAGGACCCGGATTGGCTTTGAGCCAATCCACGCATTGCTTGATGATGCGGTTGGACTGCTTCATCTCTTCCATGCGCACCAAGTAGCGGTCATACACATCACCGGTCTTGCCCACAGGAATATCAAAGTCCAGACGATCGTAGACGTCGTAGGGCTGCTTCTTGCGCAAATCCCAGGCGATGCCGGAGCCACGCAACATGGGACCCGAAAAACCCATATTCAAAGCACGCTCGGGCGTGACAACACCGATATTGACGGTACGCTGTTTCCAGATACGGTTATCGGTCAACAGAGTGTGGTATTCCTCCAGGCACTTGGGAAAGCGCTGAGAGAAGTCATCGATAAAGTCCAGCAGCGAGCCCTGGCGATTCTGGTTCAGCTCCGCAACGCCCTTAGTATTACGCACCTTGCTCGCCTTGAACTGGGGCATGGTGTCGGGCAAATCCCGGTAGACGCCACCCGGACGGAAATAGGCAGCGTGCATGCGGGCACCACTGGCTGCTTCGTACATGTCGAACAGGTCTTCGCGTTCACGGAAGGTGTAAATCAGAATGGTCGAGCTACCGCAATCATTCCCGTGGGAGCCCAACCACATCAGGTGGTTCAGCAAACGGGTGATCTCGGCAAACATCACGCGGATGTATTGCGCACGTACCGGCACATCAATGCCCAACAGCTTTTCAATGGCGAGGCAGTAGGCGTGCTCATTGCACATCATGGACACATAGTCCAGACGGTCCATGTATGGCAGGGACTGCATATAAGTCTTGCTCTCGGCCAGCTTTTCGGTGGCGCGGTGCAGCAGACCGATATGAGGATCAGCGCGCTGGATAACTTCACCATCGAGCTCAAGCACCAAACGCAGAACACCGTGGGCCGCAGGGTGCTGTGGACCAAAGTTCAGGGTGTAGTTTTTAATTTCAGCCATGTTTCATGAGCTCCCGCACGGCAGCCCCAAGGGAGGCTCGCGCACCCTCGAGGGGCAGCGAATACACGAAGTGATGAGCGTGGGGGCACAGGTTCACTGCAGGCCTCCGTAATTGTCTTCCCGGATGATGCGTGGCGTGATTTCACGCGCTTCAATCGAGACAGGCTGGTAAATCACGCGCGCCTGTTCTGCGTCATAACGCATCTCAACATGCCCAGAGGTGGGGAAGTCTTTGCGGAACGGGTGACCAATAAAGCCATAGTCCGTCAGGATGCGGCGCAGATCGTTGTGGCCTTCGAACACGACACCAAACAAGTCAAAAGCTTCGCGCTCAAACCAATTGGCCGAATTCCAGATATCGTTAACCGATGCGACCATGGGCATCGTGTCGTCCGCCGCAAAAACCTTTAAGCGTACGCGCTGGTTCAGGCTGATGGACAGCAAGTGACTCACTACGCAAAAACGTGGGCCTTCGTACTGGCCATCGCCATACTCGGAATAGTCCACGCCGCACAGATCCATCAATTGCTCGAACTGACAACCTACTGCGTCGCGCAGGGTCAAAGCGGCGGCATGGTAGTCCTCGGCGGATACCAAGACCTTGACCTCGCCAAGATCGATAGATGTGCGCTTAACCTTGTCACCCAGGGCAGCCACGATGGCCGCTTGGGTGGTTTCGGGGGAAACTGAAAATTCAGACATGCTCTACCCTTCAGGCGCGTGCAATGGTTTCAGTGCGGCGAATTTTTTGCTGCAACTGCAAAATGCCATACAACAATGCTTCCGCAGTGGGGGGGCAGCCGGGCACGTACACATCGACAGGAACGATGCGATCGCAGCCGCGCACGACAGAGTAACTGTAGTGGTAGTAGCCACCACCGTTGGCGCACGACCCCATGCTGATCACCCAACGTGGCTCAGACATCTGGTCATAGACCTTGCGCAGGGCGGGAGCCATTTTGTTGCACAACGTGCCCGCCACGATCATCAGATCAGATTGGCGCGGGCTGGCACGAAACACCTCCGAACCAAAGCGGCTGATGTCATACCGTGCTGCAGCTGCGTGCATCATTTCGACAGCACAGCAGGCTAGCCCAAACGTCATGGGCCAAATCGACCCCGTCTTGGCCCAGTTCATGACCGAGTCATAACTGGTCGTGACAAAACCTTCTTTCAATACACCTTCAATCATTGCATTACTCCCAGTCGAGGGCGCCTTTTTTCCACATGTAGACGAAGCCAATGGTCAAGACGGCCACAAACTCTAGACCGATCAGAAAACCAAACAACCCCAATTCCTTGAGCGACACCGCCCAGGGAAAGAGGAAAGCTGTTTCCAGATCAAACAAGATGAACAGAATCGCCACCAGATAGTAGCGAACGTCAAACTTCATTCGGGCATCTTCAAATGCCTCGAAGCCACATTCGTAGGGGGAGTTTTTTGCAGCATCCGGTCGGTTTGGGCCGAGGATGTAGCCAAGCACCTGAGGAACTACACCGACACCGATACCGACCAAGATGAACAAGAGGACGGGGAGATATTGATCGAGGTTCATCTGAAAGACTGATCACCGTTTTAGCGTTTGCACGGACACAAGCCCGCGCAAACTGATTGTTTGGTGCCGTCGGCGAGACTCGAACTCGCACAGCTTTCGCCACTACCACCTCAAGATAGCGTGTCTACCAATTTCACCACGACGGCGGCTTTCAGTTGTCAGGATTGCATGAGGAACCCGAGGGCTTTTGGCTCTCCCGACAGTCTAGGAGTTTACCCTGAAAATGCCCCGCGCTCGGGGGCCACAGGGCATTTATCCAAGCATTTACTTAGCTGGAATCTGGGCAGCGCCCGATGCAGCAGGCGCGGGGACCGCAGGAACTTCAGTGGCTGCTGGTGCGACCACGGCTGCGTTCTCCAAAACGCTGCTGGAGCTCGTGGGACGCAAGTTACCAAAGTAAGCCAACGCCAAGGTGGCAACAAAAAACACCGTGGCCAGAACGGCCGTAGTGCGCGACAAAAAGTTGGCACTGCCACTGGCGCCAAACAGACTGCCCGAGCCGCCACTGCCAAAAGCGGCGCCCATGTCGGCGCCCTTGCCATGCTGTACCAGCACCAAGCCGATCATGCCCAAGGCCGACAACATTTGCACTGCCAAAATGATTTTCAACACAATACTCATTCTCTACTCCTAAACTAAATGATGAATAAACCGGGCTGTTACTGGGCAGCCGCGATGATGGATAAAAAGTCTGCTGGCTTGAGCGATGCGCCCCCTACCAGCCCGCCGTCGATGTCAGCTTGCGCCAACAACTCTGCGGCGTTGGCAGCATTCATGCTGCCGCCGTACAAAATATGAACCCGATCCGCATGGGGTGTTGCGGCCTGCAATTGCGCCCGCAAAACTGCATGCACTGCTTGTGCTTGCTCTGGTGACGCAGTTTTACCTGTGCCAATCGCCCATACCGGCTCATAGGCCACCGCAATTTCGCTGATGCAATGGCCATTGGTATGGATCACTGCAGCCAGTTGGCGCTTTACCACCAACTCTGTCTCGCCCGCTTCGCGCTGCGCCAGAGTTTCTCCGACGCATACGATGGGCGTAATGCCAGCAGCCAAAGCGCGCTGCGCCTTCACTGCAACCGCAACATCGGTTTCGCTGTGGTACTGGCGACGCTCAGAGTGTCCCACCAGGCAATAACGTGCACCGAACTCACGCAACATATCTGCGGACACCTCACCGGTGAATGCGCCTGATACATGCTCTGACACGTCTTGGGCACCCAAATCAATGCGGCTCCCGGCAATCAACAGCTGAACCTGTGCCAAATACGGTGCGGGCACACACAGCGCCATGCCACAGCGGGCCTGCGCGAACCCCACCACCAAAGCTTGGACCAAGGCCTGATTGGCCGCCAGAGAACCATTCATCTTCCAGTTGCCGGCAATCAATTTCGCCTTCATGCTCGATGTCATACGGCCTCCCAAGTCAAAACGATTTTTCCTACATGCTGATTGGATTCCATCAGCGCGTGCGATTGGGAACCACCACTACCGCTGGCATGCAATGCATCCACGGCAGGAAACACGCTATGCACCACCGGCTTGAACCGCCCGGCTTCTATCTCGGGCCACACCTTGGCTTTGCAAGCTTGGGCAATCGCTTCCTTAAAAGCCAAAGAGCGCGGGCGCAAGGTTGAGCCCGTGACGGTAAGCCGTTTACGTAGCACCAGCCCGGCATTGATTTCGCTTTGAATGCCACCTTGCACCGCAATGATGACCAGGCGGGCATCGTCTGCCATGCACTGCACTTCTTTAGCCACATAGCTACCGGCCACCATATCCAGAATGACGTCCACGCCGCGCCCATCGGTCAGGCGCAAGGCTTCTGTCTGGAAATCGTGGGTTTTGTAATTGATGGCGTAATCCGCCCCCAAAGCGAGGCAGGCCTCGCACTTGGCATCGGACCCTGCGGTCACGATCACAGTCGCACCAAACGCTTTGGCCAACTGAATTGCGGTCACGCCAATGCCGCTGGTACCGCCTTGTATCAACAGTGTTTCGCCAGGCTGCAAACGCGCCCGCTCGAACACATTGCTCCAAACCGTAAACACGGTCTCGGGCAAAGAAGCGGCTTCGATGTCGCTCAAACCTGCGGGCACGGGCAGGCACTGGCCCACCGGCGCTACGCACAGCTGGGCGTAACCACCACCGGCCACCAACGCACACACGCGGTCACCAATCGCGAGGCCAGCGGCGCGCATCGCGGCAGCGTCTCCTTCGACAATGGTTCCGGCAACTTCCAGCCCGAGAATATCTGACGCCCCGGGGGGCGCAGGATAGTGGCCAGCGCGCTGCAATACATCTGGACGATTCACACCACTGGCAGACACGCGAATCAGCACCTCACCCACACCCGCAATGGGCGCAGGGCGGTCTGCCAGACGTAACACGTCAGCAGCGCCAAAAGATGCAATTTCTATGACTTTCATGGCATTTAGGCCGATAGTCCCCGCAGAATGTGCGGGACCAGCTATCGATTTAATAGCAACCTGAATTTACAAGTTACTCAGCAGACTGGGTAGGACGGTCCAGCAAAGCCTTCATGGACAGCTTGATACGGCCCTTTTCGTCGGTTTCCATAACCTTGACCTTGATGATCTGGCCTTCGGTCAGGTAGTCGGACACCTTCTCGACACGTTCGTGTGCGATCTGGCTGATGTGCAACAGGCCGTCCTTGCCGGGCAGCAGGTTGACCAGTGCGCCGAAGTCCAGGATCTTGGTGATAGGGCCTTCGTAGACCTTGCCGATTTCCACTTCAGCGGTGATCTGCTCGATGCGGCGCTTGGCTTCTTCGGCCTTGGCGGGATCGGCGGATGCAATGGTGATCGTGCCATCTTCGTCGATGTTGATTTGTGTGCCGGTTTCTTCGGTCAGCGCACGGATCACGGAGCCGCCCTTGCCGATCACATCACGGATCTTCTCGGGGTTGATCTTCATCGTGAACAGGCGTGGCGCGAAGTTGGACACTTCGGTCTTGGCTTCCGACATCGCTTCTTGCATCTTGCCCAGGATGTGCATGCGCGCTTCCTTGGCCTGGGCCAAAGCGACTTGCATGATTTCCTTGGTGATGCCCTGGATCTTGATGTCCATCTGCAGCGCCGTAATACCGTTGGTGGTACCGGCCACCTTGAAGTCCATGTCGCCCAGGTGGTCTTCGTCACCCAAGATGTCGGTCAACACGGCGAAGCGGTTGTCTTCCTTGATCAGGCCCATGGCGATACCGGCCACGTGGGCTTTCATCGGCACACCAGCGTCCATCAGCGACAGGCAGCCGCCACAGACAGAAGCCATCGACGAAGAGCCGTTGGACTCGGTGATTTCGGACACGACACGCATGGTGTACGGGAAGTCTTCCTTGCTTGGCAACACTGCAACCAGGGCGCGCTTAGCCAGACGACCGTGGCCGATTTCGCGGCGTTTGGGCGTCCCTACGCGACCGGTTTCGCCGGTGGCGAACGGAGGCATGTTGTAGTGCAGCATGAAGCGGTCTTCGTAGTCGCCGCTCAAAGCGTCGATACGTTGTGCATCACGCTCGGTACCCAGGGTGGTCACGACCAAAGCCTGTGTTTCACCACGGGTGAACAGGGCCGAGCCGTGGGTGCGTGGTAGCACGCTGTTGCGGATTTCAATGGCGCGCACCGTGCGGGTGTCACGGCCGTCGATACGGGGCTCGCCTGCCAGAATCTGGCCGCGAACGATCTTGGCTTCGATTTCGAACAGCAGGCCTTCGATGGCCACGCTGTCAAACGCAGCGCCGTCGGCCTTCAATGCGGCCATGACTTCGGAGTAGGCAGCGCGGCAGGCTTGGGTACGGGCTTGTTTGTTGCGGATTTGGTAAGCGGCTTCCAGCTTGGCTTTGGCCAGGCCGTCGATCTTGGCGATCAGGGCTTCGTCCTTGGCAGGTGTCTTCCAATCCCACACCGGCTTACCGGCTTCGCGCACCAACTCGTGGATGGCGTTGATCGCGATATTGCCTTGTGCGTGGCCATAAACGATACCACCCAGCATGATCTCTTCGGACAGTTGCTGCGCTTCGGATTCGACCATCAGCACGGCAGCTTCGGTACCGGCAACGACCAGATCCATGATGGAATCTTTGCGTTGGGTCTGACCTGGGTTCAGCACGTATTCGCCATTGATGTAACCCACGCGGGCTGCACCGATGGGGCCATTGAACGGCACGCCGCTGATGGACAAAGCCGCGCTCACTGCGATCATCGCAGCGATGTCAGCATCGACTTCAGGGTTCAAAGACACGGTGTGGATGACCACGTGCACTTCATTGAAGAAGCCTTCTGGGAACAGAGGGCGGATGGGGCGGTCGATCAGGCGGGAAGTCAGCGTTTCAAATTCGCTGGGGCGGCCTTCGCGCTTGAAGAAGCTGCCGGGGATCTTGCCTGCGGCGTAAGACTTTTCAAGGTAATCGACGGTCAACGGGAAGAAGTCTTGACCAGGCTTGCCTTCAGTCTTGGCAACCACGGTGGCCAAGACTACGGTGCCTTCCATGTCCAGCAGCACAGCGCCGGTGGATTGCCGCGCGATTTCGCCGGTTTCCATCGTGACGGAGTGTTGGCCCCATTGGAAAGTCTTTGTCACTTTTTTGAACATTGTCATCGTGTATCTCCTGTGAATTTAAGGACGGATTGGAAGGTGGTGGCCACCTCGCCCGAGCCCGGAGACTGCATCCCAGAACACGATGCCATTCCAGAAAAACTCAGGCCTGCGGGGCTGAATTGCTTTGGAATGACACAGCTTCGCTCTGTTCTTGCTGACTCCGAAGTAAAAAACGCCTGAGCTAGTGACCTAACTCAGGCGTTCATCATTCTTGTCTGAGCTTACTTACGCAGACCCAGCTTGGCAATCAGCGCCACGTAACGGTCGTGGTCAATGCGATTCAAGTAAGTCAAGAGGCTCTTGCGGGTGTTAACCATGCGCACCAGACCGCGGCGACCGTGGTGGTCTTTGGCGTGGGTCTTGAAGTGAGGCATGAGTTCGTTGATACGGGCGGTCAACAAGGCCACTTGGACTTCTGGGCTACCAGTGTCGGATGGGCTACGGGCGTTGTCTTTGACAACGGCGGCTTTGATGCTGGATGCAATCATGGTATTTCCTGTTTGTTTGGGCCTTGCCTAGAGGGCAGAAATCCCGGTTTTTCCACTTGCGCCCCATGCTGGAACTGCTTGGAGCGTGCGCCTTGCCCTATGCAAAGCCATTCAATTATAGCCTGACAGGCATGTACTTACCAAATGAGCGCAAGACGGCGGCGCGGGGAGTCAGGGTGGCGGCGCGTTTTGCGTAGGTAAAAGGAGGAGCCCGGAGGGCGGGGGACACGGAGCAGAACGCGCCGCCGCCCTGACTCACTAGCTCCTACGGACGCTGCATTTTGCAGCTGGTGGGCAGCTCAGCCGCAGTGGCGCTCAGCGATTTGATGACCCGAAAGCCATAACCCGAGCCTTCCACATCAAATTTGACGCCCGGAGCGCCCTGGCGGTCCATCAAGCCCACGACCAAGGCCTGCTGAAACTGGTGGTCGCTGGCCCGCATACTGCCACTTTGACCGCCCAATGCCACGCTAGCCTTCTCCAGTTGTGCGCCAAAAGCTACCAAATCCATAGCATCCACGGCCTTGATCGGGTTTTGGCGGCCTGCCGCCTCTACGGACTGGGCCAGCGCCTCCACCATCAACTGCATGCGCATGTGCACATAGTCATCTGCAGCCTGCGGATAGCGGGCGCGAAAAGACCGGTAAAAGGCCTCAGACCCTGCGGTTTGCACATTGGGTAGCCAATCGGCCACCGCAATCACTTTGCCCACACCGGCATCGCCCAATGCAGCCGGTGCGCCCAAGGCATTACCGTAAAAGGTGTAGAACTTGCCCTCAAAGCCCACCTCTTTGGCTGCTTTTACCAGCAGCGTCAGGTCATTGCCCCAGTTGCCTGTGATAACGGCTTGGGCTCCGCTGGTCTTGATTTTGGCGACATAGGGCAGAAAGTCTTTGACGCGGGCCATAGGGTGCAGCTCATCGCCCACGATCTGGATGTCCGGGCGCTGCAGGCCCAATTGCCGCCGCGCTTCGCGCAGCACGCCCTGTCCAAAGCTGTAATCCTGCCCGATCAGGTAAACGTTCTTGACCGACTTGTCATCCTTCAGCACATCCATCAGCGCGGCCATGCGCATGTCGGCATGGGCATCAAAACGGAAGTGCCAGAAGCTGCATTTTTCGTTGGTGAGCACTGGATCGACCGCCGAGTAGTTCAGCAACATCACCCGCTTGGCGGGCTCGCGTTCGTTGTGCTTGTTGATGGCATCGATCAAAGCGGCGGCATTGGCCGAGGAGTTGCCTTGAACGATAAAGCGCGCACCACCATCTATCGCAGAACGCAGTGCGGAAAGCGCTTCATCGCTCTGCCCTTTGCTGTCAAAGCGCTCCAGCGCCAGGGGCGTACCCGCTGCGCCCGCAGCGAGCTTGACGCCACCGCGCGCATTGACGCGCTCGATGGCCCAGACCAGGTTGCGGTAGACCGCTTCACCGGCATTGCCGGTGGGGCCGCTCAGGCCTTCGATCATGGCCAGCTTGAGGGGAGCGGGTGCCACTTGGGCTAACGCGACAGATGCGGAAAAAGCCAGCGTACATAGCGCTGCTGCAGTGGATTTCAAGAGCGAAGAGGAAAGAATAAACATGGGATTTTTTTACTTGAAAACTGTGCGAAGGGACACAGCTTAGGTGCATGCGGGGCTCACGGTGAGCGCCGCGAAGTGTACTAGGAGTTCACCATGTTCTTTGCTACCGCTACCCACCCCCAAATCCGTCGCCAAGCCTACGCCAACGCCGGGCAATCGCTGGAGCGATTCATGGGCGAAGCGCTGCGTGCCAGCCGTCAACAAACCGCCGCGCAGACTGGCACTTTCGCCCAAGATGAAACCTCTTTCACGCTGAGTTTTGATGTCCCTGGCATTGCCAAAGACCAGCTCGCCATCACCATTGAAGGTGCCGTGGTTCGCATTGCCAGCAAAGAAGGCGCACCACGCAGCTACCGCGCCGCCTACGAACTGCCCCAAGAGATTGACACGTCCGGCAGCGAAGCCAAGCTGGAAAACGGCGTGCTGACTCTGAAGCTAGCCAAGCTGGTTCCAGTGGACAAGTCCACAGAACTCAGCATCCAGTAATTCAAATTGAATCCAGTGGCCAGCGTGGCTTGACGTCGAAGGCGTAAGTCGTGCTGGCCTGCTGCAAGCCGCTTTGTAAGCGCATTGCAGCGGCCATGGCAATCATGGCGCCGTTATCGGTGCACAAATGCAGCTCCGGGTAATGAACCCGCACGCTGCGTTTGGCGCACTCAGCATTGAGCTGCTGGCGCAGCATGCGGTTGGCCCCCACGCCACCCGCCACGACCAGGCGCTTGAGCCCGGTTTTCTTCAATGCGATCAGTGACTTTTTTACCAGCACCTCCACGATGGCGGCCTGGGTAGACGCCGCCAGATCCGCGCGCTGGCTGAGTGGCAAATTCTCGAAACCTGCACTGGAACCATGGTTGGCTTGGGCCTTGGGTGCTGGCACGCCGCTAGCCAATGCGGCCTCGGATGCCACCATGCGCTGCGCTTGCACCAGCACCGCGGTCTTGAGGCCCGCAAAAGAAAAATCCAGGTTGTCACTGCGCAGCAGGGGCCGCGGCAAGGCGTAGGCCGCCGGGTTGCCACTTTCCGCCATGCGCGCCAGCGCGGGGCCACCGGGGTAGCCCAAACCCATCAGCTTGGCGGATTTATCGAACGCCTCACCGGCAGCATCGTCAATGGTCTCGCCCAGCATGGCGTATTCGCCCACAGCGTCCACCTGCATCAACTGGGTGTGACCACCCGACACGAGCAGCGCCACAAAGGGAAATTCGGGCGGGTCTTCACTCAAAAAAGGCGACAGCAAATGCCCCTCCAGGTGGTGCACGCCCAGCACGGGCTTGCCTAAAGCGGCCCCCAGCGCGCAGGCCACGCCCGCCCCTACCAGCAGCGCACCCGCCAGCCCCGGCCCACGGGTGTAGGCCACTACATCCACCTCGCTCAAACTGCGCCCGGATGCTTGCAGCACTTCGGTAGTGAGCGGCAGCACGCGGCGAATGTGGTCGCGGCTGGCCAGCTCGGGCACCACGCCGCCAAAGTCCTGGTGCATTTCAATCTGGCTATGCAGCGCGTGCGCCAACAGCGTGGGCACCCCAGTCGCTTGCGTCTGCACCAAGGCAACGCCTGTCTCATCACACGACGACTCTATTCCCAATACCAGCATGTTGTTCAGCATAGGCACCGAGTTTAGCGAGGCACAATCATGGCGTGATAACCCAGCACCCAACCCTCACCCCACCCCCCACACTCAGCGACGAAGAAGTTACCAGCCTGGAGCGCGCTACTCTGGACGCAGTAGCGCCCCCCGAAGTGCGGGAGATGGCGGACTGGCTGCTGCCCTTGGACCGATCCACCATTGGTCGTGCAAAAAGTGCGGTACCGCTGCGCCACCAAGGGCTGAGCGCGGATGTGCTGGACGCCATAGAGGCAACCTACCAGGCTTGGGGCATAGACGCGCGGTTTCGCGTGGCCGATGTGCCGGGTTTGGGCAACATCCACCAGCGCTTGCGTGCCATGGGCTATGCGCCAGACCAGCCTACGCAGGTGCTAGTGGGCAGCGTCAGCGCCCTACTGGCCTTACCGGTGGACGCCGCTGCAACGGTAGACACCAACCCCAGCGCACGCTGGGCTGCGGTCTACACCGCGCCTGGGTTTGATGCGGTGGACGGCGCGCACCGGGTGCAGGCACTCAGCCGCAGCCCGCATACCGTTTACGCAGCGGTGCACCGCGATGGCCATGCCCTGGCGGCAGGCACAGCGTCCCTGAGCCAGGGTTGGGCCAGCATCCACGGCATGCGCACCGTGCCCACCGCGCGCGGACAGGGCCTAGCCTGCCAAATTTTGCAGGGTTTGGCGGGGGTAGCCGCCCAACGGGGCTTGGAACGGGTGTTTTTGCAGGTTGAAGAAAAAAATACCGCCGCCCTGGCGCTGTACGCCCGCGCAGGCTTCAAAGCCGTCTGGCGTTACCACTATTGGCGCAAACTCTGAGACATTTGGCGCGAATCTTGCTGGACTCAAGCCATGAACGCGCCCACCACCGCTCCATTGCGCATCGTCGTGATTACGCCGGACTGGATTGACGCATCCAGCGACGATGGGCATGCCCAAGACCAGGCAGACCGCTCGCGCAGCCTGCGCATTGGTTTGCTGGAGAGCGGGTTTCATTTGGTGGCATCGCTACCGGCCGACGTTTTTCTGACCGAGCGCTTGGCCCAGCTTCAGCCCGACATGATCATCGTGGACGCCGAGAGCGAAGCCCGCGACGCGCTGGAACATGTGGTGATGGCCACCCGCGATGCGCGCCGCCCCATCGTCATGTTCACCAATGACCACGACACCGCCAATGCCCGCGCGGCGGTGGCGGCTGGTGTATCCGCCTACGTGGTGGCCGGCCTGCACCCCGAGCGCATCCGGCCGATTCTGGATGTGGCCATGGCCCGCTTTCAGCACGAACAGGCCCTGCGCCTGGAGCTGGCACAAGCGCAAACCGAACTGAACGAACTCAGCACCGAAATCAAGAACCGCAAGATCATCGACCAAGCCAAGAACCTGCTGATGCAGCGCCAGCAGCTCAGTGAAGACGTGGCCTACGCCCGCCTGCGCAAGACGGCCATGGACAAGAACATGAAGATAGTGGACGTAGCCCAGCGCATGTTGGATGTGGCGGATTTATTGGGCTGAGGCTGCGGACACCACCTTAGTGATTTTTTAAGCCCAATCGGCCGCTCAAGCCGTGGATAGTGCGGGAGCAGCTCCTAAAACAATAGCGAAGTCAAAAAAACTCAATATTCCCTGGCTTAGCCTGGCGATGTCGATGTCTGCCTTTTCGTCAGCCCAGGAAAGCGCGCATCGCGCAACCGCATAAACGGCAGCTCCACCGCGTGATACAGCACTGCGCCCAGTGCCAATGAACCAAGCACCACGGCCGCCAGCTCCAGACCCGGCGTCAAAGACCACTGCGCGGTATGGCGGTGAATGTAGAAAGCCAACGGCTTGTGAATCAAATAAATGGAGTACGACCACAGCGCCAGGTGCTGCGCCCCAGGCACGCGCAACCAGTGCCAGGGCGAACGCGGCGCCAGCGCGCTGGCCACCAGCAGGCCAAACGCCCAGGCGATCAGGCTGTAGCCAAACGCAGTCATGAAGAAGCCGTAGCCATAGCCCTCAATGCTGTAGTGCTGCAGCACGCCGTACAGCATGGCAGCGCATGCCAGCAAGCCTGCGCAAAAAAAGCCCATGCCTGACTGAATCACTTTGCGCCATAGCGCGGGGTAAAAATTCTTGACCATGGCGACCGCCAAGCCCGGCAGAAACTCGTCAAACCGGCACAGCGTGGCGTAGTAAATATGGGGGTGATAGCCCTGGATGGCATTGCCCTCCTCTAGCCCATACTGAAACCACAGCACCGTGCGCGCGCCCACACCCAGCGCCAGCAAACCCGCCATCAGCAGCCATGCCAGCCGCAGCCCAAGCGGGCTTTGCACCTGCGCCTGCGCATCCCCACCGCCACCGCCAGGCAGGCGCGCCCGTAACCACCAGGCCGCCAACACCACGAGGGGGAACACCGCATAAAACTGCTCTTCAATACATAGCGACCACGCATGTGAAAACGCCGTGCCCGGCTGCAATTGGTAGTTTTGGGTGAAGGTGAGGAATGTCCACAGCGGCGGCGGTGTGCGCCCACCCATGCTGGCCGGGAAGATGAAGAACGCCGCCAACACCAACCAAAACACGGGCCAGGTGCGCAGCGCCCGGCGGGCGTAAAACGCGCTGAGCGATATCTTCTGCCCCGCTGCCCACAGCGCAAACACCTGATTGCCAATGAGGTAGCCACTCAACACAAAAAACAGGTCGACCCCCACCCAGCCTGCGGTGCTGAGCCAGCCAAACGTAGGCTCGCCGGATACAAACACCATGTAGTGGTAACAAAACACCAGCACAATGGCCAGCGCACGCAGCGTATCCAGTCCGTTAGAACGGCTTAAGCGGTTTGAATGCATAGGAAACCCGGCCCCGCGCTACTCAGGCCGTAATCAGTTTCAAGTTAAACGCCCGCTCGGCAAACCATACCAGCGCCACCAGCAAGGTGAGCCAGGAGCCAGCCTTGAACACCCCCTTGCGATAGAAAGGCGTATTGCGCAGCCAAAACGCCAGCGGCAGAAAAACCGCCACGATGGCCAACTGCCCGGTCTCTACCCCCAGGTTAAAACCGAGCAAAGACAGCACCAGGGTTTCGCGGGGCAAGCCCAGCTCCGTCAGCACGCTGGCAAATCCAAAACCATGGATCAGACCAAAGCTGAAGGCCACCAACCAGCGCCGGCGCTCCACCACCGCGTGCAAATTATTGGCCGCAGCCAGCACCACGGATGCGGCAATGGCCGACTCCACCAAGCGCGAGGGCAGCTCCAAAATTTGCAAAGCCGCCAGCGTCAGGGTGATGGAATGCGCCACCGTGAAGGCGGTGACCACCCACAGCACCTCGGTCAGCGCTTGGCGGAAGGTGGCGGCCCCTTTCCAGCGCTGGGCTTCAAACACCAAAACCGCAGGCAGCAACAGAGACAGCAAAAACAAAATATGGTCGAAGCCGATCCAGATGTGCCAGACCCCTTCGATCACATACTGAAAAAACTGCGCCAAGCGTGAACTCTCACCCGCCTTGACGTTCAGCTCCGCCGCGTCGGGCGACAAGACTGCGGTTTGGGGTATGCCATCCAGCTCCAGGTTCAGCAGCCCCCGGTGCAACGCGTCCACATCAAACAGCAGCCGGTAGGTCAGCGCCAAATCCCCGCTGGCTGCCGGGCAGGTGCCCGCCAGGCGCAGTACCGCATAGCCGCCGTCGGTGTGCTCATCGACCAAGTGCTGCGCCACCGATAGGTTGCAGATACCACCCCGTTGCAAACTCAAGCGGCCCAAGGCCCAGGCGGCAATATCGGCATGGCGGGCTTGCACTTCAGCCCAAGTAATCTCAGCATTGCCGTCGGCGTCCAGGCCCATCGCAAAGTCAATGTCGCGCAACGCAATGTCCCACTGGCCGGACACTTGCTGGCCCTGTACTTTCAGAACCAGATAGCTGTCACTGGCCTTGTGGGCCAGCGTCGGCCCAGCCCCTGCCAGCAGCAGCGCGGCGGCCATCCAGCGCAATAACTTCATCATGGCGTCCCCTTAGTGGGCAATTGGGACATTGCCTTGGCCAGCTGCCGCAGTTGCGCGTCTTCAAAGCCACTGCTGCTAAGCCAGTCCAGCACCGGCTTGGCGGCTTTGGCATCTGCCGCAGCCAAGGCGGCCTCTAACAAGATGCGGGCATCGCGCGGCTCCCGCTGTACCGCGTAATTCGCCACGGCAATCTGCAAGGCTTGTGGCACGTCGTTTTTGATGTGCAACAGAAACCGCGCTTCCTCTGCGCGGTGCGTGGTGTCGCCCCGCAGCTTGGCGGCGGCAAAGCGGTCTTGCAGCACCTGGGCATGGACGGCGGCCTTGGGCAGCGCGAGCTGCTTTTCGGCCAAAGCCAGGCGCAGCAAGAGTCCATCGGAGGATTCCCAGGCCGCCAAGCCCTGCACCACCTCGGCAGGCCGCTTTTGGTCCAGCAAAAAGTCATTCCAGGCGGCCAGCAAGTAGCCGTCTTCCTGACCCAGCGCCAAGGCTTGGCGGTAGGCGGCTTCGGCGCGTGCGGGCCGCCCCAGCCAGGCCTCTACCTCCCCGGTGCGGGTTAGCAACCAGAGGCGGTTGCCGGGGTTGTCAGTGGCCTTCAGCGCGTGTTGAAAATGGCTGAGCGCCCTCTCCAAGTGCCCGCTGTAGGCCTGGGCTAGGCCCGTGCAAGCGCCAAACAGTGCCGTTCGGCCCAAGCGCCCCAGTGCGGCGCACTCGGCGGCAGCCGCGCCGTAATCCGCCTGCACCAAAAATATGGCACCGCGCCAGGCGTGTGCGCTGGCAAAGCTGGGGTCGAGCTTGATTGCGGCCGCAAAGCTGGCCAGTGCGCCGTCAAAGCCGTGCCGGTATTGCAAAAGTTGACCACGCATGGCCCACAGCGGAGCCGAATCTGCCTGCGCAAACGGCTTGATCACAGCGTCGGCATAGCCCACATAGCGCGGATCACCCCGCGCCAAGGCCAAGTCAAAGTACTGCTCCGCCAACCGAATGGCGGCATCCGGGTTGCCAGGTGCCGATGCCGCGGACTGCCGGACCTCTGCCCGCAAAGCGGCCAGCGCACGGGCGGTGGTGTCGGTGGGGCGCATGGGCAAGCGCTCCAGCACTTCGGTCGGCTGGGTGGGAATGCGCGGGGCCGCTTTTGCCTGTGGGGATAAACAGGCCAGCCCCAGCACCAGCGCTGTCGCGAAACCCCAGCTACGGGCTAAGGGCTTGAACTGAAGACTTTTTATCATATTTGCAGTAGAGTGCGCGAAGCGTTTACTGTAAACGCTCAACCCTACCCAACCTGGAGTTTTGAAACATGAAAAAGCTTGTATCGATTTTGATGGCAGCGTTCTTGGCATCGGTTTCTGTGGGTGCAATGGCTGCAGCCCATGGCGGTGCCATGAAGGATGTGGATTGCAAAATGGATGAGAAGAAGATGGACGACAAGACCAAAGCGGCTTGCAAGAAGATGGCTGACGACAAGAAGGCTGCCGACATGAAGAAGGAAGAGCCTAAGAAGTAAGCGGGCGACTTTTCCCCGCCGGGTCGGTCGCACCGATCCAAGCACACGGGCTTCGGCCCGTTTTTTTATGGTGCCGCCACCATGCTTTTTTGGTGCACCGCACAATATGTGTGCCACGCACCCTCCCCAGGTCCCGCAGTCTTGGTGCGCCTGGGCCCCACCAGAAACGCGCTTGCTCCACTCTGCAAAGTAGCCGTTTCCTGCTCTGATGGCGGGCCTCTCCCAGCCCCTATTCCCTAGCGATACTCAGTTGGCACGGTCGTTGCATTAGTTGCTTCACAACCCTCACGGGTATTGCAGCTTTTATCACCTAACGGCGGGTGAGCAGAGTTGCATCGGACAAAGGCGTCCCCACGGATTACGCGCACAGCGCATGACTCCCGTGTGGACGCCTTTTTTATTGTCTTTTTTCTGAAGGAATAACGCGATGACCGATCTCTTGAAGTCCAAACTCAGCCGCCGTGCGGTGCTGCAAACCGCCGCCGTCGGTGCCATTGGCATTGACCCCGCTCTGCGCGCCGTGGTGTATGCCGCAGGCTCCGACAAGCCCGAGAAGGAAGAAGTCAAGATTGGCTTTATCCCGCTGACCGACTGCGCCAGCGTGGTGATGGCCTCAGTGATGGGGTTCGACAAAAAGCACGGCGTCAAAATCATCCCCACCAAAGAAGCCAGTTGGGCCGGCGTGCGCGACAAGCTGACCACCGGGGAGCTCGACTTTGCGCACGTTTTATACGGGCTGATCTACGGCGTTCACTTGGGTGTCGGCGGTGCAAAAAAAGATATGGCCGTGTTGATGACCTTGAACAATAACGGCCAAGCCATCACGCTGTCCAAAAAGCTGGCGGACAAGGGCGCGGTCGATGGACCCAGTCTGGCCAAACTCATGGCTACCGAGAAGCGGGAATACACCTTTGCCCAAACATTCCCCACCGGAACGCACGCCATGTGGCTGTATTACTGGATGGCAGCCAATGGCATCGACCCACTAAAAGGTGCCAAGGTCATCACCGTGCCGCCGCCACAAATGGTGGCCAATATGCGTGTTGGCAATATGGATGGGTTTAGCGTTGGTGAGCCCTGGAATCACCGGGCCATCATTGACGGTATTGGTGTTACCGCGACGACGTCACAAGATGTGTGGAAAGACCATCCCGAAAAAGTACTGGGTACGACTGCGGAGTTTGTCAAAAAGTATCCGAATACGGCGCGCGCTGTAACGGCCGCCATTTTGGAAGCGGGTCAATGGATTGACGCCAGCTTGTCGAACAAGAACAAGATGGCCGAGACGATTGCCGACAAGAGTTATGTGAACACCAGCGTGGACGCGATCAACCAACGTATTTTGGGCCGCTACCAAAACGGCATGGGCAAGACCTGGGACGACCCGAACCACATGAAGTTTTACAACGACGGTGCGGTCAACTTCCCCTACCTGAGTGACGGCATGTGGTTCCTGACCCAGCACAAGCGCTGGGGCTTGCTCAAGGACCACCCCGATTACCTGGCCGTGGCCAAACAGATCAACCAAATCGACATCTACAAGCAGGCCGCAACGGCCACCAAAACACCGGTGCCAAAGGATGTGATGCGCACCAGCAAGCTGATGGACGGCGTGGTCTGGGATGGCAAAGACCCGCAAAAGTACGCCGACGGATTCAAGGTCAAGGCTTAACCCCCCCCCCGTTGCTTGCTCGCTTCGCGTGGCCGCCTCCCCCTTCAAGGGGGCGATACCAGCAGCCCGGCCAAGCCGGTTCTGCGGTATCCCTGAAAAGGGCATAGCGCGCAGCGTTCTCCACTTCGAAAGGAATCAACATGGTCAGCGCTGTTTTTCACTCTCCCTTGTCGCCCCAAGCAGAGGCTCTTGCTATCAAAAGAGAAGCTTCTCCCGCACTATCCACGGCCTCAAAGGCACAAAACGCTATGAAACCACAGCCCATGGATGCCCCTCAAACCAAGACTGCGGAGTCGACCCGCAACGCGGCTTCTTGGGACTGGCGCGGTGCCGTCATGGCCGTGCTACCGCCCCTGATGGGTCTGGGCTTGCTGGTGGGCATTTGGGCGCTGGTCAGCCTGGGTACCGCCAGCAGCATCCCCAGCCCGCTGGAGACGGCCAAACAGGCCATCACCATCTTTAGCGATCCGTTTTACCGCAAAGGCCCCAACGACCAGGGCGTGGGCTGGAATGTGCTGATGTCATTGGAGCGCGTCGCCATGGGCTTTGGTCTGGCGGCTGCGGTGGGTATTCCACTGGGCTTCGTCATCGGCCGCTTTGACTTTTTGGGTCGCATGTTCAACCCCTTGATCAGCCTGCTACGCCCGGTCTCCCCGCTGGCTTGGTTACCGATTGGTTTGCTGGTTTTCAAGGGTGCCAACCCCGCCGCCATCTGGACCATCTTTATCTGCTCCATCTGGCCGATGGTCATCAACACCGCCGTGGGCGTGCAGCGCGTACCCCAGGACTACATGAACGTGGCCCGCGTGCTGAACCTGAGCGAATGGAAGATCGTTACCAAGATTCTGTTCCCCGCCGTGCTGCCCTACATGTTGACCGGCGTGCGCCTGGCGGTGGGCACCGCCTGGCTGGTGATCGTGGCCGCCGAGATGTTGACCGGTGGCGTAGGCATCGGCTTCTGGGTGTGGGACGAGTGGAACAACCTCAACGTCAAAAACATCATCATCGCCATCTTTGTCATCGGCATCGTGGGCTTGGTATTGGAGTACCTGTTGATCAAGATAGCAACCGCATTTACTTTCGAGGAGGTCAAATCATGAGCATCGTGTCACCCAACCCCAAGTACATCGAGATCCAAAACGTTGCCCAAACCTTCAAAACCAAAAAGGGACCCTTCGTTGCGCTGCGCGATATCAACCTGAACGTCGCCAAGGGTGAGTTTGTAGCGCTGATCGGCCACAGCGGTTGCGGCAAGTCCACGCTGCTCAACCTGATTGCAGGCCTAACCACGCCGACCCAGGGTTCGCTGATTTGCGCCAACCGCGAGATCGCAGGCCCCGGCCCGGAGCGCGCGGTCGTATTTCAAAATCATTCGCTCCTGCCCTGGCTTACCTGCTTTGAAAATGTGTACCTGGGTGTGGAGCGTGTGTTTGGCAGCCGCAACCCCGGTGCTGCCGTGGAGACCAAAGCCCAACTGATCGCCCGCACCGATGCGGCGTTGGCCATGGTGGGCTTAACCCCCGCAGCGCAAAAGCGCCCTGGCGAAATCAGCGGTGGCATGAAGCAGCGCGTGGGCATCGCCCGCGCCTTGGCCATGGAGCCCAAAGTGCTGCTGATGGACGAGCCCTTTGGCGCGCTGGACGCCCTGACCCGCGCCAAGCTGCAAGACGAGCTGTTGGAGATTGTGGCCCGCACGCAGAGCACCGTGGTGATGGTGACGCACGATGTGGACGAAGCCGTGCTGCTGTCCGACAAGATCGTGATGATGACCAATGGGCCTGCGGCCACGATTGGTGAGGTACTCAGCGTGGACCTGCCCCGCCCGCGCAACCGCGTGGCGCTGGCCGACAGCGCGGAGTACTTGGGCTACCGCAAGGCGGTGATCGACTTCCTCTACACGCGCCAGGCGCATGTGGAGAAGGCGGCATAAAGGAATGGTGTGCGCCTGGCTGCTTAGGTCGCAGGGACGAAAGATTACAGCTTAGAATATCATTACAAAATCAATATTTGTAAGGATTCGATATGTCGGAGTCTACGCTCACCATCAAAGGCCAAACCACGGTGCCTCAGCCTGTGCGTGATGCCATGCACGCTGAAACCGGGACTAAATTGGTTTGGAGTGTTATGCCCGATGGCACGGCAATCGTTCGGGCCAAGACCAAGTCGATCGTTGATCTGGCCGGAATGCTCAAGGTCCCAAAAGGGATCAAAGTTAAGGTGGAAGACATGAACCCTTGGCGCTAAGGGTCGTTTGAGATGGCCGGGTTAGATACCAACGTCCTTGTGCGTTATCTGATTCAAGACGACGTTCGTCAAGGTTTTCTGGCCAAACGATTGGTGGATGCAGCATTGGCACGCGGCGAGACACTATTCGTTCCCATAACCGTCTTGCTAGAGCTTGAGTGGGTGCTGCGATCCAACTTTGAGTTTCCTAAGAGCCAGATCATCCACACGATCTCAAGCCTCTTGGCCGCCAAGGAGATTGAAATTGAATCAGAGACAAGCGCCGAGGTAGCCCTAGAGCTGTTCAGGCAAAACAAAGCCGACTTTGCGGACTGCATTCACATTGCCTTGGCCCATGCCGCAGGACACGACCCCTTGTGGACCTTTGATAAGGCCGCCTCAAACGTGAATGGCGCAAGCCTCATCAAAGACCGTCAGGACGTGCCCGAATAGTTCGCAACTATTGCCCCGGCCCTGAGAAGTCTCACTTGGGAAAACAGCTGCGCTGAAGCAAAAAAGCGGGCGAAAACCTCCAAGCACTCAGGAATGCCCGTAAGCGCTACTCGGGCACACCCGCTGTGGCACCATGCGGCTATCCATGACTTGATCTCTACCTTTTTTGGGTGGCAAAGATCAGCATTTGGAATGAGAGTGTTCCGCATGCCTTACGAAGAACGGTTTACAGACGCTGAGCTTGATACCGTCATCGAGCAAGGGATGATCTACATGTGTGCGTGCCCAGCGCAGGTTGCGGATGGTCTGCGCAAATTGCGCAGCTTGTACCGGTACCAGCTGCGATGTTTGGAGAATCCGCAGAATGACCGCCTGGTTCACACCACGATCGCAGCCAGCGTGATCGAAGCGCATGAGACCTTGCAGCGCTGCCTGGATGAAGTCATCGTGCTAGAAAAATGGGACCGTGCCACGCTGGAAATGCCGCCCGATCTGCGTCAGAGGCAAATGCAGGAGCTGCTCTCCGATGATTGACGACTGCGGCACCACCCAGTTTTAACCCACCAGCTACTCAACACCCGCCAGCAAGCTCTGGCAATTTTTGGACATTAAAAACCATGCTCGTACAGCTCACATACGCCAGTCGCACAGCGACCATTTTGGGTCCCGGCGATGTTAAAGATATCTTGCGAAGTTCGGCACGCAACAACACTGCCGTAGGTGTTACTGGGGCACTGTGCCTGGCCAATGGCATCTTTTTACAGCAGCTTGAAGGTGATCGCCAGGCGGTTAACACGGTGTACCACCGCATTTTGAAAGACCCGCGTCACAAAGAACCCGCGATTCTGGATCTGTCAGAAATTGTGGTGCGGCAATTCGGCAGTTGGTCGATGGGGCTGATTGCCGCAACGCAAGAGAACCGGCAACTGTTTCTCAAATACTCCTCTACGTCCGAGTTCGACCCCTACAAGATGAGCCCAAGCACACTGCGCGCCTTCTTCTCGGAAGTCATTCAAAGCGCCCGCTGGTTGTCCTGATCAGGGGCACGCGCAAGCGACCCAGGACGATGGCGCGGCTGCGCACATTGGCCCTGGTCACCGGTTAATTAGCAGCCACCACTTCCTCAGTCGTCGTCACCGGCCCCTTGCCGCTAAACCGGTCCAGCGCCAGATAAATCACCGGGGTGATGTACAGCGTCACGGCCTGTGAGAACACCAAGCCCCCCACCACCGCCAAACCCAGCGGCTGGCGCAGCTCGGCACCCGCACCAATGCCCAGCGCAATGGGCAGTGCCCCCATCAGCGCAGCCAGCGTGGTCATCATGATCGGACGGAAACGCAGAATACAGGCCTCACGAATCGCCTGGTGCGGCGTCATGCCATGGTTACGCTGCGCGTCCAGTGCAAAGTCAATCATCATGATGGCGTTTTTCTTCACCACCCCGATCAATAGCAAGATACCGATGGTGGCAATGATGGTGAGGTCCTGACCAAAAATCATCAGCGTGCCCAAGGCACCCACTGCCGCCGAAGGCAGGCCCGCCAGAATGGTGATGGGGTGGATGTAGCTCTCGTACAGAACGCCCAGCAGCACATAAATCACCAGCAACGCCGAGATGATCAGGATGGCCTGGTTGCCTTGGGATTTTTGGAACACCGCCGCATCGCCGCCGTAGGTGGTGATGATGCTGGACGGCAGGCCGATGGTGTCGCGCGCTTTGTCGATACGCGCGGTGGCATCGCCCAGCGCCGCGCCGGGTGCCAGGTTGAACGACACCGTAACCGCCTGCAACTGACCCACGTGGTTGATAGAGGTGGGGCCCACCGTGCGCTCGACTTCCGTAAACGCCGTGATGGGTACCAGTGCGCCGGTGTTAGACCGCACGTAAATACCATTGATGCCCGACTCATTGGCCTTGGCCTCGGGTGCCACTTCCAGAATCACCGCGTAGCTGTCGGTCGACAAATAAATGGTGGACACCTGCCGCTCACCAAAGGCCGTGTAGAGCGTATTGCGCAAGGTGTCGATGGACACGCCCAGCGCATTCGCCCGGTCGCGGTCAATCTTGAGTTGGGCTTGCAAGCCGCGCAACTGTGCATCACTGGTCACATCGCGGAACAGCGGGTCGTTGCGCAAAACGTCTTGCAACTTGGTGGCCCACACATTGAGCTCATCGGCCTTCACGCTTTGCAGGATGTATTGGTACTGCGCCTTGCTTTGGCGTCCGCCCAGCTGGATGTTTTGCACCGGGCGCATAAACACGTTCACCCCGGTCACGCCACGCAGCTTTTTGCGCAAGATTTCCACCACCTCTTTCATGGGGGGGCGGTCTTTGCGATCCTTCAGGTTAATGAACATACGGCCTGTGTTTTGCGCACCCCCACCACCGGTGAACGAACCTACCGACAGCACATTCGGGTCTTCACGGAAGACAGCTGCGGCTTTTTCTTGCAGCACCAGCATGGCGGCAAACGAGGTGTCTTCGGCGGCCTCCACGCTCACCTGAATCTGGCCAATATCCTCTTGCGGAAAGAATCCCTTGGGGATGATATTGGCCAAGAAGGCGGTGGCCACGAAAGTAATCAGAGCCACCAGCAACACCCAATTGCGGTGGGCCAAAGCCTTGTCTAAGGTGCGGGTGTAGCCGCGCAGCGTGGCATCAAAGCCGCGCTCAAACGCACGGATGATGAAGCCGTGTTGTTGCATGGCGCGCTCGGGGTGGGCGGCGTGTTCTGCATGCGACTCTTCTTGCTTCAAAAAGCGGCTGGCCAGCATGGGCACCAGCGTCAGCGACACAAAGGCCGACACCAAAATCGCCAACCCCACCACCACCGCAAACTCATGCAGCAGCAAGCCGATCACGCCCGGCATAAAGAAAATGGGAATGAAAACCGCCACCAGCGAGGTGGAGATGGAGATGATGGTGAAGCCCACTTCGCGCGAACCGCGCAGCGCCGCCTCAAACGGTTTCTCGCCCATTTCGATGTGGCGCATGATGTTTTCCAGCATCACGATGGCATCATCCACCACCAGCCCCACGGCCAGCGTCAGGCCGAGCAAAGAGATGTTGTCCAGGCTGTAATTCAAACCCCACAGCAGTGCCACCGCCCCCAACAAAGACACGGGCAACGACAAAGCCGGAATGGCCGTAGCCACAAAGCGGCGCAAGAACAAAAAAATCACCATCACCACCAGCACGATGGTGCCCACGAGCGTCAGCGACACATCGTGAATCGCTTCGCGCACGGATTTGGATCGGTCATTCACCGCCAACAGCGTGACCGACTGCGGCATCTGCGCCTGCAGCTCGGGAATCAGCGCCTTGATGGCATCCACAACACGCACCGTGTTGGCGCCGGGCTGGCGCTGGATGGCCAGCGTGATGGACGGCTCGCCAAACCAGTTCGCGTACGTCTTGTTGGACTCTACGCTGTCTTCTACCTTGGCGATGTCTTTCAGGCGCACCGGCACACCGCCCCGGCTCACCACGATCAGCTGTGAAAAATCGGCCGCGTTTTTAAGCTGCTTGTTGGCTTGCAAGGTGAGCAACTGGCGTGAGCCCTCTAAAGTGCCCACCGGCGTATTCACGTTGGCGGCCCGCAAGGCGGCGGCAATTTCATCCAGACCGATGTTGCGCGCAGCCAATGCCTCCGGCTGCACCTGCACGCGCACCGCGTAGCGCTTGGCTCCAAAAATATTGACCTGGGCCACACCGCTGATGGTGGACAGCGTAGGCGAAATCAGATGCTCGGCATAGTCCTGCAACTCAGAGGGCGGCAGGGATGGCGAACGCAGGGAGATAAACAGGATGGGCGCATCTGCCGGGTTGACCTTGCGGTAGCTAGGGAGCTGCGTCATGTCCTGCGGCAAAGAGCGCTGGGCGCGCAACAAAGCGGCTTGTACATCCAGGGCGGCGCTGTCAATGTCTCGCCCCTCTTCAAACTCCAGGGTGAGCGAGGTGCCGCCCAGCGTGCTGGACGAGCTGATCAGCGCCAAGCCGGGAATGGTTTGAAACTGCTTCTCCAGTGGCAGCGCCACCGAGCTGGCCATGGTTTCAGGATTGGCACCCGGCAGCGAGGCCGACACGTTGATGACCGCAGTGTCGTAGCTGGGCAGCGCGGCTACCGGAATGCTGCGATAGGCAATCACACCGGCCAACACGATGGCTGCATTCAGCAGCACCGTCATCACCGGGCGGCGGATAAAGAGTTCGGACAGATTCATGATGCGACCTGGCTGGCTGCGCTAGCGGGCTGGGCGGGTGCGGCCGGGGCACCCTTCTCTTTCTTCTTCTCGCCAGGAGCGGCCTCACGCTCGTTGATGGCGGCATCGGGGCGCAGGTTCTGGCGTCCTTCGGTGACCACGCGGTCGCCGGGCTTCACACCGGTGACTACCGATTCTTCGCCCTCCTGGGCCACGACAACAACGGGGCGCGATGCCGCCTTGCCACCGTCATTGACGTACACAATCGCACCGCGCGCGGTTTGAATGATGGCCACGGTGGGGATCACTACCGCGTTTTTAATCGTCTCGGCTTTCAAAGCCACATTGACGAAAGCGCCGGGCCACAGCGCGTCACCCTTGTTGTCAAAGCGGGCCTTGACCTTGACGGTGCCCGTGGCACCGTCTACCGCGTTGTCTACAAACTGCAGCTTGCCCAGCAGCGCGCCTTTGTCTTCGGGCAGCTTGGCACTCACCACCGCGCCGCCGGCCTTCAGCCCGGCCAGCAGGCCCTGCAAATTACGCTGCGGCAAGCTGAAAGCCACGTTAATGGGGTCCAACTGGGTCAAAGTCACCAGCGTCGTCACATTCGCCTGCACCGCCGTGCCAGGTGCCAAGGTGATGGCCCCCAAGCGGCCGCTGGCGGGCGCCAGCACGCGGGTGTAAGACAAAGACAGCTTGGCCGCGTCCAATGCGGCCTTATCTGAGGCCACCGTGGCCACCAGGCCATCTACCTGGGCCTGGTTGGTATCACTGGCACCTTGCGATACAAATCCCTTGGCCACCAGATCCTTGGCGCGGGCCAGCTGGCGCTGGGCATCGGCCAGGCCCGCTTCGTCTTTGGCCATTTGGGCGCGCAGCTTGGCTACGTTGGCTTCATCGGGCCGGGCATCTAGCGTGAACAGCAGGGTGCCCTTCTTCACGCTTTGCCCTTCTTTCACATGCACAGCCATCACCACGCTCGTGGTTTGGGCCTTGATATCGACCGTAGCCACCGGAATCACCGTGCCGATCGACTGCAGATTCACATCGAAGTCCCGCTTCTGGGCGGCCTGGGCCACTACGGTGACGGCACCACCCGGCGCGGCTTTGGGGGCCGATGCCGCTGCGGCAGGGGCAGCCGCTTCATCGGTCTTAGAGCCGCAGCCCGCCAGCAAGATCAGCGCGAGTGATACGGCAATCGCGGTAGGAGAGAGGTGCGCAGACTTGATCATTTTGGTGCCGAAGGGAAAAAGCAAAAAGTGTAGCCTGCAACTGTTAACCCGGCGTGAAGACTTCATTTTTGGGGGCATAGGTGGCGGGCAAGCGCGGCCCGACACGGGGCGCAACGCACCTGCATAGTGCAAACCCCGGGTATTTGTCCCCCAAATAGAGAATTTCCATTGGGGCGGCGCTCCCCAAGTTGGCCCGTTTTTTGCACTGTTTTTGGGAGTCTCACTCTTTTCTCAAGGATTTGCACCATGTCGGGCTTTCGTAGCTTTCTGAAATCTGGCCACTCCCCCACGCTGTTTGCGGCGTTTTTGTACTTTGCGTTTTCGTGCTGCATTTGGGTGCTCAACGGCGCGATGGCCCCCTTTATCTCTGAAACCTTCAATCTGACCCCGGCCCAAAAGGGCCTGATGTTGTCCATCCCCATCATTGCCGGTGCGCTGATGCGCTTTCCGCTGGGTTTGCTGTCGCAGTACATCGGCCGCAAAAACGCCACGCTGGTAGAGATGGGCCTGATCGCCGTGGCCATGCTGTTTGGCTTCTTCTTTGTCAAAACCTTTAATGACCTGCTGGCCATGGGCGTGCTGCTGGGCATTGCCGGTGCCAGCTTTGGCGTGGCGCTGTCGTTGGGCTCGGGCTCGTTCCCGGCCAAGCACAAGGGCCTGGCCATGGGCTTGGTGGGTGCGGGCAATGTGGGCACGGCCGTGTCGGTGTTGATTGCGCCGCCGCTGGCCCAGGCCTTTGGCTGGGTCACGGTCTACGGCCTGGCAGCCATCGCCATCAGCATTCCCATGGTGGTGATGGTGGTCTTGGCCAAGGAGCCAGACGACCTGGACAAACACGCCACTTTCAAGGAACACATCGCCTGCCTGTTTGAAAAAGACGGCTGGGCCTTCAGCCTGATCTATGCCGTCACCTTTGGTGGCTTCATCGGCCTGTGTACCTTTTTGCCTACCTATTACTACGACCAGTTTGGCGTCAGCAAAGTGCAGGCTGGGCAACTGACCATGCTGGCCGCCTTCATGGGCGCGGCGGTGCGCGTGCTGGGTGGCTGGATATCGGACCGCTGGGGCGGTGTCAACACCCTGCAAGTGGTGTTGGTAACCGTGGCAGTCACGCTGGTGCTGTGCGGGCTTTCTACTGGCTCTTTAGCCGCAACCACCCTGCTGCTAATCACCTGCTTTGCGGCCCTCGGCGCAGGCAACGGTGCCGTATTTCAGTTGGTGCCGCTACGCTGGCCCCTGTCCACCGCCGTGGCGGGCTCCATGATCGGTGAGATTGGCGCACTGGGCGGCGGCCTGGTGCCCAACGCCATGGGCCTGACCAAACAGTATTTGGGCAGCTATGCCGGTGGTTTCTATGTGTTTGCTGCCCTGTCGGTGGCCATGCTGGTGATGCTGCGCGTCATGCAAATCCGCTGGACGCGGACTTGGGCGGAGAAAGGTGGGCGCGCACGCAGTGGATGATCAAAGCAAACCGCTATCAAAAAAGGAGCTGCTCCCGCACTATCCACGGCCTGAAAGCCCTATTTTGGCAAGAATGCTAGCCAAAACACCAGCAGCAGATTCAAGAGCACGGAGAGCACCAGGCTCAGCTTCCAGACGCTGGTGGGGTCGCGTTGCAACATGGGGGTGCTGCCAGGGGCGTTCAGGGGGCGGCTGGCCCCCCGCTCTAGTGCCAGCAAGAATTCTTCGGCGGTTTCAAAGCGCTGGCGCTGGTCCAGCGCTACGGCTTTGAGCAGTACGTGGTTAAACCAAATGGGCACCTCGGGGTTGTGGCGGCTGGGGGATGTGGGGTCGCGGTAGTAGCGGCCCACCTGGTAGGGCAAAACATCGCCATAGGGCAGTTTGCCGGTCACCAGCTGGTATAGCGTCACGCCCAGCGCAAACAGGTCACTTTGCGCGTTCGGCAACTGGTTTTCACTTTCCACCGATTCGCTCTTGCCTTGGGCAGACTTGGCTCTAAAACCCCACTGCTCGGGGTTCACATAGCTGGGCGTGCCCGCGTGCAGCGCCCGCATGGCGGCGGGCTCGCGCCCGCTCAGGGCCACGCCCAGGTCCAGCACCCGCAACACGCCGTCCTCGCCCAAGTGCAGGTTGGCGGGTTTGATGTCGCGGTGCACCACACCCTGGCGGTGCAAGCGCCCCAGGGCTTTGAGCGCTTGCATGGCATAGGCAACGGCCACACTGGGGCTGAGCCGCTGCTGGCGGGTCAGCAATTGCTGCAGGGTTTCGCCGCTATGCCAGTCGTACAACACGTAAAAGGCCGAGCGCTCGCGCCCGGTGGGCAGCGCATCGTGCACCGCCACCAAATAGTCGGCCGCGCGCGAGGTCTGCATGCGCTGGGCCAGCCAGGCCTCATGGGCCAGCATGGCACGCTCCTCCTGGTCATGCGCGCGGGCGGGGTTCAGGGTTTTCAGTGCATACAGCGTCTGCGTCGCCGGCTCTCGGATTTGATAGAGGACATTGATACCGTTGTCCGCCACCAGGGCGGTCACCGTAAATCCATCCATCGTGTCGCCCACTTTCAAACGCGGGGGAATGGGCAGGCTTTGGGCCAGGCGGTTGGCGTCCATCAGCGTGGCTTCTAGCAGGCCGCGCACACGCACCACCAGGGCCGATACATTGTCGTCACTGCCCTTGGCCAGTGCCTGGTCCACCAGTTTTTGGCTTGCCTCGCGCGCATCCGGCAGGGCGGCGTATTCGGGCAGGCGGCGCTCAGACACTTCGCCATGCACGCCGTCACTCAGCAAGACAAATACATCGCCCACCTGCAAATCGCCCTGCAAGTAGTCCACCACCAAATGGTCTTCCGCGCCTACCGAGCGCAGCAGTTGGTGTTTGAAATCGGGGTGGTTAACGACGTGGTCTTGGGTCAGCAGGGTGGCCTTGCCATCCCGCACCAAATAGCAGCGGGTATCGCCCACATGGGCCACCGTATAGGAGTGGCCGCGCAGCACCAAGGCGGTGAGTGTGGTCAGGCCCATGGCCGGATGGCGACGCCGGTTGATACCGCAGAGCCAGGCGTTTTGTGCGGCAATGATGCGGTCCAGCGCCACGGTGGTGTCCCAGGTCTCGGGCGTGCCAAAGTAATCCCGCACCAGGCTGGTGACCGTCGTCTGCGCGGCCTCCCGGCCCATGCCGCCAGCGCTCACGCCATCGGCCAAGGCGACGATGGAGCCCATGTCCTCCTGCCCAGCGGCGGGCAGCATGGCGGCGCAAAAGTCTTCGTTGTGCGCCTTGCGCCCCGCCTGCGAGGTGTAACCAATGTCGATGTCAAATGCCATGGGGTTTATCCCACCAACATGTGCATGCTGGACTCGTAGTGACCCGATAGCTGCTCAAACAGGTCCAGCAGGCGCTCACTGCCCTCGGCCAAGTCGGCCAAGCGGGCGGCTTGCAGGCCCGTGTCTGCGCGCTGCGCCTGGGCCACGGCGGCCAGCATTTGCAGCCAAGCAATGCCCGCGGCCTCCAGTGCCTGTGCAATCGCGGGCGTGCTCAGCGGAATACCGTTCAGGTAGGTTAGAGCCGCCTCAAACTCTTGCTGCGCAGTCAGCATGGGGGCACGCGCGTCACCCTGCCCCGCCAGGTAGCGCAATGCACATTTGGCAAAGCGCTGCGACAGCATGCGCTGACGCCCCGCCAGATTCAACACCTGCAGCGGCACGCCCGCGCCCGAGGTCTCCAGGCTGGTGGTCAGGCGCTCGGCCTGCAGCAGAAGGGCCTCTGCGCCGCCGTCCACCGGCTGGGTGTCCAGCTGCTTCAGCGCGGCCTTTAATGACGCCCAGGTCTGGGCCAATTGCGCCAGTAAATCGCCATAGGTGGGCTGCGACAGGTTTTTGCCCAGCAACGCAAAGTTGGCATCCACCCGCTGCACAGACTCTTGCAACAGCGCAGCGTGGCGCGCAGTCTGCACACCGGCCTGCTGCAGCAGGTGCAGCTTGACCAGCCGCTGCGACAGCATGCGCAACTGGCCTGAGCGGTTCATGGCCTCGGCTAACTGAGCCGACTGAATCACATGCTGGGACAACTGGCCCATGCGCTGGTTGGAGCGCATGGCGGCCGAACGCAGGGTGCTGTAGGCATCGTCATCAGAGAGCTGCTGGCTGCGCATCAGAATGCCCTTGGCCCGGTCCACGGTCTTGCGCTCCTCAAAGCGGGTGCTCAGGTCTTCAAAGGCCTGGCGCTGCGCTTGGGCATGCTTAAAGCGCGCCTGGGCCAGGTGGATCAGTGGGCGCAGGCGGTTCGCACCATAGCCCTGCACCACATACACATGCACGCCGCATTCGGTCGCTTGGGCCATGTGACCGGCATCGATGTCTTGGGTCAATACAACCACCGGGCGCGGTGCGATTTGCCCGGCCATTTGCAAGGCAGCAAACCACGCGGGTGTGGGCAGGGGCAGATCACAAATCACCACTTCTGGTGCATGCAGCACCACGCCTTGCACCAACTTGCTGCAATCTTCCACCGTAGCCAACACCGAAATACCTGCCGCCGCCAGGTCTGCGGGCAGGTTGGAGGCCGTCATCGGGCGGGTCGTACACAGCAAGGCGGAGGTCATAAAAATAGGGGCTTCGCTAGAGGAAAAGAGGGGGCCAGCCCCACTGGGCTACGCACTTCGCGCGCCAGGGCTGCAGTGTAGGGGAGGCCCAGCGGACGCGGTCGCGATCATATGGCACAGCTCTTGCATTAGCTCCGGTGGGCGCAACGACGCGCCCCAACGAGATGACAGTCTTGCCGGTTGAGCGCACAACGACGTAGCGCTTTGCAGTCTGTACAACGCCAGTGCTTGCTGGTGCGCTTTTGCATGAGGCGCGGATCTCTTCTACCCCGTATTTTTGGACTGTGGCATTGCCACATCCGCGGATTCCTTCTCTACCTTTGGAGTGGCCACTATGAAAAAATCGAAATTGGTAATGATTGGCAACGGCATGGCCGGTGTGCGCACCATTGAGGAATTGCTCAAGGTGGCCCCCGACTTGTACGACATCACCGTCTTTGGTGCCGAACCCCACCCCAACTACAACCGTATTTTGCTCAGCCCCGTGCTGGCTGGTGAGCAAACGCTGGACGAGATCGTGCTGAACACCTTTGAGTGGTATGCCGATAACAAGATCGCCTTGTATGCGGGTAAAAAAGTCACTGAAGTAGACCGTGTGAACCGGGTGGTGCGCGCGCTGGGTGCCGATGGCAGCGTGGTGGAGGCCGAATACGACCGCCTGCTGCTGTGCACCGGCTCTAACCCCTTTATCTTGCCCATTCCCGGCAAAGACCTGGACGGTGTGATTGCCTACCGCGACATTGCCGACACCAACGCGATGATCGACGCCGCCGCCAAGTACAAACACGCCGTCGTCATCGGTGGCGGCCTGCTGGGCCTGGAAGCGGCCAACGGCCTGATGCTGCGTGGCATGACCGTGAGCGTGGTGCACGTGATGCCTACGCTGATGGAGCGCCAACTGGACAGCGTGGCGGGCAAGCTGCTGCAAAAATCTTTGGAAGAGCGCGGCCTGACCTTCCTGATGGGTGCACAGACCCAGGAGTTGGTGGGTGGTGCAGACGGTAGGGTCAAGAGCATCAAATTCAAAGATGGCAGCGAAGTACCCGCCGACTTGGTGGTGATGGCAGTAGGCATTCGCCCCAACACGGCGCTGGCCGAGAGCATGCGCATCCATTGCAACAAGGGCATTGTGGTGAACGACACCATGCAAACCATTACCGATGCGCGCATCTACAGCGTGGGCGAATGTGCTGCGCACCGCGGCATTGCCTACGGCCTGGTGGCACCTTTGTTTGAGCAGGCCAAGGTGGCCGCCAACCATTTGGCCGAATTTGGCATTGGCCGCTACCAGGGCTCACTCACCTCCACCAAGCTCAAGGTCACCGGCATTGACCTGTTCAGCGCGGGTGAATTCCAGGGCGGCGAAGGCACCGAAGAAATCGTCATGAGCGACCCCTTTGGCGGCGTCTACAAAAAGCTGGTCATCAAAGACGACAAGCTGATTGGTGCCTGCATGTACGGCGATACCGTAGACGGCAGCTGGTACTTCAAGCTGCTGCGCGATGGCCGCAGCATTGCCGATATTCGCGACAAGCTGATGTTTGGCGAGAGCGGCTCCAACATTGGTGACGTGGGCCACCAGGGCCAGAACAAGGCCGCCGCCATGGCCGACAGCGACGAAGTCTGCGGCTGCAACGGCGTGACTAAGGGCACCATCTGCAAGGCCATCCGCGAGAAGGGCCTGTTCACACTGGATGAAGTGAAGAAGCACACCAAGGCCAGCGCCTCCTGCGGCTCCTGCACCGGCTTGGTGGAGCAAATCATCATGTTCACCGCCGGTGGCGACTACAGCGCCACGCCCAAGACCAAGGCCATGTGCGGCTGCACCGACCACGGCCACCAGGCCGTGCGTGAGGCCATCGTCAAAGAGAAATACCTGACCATTGCCCAGGTGCAAAAAGAAATGGCGTGGCGCACGCCCAATGGTTGCTCTAGTTGCCGCCCGGCCCTCAACTATTACCTGATCAGCAGCTGGCCTAAAGAGGCCAAGGACGATCCGCAAAGCCGCTTCATCAACGAACGCAGCCACGCCAACATCCAGAAGGACGGCACCTACTCCGTCATCCCGCGCATGTGGGGCGGCGAGACCACGGCCGACGAGCTGCGCCGCATTGCCGACGCCGCCGACAAATACAAGGTGCCCACCATCAAGGTGACTGGCGGCCAGCGCATTGACTTGCTGGGCGTGAAGAAGGAAGACCTGGTTGGCATCTGGAAAGACATCGGCATGCCCAGCGGCCACGCCTACGCCAAAGCGCTGCGCACCGTGAAGACCTGCGTCGGCAGCGAATGGTGCCGCATGGGCACGCAAGACAGCACGCAAATGGGCAAAGACCTGGAGCGCGCGATGTGGCGCATGTATGCACCGCACAAGGTCAAGTTCGCCGTGTCCGGCTGCCCGCGCAACTGCGCCGAGGCCGGCATCAAAGATGTGGGCGTAATTGGTGTGGACAGTGGCTGGGAGATGTATGTGGCCGGCAACGGTGGCATCAAGACCGAGGTGGCGCACTTTTTGGTGAAGGTGAAGACGGCCGAAGAAGTGCTGGAGTACACCGGTGCGTTTTGCGAGCTGTACCGCCAGGAAGGCTGGTACCTGGAGCGCACCGTGCACTACGTGAACCGCGTGGGCCTGGACTATGTAAAGAAGCGCATTCTGGAAGACCACGAAGGCCGCAAAGCCCTGTGGGAGCGCCTGCAGTTTGCGCTGGATGGCGAGCCTGATCCTTGGTTTGACTTCCAGGAAGCCAAGGTCGATACCCGCCAGTTTGAAACCGTCAAAGCCTGAGGCCGCACCATGCAACGCAGAACCCTGATCTCTTTCGCCGCTGTGGGTAGCTTGGGACTGGCTTTGCCCGCCCTGACCCAAGTGCTGAACCTGGGCGACGCCATCAACAAGGCCGGCCGCCAGCGCATGCTGAGCCAGCGCATGGGCAAGGCCTGGCTGGCTTTGGTGCAAAACGTGGAAAAAACCAGCGCCCAAATGGTGCTGGACAAATCCATGGCTTTGTTTGAGCGCCAGTTGCAAGAGCTAAAAGCCTTTGCGCCCACCACCGAAGTGCAGGCCACCTACAACCGGCTGGATGCCGCCTGGTTTGACTACAAGGGGGCATTGGTCGGCACCAGCCCCTCCCGCGACAACGCGGCCGCTTTGCTACAGCTGGATGCCAAGGTTCTGGGCCTGGCCCACCAGGGTACGCAGCAGTTGGAGGTAGTGCTGTCTCGGCCCATGGGCAAGCTGGTGAATATGGCCGGACGCCAGCGCATGCTGACCCAGCGCATGGCCAAGTTTTACCTGGCCGCCACCTTGCCGGTAGAAGCCACCCTGGCCAGTACCGAGATCAACAAAGCCCGCACAGAGTTCACCACCGCCATGGCGGTATTGCGCAATGCGCCAGAAGCCACCGTCCGCATCAAAGAGGAACTGCAACTGGCCGATGCGCAGTGGGTGTTCTTTGACGCGGCCTTGCAGCAGTTGCAAGGTGGCTCGCAAAATGCAAAGCCCCTTGCGAATGTGTTTAACGCCAGTGAAAACCTGCTGACGGTGATGGACCGAGTCACCGGTCTGTTTGCCACCGCCAGCACGTAAATTTATGACAAATTGGGCTGTAGAGCGCATGGATAGTGCGGGAGCAGCTTCTGAATTGATAGCAATGAGGAATTGATATGACCGAATGGACCCGCATTTGCACCTTGGAAGACATCCCCGTTTTGGGCTCGCGCCGCGTGGAGCGCGCGCAGGGCCTGGATGTCGCCGTATTCCGCAACAGCCAGGACGAAGTGTTTGCGCTGCTGGACCGCTGCCCGCACAAGGGCGGGCCCTTGAGTCAGGGCATTGTGTTTGGCGCTAGCGTGGCCTGCCCGCTGCACAACTGGACCATTGGCCTGTGCGACGGCCAGGCCAGTGCGCCCGACGAAGGTTGCACGCCCAAGTTCAGTGTGAAGCTGGAGGACGGTGCCGTGTTCTTGAAAGCCGCTGAGCTGCAAGGCCATGCCACCGATTTGCTGCGCCCTATCGCCGGCCCAGCACGCCGCAACGCGGCTGCATGACCCACTAAGAGGACAAGCGACCATGACCGAAACGCGCTCGACATGTCCTTATTGCGGCGTAGGCTGTGGCGTCATCATCCAAAGCACCGGTACGCAGATCACCGGCGTCAAGGGCGACCCGGACCACCCGGCCAACTTCGGGCGGCTGTGCTCTAAGGGCAGCACGCTGCACCTGACGGCCAGCGCCCCGGTGACCCTGCAAACCCGCCTGCTGCAACCGCTGCAGCGCCTGCAGCGCGGCGCGGCACCGCAGCCCGTGTCCTGGGACACCGCCCTGCAGCACGCTGTTGACAAGTTCGCCCAGGTGATTCGTGACCATGGGCCAGACGCCGTGGGCTTTTATGTGAGTGGCCAGTTGCTTACCGAAGACTATTACGTCTTCAACAAGCTGGCCAAGGGCCTGATTGGCACCAACAACATCGACACCAATTCGCGCCTATGCATGAGCAGCGCGGTGGCGGGTTACAAAAAGACGCTGGGTGCCGACGCGCCGCCCAATTGCTACGACGATGTGAAGTTTGCGCAGACGCTTTTCATCGTCGGCTCCAACACCGCGTTTGCCCACCCGGTGCTGTTCCGGCGCATTGAGGATGCCAAGCGTGCCAACCCGGCGATGAAGATAGTGGTGGTCGATGTGCGCCGCACAGATACAGCTGAGACGGCGGATCTGTTCTTGCAAATTCAGCCTGGCACCGATGTGATGCTGTTCAACGGCATGCTGCATCTGATGCTGTGGGAGGGCTGGATGGACCGCGCCTTCATCGACGCGCACACCAACGGCTTTGAGGACCTGAAAGCCGCTGTGCGCGACTACACGCCCGATGCCGTGGCCGCCACCTGCGGCATCCGCAAAGAAGACCTGGTACAGGCCACACGCCTGTTTGCCGGAATCTCTGAGAGCGACACGACGCGCCCCCGCTCCGCCACGTTGAGCCTTTACTGCCAGGGCCTCAATCAATCCAGCAGTGGCACTGCAAAAAACGCAGCGCTGATCAACTTGCATCTGGCCACCGGCCAGATTGGCAAGCCGGGCGCAGGGCCGTTTTCATTGACCGGCCAGCCCAATGCCATGGGCGGGCGCGAAGTGGGGGGACTGGCCAATTTACTCAGTGCCCACCGTGATTTAAGCAACGCTGATCACCGTGCCGAAGTGGCTGCGTTGTGGGGCATTCCCTCGGTGCCCGACAAGCCCGGAAAAACGGCGGTCGAGATGTTCCAGGCCGCGGCTGATGGCGAAATCAAAGCGCTGTGGATTGCCTGCACCAATCCGGCGCAAAGCATGCCCGACCAGGCTACTGTGCGCCGCGCGCTGGAGCGCGCTGAGATCGTGGTGGTGCAAGAAGCCTTTGTCACCACCGCCACCTGCGCCTATGCCGACCTGCTGCTGCCCGCCACCACCTGGGGGGAAAAAGAAGGCACCGCGACCAATAGCGAGCGCCGCATTTCTCGCGTGCGGGCGGCGGTCGAGCCACCCGGGCCACATGAGAATGGCCCGCGCCACGACTGGGCGATTGCGGTGGACTTTGCCCAGCGCTTGGAAGCCGTTCTCGCCGTTCGGGCTGAGCCTGTCGAAGCCCTTCGGCAAGCTCAGGGCGAACGGAGTTTGTTCCCTTACCCCACGGCCGAATCCGTGTGGAACGAACACCGCGAATCCACCCGTGGCCGCGATCTGGATATCACCGGCATGTCCTACGCCTTGCTGGAAACCACACCGCTGCAATGGCCGATGCGTGAGGGCGAAGCCGCTGGCAAAGTGCGGCTATACGAAGACGGCATCTTCCCCACCGCAGATGGCCGGGCCCGCTTTGCCAATGTGGCCTACAAACCGGTGGCCGAACCGCGTGAGGCACGCTACCCGTTTTCACTGACCACCGGCCGCCTGCGCGACCAATGGCATGGCATGAGCCGCACCGGCACGCTGGGTCGCCTGTTTGGCCATGTGCGTGAGCCTGCACTGCAAATGCACCCACAAGACATGGCACGCAGGCTCTTGAAGGAAGGCGATCTGGTGCACATCACCAGCAAACGTGGTTCCATCCTGGCCCCGGTGCAAGCCAGCCCTGAAGTCGCCATGAGCCAAGTCTTTATGGCCATGCACTGGGGTGAGGAATTCATCAGCGGCCAAAGCAGCTCCGGGCAGCGCCTGGCGGGCGTGAATGCGCTCACCACCTCGGCCTATTGCCCGGATTCCAAGCAACCCGAGTTCAAACACGCGGCCGTGAAGGTGCTCAAGGCCGAACTGCCCTGGACCTTGCTGGCCATGGCCTGGCTCCCCGCCGACCAGGCCCAGGCAGCGCGCACCGCATTACAGGCCTTGATGCGGGAGTTTGCCTTTGCCAGCTGTGTGCCCTTTGCCAACGCCGTGGCCATGGACAGCAGCGCGGAGCGCCAAGGCGTGCTCTTTCGCGCTGCGGGCCTGGACGCCGCGCCCGACGAGCTGCTGGCGCAGATCGAAAGCCTGTTGCAACTCGACCACCCCGAGGTGGTGCGCTATGCCGACAAAAAACGGGGTCAGCGCCGCGCGATGCGCCTGCACCGCGCGGGCGAGGCTAAAGGTGCGGGTGCCGATGCCACGCTGGAGGGCTTTTTGCTGGCCGGTGACACCAGCGCCCAAAGCTGGATCAGCGCCCTCTTGCAAGACGAGCAGCCAGCGCAGAGCTATGGTCGTGCCCTGCTGGTACCCGGCAGCAAGCCACCCCTGCCTGTGGTCAACAAAGGCAAGGTGGTGTGCACTTGCTTTAACGTGACCGATGTGGCGATTGAAGAAGAATTGCTGCGGTGCACGGGCGGCGCACCCGCGCGGCTGGCAGCCTTGCAAGGCGCGCTGAAATGCGGCACCAACTGCGGCTCCTGTGTTCCGCAGTTGCAGCGCATGGTGAAAGCCAGCGTGGTTCCCACGCCTGCCTCAATCACGGCTGCATAAGCTCATAGCCCCAAGTTATCAAGCCTCAACGACAATCCCGCGCATGGCTATCGGCAAATACATCAAGGAAATCGGACGCGGCAAAGACGGTGCCCGCGCGCTGACGCGCGAGCAGGCCACCGATTTGTTTGGCCAGGTGCTGGACGGCACGGTGACCGATCTGGAGATCGGTGCGTTTTGCCTGGCCATGCGCATCAAGGGCGAGACCGCGCAAGAGATGGCCGGTTTTCTGGACGCCACCTCCAGCCGCCTGCACAAAGTGCCTGCGGGCAATCAGCCGGTCATCGTCATCCCCAGCTACAACGGTGCGCGCAAGTTGCCCCTGCTCACGCCGCTGCTGGCACTGCTACTGGCGCGCGAAGGGCTGCCCGTGCTGATCCACGGCACAGCCACCGAATCCAGCCGTGTTTTTACGTCAGAAGTGCTTGCAGAGCTTGGTATTCTTGCGGGAGCAGCTATTGAATCCATAGCAAACGGTAGCGTGGCCTTTGTGCCCACTGCTCTGCTGTGCCCCGGCTTGCAGCGCCTGCTGGATGTGCGCCGTGTGGTCAATCTGCGCAACCCAGCGCACAGCCTGGTCAAGCTGATGAACCCGGTGGACGGACCCGCGCTGATCGTCAGTAGCTACACCCACCCCGAGTACGCCATCTCTATGGCCGAGACATTTACGCTGATGCAAAGCCATGCGCTGCTGATACGCGGCACCGAAGGCGAAGCCGTGGCGGACCCACGCCGCACGCCCAAAATGCAGGCTTTCATTCAGGGCCAGGCGACCGATCTGCAGGCCTACCAGGCCGGCAGTTTGCCCAGCCTGCCGGAGCTGCCTGCCGCCATTGATGCCGTCACCACCGCTGCCTATATTCAACAGGTCCTGCGCGGCAGCCTGCCGGTGCCCGCACCGATTGCACAGCAAGTGGCGCACATCTTGCAATTGACATCACAACTACCCACGTTTGCACTATGAAACACGATTTCTCCTCCCTGCCCAGTAGCGGCCAAGTCACGCTGGTGGGTGCGGGGCCGGGTGACCCGGAGTTGCTGACGATCAAGGCCCTCAAAGCCATTCAGGCCGCGACGGTGTTGCTGGTGGACGACCTGGTGAACCCCGCCATCGTGGCCCTGGCCAACCCGCAGGCGCGCGTGGTGCAGGTGGGCAAACGGGGGGGCTGCAAATCCACACCCCAGTCTTTCATTGAACGCCTGATGATCACCGCCGCCCAAGAGGGCGAGTCCGTGGTGCGCCTCAAAGGCGGCGACCCCTTTATCTTTGGCCGCGGTGGTGAAGAGGTTGAAGGCCTGCAGGCCGCAGGTGTGCGCGTCAGCGTCATCAACGGCATCACCTCGGGTCTGGCGGCAGTGTCCTCGCTGAACGTGCCGCTCACCCACCGCGAACACGCCCATGGCGTAGTGTTTGTGACCGGCCACGCCAAACCCGGCGACACCGGGACCGACTGGACTGCATTGGCCCACACCGCACGCCAAGCCAAGTTGACCCTGGTGATTTACATGGGCGTGAGTGGCGCGGCCAGCATCCAAGACCAATTGCTCGACGGTCTGGACGGCAGCACGCCGGTAGCGATCATCCAGCATGCCAGCCTGCCCACTCAGCGGCACTGCGTGTGTACCCTGGACACCCTGCACGCCACCATCGTGGCCGAGGGCATGGCCAGCCCCAGCGTGATTGTGGTGGGCGATGTGATGCAGGGTCTGTTGGCTGCCGCCTCGGGCAGTTCAGTCGCCCCAAGCCTGCAGCAGCGCCTGGCACGCTAGGAGCTTTGGCGGGCAGCCTAGACGGCAAAACGTTCTGCTCCGTGTCCCCCGCCCGCTCTGCGGGCTCCTCCTTTTACCTACGCAAAACGCTCTGCCGCCCAGGCTTGTGCTCGCGTTAGTGTTTCACTCACTGGACGCTGGGTGCAGCAGGTGCAACAGCCTGGTTCGCGGCCGGCACTGCAGCCGGCAATAGCACCATCTGCACATAGTTGTCCTGACGCAAATAGCGCTTAGCCGCAGCCTGCAACAAGGCCGGTGTCAGTGCCGCTACGTCGCCCTCAAACTCCAGCACTTTGGCCGGGTCAGTACCTTGCAACATCGCGCTTTGCAATACGCCCAGCCAGTAGCTGTTTTCCCGCAAGGATTGGCGGTGGGACAGCAGCATATTGGCTTTGACCTTGGCCAAATCAGCCGCATCTGGCCCCGCTTGCTGGATTTTTTCTATCTCGCCAAAGGCTGCCGCAATCACCTTGTCTACGTTATCTGGGCCACAGGGCAAATTCAGCACCAGGTTGTAGTTGGCGTAGGGCACACGCGTCAGGCCACCGCCCAGGCTTCCGCCATAAATCAGGGTCAATTTTTCGCGCAGTTCGTCGATGATTTTGATGTTGACCACCTCGGTCAAAGCGCGTACCAGCAAAGCCTCTTCGCGTGAATAGTCGGCAGCGCCGGTGAACGACACCGACACCAGCGCCTTGGCTTCTGAGCCCAGGCGCACTTCTTTTTTGACCACCCCCGCCACCGGCCGAATGCCCAAGTCGACAAACTGCGTGACCACATCGGGGGTGGGCAGGCTGGCCAGGTAGGTGGCCAATAGTGGCTTGATGACCTCGGGCGTGAAGCTGCCGACGAAGACAAAGGTGAAATCCTTGGCGCTGCTAAAGCGCTCTTCGTAAATAGCCTGCATGCGGCCCAGGTCCAGGCTGGCAAAGTCTTGCGGGCGCGGGGTCAGCCACAAGCGCGGATGGTTGTTAAAAATGGTTTGGGCGCGCACATCGTTGAACACGGCCTCGGGCCGGGCCATGGCATTTTGGGCGGCATCTTGCGAGCGGCTGATGAAGGATTGGAACAAATCCGCATCGCGCCGCGTCTTGCCAAACTTCAAATGCACGACCTGCAGCATGGCCTCCAAATCGGCCTGGTTGCTTGCGCCGGTCACGGCATCGGTCAGGGCTTGTGAGCCTGACGTGACGTTAAAGCTCTTGCCCGCCAGCACCTTCTGCAAATCCAGCGGCGACAACTCGCCCAGGCCCATAGCCCCGACTACTGTGGCGGCGTAGCCCGCGTTCAGGCGATCTGCTTGGCTATACAAGGACTGGCCACCATAGCGCTGGCCGCCCATGCGGATTTGGTCATTCTGAAAGTTGGTGGGTTTGAGGATGACTTTGACCCCATTCGACAATTCCAACTCCATCAGCCCCAACTCGGTGTTCAGCCGCTCGGAGACGATGCTGCCCGCCTTGGGGGGCGTGGCCATCAATTGCGTGGGCAAGAGTTTTTCGGCCTTTTGCACCACCACCTGCTTTTCTGCCGCGTTCACCGCGCTAAGCAACTGCACCTCTGTGGGCGGGGTGGAGTCTGCAGACTGCACACCCGCATACACCGCCAGCTTGGCCGAGTCGGCAGGGATGGTTGATTGCGCCAAGGCATTCACATCCGCCAGCATGATGCCGGGCAAAAATTCGCTGACATAGGCCAGCTCTGCCGCAATGCCGGGGATGGTTTCTTGCGCCAAAAAGTTGCGGATGTACTCTGCCGCGTACACCCCCGAATTGGTTTTATCGCGCTCTGCATGGGCCTGGGTCAAACTGCGCAGCATGTTCTTTTTGGCCCGGTCCAGCTCGGCCGCACTAAAACCAAACTGCCGCGCCCGCTGGTTTTCTTGCACCAAAGCGTCCATCGCGGGGCCGAGCCCGGCACGGCCCAATAACGCCACCGAGCTGAACATACGAAAGCCAGTCACCAACGGAGCCACTACACTGCCACCGCCTACAAAGGGCGGGTTGGCCTGTTGGGTTATCTCTTGGGTGCGCTGGCCCAGCATCATGCCAAACAGGCGCTCCACCGTCTTGCGGCGGTAGTCGCCAACGGTCACAACGACCTGGTCCGGGAACACCGGGTACAAAATTTGCGCCATGTTGTTGGTGGCTTCCTTGTCGGTCACCACCACGGCCTCAGAGGTGGTGCGCACGGGTATGACGGGGTAGGCCCGCACACGCTCTTGCGCGGGGTTTTTAAGCTGCGCAAAGTGCCCCTCAATCAGCGCTTGGGCATCTGCGGGCTCAATGTCGCCCACCACCACCACGGCCATCAGGTTGGGGCGGTACCAGTCCGCATAGAAGCGCTTGGCAGCGTCAAGCTTGAAGGTCTTCAAACTTGCTTCGGTGCCAATGGGCAGGCGCTCTGCGTACTTGGAGCCGCCCAACATCTTGGGCAATAGCACCTTGTTCATGCGGTCTTGTGCGCCCTTGCCTTGGCGCAGTTCTTCCAGAACAATATTGCGCTCCGGATCAATATCCTCCGCATGGAACGACACCCCCGCAGCCCAGTCTTGCAGCACCAAGAAGGCCTTTTCCAAGTCTGCACGTTTGTCGGTGGGCACCGGCAGTATGTAAACGGTCTCATTGAAGCTGGTGTAGGCATTCAAATCTGCACCAAACTTCAAACCGATGGATTGCAAGTAAGAGACCAGCTCATGTTTTTTGAAGTGGGTGGAGCCGTTAAACGCCATGTGCTCCACAAAGTGGGCCAGGCCACGCTGGTCCTCATCTTCTAACACCGAACCCGCCTTGACCACCAGGCGCAGCTCTAGGCGCTTTTGGGGCCGCGTGTTCTTCTGGATGTAGTAGGTCAGGCCATTGGCCAACTGGCCCTTTTGCACCTGGGGGCCAACGGGAATCGGGTCCGCCAGATTCAGTGCCGCATGCGACAGCGTGCAGGCACCCCAAAAAAGTAAACTACATCCCAGTTTGACAACACACTGTTTGAACATCGCGATCCCTGAAAATTTGAAGGCGGGCTGAGCTTAGCAGCAGCGCCTGTTGCCCTCTTGTAACGCCGGGTTACACCCTCCATCCGCAGGGCCCAAAGCGGTTAAAGTCAGCGCACTCAACAACCTGTCTGAAACGGATATCCCCCATGCGCTTGCACGCAATTTCGCTCTCACTTCTCGCGCTGATCGGCGCACCGGCTTTTGCCGACGAAGGTATGTGGACCTTTGACAACCTGCCCCACGAGCAGCTCAAGGCGCGCTACAACTTCACCGCCGACAAGGCCTGGGTCAACCATGTGCAACGCGCAGCGGTCAGCTTGGGTGGGTGCTCGGCATCCTTCATTTCCAAAAATGGTTTGGTGATGACCAACCACCACTGCATCGCAGGCTGTTTGCAACAAATCTCCAGCCCCGCCAAAAACTATCTGGCCGATGGCTTCCTGGCGCGCAAGCCCGAGCAAGAGTTGCAATGCCCCACCACCGAAGTGAGCCAGCTGGAGCAGATCACCGATGTGACCGCCACGATGCAAGGCGCGACCAAGGGTCTGGAAGGCGAGGCTTATCAGAATGCCCAGAATGCGCTGACTGCCAAGCTGACCTCCGACTGCCAGGGTGACAACAAAGCCACCGTGCGCTGCAGCGTGGTCACGCTGTACCAGGGCGGTCAATACCACCTGTACCGTTACCACCGTTACTCGGACGTGCGCTTGGTGTGGGCGCCTGAGGATGCCGCCCCCAACTTTGGTGGCGACCCGGACAACTTCAACTTCCCCCGCTATGGCCTGGATTCGGCCATGCTGCGGGCCTATGAAAACGGCAAGCCTGCCGTGGTGTCCGACTTCTTCCCGTTCAGCGCTGCCGGTGCCAAGGCCGATGAGCTGGTGTTTACCGCCGGTACACCCGGGCGCACCAACCGCCTGTTGACGGTGTCGCAACTCGAAACCCTGCGCGATGTGGTCAGCATCAATTCCATCAAGCGCGGTTACGAGTTCCGTGGTGCGCTCACCCAATTCCGCAAGCTGGGCACCGAGCAAGCGCGCATTGCCTACAACGACCTGTTTTTCTTGGAAAACGGCATGAAGGTCACGTCTGGCAATTTGGCAGCGCTGCAATCACCCGCGCTGATGGAGCGCAAGCGCGCAGACGAAGCTTCGCTGAAGAAATTTGTAGCCACCAACCCCAAGATGAAAGCCGAGATTGGCGACCCCTGGACGGCTATTGCCAAAGCACAAGAACGTATCCGCGAGATTGGGCCCGAATACGAAGCGATGGAAGGCGGCCGCACCTTCAATACCCGCTACTTTGGCATCGCACGCGCACTGCTGCGTGGTGCCGAAGAGCGTAGCAAACCCGATGCCCAGCGTCTACCGGAGTTCGCCTCGTCGCGTCAGCCGCTGGCTGAACGTCAACTCTTTTCGCCAGCCCCTATTTATCCTGAGTTCGAGAAGATGAAGCTGGAATTTTCGCTGACCAAGCTACGCGAATCCCTGGGCACGGATCATCCTTTCGTCAAGCAGGTGTTGGGCAACGAATCCCCAGAACAAATGGCCAAGCGCCTGATCGACGGCACCAAGCTGGGTGATATTGCCGTGCGCAAGGCCCTGTGGGCCGGTGACAAGGAAGCCCTGGCCAAGGCAGATGACCCGTTCATCAAGCTGGTCCGCGACATCGACACCGGCGCGCGTGCCATGCGCAAGCGCTATGAGAGTGAAGTGACGGCGGTGGAGAAGAAAAACGCCGAGCTGATCGCAAAGGCGCGCTTCGCCCAATTGGGCACCAAGACTTACCCGGATGCCACCGGCACACTGCGCCTGAGCTTTGGTGCAGTCAAGGGTTGGCAAGAGCGTGGCACGCCGGTACCGCCATTCACCGATTTTGCAGGCGCGTTCAACCGCCACACCGGTGCCGAGCCCTATGCGCTGCCCGCATCGTGGTTGGCGTCCAAAGACAAAATCAACCTAGCCCAAAACTACAACTTTGTCACCAGCAACGACATCATTGGCGGCAACTCCGGCAGCCCGATGATCAACGCCAAGGGGGAAATTGTGGGCCTGGCGTTTGACGGCAATGTGCACTCGCACGGCGGCGGCTTCTGGATGGACTCCACCCTGAACCGTACCGTGGGTGTGACCAGCGGTGGCATTCAGGAAGCACTGAAGTCGATCTACAACGCGACCGAGTTGCTGAACGAGATCTCGGGCAAGTAAATCTGCCGCGTTTGAAACTGCCCAGCCCCGATGCATTCATTTGACGTAGTCATCATCGGGGCCGGTGCAGCCGGTTTGTTTTGTGCGGGCGTTGCGGGCCAACTGGGCCTGAAAGTGCTGGTGATTGACCATGGCGAAAAGGTGGCCGAGAAGATCCGTATCTCGGGCGGTGGCCGCTGCAACTTCACCAACACGGGCACCACGCACGCCAATTTTTTGAGCGACAACCCGCGCTTTTGCCGCTCTGCGCTGTCGCGCTACACGCCGCAGAACTTTGTGGCGCTGATGCAGCGCTATGGCATCCCTTTTCATGAAAAGCACAAAGGCCAGTTGTTTTGCGACCGCTCGGCCGAAGACATCATCCAGATGCTGCTGGCCGAATGCGCAGCGGGCGGCGTCACCCGCTGGCAGCCGTGTAGCGTTAAAAATATACGCCATTTAGCCTCTACAGCCCATGGACAGTGCGGGAGCAGCTACGAAATAGATAGCAGCCAGGGTGGCGTGCAGTGCGCGGCGGTGGTCGTGGCCTGCGGGGGTTTGTCCATCCCCAAGATCGGTGCCACCGACTTGGGCTACCGCATCGCCAAGCAGTTCAACCTGCCCCTGGTGCCACCTCGGCCGGCCTTGGTCCCGCTGACTTTTGACGAGGCCGCCTGGGCTCCGTTTGCGCAGTTGTCGGGCTTGTCTTTGCCGGTGAGCATTGAGACCGGCGGCAAAAAAGACAAGATCGCGTTTCTGGAAGACCTGCTGTTCACCCACCGCGGCCTGAGCGGCCCTGGTGTATTGCAGATTTCCAGCTACTGGACTGAGGGCACGCCCATCCGCCTGAACCTGGCCCCGGATACCGATGTGGCGGCCCTTCTGATGCACGCCAAAAGCACTTCGCGCAAGCTGATCGCCAACGAGCTGGCCGGCCTGGTGCCCAGCCGCCTGGCCGACACCTGGGTGGCCCAGGGCGCGGCACTGGGCCATAACTGGACACGCCCCACCATGGAAGCCTCCGACAAGGCCCTGGCGGCACTGGCCGAGCGCCTGAGCCGCTGGGAACTAACCCCCACCGGCACCGAGGGCTACCGCAAAGCCGAGGTCACCGCCGGGGGCATAGACACCAAGGCCTTGTCCAGCCAAACCCTGGAATCCACACAAAGTGGCCTATATTTCATTGGCGAAGTGGTAGACGTGACCGGTTGGCTGGGCGGCTATAACTTCCAATGGGCCTGGGCAAGCGGCTATGCTTGTGCCCAGGGCTTGGCAGCCCGGCTTGGCATGGGAACAACAGCATGATGATTCTGGTGGTAGAGGATGAGGCCAGCATTCGCGACAACGTCGTACGGATTTTGCGAATGGAAGGCTTTGAGGTACTAGAGGCCGAGAACGGCCGCATAGGCCTGGATTTGGCGCGCGCCAACCGGCCCGACCTGGTGCTGTCTGATGTGATGATGCCTGAAATGGATGGCCACGGACTGCTGGAGGCGCTGCGCGCCGACCCGCTGACTGCGGTTGTGCCCTTCATCTTTTTGAGTGCCCGCACGGACCGCACCGACCGCCGCAAAGGCATGAATCTGGGTGCCGATGACTACATTGGCAAACCGTTCTCCCGCGACGAACTGATGGACGCCGTATGGGCCCGCATCAAGCGCACCCAGGCGCTGGGCCTCACGCAGGCACCTGCCGGTGCATCGCGGCCGATGGCGGAAAACTCAGGGCTGGCACCGGTCGGCATCAAAGGCTACCGCATGCTCAAACGCCTGGGCAGCGGCGGTATGTCCGAAGTGTTTTTGGCAGTCCGGGAGCATGATGGCCTGGAAGTGGCACTGAAAATTCTGGACACGCGCAAACACACCGACACCAGCTTTCTGCACCGCTTTATCCAGGAGTACGCGCTGCTGGAACAAATCAACCACCCCAATGTGGCGCGGATTTTTGACCACGGCTTTACCGATGAGCAGGCCTTCATCAGCATGGAATATTTCAGCCATGGGGATATCCGCCAGCGCATGGTCAGCGGGCTGTCACCCCTGGAATCGCTGACAGTCGTACTGCAAGTGGCTTTGGCGCTCTCGCAAATCCATGCACTGGGCATTGTTCACCGCGATGTGAAGCCCGACAACCTGATGCTGCGCGCCAATGGCAGCGTCGCGTTGATCGACTTTGGCGTCGCCAAGCACTCCGAGCAGCAACTGGAACAAACCCGGCACGGCGAAATCGTCGGCTCCCCGTATTACATGAGCCCCGAGCAGGCCAATGGCAAGCCCGTGAGCCCGACCAGCGACATTTATTCCCTGGGCGTCATCCTGTTTGAAATGATCACCCGCCAGCGGCCTTTTGTGGCCGAAACCCTGGAGGTGCTGTTGTACAAGCACATCCACACGCCAGCGCCGCGGCTGGACGCCAAATTTGCCGAATTCCAGGAGCTGCTGGACCGTGCCTTGCACAAAGACCCCGCGCAGCGCTTCGCCAGCGGGCAGGCCGTGGTGGACTACATCACCCTGGGCTGGCCCGCCGTTCTGCGGCTGATAGATGCCCAATCTACCGCCTAAAAAAACGCTATAATCCAAGGCTTTTCTGGCAGTACTCCGTCGGCCAATACTAGTTAGGACGGAGAACACCGCTGAATACGCCGTGTGGGGCTCGATCTCCCCCCATGGCCACTGATCAGCACAATTTGGACAACATTACGTAATGACAACCATCCGTGTAAAAGAAAACGAGCCGTTTGACGTCGCTCTGCGTCGCTTCAAGCGCACTATCGAAAAATTGGGTTTGCTGACCGACTTGCGCGCGCGCGAGTTCTATGAAAAGCCCACTGCAGAGCGCAAGCGCAAGAAGGCAGCCGCCGTCAAGCGCAACTACAAGCGTATTCGTAGCATGCAATTGCCCAAGAAGATGTTCTAACTTGCGTTAGACGCCTTTCACGGCCAAAAAAGCTCGCTTGGGGACGCTCCGGCGGGCTTTTTTAGTTTTCGGTCCTCTCTTTTCCCGTTTCCAATTCCCTTGAAGGATTCCACGCTATGTCACTCAAAGACCAAATCACCGAAGACATGAAAACCGCGATGCGCGCCAAGGACACCGAGCGCCTGGGCACTATCCGCCTGTTGCTGTCGGCCCTCAAGCAAAAGGAAGTGGACGAGCGTGTGGTGCTGGATGACGCCATGGTGGTGGCCATCGTGGACAAGCTGATCAAACAGCGCAAGGATTCGATTGAGGCTTTCGAAAAAGCCGCGCGCCAAGACCTGGCCGATAAAGAAAAATCAGAACTGCTGGTGTTGCAAGCCTACTTGCCCCAACGCATGTCGGCCGATGAAGTCTTGGTCGAAGTGAAAGCGATTGTGGCCACGCTGGCGGCTGAGCTGGGCCGCGCCGCAGGCCCTGGGGATATGGGCAAAGTGATGGGCTTGGTGAAGGCTGCGTTGGCCGGCAAGGCGGAGATGTCGGCAGTGTCGGCAGCGGTTAAGACGGCGCTGGCTGGGTAGGCGTTTCCCTGCGGGGCGTTTGTAACCCCCACTCTCCCCCAACCCCTCTCGCCCCGCCTGGCGAAGGGGGGGCTAAAGCGGACAGCCGATTTGGCTTTGTCGTGCCGACTGTGGAATTGCGGGCGGTACGTTGCCACTATGACTTCGCTCCACGGCTTCACTCGGGCTACTCTAAGCGCCGGTGACGGATGCTGATGTCTGCTTTAGCCCTACCATGGGTGCATGACTACCAAATCTTCTTTTCTGATTCGACGATTGAAGCCTGCGGATGCGGAGGCGTTTTCTGCGCTGCGGCGCGAGGTACTGGCGGACAACGCGGTGCCTATGGGGCTGAGCATGACTGAGGAGCTAGCGCGCCCGCTGCAGGGGTTTCGGGATCAGTTGGGCTACCCCGAACCCAATGCGGCGTTTGGGGCGTTTGTGGGGGATGCGCTGGTGGGCAGTTCGGCCATCGCCTGGCCCAGCAAGCTGGCCTCCTCGCGGCACAAGGCCAATCTCTGGGGGGTCTTCACATCGCCCCGCTATCGCCGCCAAGGCATCAGCCGCGCCTTGGTGCAACACACCGTTGCCCATGGTCGTGCCAACGGCCTGCTGCGCATCAACCTCACCGTTTACGTGCCCAACCCCGAAGCCACCAAGCTCTACGCCACGCTGGGTTTCGTGCAGACGGGTTTAGAACCCCAATCCATTTGCCTGGATGGCAACTACTACGACGGCGAGTACTGGTCACTGAGTTTGCCAGCGCACAACGATGCGTCTGGTGCGATCACCAAGACCTGAGCGCATCCTGTGCAAGAAAAATTTGACGTGGTATTGAACCCCGCAGCACACGCTGACTTTGACTACACCCATGGTCTTCGCGAGCAGAAGATCCGGGGCTACGTCACCTCGGAAGTGACCTATGTGGAGAAGCCGTTTTGCAACTGCAACTAGCGCCCGTATTTCTGGTCTTCGATCTGGACGGCACGATCAGCGATCCCGCGGTGGGCATTGGTCGCTCTATCAACTACGCATTGGCGCATTTTGCATACCCTTCCATCCCGGATACGGCAGTTTCTCAGTACATCGGCCCTCCGCTGGATGCGTCCTTCGCTTCAATAACAGGCCAAACCTCAACCGCCCATTTGGTAGAGTTGGTTGCCAAATACCGCGAGCGCTACACCGAAGTGGGTTACAGCGAGAACGTTCTGTATCCCGGCATAGCACAAGCGTTAGAGTCCATTGCGGCCAAGAACATTCCCATGGGGCTTTGCACCTCCAAGCGCAGTGATTTCGCGGAGCGCATTCTAAAAATGTTCGGGCTTAGGCACCACTTCCAGTTTGTTAGTGGCGGTGATATTGGCATTCAAAAGAAACAGCAGTTGGCTGCATTGCGCGCCGATCAAACCATTGCGAACAACGCCATCATGATTGGCGACCGCGCGGTCGACATCGAAGCGGCAAAGTTCAGCCAACTCAAATCCGCAGGCGTGCTCTGGGGGCACGGCTCGCATGCAGAGCTAGTTGCGGCAGGGCCTGAAAACCTGCTGTCCCACCCTAGCGAATTGCCCGACTTAGCCACCTCAGCCCAACTCTAAAAGCCATCCGGCGCGCAGAGTTCAGCTTTCCCTTGTTATACCGGTGCTGGAGAGATGAATCGAACACCCAGCCTTTACATTGCGAATGCGCCGCATTGGTGAGTGCTGGTTGACATTGTTGTACATGATAGTAATATACAAAAATGATTGACTTGAGCAAGATCACGGGGTTCAACTGGGACGACGGCAATGGGCGCAAGAACGAGAAGCATGGCGTCAGCATGGCCGAGGCAGAACAAGTGTTTTTCAATGCGCCCCTTCTGCTGTTGGACGATGTTGCGCACAGCCAGAAGGAGTTGCGAATGCATGCCTTAGGAAAAACGGATGAGGGGCGAACGCTGCACATCACATTCACCCTGCGGCAATTGGGGCAGTTGATCCGGGTAATATCAGCCAGGGACATGCATCGTAAGGAGCAAGCCATTTATGACCAAGCAAAATAAGACCATTCCGAAGTTTGCCAATGAGGCGCAAGAGCGCGCGTATTGGGAATCGCATGACTCAACCGATCAAGTCGATTGGTCCAAGGCCAGGAAGGTCGCGTTACCGAACCTGAAGCCCACAACGAAAACCATCTCATTGCGCCTGCCCCAGCATTTGTTGGACTCGATCAAGATAGCGGCCAATGCGCGTGATGTGCCCTACCAATCACTTATCAAGGTCTGGTTGCAGGAAAAGCTACACCAGTGAACAAACTCCGAGTGGTAGCGCGCAATGCGCTCCATTTCGTTTTTGCTACCTAGCACCACACCACAAGCTCTTGCCCCGCGGGATGACAAGGTGGTTGTTAGCTCCCCGCCACCTTCATCCGATTCACCAGAATCGACCCTACCGTCTTGGCCCCGTAGTTGTAGGTATCCGCGCCAATCGCCTCTATCCCCTTAAGCATGCTCTTCATATTGCCCGCAATGGTGATCTCATGCACCGGGTAGGCAATGTGCCCCTTCTCCACCCAGAAGCCACTGGCACCACGTGAATAGTCACCAGTCACATAGTTGGTACCCTGCCCCATCAGCTCGGTCACAAACAAGCCTGTGCCCAGCTTCTGCAGCATCGCGTCCAAGTCATCTGAGGCTTTCGTCAGGCGTGACGTGAAGGTCAGGTTGTGCGAACCGCCGGAATTCCCAGTGGTTTGCATGCCCAGCTTGCGGGCCGAGTAACTGCTCAAAAAGTAACCCTGCACACGGCCGGCTTCCACCACTTGGCGGGCCTGCACGCGCACACCTTCGTCGTCGAAAGGTGAGCTGCCCTTGCCGCGCAGCACAAACGGGTCTTCATGGATGTCAATGTGCTTTGGCAAAACCACCTTGCCAAGGGAGTCGAGCAAAAACGAACTCTTGCGGTACAACGCACCGCCGCTCACGGCCTGCACAAAGGCACCCAAGAGGCCTGCCGCCAGCGGCGACTCAAACAGTACAGGGCACTCAATGGTCGCGATCTTGCGGGCCTTCAGGCGGCTCAATGCGCGCTCGGCGGCGTAGCGGCCGATGACTTCCGGCGCGGCCATCGCGTCGGGGTGGCGCATGGAGCTGTACCAGGCGTCGCGCTGCATATCGTCGCCCTTACCCGCAATCGGCGACACCGACATGGAGTGGCGCGAGGACGCGTAGCCGCCCCGGAAACCGCGTGTGTGGGCGCTGAAGAAATGCGACTGCTGGGCCGACACGGCCGCGCCTTCGCTGTTGGTGATGCGCTTGTCCACCTTCAGGGCCGCAGCTTCGCATTGCAGCGCCAACTGGGCGGCCTGCTCACTGGTCACGGCCCACGGGAAGAACAGGTCCAGATTGCGTTTGCGTTCGGCCACCGGGGCGATATCTTTCGCATCGGGCAGGCTGGCAAACGGGTCTTCGGCGGTGAAACGAGCAATGTCAAAAGCAGCCTGCACGGTCTGCGCAATCGCAGCCTGAGAGAAGTCTGACGTGCTGGCATTGCCGCGGCGGTGGCCGACGTACACCGTCACGCCGAGCGACTTGTCGCGGTTACGCTCCACGTTTTCCAGCTCGCCATTGCGCACCGAAACGCTCAGGCCGCAGCCCTCAGAAACTTCAGCGCCCGCATCCGTCGCACCCAGTTTTTTGGCGTGTTTTAGCGCACTGTCCACCAGAGTTTCAAAGAAATCCCTGGAGTAGGCAAAACCCGTGTCGGAGGGCTTGGCTGCGGTGTTGGCGGCTGTGTGGGGAAGGGCTTTGCGGCTGGCAGAGGAGCTGCCTGCGCGGGTGGGAGAGGGTTTGTTCATAGCGACGGCTATGATACTTAGGATTATGAGTAAACTAAAAAAAGGCTATTTCGTCAAAGGCAAGTTCGTCGCCGAGGGTAGCGAACTGGACCTGGAGTTCAAACGCGAACTCAGGGGCACTGACGAGCCCACCCGCACCGACCTCAAGCGCGAAAGCACCGAGCTACAAAAGCTCGGTGAAGACCTGTTGAACCTGCGCGCCGAGCTTTTGACCAAGCTGGAACTGCCCGACAAGCTGGTCGAAGGCGTGAAAGAGGCCAAGCGCATCACCAACTTTGAAGGCAAGCGCCGCCAGATGCAGTTCATCGGCAAACAAATGCGCTTGCTGACGACGGAAAAGCACGATGAAATCCGCGCCGCGCTGAGCGAGCAACACGCCCCTAGCGCTCAGGAGACATTGGTGCTGCACCAGGCCGAAATCTGGCGTGACCGCTTGGTAAGTGACGATGATGCCGTGGGCCAATGGATCACCTTGAGCCCTGGCACCGATTCCCAGCAATTGCGCGCCCTGGTGCGCCAGGCGCGCAAAGATGCCAAGCCCGAGAAGCCCGGTGCCGCGCCACGCCATGGCCGTGCCTACCGAGAAATTTTCCAGCTGGTGCGCGAAGTGCTGTTGCAAGGCCCAGATGTGCCCGACGCTTTGGGCCCTGAAAACGACTTCCCCGACAACCCCGGAGCCGATGCGTGAGTGCTTTGAGCGGTGATGCAGTAAAAATCGGCATCGTGTCCATCAGCGACCGCGCATCGACCGGTGTTTACGAGGACAAAGGCCTGCCCGCCTTGCAAAGCTGGCTGACCAGCGCGTTGCACAACACCATCACCTTTGAATCCCGCCTGATCCCGGACGAACAGGCCACTATCAGCACCACGCTGATAGAACTGGTGGACGCTGGTTGCAGTCTGGTGCTCACCACCGGCGGCACCGGCCCCGCGCTGCGCGACGTAACACCCGAAGCCACGCTAGCCGTTGCCCACAAGGAAATGCCGGGCTTTGGCGAACAAATGCGCCAGATCAGCCTGAAGTTTGTGCCGACCGCCATCCTGTCGCGCCAAGTGGCCGTAATCCGCGACAGGAGCCTGATCATCAATCTGCCTGGCCAGCCCAAGGCCATTGCCGAGACGCTGGAAGGCCTGAAGGACGCGGATGGCAAGCAAGTGGTGAACGGCATTTTTGCTGCCGTGCCCTACTGCATTGATTTGATTGGCGGGCCGTATCTGGAGACGGTGGATGCGGTGTGCAAGGCCTTCCGGCCTAAAAGCGCTATACGCCCGATTTCTGCATAAGAAAAGTGGATTTCAGCCTGTAGATAGTGCGGGAGCAGCTCCTATTTGTATAGCAGCATCAAAACTGCGAGCTTACTGAAACCCATCCCACAGTAGCTTCACCCCAGTCAAAAACATACCGGCGTACAGAAACCGGTAGAACACAACCGGGCTGATGCGCCGGGCCATGCGCACGCCCACCCACACGCCAATTGGAGCCAGCGGCAACAGCACTAACGATGTGGCCATATTGCGCATGTCCAGCAAGCCCAGCCACGCGTAGGGAATCCACTTGCTGAGGTTGACCACAAAGAAAAAGAAGGCCATGGTGGCGGTGTATTGCACCGGCGAGAGCTTGAGCGGAATCACATAGGCGCTGATGGGCGGCCCGCCCGCGTGGGCAATAAAGCTGGTGAAACCGGACGTAGTAGTGAGCAGTGCACCCAACCAGCGCGGCGGGGGTGGGCTATCGGCCTTGGGCGGGAACAAGAGCCGCTGTGCCAGGAACAGCAGCGTCAAAGCGCCCACCACGCCCGCCACGGTGTGGGCATTCAGCACCTTAAACAAGGCGGCACCGATCACGATACCCAGCACGCCAAAGGGAATCAAAAACTTCAGCAGCTTCAGATCGAAGTCTTTGCGAAACGCCGCCATACCCATGACGTCCATCAGCAAGAGGACCGGCATCAAAATGGCAGCCGCCTCCGGCACGGTTACCGCCAGCGCCATCATTGGCACGGCCAGCGAGCCAAAGCCCGCGCCAAAGCCACTCTTGCTGACGCCCAGCAGCAGTACGGCGGGAATGGTGACCGCGTAAAAATACGGGTCGGTGATGATGGGAAAGCTCAAAGCCTGGGTTCACCGGTTGGATGTTGTTTCAGGTCAAATCGGCATTTCAGCCGATGGATAGTGCGGGAGCAGCTACTAAATATGTAGCAATTGACAGAGTGAATGTTTTTAAAGTGCACAAATTGGAAACCCAAGCTGTGCTCGGGCGCACACGCTGTAGCCAGACGCAGCAGCTAGACTCACTCCATTAAAACTGAAGACTCCGAGCACCGCAGGATAAGGCAACTCAACTGCACGTGATTTGCTTATGACGGCGAAGTGCCAAGCAGCCGAACCGAATACGGGAGGAAACCATGCACTACAACAATACACTACTGCGCGCAGTCACCAAGCGGCTGCTGAGCGCCTCAGCAAAGCTGGCGATAGGGCTAACGTTTTGGGTCAGCCTCGCGCTGCCCAGCGCCCAAGCCGCCACACCGCAGCGGGTCGCGGTAGGCTACAACCACACACTGGCCATCACGTCCGACGGCGCGCTCTGGACTTGGGGCGACAACGGCTACGGCCAGCTGGGCAATGGCAACACCATTGTGTCGGCCAGCCCTATCAAAGTGGGAACCGGCTTTGTCCAAGCCCATGCGACTGGGGACCGTTCATTCGCTATCAAAGCCGACGGAACGCTTTGGGCTTGGGGCAACAACGCCCAAGGCAGGCTGGGTGACGGCAGTTCGGTCCATGCCAACTTGCCGGTTTTGATTGGCACCGGCTTTGCATACATGAACACCACTGAAGCCCACACCCTGGCGATCAAGTCGGATGGCACCCTTTGGGCTTGGGGTACCAACACCTACGGGCAGCTGGGAACCGGCAACACCACCGACACGAAGCGCCCTATGCTGGTAGGCAGTGGCTTTGCACAAGCGAATGCAGGGCTAGGTCACTCGGTCGCCGTGAAGACCGATGGAACACTGTGGGCGTGGGGGCTCAATAGCGATGGCCAACTAGGGGACGGAACCACCACAAACACAACGGCCCCCGTTCAGATCGGCTCCGGTATGCGCCAGGCGTTTGCCGGCTACAAAATCAGCTATGCGCTGCGGGCCGACGGCGCACTGTTCGCATGGGGCCGCGTGTGCTTGCCTGGGCTGGTTTGCCCTAAGGTTTCTGGGCCCTTTGGTCCCCATTTTTCACCCCCCATCGAGCCGAGACCAAGCCTGGTGAGTGGAGGCTGGTTGGAACTATCCACAGAATCAGACTACTCGACCTTAGCTAAGCGTAACGACGGTGTACTCGTTCGGTTCTCAGGCGTCTTTGACACCTCGCCTACGGAGGTCTTTGGCGCAGAGTTTAGTGAGGTAGCGCTGGGGCTGAACCATACCGCGACCCTTAAGGCGGACGGCAGCTTTTGGACAACCGGTAGCAATGCCTTTGGAAAACTGGGCGTGGGCAGCATGCCTGCAGTCTTCTTGCCGGTTCAAATTGGCACAGGTTTTCAGAGCGTGGTGGCATCGGTCATTCACGCTTTGGCCATTCAAACAGACGGAAGTCTGTGGGCCTGGGGCGACAACATGTTTGGCGCATTGGGATGCTCCATGCCACAGAGCGGCATACCAACGCAAATTGGCGGCGGCTTCGCCAAAATTTCAACCGAGCAGTGGTACACCTTTGCCATCAAGACCGACGGAACACTGTGGGCGTGGGGCCAAAACCCGCCCGGCAGCGGTGTGGGTAATTCGTCCTCCTGTGGCAGCTTTATCGGCAGTGACTTTGCCGAGATCGCGACCGCTTCATACCGCACTTTGGGTGTCAAAACCGATGGCAGCTTATGGGCATGGGGCACCAATGGGGGAGGTCAAGTGGGCGACGGAACAACGACCGATGCCGACCAGCCCGTAAAAATTGGGGAAGAATTTACCAAGGTCGCTGCCAACATGGCAGCCTCTTACGCGCTGAAGGCGGACGCAAGCCTGTGGGCTTGGGAGCTGGGAGAGGCGCGAGTTGAAAACGGTTTGTGGAAGTTTTCTGGCACAAGGCCCCGACAAATTGCTACAGACATCGCCCAGGTAGCAGCCAACGGTACTCAGGCCTATGTGATTACCCGTCAGGGCGCGCTATGGGCTTTGGGTTGCAGCGCAGTCAATGCAGACAACTGCAACGGTGTGGAGAAGAAAGACCCCATACTGCTCGGGCAGGGCTATGCGCAAGTTAACGGCCAAGGATTGGCAGTGAAGTCAGATGGCAGCTTGTGGTCGCTAACCACCACCAACGCCTTGAGGTTCGGCAGTGGTAACAACCTAGACGCTGAGACGGCTCCCCACAAGATTGGAGAGGGCTACGCGCAAGTGACAGCGGCCAATAACTATGTGCTGGGCGTAAAACGCGATGGCACGCTGTGGGGTTGGGGCGCCAATGAGTATGGGCAACTAGGCCAACCCCATGGCCCTAGCCAATTGCCATTCACGCCCGTGCAATTCCAATCAGCGCCAACACCACCAACTGTAAACGGCGAAATTGCGGTAGCAGGCTCGCCCCAAAACCTCACCATGACGGCCTCTTTGGTACCCGACCCTGCGCACACCCAGGGGCTTATGGCCTCTCAAGGGAACATGTTCTTCATTGCCATCCTGCCTGATGGCCGGGTGTTTACGAACACACTCACAGGCTGGCTCCCGTTGGATAACGTCAAGCGCGAAAGCTACGGTACCGGTCTGCGTAAAGCACTGGTGAATTTGCTGATTGGTGTAGATACCGCCGACTTGAAAGGCACCCACATTTACCTTGGCTATGGACTGGGCAATACCGCCACCGAGAGCTGGGACGAAATGCTGGCCAGCCAGAGGTTCAAGCTGGGAATGACGCTGTAAAAATTCGTCTCCCATTGCAACCTCGAATGCCCAGTCAAATCGGCATTTCAGCCCGTAGATAGTGCGGGAGAAGCTACCAATTTTGTAGCAATTGGAGAAACTACTTGCCAATCAACTCATTGATGCGCGCGGCCTCAAAGCACTCTTTGCGCGACGCGTCTTTGGGTACGCAGTCGCTGTCCGCCAGCTTGGCCGACAACTGCTCCACGGCCTTCCATAGCATGGCAATTTGGTGGTCTTGCGTGGAGGCACTGTCCACCAAGCCGCGCAAAGCCTGGCTCACCGGGTCGTCTTCTTGGGTGATGCCGTAAGCAGTGAACTTGCGATCAGGCGTGGTCACGTCGGCGCTCACACCCTCTTTGCTCGGCAAAATGCGCGCCGGGATGCCTACGGCGGTAGCGCCTGCAGGTACCGGCTTTACCACCACGGCATTGCTGCCGATCTTGGCGCCGTCACCCACCTCAAAGCCGCCCAGCACCTTGGCGCCCGCGCTCACCACCCCGTCCTTGCCCAGCGTGGGGTGGCGTTTGCTGCCCTTGTACAGGCTGGTGCCGCCCAGCGTAACGCCCTGGTAAATCGTGCAGCCATCGCCAATCTCGGCGGTTTCGCCCACCACCGTTCCCATGGCGTGGTCAAAGAAGACCCGCTCGCCCAGCTTGGCGCCGGGGTGAATCTCAATGCCTGTCAAAAAGCGGGCGATATGCGAAATAAAACGCCCCAGCCACAGCAAATCGTGCGTCCAGCACCAATGCGCCACACGGTGCAGCACCACGGCGTGCAGGCCCGGATAACAGGTCAGCACCTCCCACGTGCTGCGGGCAGCAGGGTCGCGGTCGAGGATGCACTGGATATCGGAGCGGATGCGTGAAAACATGGGAATGAGTCTAACGGTTCAGTTTGGCGTTGGTGTCTATAGCCACCATGCCCGCGGAGCCAGTAGGCGTTTGGGGGGTCACTTTTGCGCCCGCTGCAATATCGCCTTGGCAATGCCGCGCAGGATGTGGATTTCCTCTTGCGTCACCTGGGCCCGATTGAACAGGCCGTTGAGCCGGGGCATCAGTTTCTTGGGCGCGGCGGGGTCTAAAAACTCCAGCGCCACCAGGGCCTGCTCCAGGTGATTCAGCATGCCAGTCACCTGGGCCGCATCGGCCAGGGTGCTGGGCAACACGCCTGCGGCCAGCGCCGGCTCGGTTTGCACAAAGCCACCCAGGGCCAGCCGCCACTCATAAGCCACTACTTGGATCGCCGCCGCCAAGTTCAGCGATCCAAACTGCGGGTTGCTAGGAATACTGAGCGCGGCGTGGCAGCGGTACACATCCTCATTGCGCATGCCAAAGCGCTCACAGCCGAACAGGAAGCCGACACCGGTTTGGGTGGCCACGTGGTCAGGTGGGTTCTCCGACGCATTTGAGGGTGAGATCGCGCTTTCAGGCCGTGGATATTGCGGGAGCAGCTCCTGTTTTAATAGCATTTCAAAGTGCTCACGCGGCGTGACGGTGGGCGGGCCAAAGTCGCGCGGGGTCATCGCCGTGGCGCACAAATGGGTCATCCCGTCCAGCGCCTCGTCCAGGGTTTCCACGATGCGGCACTTCTCCAGCACATCCAGCGCCCCGCTGGCGCGCTGGATGGTTTCCTCACGGCGCAGCACATTGGCCCAGCGCGGAGCCACCAGCACCAAATCGTCAAACCCCATGGTTTTCATGGCGCGGGCGGCCGCGCCTACGTTACCGGCGTGGCTGGTGTTGATCAGAATGAAACGGGTAAGCATGGCGCAAATCAGGGTAAACCAGTAAAATAGCGCCTATTGTCGCCGCCTGCATCGCCAGTCGGCCCCCAGCTCCTAATCAGTTGGGGACAGAGCTAGAGGTCTGTCCCGCAATCAATTAACTTTAAAAATCTATGACACCCAATCTGCACCCCATGATCAATGTGGCTGTTAAAGCCGCACGCGCCGCCGGATCCATCATCAACCGCGCTGCCCTAGACATTGAATCCGTTCGCGTTTCCCAGAAGAAAGCCAACGACTTCGTGACTGAAGTGGACCATGCTGCAGAGCAAGCGATCATAGAAACCCTGACCACGGCCTACCCCGGCCATGGCATCTGGGCCGAAGAAACCGGCCGTGAGCACGGAGCTCAAGACTCCGAATTCGTCTGGATCATCGATCCGCTGGACGGCACCACCAACTTCATCCACGGTCTGCCCGTGTACTGCGTCAGCATCGCGCTGGCCGTCAAAGGCAAGGTCGAGCAAGCCGTGGTGTATGACCCCACCCGCAATGATTTGTTCACCGCCACCAAGGGCCGTGGTGCCTACCTGAATGACCGCCGCCTGCGCGTCTCCAAGCGCACCGAGCTGAAGCAGGCATTGGTATCCACCGGCTTCCCGTTCCGCCCGGGCGACAACTTCAACCAATACCTGCAAATGATGGGTGACGTAATGCAACGCACCGCGGGCCTGCGCCGCCCCGGCTCTGCTGCGCTGGACCTAGCCTATGTGGCCGCAGGCTACACCGAAGGTTTCTTTGAAAAGGGCTTGCAGCCCTGGGACGTGGCGGCAGGCTCGTTGCTGGTGACTGAGGCGGGTGGTTTGGTGGGTAATTTCACCGGCGAAGCCGATTTTCTGGAGCAGGAAGAATGCCTGGCCGGCAACCCCAAGGTCTACGGCCAACTGGTCGGCATTTTGGGCAAGTACAGCAAGTTTGCGCCTGCGGGTGAGAAGGCTGCTTTGCGTCAGGCGGCCTTGGCGGACGCAGCTGCGGCAGAAGCACCTGCCACAACGCCTGCCGCACAGCAATCAGATACCGACAGCACCGCACCGTTTTAATCCCCCCTTTCTTTGCCCCACACGGCGAAGAAAGACTTGGTCTTCTGCCAAGCGCTGAGCTTGTCGTCTGACAAGTTATCCAAAAAGTCGGACAGCCTGCGGGACTTGACCATGGTGTAGACCGTGAGCAAGGTGGTGAGTCCGAACACCGTGGCAAAGATCGCAAGGCGCTGGGGCCACGGGGCATCCGCCTCGGCCAGCAGGTTCATCCCCAGGAAGCCGGTGGTCACCGTACCAATCAATCCAAAAATAGTGACCACGGTCAGCCGCACCACCGTGTTGGCCTGGCGGCGAATGCTGTCCGTGTCCAGGTAGGTATTCATATCGGCCATGCGCGCCTTCACCTCGGCATACAGAGGGTCCAGGCCCAGGTGGTTGGCACACATATGAAACAAGGCCCGTGCCTGGGCCTGCTCCGCCACCTCATGAAACCAGTAGCGGTGGGTAAAGCCCAAGAAACTCTCAAAGCTAGCCCTTATGGCGCGCTTGAATGCCCGCACGCTGTTCGCATCACCAATCGAGAGTTGCTTGAGCGCCTCCACCAGACGGTCGGAGTACATCAACAGCGCCGCCTTTTGAAAATGCGCGATCAGGAACAGCAAAAAGTGCTGGTGACGGAAGTGGGCCAGTACACCGCGTTCAGAGCAGCTATAGAACGTAGAGTCCGTCGCCCCCACCACTATCAAGGAATGCCCGCTGCACAGATAGCGGGTGTTGGGTGCTGAACCGCCGCGCGTCCAAAACCGGTCGTAACAAAAACGCCGCTCGAAATCGGCCAAGTGGTCTTCCGAGTAGGGCAAAGCGCTGTCATTGCTGCGGTCCTCCGGGTTGGCACCGGTTACCAGCCCCAGGCGGATGAAATCACTACGGGTCAGTGCCCTTGGGTCATCAAGACCCAGGTAGGCCATCATCGGCATGCGGTAGTACTCAATCTGCCTGAAACGCAACGGCCCGGCCTCCACGCTGTGGTCGCTCACCAAGGGCTTGAGCAGATACGCCCAATGGCTGGTGATGCGCGGCGTACGGTGCTGGCTCACATGCTGCATGAAAGCCTTGCGGTCATGCGCATCCGAGCTGGCCAACACCAGGCCATTCTTGTCCAGCAACTCCACACTGTGGAGGCAATGCAGGGGCGAGCCCTTGGCGTCCCAACCTGCGGGGTAGCCGCGGCCCAAGCGGTACATCAGCTCCTGTGCGTGCGGCAGCGTCAAGTCATTGGCACTGACCTCCACATTGAGAAACACCAAGTCCACTGCAAAAAAGAAGTACAGATCAATGTGCTGCACGTTGAGCAATACGACCGGGTCACCCGGGCGCGCCTGCACCCGGAACTGCGCCACGTCGTGGCGACGAAAGACCCGCATGGGCGAACCCAGCGCATCCGGCGATGCGGCCTGGGTATCCCGACCCTCGCCATACAAGAAGCGCTGCACATAGGGCAGAAAGGTTACAAATTCGTTGTAATGGCGCTCTTCAAACTTGGCACCGTCGGCGCTGAATTCGTCATGCACCTCGCTCCAAGGCGAGTCCGGTAAGTCGTGCAGCATTTGCCAGGGTCGCAAAGCGGCGTCGGCATTCTTGGGGTCCGCAATCAGACGAAGCGGCCACAAAAGTATCTGCCGCAAGTGGCGCACCAAGGGCGCAGCAGACGCTGCCGAAAATGGAGCCTCGGCAATTGGTGATGGCTTGAACTCTTGGGTGGCGACGGGGGTGGTCATACCTCCAGCGTAAACGCTAAGGCAGCGCTATTGCAAGGGGCACGGGAATTTCATAACTACACCCGCTCCAACACCAATGCGATCCCCTGCCCCACGCCAATGCACATGGTGCACAGGGCGTAACGCCCGCCGGCGGCGTGCAAGCGGTTGATGGCCGTAGTGGCAAGTCGAGCACCTGACGCACCCAGCGGATGACCCAGTGCAATGGCACCACCCCAGGCGTTCACCCGCGCATCGTCATCCGCCAACCCGAGCAGGCGCAACACCGCAATGCCCTGGGCTGCAAAGGCCTCATTCAACTCAATCACATCCATCTGCGCCAGCGTCAGGCCGGTTTGCGCCAATACTTTTTGCGTGGCCGGTGCCGGGCCAATGCCCATGACGCGTGGCGGCACGCCCACGGTCGCCATGCCCACCACACGGGCCCGCGGAGTCAAACCGTTTTTAGTCGCGGTAGCTTCGTCGGCCAGCAGCAGCGCACATGCCCCATCGTTCACGCCGCTGGCGTTGCCGGCCGTCACTGTGCCATCGGGGCGCACCACGCCTTTAAGTTTGGCCAGTGCTTCCAGGCTGGTGGCGCGCGGGTGCTCGTCGGTGTCCACCACCACCGCATCGCCTTTTTTTTGGGCGATCAATACCGGCGTAATCTCGCGCGCCAAATGGCCGGACTGTTGTGCCGCCACCGCTTTGAGTTGGCTGGCAAGTGCCATGCGGTCTTGCGCCTCGCGCTCAATCTTGTATTCGGTGGCTACGTTTTCCGCCGTCTCGGGCATGCTGTCCACGCCGTACTGGGCCTTCATCAGCGCGTTCACAAAACGCCAGCCGATAGTGGTGTCATAGATGGCTGGCGCGCGGCTAAATGCACTTTCGGCTTTAGGCATCACAAACGGAGCACGGCTCATGCTCTCCACGCCACCTGCTATCAAAAGCGTAGCTTCTCCCGCTTTAATGGCGCGGGCCGCCGTGCCAATCGCATCCAAACCCGAGCCGCACAGGCGGTTCACCGTGCCACCCGGCACCGCCACCGGCAAGCCCGCCAGCAGGCTGCTCATATGCGCCACATTGCGGTTGTCTTCGCCGGCCTGGTTGGAGCAGCCGTAGATCACATCGGTTAGGGCTTCCCAGTCCACCTGCGGGTTGCGCGCCATCAGCGCGCGGATAGGGATGGAACCCAGGTCATCGGTGCGCACCGAGGACAGCGCGCCGCCGTAGCGGCCAATGGGTGTGCGGATGGCATCGCAAATGAAAGCCTGTTGCATGGGACGGGTCCTTGTGAAATTTAAGCGGCGTGCTGCCACACGCGGTGGCGCAGGCCGGGGCTGACGCGGTAGCGCTCACCACGGTAGTGGGCATCCAGGTGGTCGAGCAAAGTCACAACACCAGTCGCGCCCCACTGGGCCAGCCACTGAAAAGGCCCCGCGGGGTAGTTCACGCCCAACTGCATCGCGTCATCGGCTCCCTGCGCCGTGCACACGCCTTGATGCACCGCATCCGACGCCTCGTTGATCAGCATGGCAACGGTGCGCGCCACCACCAAGCCAGGTGTATCGGCCACCTGGCGGGCATCAAAGCCCAAGGCCTGCAAACCCTGGGCGGCTTGCGCAACCCAGGCCGGGCTGGCGCTGGCCGATGGTGCCCAAGCCAGTGCAGCACCGGGTGGGGCTTGCAGGGTTAAATCAAATACAGCGGTCTTGGGACCAAACGACGATGCGGCACGGCCATCGGTCAGCTGCAAGTGGTGCCCGTCGATGTCCAGGCCTATCCAATCACTGTCTGGCACGCGCGCAAAAACTTGCCCCGCAGTAGCCAGCCCCGCCGCCAAACGCTCCGCCATCGCACCCCGACCATGCACGCACAGCGTGCGCACTGCTGGAAATGCAGGTGCTGTGAACGTAGTCGCCGCTGGTTTGGCCCCATCCGGCCCATAGCTAAAAAAGCCCTGCCCGGATTTACGCCCGAGCAGCCCACCATCCACCATCTCGCGCTGCACCAGCGAAGGCGCATAACGCTTGTCATAAAAGTTGGCTTCAAACACCGACTGCGTCACCGCAAAGTTGGTGTCATGCCCAATCAAATCCATCAACTCGCATGGCCCCATGCGAAAGCCCGCGCCGCGCCAGCAGGCGTCCAACACGGCAGGCGCAGTGGCCTGCTCCTGCAGCAGTGCCAGGCTCTCTGCGTAATACGGTCGGGCAATGCGGTTGACGATAAAACCCGGCGTGGAACGCGCATGCACCGGCGCTTTTCCCCAGTGTTTGGACAGTGCAAAAATCGCCTCCGCCACAGCCGCATCCGTTTGCAGGCCGGACACCACTTCCACCAGTTTCATCAAGGGCACGGGGTTGAAGAAATGCATACCCACCAGACGACCGGGGTGCTGCAAACCATTGGCAATGGCGGTAACGGAAATAGACGAGGTGTTGGTGGCCAGAACGCAATCCGGCCCGACCACGGATTCGAGCTGTTGGAACAGCGCACGCTTCGCGTCCAAATTTTCCACAATGGCTTCCACCACCAGGCGAGCCGTGCTGGCATCGTGCACCGTGGCTACCGGTGCAATGCGCGCCAGGATCTGCGTGGCAGCCTCCGCGCTGATCTTGCCCTTGCCCACGAGTGCTTCCAAGCTCTGCGCCAGCTTGGCCTTAGCCGCCTCCGCCGCCCCGCCGCGCGCATCCAGCAGCATCACGCTGTGCCCGGCCTGAGCGGCCACCTGGGCAATGCCCACACCCATGATCCCCGCGCCCACGACCAGCATCGGTGCGCCGATTAGATTGTTGTCTTGCATAGTGCAAATCAGTTTAGCGCCTGGCCGCTGCAAGCTCTGTCACAGACGCAACCCAACCAGGAGCCTGGACGGCCATGCGTTCTGCGCAGGTAAAGGAGGAGCGCCCAAAGGGCGCGGGGGACACGGAGCAGAACGTATGGCCGTCCAGGCTCCGCGCGCCAGGCACAAAAAAAAGGGAGAGCAAGCTCCCCCTCGGTTTCGCCTCACCCACGTTCAGTGTGAGCAAGCACCAGTCCGCTTACTGGCCCTTCAAGTGCTTATCCAAAAACTCCACAATCTTGCGATTGGCTTCCATATTGTTCTTGGGCTTGGTAAAGCCATGCCCCTCATCCGGGAACACCACGTATTCCACCGGCACGCCATTGCCCTTAACGGCTGCCACGATGTCATCGCTCTCCGACTTGATCACGCGCGGATCATTGGCGCCCTGAATCACGATCAGAGGCTTGCGAATCTCCTTGGCATGGAACAGCGGCGAAGTTGCCGTCAAAAACTCACGGTCTGCCACCGGATCACCCACCTCCTGGTACAGCGCCTTGCGGAAGGACTCCCAATACGGCGGAATGCTCTCCAGCGTACGCAGCCAGTTGCTCACACCAAAAATGTCCACACCCACTTTGAAGGCTTCGGGCCGGAAAGCCATGGCCGCCAGCGTCATATAGCCACCGTAGCTGCCGCCCATGATGGCAATGCGCTCGGGGTCGATATAGCCCAAGCTGGCGAGGTAGGTCTTGGCTTCAATGCAATCCCACAATGGCTCACGCCCGTGTTTCTTGTCATCCGCCGCAAAGAAGGTCTTGCCATAGCCCGAGCTACCCCGGTTATTGATGCCCAACACTGCGTAGCCGTTGTTGGCCAGGTACTGCATGCCCGAGCTGTAGCCGCGCGTGGTCTGGCCACCAGGGCCGCCGTGCACATACACAATCGCCGGCACCTTGTTGGTGGCTGATGCGCCGTGCGGCTTCAAGAAGATGGACGGAATCACCATGCCGTCAAAGGACTTGAAGCGCACCACTTCGGCTTCCACCAGGTCGGCCGGGTTCACATCCTTGGACAGGCTTTGCGTCAGCTGCTTGAGCTGCTTAGCCTTGAAGTCGTAGACATACAAATTGTTCGGCGAACGGTCACCATTGACATAAAAAGCCATGCGCTGGCTGTTCTTGGAGAAGGTCACACCGCGGATCGCACCGCCGGGCAACTTGGGCAGCGCCACCGGTGTCTCGGCCGCGCCCTCCACCACCTTGATCACGACGCTGCCGTCGGCATTGATACCAGTCACGCGGTAGCGCCCATCGCGCGAGTAGTAGGTGTAGCCAATGTCCCAGTCCGCCTTCTCGTGCTCCTTGATGGTGCCCGTAGCCAGCTCATAGGTTTTCAGGCGGGCGAACTCACTGCCCTCATCCGTCAGAAAGAATAGCTTGCCACTCGCCGGGTCAAAGGTCTGTGCATTGGCTTTGACGGCCCCCGTGTGGGGCGTGATGTGTTTCATCTCCGCTTTGGCCACGTCGTACAAATAGATGTCGCTGTCCAGCGAGGTATTGGTCTTGCCCAGCGCGATCCATTTTTCATCGCGGCTAATGTCCTCTACATCCATGCCATTTTCATTTTTGAACAGCAGCGTGCGGGCATAGGTCTTGGCGTCATAGCGGTAGAAGTCAAAGAACTTAGGATCACGCTCATTGGTGGTCACGTAGAAGGCTGTGCCGTCCGGACGCCAACCCGCAAAGCTGGCCTTGAGTTTGTCGCCAGGGGTCAGGTCTTTTTCGGTGCCATCGGCTTCGCGCACAAACAGGTGGTTGTTCTCGTCACCGCCCTTGTCGCGGGTGTACAAAATGCGGTCGTCGTCCGGGAAATAACTCACACCAAAGGTGGTATCGGTGGTCGACTGGGTCAGCGCCATGGGTTTGCCGCCCGCCGCATCAATGGCGTAGGCGTTGAAGACGCCCGAGGTATCGCTGCTAAACAGAATGCGTTTCTCGTCTGCGCTAAAGGATGCGCCCGAAATACGGGTGGTCGCAAAGAACTGCTCAATCGTGTATTTCTTAACGGCTTTGCTTGGCGTCTGGGCAGGCTTGGCCGGGCTCGCTGGACTCGGTGTTGCGGCTGCAAAGGCTGGCATTGCCAGACTGGAGATGACCGAAGCTGCGGCCAAAGCAAGAACGATACGTTGGTGTTTCATATGCGCGTGATCCATGGGGGTTGATAAGAGATCGGAATGTAAACCACGGCCTAGGCCCAGGCCCCTGCAATGCGACCAGTTACAGAAATCTTGCGAGGAAGGCCAAGGATTGCGCGATGAGTCGTCTAGGCAGGCCGAGCCAGGCAGCATCAATCCTGCATGCGCTGGGGGGCCACAAGAGGCAGTAACACGCTGAACTCGGCACCCTGCCCCAACTCGCTAGACACTTTGATCTCACCACCCAGCACACCGCCCACAATGTTGTGCACGATGTGCAAACCCAGGCCCGAGCCACCTTGCCCCAAGTGCGTGGTGAAGAAGGGCTCAAAGATGCGATGTAGGTTGTCGGTATCGATACCCTTGCCGGTGTCGCGAACCGAGAGCGCCACCCAGCTATCGCCTACCAATTCGGCACCAATAACGATGGATCCGGGGTCGTTCGGCTGAAACCCGTGTAGCAGCGCGTTGTTGATCAAATTCGTCAGCACCTGGCCCAGGGGACCCGGATAACTCTCCATCATGATTTGGGCGGCCACCTTCACCTCTATTTGGCACGCATATTTACGCGTCACCGCATTCAGAGTCAGCAAGTTTTCTGCAATCAGTGAAGCTAACGCGAAGTGACGCCGGTGCGAACTCGTCTGGTCCACAGCCACCTGCTTGAAGCTTGACACCAGTTGCCCCGCACGACTCAGGTTGCGCGTAATGATTTCTGCTGCCAGTCGGGTTTCATCGACAAAACTTTGCAAGTCGGACCGGCGCATGCCCACGTCCAACAGCCCTGAAAAGGCCTCGACACGGTGCTCCAGAGAGCTAGCCACCGTCAAGCCGTTACCAATGGGGGTGTTGAGCTCGTGCGCCACGCCGGCCACTAGGGATCCCAGTGCCGCCAGCTTCTCGGACTGCACCAACTGATCTTTGGCCCGTTGCAGCGTCTTGAGTGTTTGTGAGAGCTCTTCGTTGATGGCGCGTAACTCCGCCGTACGCGCCAGCACCCGGGATTCCAGCTCCGCATTCAGCGTCTCAATCTTTTGGCGGGACTCTTCACGCTCGGTCACATCCACGTAGGTTGACACCAGCAGTGGGTACTTGCCGTCAGCAAACAACCGTGTTGACACCGACACCTGACGTAAAGACCCATCTGCGCGCCGCATGAGAGTCTCCATGTGGCTTTCGGTCAGGCCGGACGCTGCCATTCCAATGATCTTTTGACGGTCCTCCGGATAAACCCAAACATTGAGCTCACCACCCGACTTGCTTTGCGCAGCCGCAGGGTCAAAACCGAAGTTGGCAAACCAGGCATCGTTCCAGAGCGTGGTGGCAAATTGATCTTCACCGTTGGCATAGCACATCGGGATAGGCGAAAGCGCGAACAGCATTGCAAAGCGTGATTCGCTCTCCTGCAAAGACTCGGCAGCCAGGCGCGACTCGGTGATGTCACGGCACAGCCACACCGAGTGTGAATTCAACGCACCGTCCACCGAAATCAACGTGACATTGACGTCAAAGTCGCGCACTGTGCCGTCCCGCCTGCGGGCCTTGGTGTGCACATGGCGCACGATTCCGTCCCGCTTTAGCCGCTCCACGATGTCTGCCCGCTGGCGGGGGTCCACCCAGATGTCGAAGTTGGAAATAGGCTTGCCGATGACATCACGGGCCCGGTAGCCGCTGAGGACCTCAAAGCCTTGGTTAGCCTCAACAATGACGTTGTCACTCAAGCGGCTAATGACGATCCAATCCGGGCTGGCGTGGAAGACTCGGGAGAAACGATCGGTGGAAGTGTCGCGCAGCGCATCGTTCAGCCAACGGATAACTGGCTCCGGCAGAATTTTCGTCAGTAATCCCATGGCTTAGTGTGCATCTAGCCCGAAGTGGTTAATATCCGCGTGTGCGCGCCCTCCTCATCATTTTGCTCGTTTTTATTTTGCCGATTCGCGGCTGGAGTGCTGAGCGCATGGCCGTGTATATGGCAACTGGAGCCGTGCACAGCAGCATGCCGGATGATTGCCCGATGAAGATTGGGGCGCTAGATTCTGAAAAAAATGCAGGGCACCCGGACGCCAAAAGCGACCGCAGCTGTCAAGTTTGCCAGTTGTGCATGCCCTTGGCGGCGCAAGACATGCCCACCCTGAAGATCCCTGCTATCCAAGCAGCGCACGACCCCATCCCCCGCGCCGACCGCTTTGCCAGTGTCGACTTGGCGCGCTTGGCCAAGCCCCCTATTTACTGATCCCCAGCCGAACTACGTCCGCATTGTGACGATGCGGGTTATTTCCTGAACCCCAGGCCTTGCTGTCGTGGGTTGCGCTGTTGGGAGAAAGTATGAAATTTCGAATACGCCACAGCACCGTTTGCGCGTGCTTGGGCGCTTTGGCGGCTAGCTCTGCCTGGTGTGGCCCGATGGGCTTCAAAGACAGTTGGATGGCCATGGGCGACTTGGGCCCCAACTGGCAAGAAGCGTTTGTGAACTATGCCATCACCCCCCGGGATGCCGTGGGCGTGTCCACCCTGGCCATGCGCTCGGATGATGAGACGCGCACGCGCCAGTTGAACGAGCTGACCTACACCCGGCTCGTCAAGCGGTGGAACATGCCGCAGGCCCAGGCCAACGTCTGGTTTCTGGGCGGCGTGGGTGCGGTCACTGGCAATGACTTTGCGGGCAGCAAAGCCATGGCTACGCCGGGCATTCAGGTGGACTATGAAACCACCCGGGTCTACGCATCGGCCACCGCCAGGCTCTACCGGGCCGAAGGCCTGAACCACGACTACGCCTCGGCGCGCGTCGGTTTTTCGTTTTATGAGGTGGACTACGACCAGGTTCAGCCTTGGCTGATTCTGGAAGTGCGGCGCATGCAGGGCCTCTCCGACGCCACAGAGGTCACACCCCTGCTGCGCTTGATCCACAACCGGTATTTCGTCGAACTGGGCGTGAACACTGCCCGCCAAGCTCGGGCCAACTTTATGTATATTTTTTAATCAGGAGTTCATCATGAACAAATCCCTTATTTCTCTCAGTTCTCTCGCTTTGGCATTCACATTGGCAGCGCCCGCCTGGGCCAGTACCAGCATCAAAGCCACCGTCAACGGCATGGTCTGCGCGTTCTGCGCCCAGGGCATAGAAAAACGCCTGAGCAAAATGGACGCAACCAAGGCGGTGTTTGTCGACCTCAAGCAAAAAACCGTGGCCGTAGAAGCCAAGGACGGTCAAACCCTGGACAACAAGGCCATCACAGCGGAGATTGTGGACGCGGGCTACGACGTGGTGAAAATGGAGACCGTGCAGAAATCGGTAGCCGACATTCAGGCCGAGTTGAAAGGCCGCAAATGAGCGCAGATGGGTTGATCGAATCGCGCAGCAGCCTGTGGTCATCCGTGGCCAGTTTGTTTGCCAGCTCCAGCACCCTGGTGTGCTGCGCGATACCTGCACTGCTGGTGGCACTGGGCGCTGGGGCGGCGCTGTCGTCGCTAGTGTCGGTGTTTCCGCAGGTGGTGTGGCTGAGCGAGCACAAGGCCGGGCTGTTTGCCTTTGCAGGGTTGATGATGCTGGCCAGCGGCGTGCTGCAATGGCGCAGCCGCAGCGCGCCCTGCCCCACCGACCCAGCGCTGCGCAACGCCTGCCTGCGAACACGCAAGACCTCAAAAGTCGTTTATGCAGTCAGTGTGCTGCTGTACCTGGTGGGCGGCTGGTTTGCGTTTGTGCAGCCTTGGTTGGGCGAAGTATTGAAGGCATAGCCGACCCTTGAGCGCACAGTGTTGTTGATAGACTCCCCGCATGAGCGAAGTCGACAAGCAACACACCCCCATGATGCAGCAGTACCTGGGCCTCAAAGCCGAGTACCCAGGCACCCTGCTGTTCTACCGCATGGGGGATTTTTATGAGATGTTTTACGCCGATGCCGAGAAGGCATCGGCCCTCTTGGACATCACGCTGACGACGCGCGGCCAGTCGGCCGGCCAGCCGATTGCGATGGCGGGCGTGCCCTTTCACGCCATGGAAGGCTACCTTGCCAAACTGATCCGCCATGGCGAGTCGGTGGCTATTTGCGAGCAGGTGGGTGAGGTCACTGGCAAAGGCCCAGTAGAACGCAAGGTGGTGCGGGTGGTAACCCCCGGCACGCTGACCGACGCCGAGCTGCTGAGCGAAAAATCCGAATCCATGCTGATGGCCGTGCACCAGGGCCCGCGCAACCGCTGCGGCCTGGCCTGGCTGAGCGTCACCCAGGGCATCGTGCACCTGGCGGAATGCGCGCCCGACGAAGTAGCCGAATGGGTGGCCCGCATCGCCCCCAGCGAGCTGGCCTACAGCGCGGGCACCACCACAGCGTTTGAAGACCGCATCAAGCGCCTGCGCACGGCAGGCATCACCCCCACAGCGTTGTACACCACGGCCCGGCCCGAGTGGCAATTCGATAGCGCCCTGGGCCAGCGCAAACTGCTCGATGCCTTGCAAGCCGCCAGCCTGGCCAGCTGGAACGCGCAAGACCTGCCCCTGGCCCACGCCGCCTGCGCGGCGCTGCTGGGCTATGCCGAGCACACCCAGGGTCGCGCGCTCACCCACATCAGCGGCATCCAAGTGCAGCGCGATGACGAGCTGATCAATCTGCCACCCAGCACGCGGCGCAATCTGGAGCTGATCCACACGCTGCGCGGTGAGGATTCGCCCACGCTGTTTTCACTGTTAGACACCTGCATGACCGGCATGGGCAGCCGCCAGCTCAAAGCCTGGTTGCTGGCGCCACCCCGCGCACGCGCGCAGGCGCAAAGCCGACTGGATGCCATTGCCAGCTTGCGCCCGGCTCTGTTTGCCAAGCTGCGCACCGAGATCAAAGGCAGCGCCGATGTAGAGCGCATTGCGGCCCGGCTTTCACTGCGCCAAGTGCGTCCGCGCGAGCTCACAGGTTTACTGCAAACGCTACAAAAAACGGAGCTGCTCCCGCACTATCTACGGGCTGAAACCGGGTTTTTGCTTAAAATTTCAGATGATTTGCAGCCACCTGCGGCCTGTGTAGAACTATTGCGCAACGCCATCGACCCCGAACCTGCTGCGCTGGTGCGCGATGGTGGCGTGATTGCCACCGGCTTTGATGCCGAACTGGACGAGCTGCGCGCCATCCAGACCAACTGCGATGCTTTCCTGGTGGACTTGGAAACCCGCGAAAAGGCCCGCACTGGCATTGCCAACCTGCGTGTGCAGTTCAACCGCGTGCACGGCTTCTACATTGAAGTCACGCAGGGCCAGGTGGACAAGGTGCCGGACGACTACCGCCGCCGCCAGACCCTGAAAAATGCCGAGCGCTTCATCACCCCCGAACTCAAAGCCTTTGAAGACAAAGCCCTGAGCGCGCAAGAGCGCGGCTTGGCGCGCGAGAAATGGCTGTTTGAGCAAGTGCTGGATCGCCTGCAGCCCTTTGTGCCCGCCCTCACCCGCCTGGCCCGTGCGTTGGCGGCACTGGACGCGCTGTGCGCGCTGACCGAGCGCTCGTTGACACTGGGCTGGTGCGCGCCACAGTTTGTGGTCGAGCCCTGCATCGACATCACCCAAGGCCGCCACCCGGTAGTGCAGGCGCGGTTGGCTGCCATCAGCAATGGCAACTTCATTGCCAACGACACGCGCCTGAACACCAAGGCCCGCATGCAGATCATCACCGGCCCCAATATGGGCGGTAAATCGACCTATATGCGCCAAGTCGCGCTGATTGTGTTGCTGGCCAGCATGGGCTCGTATGTGCCTGCCAGCGCCTGCCGCCTGGGGCCAATTGACGCTATCCACACCCGCATTGGCGCGGCCGATGATTTGGCCAACGCCCAGTCCACCTTCATGCTGGAGATGTTGGAGGCCGCGCAAATCCTGCACAGCGCTACGCCGCACAGCCTGGTACTGATGGACGAAATTGGCCGCGGCACCAGCACCTTTGATGGCCTGGCGCTGGCCTCCAGCATTGCCACGCAGTTGCATGACAAGACTCAGGCTTTCACGCTATTTGCCACGCATTACTTCGAGATCACCGAATTCCCGGCCACGCACCACCAGGCCATCAATGTGCATGTCAGCGCGGCCGAATCGGGGCGCGACATTGTGTTTTTGCACGAAATACAGGCTGGCCCGGCCAGCAAGAGCTACGGTATCCAGGTGGCGCGCCTGGCGGGCATGCCCGCCGCAGTACTGAACCAGGCCCGCCACACGCTGGCGGCTTTGGAGAGCCACGCCAGTGAATCCCAAGCCCAGGTCGATTTGTTTGCTGCCCCAGCCGAACAGACGCAGGTGCATGCAAGCGCCGTGGACCAAGCCTTGGCCGAGATCAACCCCGATGTTTTGAGTCCACGTGAAGCACTGGACGCCTTGTACCAACTAAAAAAGCTGGCAGCACGCGGCTAGGAATTTGGGCGGCACAGCGCTCTGCTGCGTGTCCCCCGCCCGCTTCGCGAGCTCCTCCTTTACCTACGCAGAACGCTGTGCCGCCCAAATTCCTAGGGGGTCAAAACAGCTCAATATCCCCAACCTTCACGTCGGCTTTGAGCAATCCACGGTCCACCAAATCGGACTCGCTGCACACCAGGTTCCGGCCATTGCGTTTGGCGTGGTAGACGGCCTGGTCCGCGCGCTCGCACGCGGCACTGGGGGAGTCGCCCTGCAGGATTTGGGTGAAGCCCACACTGGCCGTTTTTTGCCCGACCTGCGGGAAGTCATAGGCCTCCATGTTACGCCTAAAACGCTCTAGCGCCGCATTGGCAGATGCATGGTCCGGGCAGCGCAGCACCACCACAAACTCTTCCCCCCCAAAGCGAAACACCCGGTCGTGGGATCGAAAAGAAGTCCGCATCAGCCGCGCCACCAAAATTAGAACCTCGTCGCCAATCAGGTGGCCAAACACGTCGTTCACTTGTTTGAAGTGGTCAATATCCACCATGGCCAGCCAAAACACGGGATTGACTAAGGGCGCGCGGTGCTCAGTGAGTGCGCCCGCTGGCAAAGCCGCTTCCATAGACGGCATGGTTTTAAAGAACACATCTTCAAACGACTTGCGGTTCCACAAACCAGTCAGGGCGTCGCATTCGCTGTAATCCAGCACATCCAACATATTGCAAAACACCTGCAGCAAGCGGGTCACGGCCACCACATCCGCCGGGGCCAGGGCCTGCGCTGATGCAAACTCCACCACGCCCCACACCACGCTGTCTTTAGACAAAACGACCGGAAACACGGTGCGCCACTGTTGGCTTGGCTCATTGGGGGGTTCGGAGGTGGTTTCCAGCGTCTCCACACTGCGCATGCGAACCGGATCACTTTCCATGGGCCGCATGGTGGTCACGTCGGCACGCAGTGGGTCGGTTACCACCTTCATGGGGCCACCTGCGCTACACAGGGTTAATGGCATCCAGTAGCGCTTGTCTTCGTCCAGCACCAGACTGAAAGTAGCTACCTCGCGGGCCGATACGGTGTCTGCCAGGGCGCGCGTCACCCCGGCCAGCAGGGTGTCACGATCACGCAAAGTACTCAACCGGACCAAATGGTCGATCAGCACGAGCGCGCTCGGTTCCAGCGTTTTATCCAACATGTCTCCATGTACAACCCGCCAGCTCCCCATTGCGAAGGCAAAATGGGGGTCTGTGCACTACTTCAGCGCAGCCGGTTTTTATTTATCTTCATTCTGCCCCAAACCATGACCTACTGTGTCGCTATCAAACTCAATGCTGGTCTGGTCTTCTTGTCAGACTCCCGCACCAATGCGGGTCTGGACCAAATCAGCACTTTTCGCAAGATGATCGTTTACGAGAAGCCCAATGATCGCTTTATGGTGCTGCTATCAGCAGGCAATCTCAGCATCTCCCAGTCTGTGCGCGAGATTCTGCAGATCGAACGGCTCAAAGACCACGACACCGATGAAGGCATCACCATCTGGAACGCTAGGAGCATGTTTGACGCGGCCCGCGTGCTGGGCTCGGCCATCCGCAAGGTGCAAGAGCGCGACGGCGCAGCACTCAAAAGCGCGGGGGTCGACTTCAATGTGTCCTTGATTTTTGGTGGCCAGATTCAGGGTGAAGGCATGCGCCTGTTCCAGGTGTATTCGGCGGGCAACTTCATTGAAGCCACGCCCGAGACGCCCTACTTCCAGGTGGGTGAGTCCAAATACGGCAAACCCGTCTTAGACCGCGTGATCACGCCGCAAACCCCGCTGGACGAGGCCGCCAAATGCGCCTTGGTGTCTATGGACTCCACGCTCAAATCCAATTTATCCGTGGGCCTGCCGATGGACATGGTGGTCTATGAAGCCAACACCTTCCAGACCGACAAGATCGTTTGTATTGACGAAAACAATCCTTACTTCAAGATGCTGCACAACAACTGGGGCCAAAAATTGCGCGAAGTCTTTGACAGCATTGAAGACCCGATGTGGCATGGCGAAAGCACCCATGTGCCGCTGATGCAGCAATCCACCCGCAGCCTGCCGCTGCGCAAAATCAGCACGCCTGAAGAGAAACTGATATGAACAGAACCGATGTGAGCGCCGCCGGGCCGCCCCAAGGCGCGAGGGCCCCCTCGGGGGGCAGCGACCCGCGCAGCGGTGGAGCGTGGCGGCCATGAACACTATCGTCTTCTCCCACGCCAACAGCTTCCCGGCCAGCACTTACAAGGTGTTGTTCAAAGACTTGCGCGCACGCGGCTTCACCGTCAAGGCGATTGAGAAATTGGGCCACCACCCCGATTACCCGGTAACCGACAACTGGCCCCATCTGGTGCAGCAGTTAATCGACTTCACCCAGCCACTGGTAGAAAAATCAGGGCAACCCGTTTGGCTGGTGGGCCATTCGCTGGGTGGATTCTTAAGCCTGATGGCGGCGGCCCGGCAGCCTGCCCTCACTTGCGGTGTGGTGCTGATTGACTCGCCTATTTTGGGTGGCTGGCGCTCTACGGCGCTGGGCCTGGTCAAAACAACGCAACTGGTGGGCTCGGTATCGCCTGGTGCCATCAGCCGCCAGCGGCGCAACAGTTGGCCGTCTGCCGAGGCGGCCCTGGCCCACTTTCGCAGCAAGAAAATATTTGCCCGGTGGGAGCCCCAGGTGCTGGCCGACTACATCGACAAAGGCACGGTAGATGCAGACGGCAAGCGCGTACTGGCCTTTGAGCGCGATGTGGAAACCCAGATCTACAACACCCTGCCCGACAACCTGGACCGCCTTCTCAAGCGCCACCCCATCAAATGCCCGGTGTCTTTCATTGGTGGCCGGGATTCGCAAGAGATGCAGCAAGTCGGCATGGCCATGACCGAAAAAATCACCAAAGGCCGCATCATGATGCTGGACGGCAGCCATCTTTTTCCCATGGAAAAACCCCTGGCCACCGCCGCAGCTCTGGAGGCCACTCTGCGCAATATGGGCGCTGCGCCCTGAAACTGGCTAGGCTAGGGCTATTTGGTAGAACCAAGGCTCGGGGCTAAGCCGTCCACTGCACTACGCCCGTCCACGCAGTCAGCAACACCACCACGCCAAAGGCAATGCGGTAGTAGGCAAAGCCCACAAAACTGTGCGTGGCAATGAATTTAAGCAGCCAGCGCACGCACACCCAAGCACTCAGAAATGAGAACACCAGCCCCACGCCAAACAGCGGTACATCGGCCAGGCTGAGCAGGGCGCGCTCTTTGTACAAGCTGTACACCCCCGCGCCAATCAGCGTGGGTATGGCCAAAAAGAAGGAGAAATCCGTAGCCGCCTTGCGCGACAAGCCCAACAACATGCCACCAATGATGGTGGCACCGCTGCGGCTGGTGCCGGGCACCATGGCCAGGCACTGCACCAGGCCTACCTTTAGCGCGTCTTGCCAGGTCATGTCGTCTGCACTCTCAACTCGAACACTTCCATCAACCCGAATAGTTTCCAAAACATTTCCCTCGTTAGAGGTCACAACATATCTATCCCTCGCCTGACGTTTCTCCGCCCACAAAATGATGAAGCCGCCCACGATGAAGGTAGTGGCCACCACGGCCGGTGTGAACAAATGCGCCTTAATGGCCTTGCCAAACAGCAAGCCCAGCACCACGGCGGGCACAAAGGCAATCAGCACATTCAGCGCAAACTGCTGCGCCTGGCGCTGGCTGGGTAGGGCCAGCACAGTGTCGCGAATCTTTTGCCAATAGACCAAAACCACGGCAAAGATTGCCCCAGTCTGAATGGCGATGTCAAATACCTTGGCCTTTTCGTCGTCAAACCCCAGCAAAGCACCCGCCAATATCAAATGCCCGGTGCTTGAGATCGGCAAAAACTCGGTCAACCCCTCCACCACACCCATGATGGCGGCCTTGATCAGCAAAACGATATCCAAGAAATATTCTCCCAAAGGTCAGTGGTTGCGTATTGTCGCCGCCCCGTAGATGCCACTCGCGCAGAAAGCCTGCCCTTCGTCGCACCCCGGTGGCCGCCAGCGCCCGGTGTGGGCACATTACGCCCATCAGACGTTGACACCCTTACCGGAGCACACCATGGCCTACGTACCCACCCTCACTCCCGTTTTTGCTATCCACATCGCAGCCGCCCTCACAGGCCTGGTTTTAGGCCCCGTGGTGCTGTGGGCGCGCAAAGGAGCTATTCAGCGCCCCAGGCTGCACCGTGCATTTGGCTACGCATTTGTCACCGCTATGGCTGCGGCTGCCATCTCCGCCATGTTTATTCGCGACTACCGCTCGCCCAATATCTGGGGCTACACCCTCATCCATTTGTTTGTGCTTGTTACGGTGTGGAGTTTGTTTGACTCCTTTTACAGCCTGGCCAAAGGCAATATTGCAAAGCACCGCAAGGCCATGCAGGGCCTGTACTACGGCGGCTGTGTGACTGCGGGCGTGGTGTCGTTGGCACCCGGCCGCTATATGGGCAACCTGGTGTGGGGCCAGTGGCTGGGGCTGATGTAGGCCAGGCCTGCCACGGGGGCCTCTATTGCGAAACCGGGCGGCGGGTACTACCTACGATAGGGCGCACTGGGTACCCAGCACACACTATGACCATCCGCTACACGTCTGTTGCCAACGTTTTGCCCGAAAGCAAGATGCGCCTCTACCCCACCAAGGTCATCAACATCCTTGGCGAGCAGGGTGAAAAGAAATACGTGCACACCGGCCGCTTTCAAGACGAAGAGCAAGCCCGCGCCATAGACCACGGCCTGCGCGCCACCCTGGTGCGTGAGGGCCAGCGCTTCACCAGCCTGGCACCCAATGTAGATGCCATTAACGCGTTTGCCGCCACGTTGCTAGAGTGATCCGCCCAGAAGTTGGGCGCAAATAGGCCCTTTAGCCTGCTGTTTAGCTTTGTTTTGCCGCCTAAAATCGTAGGCATGAGCGCCAACACCCCAGCATCCCCTTCCAACACCCCCGAAACTCCCAAGACCAGCAACTTCCTGCGCCAGATCATCGAATCCGATCTGGAAAAAGGCACCTACGCCCAGCGCAAATGGGCCGGCACCCCTGGCGACGCCGCCCACCATGCGGCTGGCCAGCCAGACCCCGCCAAGATTCGCACCCGCTTTCCGCCCGAGCCCAATGGCTACCTGCACATCGGCCACGCCAAGAGCATCTGCATCAACTTTGGCCTGGCGCGCGACTACGGCGGCGTGTGCCACCTGCGCTTTGACGACACCAACCCTGAGAAGGAAGACACCGAATACGTCAACTCCATCATCGACGCGGTGAAATGGCTGGGCTTTGACTGGAACGGCGCGCCCGACGCAGCCGCCTACCAGGCCAGCGACTACTTTGGCTTTATGTACCGCGCGGCGGAATATTTGATCGAAGCCGGCTACGCCTATGTGGACGAGCAAACCGTAGAGCAAATGCGCGTGAACCGCGGCGACTTTGGCAAGCCCGGTGTGGACAGCCCCTTCCGCAGCCGCACACCTGCCGAAAACCTGGCCCGCTTTCGCGAGATGCGCGACGGCAAGCACGAAGACGGATCGATGGTGCTGCGCGCCAAGATCGACATGGCCAGCCCCAACATCAATATGCGCGACCCGGCCATCTACCGCATCCGCCGCGCCACTCACCACAACACCGGCGACACCTGGTGCATCTACCCGATGTACACCTACGCGCACCCCATTGAGGACGCGCTGGAGCAGATCACCCACAGCCTGTGCACGCTGGAGTTTGAAGACCAACGCCCGTTTTACGACTGGCTGCTGGAACGCCTGAGCGAAGGCGGCCTGCTGGCTGCGCCCGCGCCGCGCCAGTATGAGTTTGCCCGCTTGAACTTGACGTATGTCATCACCAGCAAGCGCAAGCTGGCGCAATTGGTGTACGACCACAAAGTGAGCGGCTGGGATGACCCACGCATGCCCACCATCGTGGGCCTGCGCCGCCGCGGCTACACGCCCGAGAGCCTGCAAATGTTTGCCGACCGCATTGGCGTGACCAAGAGCGATAGCTGGATTGATTACTCCACTCTGGAAGGCTGCCTGCGCGAAGACCTGGAGGCCAAGGCCCACCGCGGCATGGCCGTCATCAACCCCGTGAAACTGGTGCTGACCAACTGGGACGAAGTGATGGGCGCCGGCCACCTGGAGCCCTGCGCCCAGCCCGCCCTGCCCCACCCGCCCGAAGGTGTGGAATCGCCCACGCGCCACTTCACCATCGGCAAAGAAGTGTGGATCGAACGCGAAGACTTTGAAGAAGTGCCCCCCAAGGGCTACAAGCGTTTGTTCCCCGGTAACAAGGTGCGCCTGAAGGGCGGCTATGTGATCGAATGCACCGGCTGCACCAAGGATGCCAACGGCACCATCACCGAAGTGCTGGCCACCGTGGTGCCCGACACCAAGAGCGGGACGCCGGGTAGCGACTTGGTGAAGGTGAAAGCCGCCATCACCTGGGTCGGTGTGGCCAACGGCGTGAACGCCGAAGTCCGCATGTACGACCGCCTGTTCCTAGATGCACAGCCCGACGCGGGCGGCAAAGACTTTATCGAGAGCCTGAACCCCAACAGCCTGAAAGTGGTGACCGCGATTGTTGAGCCTTCATTGGCCAATGCTGCGCCAGACCAGAAGTTCCAGTTTGAACGGCATGGGTACTTTGTGGCGGATCGGGTGGACCATGTCACGGGTTCCAAGCCGGTGTTTAACTTGGCGGTGGGGTTGAAGGATAGCTGGGGGAAGTAGAGAGCAAATGAATGTGTGTTCAGCACGAAAAATAAAATATAGGGGAGACTAGAAATGAGTAATCCGGAAGTAGCTGATGGACTAAATAGCCTCTTCAAACGTCGTAGCAAGTTCGTCTTGATCGGTCTCACTGGACGCACTGGTAGTGGTTGCTCGCAGACAGCGAAGCTACTGAGCATGAATTTCGATGAACTGAAACTTCCGGAAAACAAGCTTGTTGGAGCTAGTGCAGAGGACAGGAAACATCGAATTGTCAAAGACTATGCTCAACGCAATTGGAAACCATTTTTTTCGATCACCGTTTCAAACGTAATCCTCAGTTTTCTGCTTGATTGTGAGGAGACTGCTTTGAGACAGTTCTTCGGCCAAGCAAATCTAATCAGCAAAAGCAACCGATTGGACGAATTTATTGAAAGTTGGAAACCTGCGAATTCGGCGTGGCTGGCCGTGCGTGAAGCGCTGAATAAACCATCTTCCGACGTGGCTTCCAAAGAAGCGTTTTTAGTATCGTGGAGAGGTCCAATTCAAACATTCTTCAACACAGTTCGAATTGGATTGGAAGCAGAATCCACAAAAATATTGCAGCAAGTTGGAGACAACTTGCGTAAATCTGGCAACCCATTTAGCAACGCCCACATTCCCGATCAGTTTTACGAACTGCCTCACAGAACCGCTCAATTGGTAGACTTGATACGACACATTCAGGGCGCAAAAGATCAGCCAGCATATATCGTATTGGATGCGTTGAGAAACCCTTTTGAATTGCTCTATTTCCGCGAACGTTTCGCTGCGTTTTATGTATTTGCAGTTTCTTCACCTGATGAAGATCGGAAAACCAGGCTTTCAGTCAGAAGGAACTACAGCGCCAAGGTTATCGATGAATTGGATGCGAAGGAGTATCCAGAGCGCGGTGGTCCACTATCAGGATACGAAGCTTTTACCTCCCAAAATATACAGAGTTGCCTAGAAAAGGCAGATGTCTATTTGACGAATTCTGGATACGTACCACCAACCCAAGAGGTGGATACATCCCTTCTCGCTCTACAACTTGTCAAATACTTTTCCTTGATACTTCATCCCGGATTAGTTACACCAACTCAAGGCGAGCGATGTATGCAAATCGCATTTGCAGCTCGCGCGAATTCTGGATGTATCTCAAGGCAAGTAGGCGCAGCGATAACTGATGAACATTATTCCGTAAAGGCAGTTGGATGGAATGACGTTCCAAGCGGTCAGGTTCCCTGTCAACTTCGACGTGCAACTGATTTACTTTCGGGCGTCGACAAAGAAGCTTTCAGTGACTATGAAAACCGGGATACAAAATTTAAAAATCAGGTAACTTCCAGCTACAAAAGATACTCACTCATAGATGCCAGCGGTAGAAGTTCTGCGTACTGCTTCAAGACCGAGTACAACACTTTGGTCAAAGAGAAGAATCAAGTTCATACGAGATCCCTACACGCTGAAGAAAATGCATTTTTGCAGATAGTAAAACAAGGTGGACAGGGCATAGCTGGAGGAAAGCTGTATACAACTGCCAGTCCATGTGAACTGTGCGCAAAAAAAGCGTTCCAGCTCGGAATAAAACACATTTATTACATTGACCCCTATCCCGGCATTTCACTTACGCACATTTTGGCTGCTGGACATAGTGATGTCCGGCCTTCGGTGGAACTCTATCAAGGTGCGGTCGGGACGGCTTACCACCGACTTTTTGACCCAATATTGCCTTTTAAAGACGAACTGCGTGCCCTGATGGAAGGCAAAGAGAATGATCTTGCTGTAGCTACACCGAGCGCAAGCGAACGATTGATTTGAACCTGCGCACTAAAGCGAATGCCCCGCCCACAAACTATTCAAATATTCCTCCCCGCCGGTGATCCGCGCGGCATACGGGTAGCCGAGATCACAACGCGCATAGTTCGCGTGATCGAAGTGCCGCGCAGTCAGTTGGCAGATTTCCTCAAGATGCCTGAGGCGCAACAGGTGGGTGTGTACTTTTTGATGGGCGAGCTATCTGAGGCAGGTTTGCCCCGCGCGTACATCGGCCAGTCGGGCAACGTCGGCACACGGCTGGTGCAACACAACCAAGGCAAGGATTTTTGGAACCGGGCATTGGTGGTCATATCGCTCACCAACAGCATGACGCAAACGCATGCCTTGTTTCTGGAGTGGTTTGCTATTGCAGACGCAACCAAGGCCGGGCGCTACAGCTTGGAGAACGGCAACACCGGCGCGCGGCCGCATACTCCCGCTCCGCTGGAGGCGGATTGCCATGAGATTCACGAAACCGCAGCCACACTACTGGCAACGCTGGGGCAGCCAATTTTTGAGCCGCTAACGGGTGCGGCTATCCGTGTTGATGGCAATATCAGTGCACCCGAGCTTTTTTACTGCAAGGGGCCTGAAGCCAATGGCGTGGGCGAGTACACGTCGGAAGGCTTTGTGGTGCATAAAGGCTCAACCGCCAGAATCGAAATCGTCGCATCGATCAAAGGCACTTCACAAGAACGCTTTCGCCAGCAATTGGTGACCGATGGCGTGCTGCAACAAAGCGGAAACCAATTCGTTTTTACACGGGATCACCTCTTCTCCAGCCCCAGCATGGCCGCTATTGCCGTGTTGGGCCGTTCGGCGAATGGATGGATCGAATGGAAGACCGAACAAGGACAGACCTTGGACGGGGCTAAGCGGCAAGCATTTCCTTCTACCGCTTGATGCCGCACCTCCTGATGTGCGTATTCTTATCACACACGGATCCGGAAATCATGAAAAAATTCATACAAATCAACAACTTACTATCACATGACAGATAAGTACTGGATCGCTGCGGTATTGCATAGTCTTGAGCAAAGCCTGGCTCCGGTGCCGCATGAGGTCAATGAGTTGGACTGGAAGGCCAAGCTCTCAGACCACAAAGACCGGCTGGCTGAACACTTGATGGCGTTTGCCAACCACCCCAATGGCGGTAGCCTTGTGTTTGGCGTGGCAAATTCCGGCCAATTGGTGGGTACTGACCAAGAGGCAGTGGCTCAAATTGCAAATACCCTGTCCAACATAGGCCGCGATGCGGTGGAGCCACCATTGGCGCTAGACCATGCGGTGGTGGATTTCAAGGGCGTTCCCATATTGCTGGTGCACGTGCCAGAGCAGGCGATAAAACCCGTGCATCGACGGGGTAAGACGATCGAGGAGTCTTGGGTACGTTCTGGCGGAACCACGCGCAAGGCATCGCGGCAAGAGGTTGGCGCACTGATGCTCAACAGCGCTACGCCACGCTGGGAAGAGTTGCGGGCATCGACACTTCTATCGCTGGACGACGTGCTGGCGCGGTTAGACGTTGCCACCATTGCCAAGCTACTAGAGCGGCCCTTGCCCAGTGAGTCTGAAGAATTGAGCCAATGGCTCTTGGCCGAGGGTTTGGCCGTTGCAGATGGTCGCGGTTTCTACATCACCAACTTTGGTGCCATTGCGGCAGCTCGCAAGCTTGATGACTTTGGCTCGCTGGAGAGAAAGCGCATTCGTGTTATCCGGTATCGCGGCACCAACAAAGTCGACACGATTGACGAGCTTCCCGGCAACAAGGGCTATGCCGTGGGTTTTGAGGGGTTGATTGGCTACTTGAAGCGAGCGCTTCCGCACTCAGAGGTCATCCAACAATCGCTGCGCACCGAGGTCAGTGTTTACCCAGAAATTGCCCTGCGGGAGTTGATCGCCAATGCATTGATCCACCAAGACTTTACGGTTACCGGTGCGGGGCCGATGGTGGAAATTTATGATGATCGCATCGAAATCACCAACCCAGGAACACTGCTCCCCGGTAAGCGGCCAGATCGCTTGATTGGAACTACACCGGAGTCGCGCAATGAGCTACTGGCCTCATCGTTCAGGCGCTATCGGATCTGCGAGGAGCGGGGAACCGGGTTTCAGAAGGTGGTGGGCGCCATTGAGTTGTTCGGCTTGCCACCACTGGTTTTCACACTGCAAGAAAACTCATTTAGGGTCACGCTGTATGCCCCGCGCAAGTTCTCAGAAATGTCGCAGACAGAGCGCATTGAGGCTTGCTACCAGCACGCGGTATTGCAGTACTTGTCGAGTAGCACTTTAACCAATACAACGGTGCGGGAGCGTTTCAAGTTACATGAAAAGCACCGCAACCAGATCACAAACTTGATTAGCGATGCCGTTGCACTGGGCCGTATCAAACGCAAAGATGCTGGCATAGGCAAAAAGTTTGCAGAGTATTTGCCGTACTGGGCATAAACGCTTGATCTAAGGCCTGACACTGCATGCAACCCCAACCCATCCTCCACTTCTGGTTCGAAGAGCTAACCCCCAAGCAGCACTTCGTCAAAGACCCCGCGCTGGACGAAGCCATCCGCGCACGGTTTGGCGACACGCTGGAGGCTGCTGCGCGGTGTGAACTGTTTGCGTGGCGCGCAACGCTTGAGGGGCGGTTGGCGGAGATCATCGTGTTGGACCAGTTCTCGCGCAACGTCTACCGCGCAACAAAGCAAGCCTTTGCGCAGGACGCGCTGGCGCTGGTGTTGGCGCAAGAGCTGGTGGCAAGTTCGCAGGACCGCAGCCTGCCCGTCGCGCAGCGCGTGTTTGCCTACATGCCCTACATGCACAGCGAATCCGCGCTGATGCATGCGCAGGCGGTGGCGCTGTTTTCGCAGCCCGGGCTGGAATACAACTATGACTTCGAACTGCGCCACAAAGCCATCATCGACCGCTTTGGCCGCTACCCCCACCGCAACGCGATTCTGGGGCGCAGCTCCAGTGCGGAGGAGCTGGCTTTCTTGAGCGAGCCGGGGTCTTCGTTTTAGGCATTCACCTTGGGTTTGCTACAGTTTTAGTAGCTGCTCCCGCACTATCCACGGCTTGAATGGCCGATTTGGCACATAAACGGCTTGCTCCGTTAAACTCCTTTACATGCACCCCGCCATTGCCCAACACCGTTCTGGTATCTCCGCCATCTGCCAGCGCTACCGCATTCAGCGCTTGGAAGTGTTTGGATCGGCAGCGCGGGCCGACGACTTCGACCCTGCGAGCAGCGATGCAGACTTTTTGGTTGAGTTTGCTCCGGACGTACGCCCAGGGTTGGACTCTATTTTTGGTGCCAAGGCCGCCTTGGAAGCCTTGTTGGGCCGTGGCGTGGACCTCGTAGAGCCAGGCGCCGTGCGCAACCCCTATGTATTGGCCAGCATCAACCGCAACCGCGAAGCCGTTTATGCAGCTTGACCCACGGGCCTTTTTGTGGGATGTGCGCGAGGCGGCACTAGCGATTCAGTCGTTTACGAGTGGCATGGACACAGCCGCATACGCCGGCAACGCGATGGCGCAAGCAGCAGTCGAGCGCAAATTTGAGGTCATTGGCGAAGCACTCAACCAATTGTCAAAGTTCGACGCAGCCATAGCGGCCCGCATCCCAGACCTGCCTCAAATCGTGGCATTCCGCAATCAACTCATTCATGGCTACGCCACGGTGAAAGTGGGAACGGTGTGGAACATTGCCCAAAGCGCCCTTCCCGCTCTTCTCAAATCAGTGCAAGTCCTGCTGGACGAACTCGGTTAGGGCTAGGTTGGATGTTCTGCGCTTCGAGCCGCCCCACAAAGCCATCATCGACCGCTTTGACCGCTACCCCCACCGCAACGCGATTCTGGGGCGCACCTCCAGCACGGAGGAGCTAGTTTTCTTGAGCGAGCCGGGGTCTTCGTTCTAGGCTTTCACCTTGCATTTGCTACAGTTTTAGTAGCTGCTCCCGCACTATCCACGGCTTGAATGGCCGATTTGGCACATAAATCGCCTGCGGCGCTGAACTCCTGCTCAGCATCGAATCCAGCAAAGTACAAAGATGACCACACCGCCAAAACCGACCACAAGCGCGGTCAAAGCCAACATAACGCCGCAGGCACTAGGCGGGCGCATTGTGGAGATCCGGGGCCAGCGGGTTCTGCTGGATTCGGACTTGGCCGATCTGTACGAAGTAGATACCAAACGGCTGAACGAGCAGGTCAAGCGCAATGCGGATCGCTTTCCTGCCGACTTTATGTTCCAGCTGACGCCCGCCGAGTTCGCGGACTTGAAGTCGCAATTTGCGACTTCAAGTTGGGGCGGCAAGCGCAAGCTGCCCAACGCATTCACGGAACACGGCGCCATCATGGCAGCCAGTGTGTTGAACTCAAAACGTGCCGTGGAGATGAGCGTTTACGTGGTGCGTGCCTTCGTGCAATTGCGCGAGTTGCTGTCATCCCAAAAGGTGCTTGCAGAACAACTGGCCAAGCTGGAGCGGCGCGTCGGCCACCATGACAACTCGCTGGCTGAAATCATTGATGCACTGCGAAGCCTGATGGAACGCCCGACGCCTGAAAAGCGCGGCATTGGGTTTACTGCCAAGTGGAGTATGGACAAAACGCCCGCCTCCTCCAAGACCATCAAGAAGGCCAAGGGGTAAACCAGCCCCCACCGCAATGCGATTCTGGGGCGCACCTCCAGCGCGGAGGAGCTGGCTTTCTTGAGCGAGCCGGGGTCTTCGTTCTAGGCTTTGGCTTGTAGTTGCTACGTTTTTAGTAGCTGATTGCGCATATTGCACGCGGGCTAGAGGCCGATTTGACACATAAATAGCCTGCGCAGTTAAACTTCAGCCCATGCGCCCTTCTCAAGCCCTCCGCCAACACCGTGATGCCGTCTGCCTCGCCGCAGCGCGCTATCGCGTGGTCAATCCGAGGGTGTTTGGCTCCGCCATGCGCGGGGATGATCGGGATGGCAGCGACCTGGACCTGTTGGTAGACACGCTGCCCGGAACCACCCTGTTCGACCTAGGTGGCCTGCAGGATGAGTTGCAGGAATTGCTGGGCGTATCGGTGGATGTGCTCACCCTCAAAGACCTGCCAATCAAGTTCCGCGACATCGTCGCCCAGGAAGCCCAGCCCATATGACCGTGAATCGGCTGGCGGACTATCTGGACCACATGCGGCAAGCCATTGCCGACGCGCAATCGTTCACCGAGGGAATGGCCCAAGCCGACTTTGAGCAAGACAAGCGCACCCAGCAAGCGGTGGTCATGAGCCTGATCGTCTTGGGGGAGGCGGCCACCAAAGTGATGGATCAGCATCCTGCTTTTGCCGAACAACACAAGCAAGTCCCCTGGCGCAGCATGCGGGGCATGCGTAACCGTATTGCCCACGGCTACTTCGACATCAACCTTGAAGTGGTGTGGGATACCGTGCAGACCGCATTGCCTGCGCTGAAGAGCCAACTGGAAGCACTGCCGTCGACTTAAGGCAGGTCTGCAACGCAGACGGCTGGCTCTCCTGAGCGAGCCGGGGTCTTCGTTCTAGGCTTTCACCTTGCATTTGCTACAGTTTTAGTAGCTTCTCCCGCACTATCCACGGCCCAAAACCTTGATTTGGCCTAGATTTCTCAAATAAACCCAAATCGGGTATTATCGAACCCAATATGGGTATTTCATCAAACCTCCCCGATCCGTCTTCATTGGCCGATGCCCTCTTCCCCAAGGTGCGTCAGAGGGTGCTGGCCGTTCTGTTTGGCGCGCCAGACCGCAGCTTCTACGCCAATGAGGTCATTGCGCTGGCGCAGTCTGGCACGGGCGCAGTACAACGCGAACTGGCGGGTTTGTCAGAGGCGGGCTTGCTCACCGTCAGCAAGCAAGGCAATCAGAAGCACTACCAGGCCAATGCCAGTGCAGCGGTATTTGCAGAGCTGCGCGGCTTGGTGCTCAAGACGATGGGATTGGCGGATGTGCTGCGCGGTGCGCTTGCGCCATTGGCGGCGCAAGTTGACGCAGCATTCATCTACGGCTCGGTAGCGCGGCAGCAAGACACCGCGCAGAGCGATGTGGACGTCATGATCATCAGCAGCACACTGGGCTATGGCGAGGTGTTTGGCGCGCTGGAAAGCGCTACTGTGTTGCTGGGCCGCAAGGTCAACCCAACGCTGTACACGCCAGCGGACTGGGCCAAGCGCGTGAGCAATGACAATGCCTTTGTGTCCCGCGTGTGGCAACAACCCAAAATATGGCTGATCGGCAGTGAGGAACAAATCAATGCACCCAGCACTTGAAAATCTGAGTGGCGCGTCTTAGACAAGTGCCACAACACACGCAATCTAGGGGAGTGCGAAGGCATGCTCGATGTGGACGAACGCTTGGTCAATGACCTGATCAGTGCAACAGAGGCGGTGTCTCAAGCCGTCCAAGATAGTTGGCGAATTGGACTTCGAGCTGCGCTACAAGACAATAATCGACCGCTTTGGCCGCTACCCCCACCGCAACGCGATTCTGGGATGCAGCTCCAGCGCGGAGGAGCTGGCCTATCTGAATGAGCCGGGTCTTCGGTCTAGGTTTTCACCTTGCATTTGCTACATTTTTAGTAGCTGCTTCCGCACTATCCACGGGCTGAATGGCACATTTGACACATAAATAGCTTGCTCCGTTAAACTCGCCTTATGCCTACCCTCGCCATCTTTTTCGGCATCGTCGTACGTATGTGGCACGACGACCACCCGCCTCCGCATATTCATGTGGAGTACCAGGGGTTTGAAGCGCTCGTCGTCATCGCAACGGGTGAAGTGAGCGAAGGCAGCCTCCCCCGCAAAGTCGCTGCCATTGTCAAAGAATGGTGTCTGGTACATCAGGCGGAGTTGCAGGACAATTGGCAGCGCGCCCAGAGGTTCGAACCGTTAGACCGAATTCAAGGAGCCGACCGTGATTAAAGTTTTGAATGTTCGCCAGATAGCAGCCTTCAAATTGGAGCTTGACTTCAGCGACCACACCCAAGGTGTGTTCGATGCTGCCACCTACTTGGCAAGCCGCACAGGCCCGTTGCTCGACAAGTTGCGCGACGAGACCTACTTCTCCCGCTTTTTCATTGATGCTGGTGCGTTGTGTTGGCCCAATGGCCTGGAGATTTCCCCGGCCAAGGTGCACGAACTAGCCAATCTGCATGCTGCAGCCTAAAGCAGTTCGCTTCGATGAAGACATCTCTGTGGCAGGCTTGCTGGCTGGGCAGCCTGACTTGACGCGACGTGGAGCGCGTCAGGCCGCATAAGGTCGTGCGCGAACCTGTCCTTTTGAGCGAACGAACCCCAACCTCGCCATGCCGGTGCACTTTCGCTCACGCAACTCGCATACTCGTTTCGTAGATATGTCCCTGCATCGTCGACGCGATGCGGTGGTGCAGCTTCGCTGGCGCATTGCGCGTTCAGACGAAGAGCATGCGCAACATGGCTTCTGGACGGATCATCTTCTGATTGACCCTGTCGATCCGCAGCGCATTCACGACTGGATCGATTTGACCTTCATCGGCGCAGATCGCTGCACGCTGTGGAACGCCGAATTTTTGACGACTCGTATGGTGGCGCAAGACAAGGCGCGTGAGTGGGCGTTTGAACATGCGCACGCGCAGCTAAGCCCCCAGGAATCGCAGCGAGAATTTTCCATGCAATGGAAAGCGGTGCCTCGCGCACGCCCCAGCGCGCCGCGTCTCATGGAGTTGCTACCGCAGCCCAAGATTCATTACGCGAAATTTGAAGGCCGAACATTTCGGGAGGAATGTGATCGGCTGGAAACGCTATATGCCGCGAGCAATGCCAATCCCGTGGGGGAGAGTTTTACGACCCATCGCAATTACGCCTACGGCATTGGCTTGACTGCGGTAGTGGACGAAGAAAACTTGGACTGTGCCGCCATAGTCCGCACCATCCAGCGCTTTCGGGACATCGGGGAAAGCAACTGGCAATCCGTTTAGAAACATGTCCGCATGGTCGGGCTTGGAACATACAAGAGCCGAATTTTCCGCACTCTCCACGGCCTATAAACCTCTCATGCCCCGACGCAAGCACCACCATGTCTACGTGGTTGAACTCTCCAAAGACGTGCTGCTGGAGCCGCGCTTTCGCAAAAACAACCCCAACTACACCGATGGCAAGCCCTGCGTGTACGTGGGCATGACCGGGCTAGACCCCGATGTGCGCTTTGACAAACACAAGGCTGGCATTCAGGCCAACATCTATGTGCAGCACTACGGCCTGCGCCTGCTTCCCGATCTGTACGAGGCCTTTAACCCCATGCGTTATGAAGACGCGGTGGACAAGGAGATCGAGATCGGCATCGACCTGCGTTCGGCGGGGTTTGGGGTGTGGCAGGCTTGAGGGTGATCGTGCACAGGTTGTGTGACGGCAAGGCACAATCTGGCGCATGCTGAATTCTCTAAAAAGTCTGTTGACCCAAGTTTTCAACCTGACCGAGGACCGTGCGGCGTCCGTCTCGGATGCGCACAGCCTGCAGCTGGCCACGGCGGTGCTGCTGGTGGAAGTGATGCGTGCCGATGCCAATGTGGGCGACGTGGAGCGCACTGCCGTTGTGGCGGCACTGCGCAGCAAGTTTGCGCTGACCGACGACGAAATGCAGCAGTTGATGGCCCAGGCGGATAGCGCGGCCAAGGGCAGCAACGACTACTTTCGCTACACCAGCGCCATGAACGATCACTTCACCCAGGCACAGAAAATTTTGGTGGTGGAGCTGATGTGGCAGGTGGCCTATGCAGATGCCAACCTGGACGCCCACGAGAACCATGTCATCAGCAAAGTGGCTGGCTTGCTGCACGTGACCCACGGCGAATACATTGCCGCCAAGCTGCACGCCAAACAGTCAGCTGGTTTGGCCTGAGGTTTTACTCCCCGCCCTCAAAGTCAATAAACCCGCGCTCCACATTGGTGGCCACCAGCTTCACGCGCACTTTGTCGCCCACCTGGAGTGGCCTCGCGCCCCTGAGCAATTTGCCCTCGGCGGGTGGGTTCAGCAGGCGGATCCACACGCCATTGGCGGCGTTGCCGATAACGATGGCATCAAAGTGTTGGCCAATGCGGGATTCCAGCAGCAGCGCGGCCTCGGACTTGCGCATCTGGCGCTCCACCTTTTGCGCCGCATCTTCCTGGCGCGTGCAGTGCAGGGCCAGCGTGGCCAGCTCGGCATTCGAATAGGGTGAGGGCCTGTGGGCCAGCGTGGCCTTCAGCAGGCGCGCGGTGATCAGGTCGGGATAGCGCCGGTTGGGCGCGGTGGAGTGGGTGTAGTCCGTCACCGCCAGGCCAAAGTGCCCCACCGGCGGGCCGCCAGGGGATTCCAGCGCATATTCGCCCCGGCCCATCAGTTTGACGATGACCAGCGACAAATCCGCAAAGCGCAGCGGGTCGGCCCGGCGGCGCTTGGCCAGGAAGTTTTCCAATGCTTTGGAATCGGGCGTGTCGGGCAAGACCTCGCCATATTCTTGGGCCACCGCCACAATGCGCAGCCAGCGCTCAGGAGAGCGCACCACGCGCCGCAATGAGGCCACGCCCTGCGCCGCCAGGTAGCGCGCGGTACAGGTGTTGGTGGCAATCATCACTTCTTCAATCAATTGGCGGGCGCGGTTGTGGTCTTGCAGGCGGATGTCAGACACGCGCTCGCCATCAAACACCACGCGCGGCTGAAAGCTTTCAAACTCCAGTGAGCCTTCGCCCTTGCGGCGCACGCGCAGTTGCTGGGCCACAGAGTCTTGCGTGCGCAGTTGCGCGTCCATACCCGGCACGGCGGCTGCCGCTACGGGCAGCTCGCCCGTGCCATTGAGCCAGGCGCTGACGGCGTCATAGGCCAGCTTGGCCTGGTTGCGCACTTTGGCCCGGTAGATGGTGGAGCCAGCCAATGAGGCATCGGGGTTGAACACCATCTCGGTCACCATGGCCAGGCGATCCTGGTGGGGGTTAAGCGATGTCAGGTCGGTCGACAAGCGCTCGGGCAACATGGGGAAGATGCGGGC